>CAVPEE010000029.1:0-70234 GCA_963702825.1 uncultured Alphaproteobacteria bacterium
GGCCTCACGCCGCAGCAAGCCGCCGCGCCGCCGCCGCGCCGCTCTGGTGGTGGCGTCGGAGGCGGGCGACCTCGCGGCCGCGGGCGCAAAGGACTTGGTGCTGTTCGACGTGCCGGACCTCGGCGTCACTCCACAAATTACGGCTCTTGGTTCGCCTGCCGCCTCCGCGGCGGCCACTGCCCTCTCGGCCTATTTCGATGAGCAGGTGCTGATAGACCTGGCGCCGGTCGAGGCCGCCGGGCTCACGGTCTTCGATCTCAATACCTACGCCCTGCTCGACAAGGCTGTGCAGGATCCGAGCGCGTTCGGCTTCTCCAACGTCACGGATCCATGCTGGACGGGCGGCTTTACCGGCTCCGCAACCGGCGGCTCGCTCTGCTCCACACTCCCCGCGGTGCAGGACACCTACCTTTTCTGGGACGACGTCCATCCGACCGCGGCGGGACAACTTCTCGTTGCGGACGCTGCGCTCAGCGCACTGGGCCTACCCGTGCCCGAGCCCTCGACTTGGGCGATGCTGCTCGTCGGCTTTGGCGGGTTGGGTTTTGCTGGATATCGCGCGCGGGCTCGCGCGGCGGCGTGAGTTCATCCGGATTCGGACGCCTTGCCTGAAAGGCCGCCTCGGGGCGGCCTTCTTGTTGAGCCGCCTGCATTTTCTTTACGAAAAACAGAACTCATGCTATCTTATTTTCTATGACCAGATCCCAACTCCGCCTTCGGGCCAGCCAAGATGGAGAGACGCGCTCGCAACGATTTTATCAACGCAGGAGACCGGGGAAGATTTTTTTATTTGAATCGCCCGTAACCCATTGAAAAGTCCCAATTCGAAAAAATAAACGTTAGCAAATGAAAGCAATTTTACTAACGTTTATTTGCGTTTAAGCGCGTTTAAGAGCGGTTATTTGCCCCTGACCTGCTCGCCTTCGAGTCTAAAACTATTTTGCTATGTTGTTTCCGCCAGGCGACTCGACGGCTGCCCGCGCGAGCGCCACGAACCCGGCGACGTCGACCTCCTCCGCCCGCATCGTCGGCTCGAGCCCGGCCGTGGCGATGAGAGCGGGAAGGTCGAGCCCACGCGCCGCGGCGAAGCCCTTCAGCGACTGGCGCAGCATCTTGCGCCGCTGGCCGAACGCGGCCTGAGTCAGCGCCGACAGCGTCGCTGCGTCGCAGGGCTCCGGGCTCGCCCGCGGAATGAGCTCGACCACGCTCGACGTGACCTTCGGCGCGGGAACGAAGGCGGCGGGCGGGATGTCGAACAGGATGCGCGCCTCCGTCCGCCATCCCGCCAGCACCGCGAGGCGTCCATAGTCGGCGCGCTCGGTCGGGCGAGGCGACGATGCGCTCAGCCACCTCGCGCTGGAACATGAGCGTCAGGCGATCGTAGAACGGCGGCCATGGCTCGGCCTCGAGCCAGCCTGCCAGGAGCGCGGTTGCGATGTTGTAGGGGAGGTTGGCGACGATGCGAATCGGCATGGCCCAGGCCGCTCGATCAGCGTCTCGGGCGCGATGCGCAGCGCGTCGCCTTCGATGATTTCGAGCCGTCCCGGCCAATGCGCGGCGATCTCGGCGAGCGCGCCGAGCGCGCGGGCGTCGCGCTCGATGGCGATCACCTTCTCGGCGCCCTCCGACAACAGCGCGCGGGTGAGGCCGCCAGGTCCAGGGCCGACCTCGATCACGGCGACACCGGCAAGCGGTCCCGCGGCGCGGGCGATCTTTCGGGTGAGGTTGAGGTCGAAGAGGAAGTTCTGACCCAGCGCCTTGCGGGCGTTCGAGCCCGTGCGCCGCGACCACGTCGCGGAGCGGCGGCAGCCCGTCCGCGGCGAGGCTCATCGCGTCAGTCGGTCGGCGAGCTTGAGCGCCGCGATGAGGCTCGCCGGGTTGGCGAGCCCCTTTCCGGCGATGTCGAACGCCGTGCCGTGATCGGGAGACGTGCGCACGAACGGCAGACCGAGCGTGACATTGACGCCTTCGTCGAAGGCGAGGGTCTTGACCGGGATCAGGCCCTGGTCGTGATACATCGTGAGCGCCACGTCGTAGCGCGCCCGCGCCTTGGGATGGAACATCGTATCGGCGGGGAGCGGCCCGACGACGTCGATTCCTTGCGCCCGCAGGGCCTCGATCGCGGGCCTAATGATCGTGATCTCCTCCCGCCCCATCGCTCCGCCCTCCCCCGCGTGGGGATTGAGCCCGGCGACCGCCAGGCGCGGCCGAGTCACACGAAAACGGGCGCGCAGGTCGCGATCGACGATACGCCCGGTTCTGATGATGAGGTCGGCGGTCAGCGCCCTGGCCACGTCGGCGAGCGGAATATGGATGGTCACGGGGACAACCGCCAGCGTCTCCGACCAGATCATCATCACCGGAAAGGCCGGGGCGCCCCAGGCCTCGGCGAGCGCGCCGAGATATTCGGTGTGGCCGGGGTATTTGAATCCCGCCTGATAAAGCGTGGCTTTGGCGATGGGGTTGGTCACCACGGCGCGCACGTGGCCTTGACGGACCGCCTCGACCGCGCGCTCGATCGATTCGATCGTCGCCGCGGCATTGGCTGCGCTCGGGCGGCCGGGCGCGTCTTCAACCGCGTTTTTCAGCGGGACGACCGGCAGGCCGTTCGAGAACGCGGCTCGAGCTCCCGACGGATCGATCTCGATGATCGGCGCGGTAAAGCCCGCGCGCTTGGCTGCGGCGGCGAGGACGCCGAGGCGCCGCGAAAACGACGAACGGCGCGCCTGGCGTTCGATCGCGCCAGGCGGCGAGCGCCAGTTCCGGGCCGATCCCCGCCGGGTCGCCCATCGTCATCGCCAGCGGCAGCGCGTCGCCGGTCATGGTCAAGGCTCCGAAGGCGGAGTTTCGCCAAGCTGGCGACGATCAGAGGCCGACGTTCGTCCTCACGTCGCCGAGCGTGCGCAGCTCGAGCTTAATCAGCAGCGTCTGGGTGCGCGTCGCTGGGTTTGTAATGACGGGGCCGCCTGGGAACTCCTGGAAGGCCAGCGGTTGACTGGCGTTGGACGCATACGTGACGCTGAGCGTGGTGCACTCATCCTTGTAGCCGAGGCCGAACGTATAGCCGACAGGATTGAAGATTGGGGTCGTCTGTCCCAGCGTGTCGTAATAGTGACGCGAGAAGTCGACGACGAGCGATCCGTTGACCGACCAGCGATCCTGGAAGCTGTAGCCAGCGCTTCCGATCAGGCCTTCGCGCGGAAACTCGAATCCGAGCGCCGGCTGCGCGGCGTAAAGGGCATAATCGACGGTTGCATTTATGCCGGCGTAGCTCGCCTTGAGGATCCCGTCAAAGCGGTCAAGCTGCCAGCGTCGAGCTGTCGAACTGCTGTTTGCTCATGAGCGTGATCGGGTTCGAGAACGGCTGAAGCGTCTCGCCGAACACGAAGTTCGAGTACTTCTTGTCCAGGCCGGACTCGAGCCCGGTATTGGTGGGATCAAAGAGGGTGTAGGAATTCTGGCCAGCGACCTGGATCGATTCCCCGCCGACAAAGTTGGCGTGGCCTCCGTTGGCGAAATCGGCAGCATATTGGAATCCGTAGTTGAGCCGCGTGCCGCCTTCGACCCGATCGTAGCCGGAGAACTTGTTCCAGGCGAACAGGTTCGTGTCGTCGAAAACGAGGCTCTGCGAATCTTCGTTGGGCTGGATTCTCGGCATGATCTCGCTCGGCCGCGCGATGAACTGGGCGATCGGCGTAATCGTCTGCGTCCCCCAGGACGACGTGGAGGTAAACGGAAAGCGGTACTCGAGGCCAGCGCCCGCCATGTAGCGGGCGAAAGCGCCCTGGCTCGAGCCGGAAAAGAAGGCGGCCTGGCTCGAATTGGCGACTGTGCTCGTGCCGAACCCGCTGGCGTAGGTGATCGATCCGGTTTCATTGAGTTCGGTCGCCTCGCCGTCGAGGCGGGCGAACAGGAACGGCTTCCACACTTCGCCGATGGGATCGATGTAGCCGCGCTGCCAGGAGACCTGTCCCGACGCTCGCGTGTAATCGCCGGCGATGCCGCGCAGCAGGCATTTGCCCGGGACATACGTATTGACGAGCGTATTTCCGACCTGCGTCTCGCAGACGTTATAAAGGTGAAAGGCGTTGTCGAAGGTCTGGAGGCCGGTCGACTGGAACGCGGCGTTGGTCTGGTTGATGTTGGCGACGTTGGCGTCGACTGTCAGCTCGCCTCCGAGCCCATTGGTGCGGTCGGCGGGAACGTTGATCACCCGGTTGTAGTCGAAGACCGGCGCGACGGCGGTCGGCAGAGTGCGATTGTCGTCGTTCGCTGTCGTGCCCTCGAAATGGTAGGCGCTGAGGTCGAAGAAGCTCTGGGCCGCCTGGCCGCGCAGATAGACGGTCGAGAGGACGTCCTGGAAAAAGAAAGTGTCGAAGTTGATGCCCTGAAGTCGGTAATCGTTGAGGAAGAATTTGTCGCTCAACCATGTGCCGTTCCAGCCGAACTGCCACATGTCATTGAGAAAAAAGTTGCCGCTGCTTTGGATCGCGCCTCGCAGTCGCGTGTCTCCCGCGCCATAGGGAAAAACCGGGAAGGCTCCAGGTTGCTCCTGGTCGATCCCGATCGCGCGAATGTTGTACGAGCCATTGGAGAGTCGCTGACGCCAGTCGACCTCTCCCAATAATCCCTGCTTCGAGAGGAAGGTCGGAGTTAGGGTGAGGTCGTAGTTGGGCGCCAGATTGATGAAATAGGGCAAGCTCATGCCATAGCCGAGGTCGCCCCCGGAAACGAGTGACGGCGCTAAAAGGCCGGTCTGCTTGTTGACGGTCGCGTCGGGCGAGGAAAAATAGGGCATGTAGAACACGGGAAAGCCCCAAAACTGGAGCTGGGCGTCCTCGTAGTAGACCGTATGGGTCGTTTGGTTCTCGATGATCTTGGTTGCGCGCACCTGCCAGAATGGCGGCCGTTCCGGATGGTCCTTGCATGGTTCGCAGGCGGTGTAGGCCCCCTTCTGCAGCACCGTGACATCGCCGTTCGAGCGCTCGATGCGCGGGGAGGTGAAGCGCGTCTTGTCGGTCGTCAGAACCTGCACGCTGTCGATGAAACCGTCGCGAAAATCATCACTAAGCGCGAACCGGCTTCCGTAGACGACGTTGCCATGCTCGTCCGTCATCTTGGCGTGGCCTTCCGCGTAGACGCGCTTGCTGGCGCGGTCGTAGGTTACGCGGTCGGCCTGAAGCAACCGGCCTTGATAGAACAGCTGAACCGAACCCACGGCCGAGATCGTGTTCTTGTCCTTGTCGTAGACAAGCTCATCCGCGTCGATGACCAGCTTGTCCTGCGGCTTGGCTTGCGCGGACTGGGCGGGGGGGGGCGTTTGCGCGGCCGCCGGTCCGGCGAACAATTGCGCGCACGCCGCAACCGCCGCGATCGCCAGCGACAGCGCGATCCTCGCGGCCCGCTTCCGGCGGGGATTGAACTCAAAGGGAGAGCTGACGGCAAACCCCATCAACCATCCTCTTGTTGCAACAACACATACACGCCAAACATGCAGCCGACGATCCCGGGCGACCACCCGGCTACGGAGGCGCTGAGAAATCCCGCACCGCCGAGATCGCTGACCACTTTCGTCGCGACATAAAGCACGAACCCCGCCACGACGCCACCGGAAACCATATATTCGATCCCGCCCATTCGGAAGAATCTTAACGAAAAGCAAGCAGCCACCAGCACCATCGCCGCCAGCATCAGCGGTCTGGCCAGAAGCTCCTGATATTTCAGTAGGTAAGCCGTCGGGTCCAATCCTGCGCGCGCGGTCTGTTCGGCGAGCCCGGGCAGCCGCCAAAACGACACGGTTTCAGGCGCGACGAATGCCTGGGCGACCTCCCTCCGGTCGAGATTCGTCGCCAAGAGGTAGGTAGAAACCCGAAGGGCTTCGAAACCCGGAGTGACCGCCACGACATCGTGCAGCACCCAGTAGCCCTGGCGTAACTCGCCTGAGGTTGCTTCCAACCGCTCGACGAAATTACCCTGGTCGTCAAAGTTGAAAATCTCGATTGCGTTGAACTGAGTGCCGCCTAAGCCCCTCCCGGCGGCCCGAATAACCGCCTGACCGTCGACGCTCTTCTGCCGGATCCACATCCCCATCTGGCCCGCCGCGGGGCCGCCGAACACGTCGCTCTCGATCTCGTCCGATTTCTGTTTCATCCATGTTGATGCGGGGTTGTAGGCAATAACCGACAACACACCGATGAGGACGATCACGGTGAGCGGCGGGGTCAGAAATTGCCAGACGGAGAGCCCTGCCGCGCGCGCGACGACCAACTCCATTTTGCGCGACAAATTCAGGAACGCGATCATGGATCCGAACAGAACCGCAAATGGCAACGCTTGTTCGGCGACCGTCGGCGTTCGCAGGAACGACAGGCCGGCCATGAGAATTCCGGTTGCACGCTGAGAATCGCCAGAACGACGCAGGAGTTCTATGAGATCGACGGCGTAGATGAGAACAAAGACCACCATGAAAGCGGCGATCACCGAGCGTGCGAAGCGACCGGCGAGATAGAATGACAGCGTCCGGCCGATCACGCCGGGATCCGTCCGAACGGCCGGAAAAGCGCTAAAATCGCTCGCCGGAAGATCAGCGCCAGAGCCCCGAGGCAAGCGGCGACCGGAATCACCCACACGAAGACGGAGGCAGAAGGTATGCCGACAGAGAGAGTCGTGGCCGCAATCCCAAGCATACGCACGCCGGCAAACGCGAGTACTGCTCCTGCGATCGCAACGCCTCGCCCCTGACGAGTTGTCCGCGCCTCTCCAAGCGCCGCAAAAGCGATGAGACCGCCCGCAACAGCGTAGAGCGGGCTGGCCAGGCGGTCGAGCAGTTCGCTGCGAATATGGCCAAACAGGGCTGGATCCGCTTGATCCTTGGCGTCGGGCGCCATCAATTGCGCGGTCGTGCGCTCGCGCGGTCTTTTGATTGCGCTGACCGCGTGCATGAACTGCGACAGATCGATGGTGTAGTCGTCAAAAGTCACCATCGACGTGTCACCGACTGACTGTGGCCGCAACAAGACGCCCTTGGACAGTTGAAGATAGCTCGCCCCATCTCGATCAACCGTCTTTCCAGCCTCGGCAATATACGTCGTGACCTTGGTCAGATCACGTAGATCCTGCATAAACACTCCGTGAAGAGCCCCGTCGGGCGTGCGCTCACGAAAATGAAACACGAACCCCGATTCGAGTTGGGAGAAGGCGCCTGGACGGGCAAAGTTGGTGATGAAATCTGCGTGAATGAAGGTCGTCAGATTCTCGATGACGCCGAAACTCCAAGGCAGAACCTGGATATAGAGGACGGCCACGACCGCAAACACGGCTGCTGAGAGCAGCGCCATCGGGCGCAATAGCCGAGCGGGCGATATGCCCGAAGCGGCCATAACGACAAGCTCGCTGTCGCCATTGAGCTTGTTGAGGGTGTAGAGAACGCCAGCAAAGAGCGCGACCGGCGCGATGAAAGCTATAAGCGAGGGAAGCGCAAGCGCCGTTATCAAGAGAAACAACAGAATGGTCTGGCCTTTGCTGGTGATCAGGTCGATCTGCCGCAGGGCCTGGGTTACCCACACGACTCCCGTCAGGACGACCAGGCCTGAAAGACAGGCTGTCGTCGCCGTCCTCAGCAAATAGCGTTCAATCTGGATCATCGCGGCCGCGTCGTCCGGAGATGCGACGGGCGCGCATCAGCGCGCGCCCTCCCGGCGCAGCGCTTGCCCCATGTGCCCTTTCGTTGCAAGACGACCTGCTCCCGTTGGCGATGTTTGACCCGAACCGGCTGAAATGTGTCGCCCAATCGCGGCGGCTTATTGACGAGCGCGGCAAACCCCCTGATATGTCGGCGCCCACCGCCGGCGACGCCCTGTCGGCTGGCCTCACGTCCTCAAATCCGGACAAGGACACGCGTCGGTTATGAGCGGATCGGTTAAGATCGCCTTCGGGTCCCTGTCCGCCCCCAAAGGCAGCGCGCTGGTGGTCTTTGTCGGGGCCGACATGAAACCAGCTCCCGCAGTGACGGCGCAGTTCGGCGATCTCGAACCCCTCATCCGCGCCGCGGCGAAGGCGTCCAACTTTCGCGCCGCCCAGCGCAGCGCACTCGACATCCTAGCGCCCGCCGGCCTCGACGCATCGCGGCTGGTGGTTGTCGGCGTCGCTCCGGGCAAGGACAACGCCCCGGTCGACTTCATGACGCTCGGCGGCTTCATCTTCGGCAAAGTGACTGGCGCGAAGCGGGTCGAAGTCGCCTTCGAGGCGCCGTCGGGAACGTGGGACGGCTCGGCGGCGGCCGATTTTGCCCTCGGTCTCCGCCTGCGCGGCTATCGGTTCGATAAATACAAGACACGCAAGAAGGACTCGGAGGACAACGGCGTCGATACGCCCGATTTCGTCATCGGCTCGAGCCACGCTGTCGCTGCCCGCGCAGCCGCACAAGACCGCTTCGCCGTCGCTGAAGGCGTTGAGTTGGCGCGCAATCTGGTCAACGAGCCGCCCAATGTCCTCTTTCCCGTGGAATTCGCCGAGCGCGCCAAAGCGTTGGAGAAGCTCGGCGTCGTGGTTGAAACGCTGGACGAGAAAGCGATGGGCAAATTGGGGATGAACGCCCTGCTCGCGGTGGGGCGAGGATCGGCGCGTGAGAGCCGCCTTGTCGCGATGCGCTGGAACGGGGCGCGGTCAAAGCGGATAAAACCCATTGCCGTCGTGGGAAAGGGGGTCTGTTTCGATTCCGGCGGAATCTCGATCAAGCCCTCCGCCGGTATGGAAGATATGAAGGGCGACATGGGCGGCGCGGCCTGTGTCGTCGGGCTCATGCACGCGCTCGCCGCGCGCAAAGCGAAAGTCAACGTGGTCGGCGTCGTCGGCCTGGTCGAGAACATGCCCGACGGCGACGCAATCCGGCCGGGTGACATCATCACCTCCATGTCGGGCCAGACGATCGAGATCGTCAACACGGACGCCGAGGGGCGGCTCGTTCTGGCCGACGCTCTCTGGTACACGCAGGAGACCTATTCCCCGCGAGCGATCATCGACCTTGCGACGCTGACCGGCGCCATCATTGTCGCGCTCGGCCCCGAGGTGGCTGGGCTCTTTTCCAATAATGACGAGCTCGCCCAACGACTGGCCGCCGCGGGCGAGGCTTCGGGCGAGAAGGTCTGGCGCATGCCGCTCGGCGCCGCTTACGACAAGATGATCGATTCCAGATTCGCCGACATGAAGAATGCCGGGGGCCGCCACGGCGGCTCGATCACTGCGGCGCAGTTCATACAACGATTCGTCAAGGAGGCACCGTGGGCGCATATCGACGTCGCAGGCACGGCGATGGGTTCGGCGCCTTCCGACATCAATCAATCCTGGGGTTCGGGCTGGGGCGTTCGTCTTCTCAATCGTCTTATGGCCGACTCCTACGAGGATTAGCTTCTCATTGACGAATTGATTCGAGAATCGGGCGGGAGGGGTCAGAATGCGGATTCTTTCCACGATCTTCGCGCTTGGCGCCGCCTGGACCGCCTCGCAAGAGCCGGCCTGGGCGATCGCGGGATGCGACGCCTTTTCAAACAGCCTGCGGGCCGAAGCCAGCGACATGCAGGTCGAGTTGGGACGCGCTGTCGTCGTATCTCGGACGCGCTCCGGTTCGGATATGTTTGACATTACGACGAAGGTGGATGTCGACGGGACCCTCAGCTGTCGCGGTGATCAATTCCTGCGCTTCGAGGCGCGTATCGGCGAACCGGCCAACGCCCGCACGACCACGAATTTCGAGCGTTTTCAGGCGGCGGCCCTGAAGGCTGCGCTGGGGTGGGACGCGGCCAAGAGTTGCGGCGTCCTGCGGGGTATGAACAGCGATGCGGGAGAATATCTCGCCGCCTCGCGCGAGCGGGGCGACGTCTATGTCGCAGGCAAGACTGAAGAGCACGTGCCCGGCGGCGTGAGCCTCGGGCTGATAGCGAGCGGCTCCGACCGCACCTTCGTCATTGTCGGCCCAGCGGGCCAGTGACGGAGATCCGCTTTTACCATCTCGAACAGCGACGGGTCGACCAAGCGCTGCCGCCTTTGCTCGAGCGTGCGCTGGAGGAGGGCCGACGCGTCCTCGTGCGCGCCTCGTCCGAGGAAATGGTCGCCGCTCTCAACGAACGGTTATGGACCTACGACGACGCGAGTTTTCTTCCGCATGGTGCGGCTGGCGACGGCGATCCTATGGAACAGCCGATCTTTTTGACCACCGAGCTTAAGAACGCCAACGCCGCGACCATGCTGGTCAGGCTTTCCGGCGCTGAAACCAGCGAGGCCGACGATGCGTTCGACCTCGTCGTTCTCATGTTCGACGGACGCGACGAGGCGGCGCTTGCCCAAGCGCGGGGCGAATGGCGGCGGCTCAAGGACCAGGGCAGCCCGATCAGCTATTGGCGCGAGAGCGATGAGGGCGGCTGGGAGCGGGCGCGGTAAGTTTGGATTGTCTTGGTCCTTGGCTATTTCGCGTCAAATTTCCCTATTTTTCCTCGCAGCTTTTTCCCGGAATCCTCGCATCGCGGAGACGCAAGCCTCCTAAATCAGGGCGTGAAGGCGCAGGATTGTTCATCAGGCAAGCTTAACTCGATTTCTGATTTCCTGCAATAAAGTGTCGGCTCTTATAGCGTTCGCTGTTGGTCTCGGAATTCAGCCTTGGATCGTCATGGCCGGCCTTGTGCCGGCCATCCACGCCGCCCGCCACGATAATCTCTTTTATCAAAAAAAATGTCTCTTATCAGATGCTTATCATGATAACACATTGTTCTCGTGGATAGCCGGGACAAGCCCAGCCATGACGTCTTCAGGAGCGCCAATGCCTAACGCCGTAAGAGCCAAAGTGTCGACGGGGCCACCAGGAATTACGAGCCCGCCGCTGTCACCAGTTTGAGTAGACGATCAAGCTGGCTCTTGGTGGAGTCCGCCATCCACGCGGCGGGCGCGCTCGCGAGCGCTTCCTTCATCAGGTCCTCTCCGGATTTGTCGCCGAGCGCGATCAGGGATTCCGCGCGAGTGGCCGCAAGCCAGTATTTCTCGTCTCGCAGCGTTGTCGTGTCCGCGCCCGCCGCTGTGTTCGCCGCGAGCGTCTCCAAGCCGCGAGTGGCGATGTCCACAACCTCTCGCCGGACGCGACTGGCGAGGACGTTGTCAGCAATTTTGTCGTCACCGGACGACAACGACGCCCTCATGTTCAAGAGATAGGCCAGGTTCGTTCCGTTGTAATAGTCGCGCTTGATGATGAAGCCACGCTCGGCGGCCCGGATCGCCTCGGTAAGGTCCTGCTTCCGCTCGTCCGGCGATCTTGTCGTCATTTCAGCCCTTCGCTTGTGGATGGCGCTCCACAAGCCGATCGTCTCAGGATCGGTGGTCGTCTCGGCGTCGAGTTGCCGCAGCAACGCCTCGGCTTCCGCGTAGCCAGCCAAGGCTCGGTCGGGGCCCTCAGTCTTCGCCTTGGCCTCGCCTGCCTTGTACGTAGCAAGGGCGAGCTGTTGGATGACACGGGGGCGAGCGGTCTTGGGTTTCCCGTCCGCTCCAAGCGTGGTCTGGTCCTTGTAGATGTCCTGCAACTTCTTTTTAGCGAAATCGAAGGCTCCGGCGTCTATCGCTTCGCGCGCCGTTTGCAGCATCGTAGCGTAGCTGTCCTCGGATGATTGCGGCTGGGCAGCGGCGGCTGCCATGCTCAGCTTCGTCGCGGCGGGGCCGGGTTGGCTTCTGGAGGTCAGGCAGCAGCGTGTAGACCGGGCTGTCGACAGCATTCCCGCCCGTGAGCGCGTTGATCAAAGTCGTCAGTTCACCGCGCATGCGAATGGTTTCATCGAAGCCGATATCAGGCCCGAGATGTTCGTAGTGGCGAACGACAATATGATTGGCGTCAAACGGGATCGTGAACTTGCTCTCCGCCATGATGATCGTCGCCCGCGGCTTCAATGCGTGGCGCACTCCCAGCTCGAAGATGGCGTTCAAATTTGCGGTCGATAGGTCAGCCACGACCAGGTCGGCCGCGAAAAGCATCTCGTACATGGGCACGTCGATGACGCCCGAATGCTGAATCTCGTCGGCCCTGACGCAGTCGTAGCCGGCGCCGGTGACAGCGGGTTTGATGATGTTCCTGTAGCTCTTGTCGAGATCGAGCACCCGGCCGGTGGCGAGATCGGTCTTTTGCCCAAAGCCCATGATCACAAAACAGACCGGCATGGCTATCCGACTCCCTAAACGAATGAAAAATAGACTTATTTCGCTCGGGCGCCGCCACTTGGAATCAGACTGGCGGGGCCTGGCTGCAAATCAGCATCAACAATGTTTGGGCTCAATTCTCCAACAGCGAAAGGACTTTTGCAACAGGGTACCCTCAGTGCTCGTAGCCTCGGAACCACCCGAAATCGGGGCCGGCGCAACGCCGATCGTCAAGCGCCTTGACATTGACGAATAGAGTGTATATGCACTGAAATATGGAATCGGGAGAAATTGACTTCATCGCCTGCCGGCAATGCGTGTGCACCGCCGCGCGCCGCCAGAGCCGGGATCTGACCCGCGTCTTCGAAAAGGCGATGCGAGGGTCGGGCATCCGCGGCACCCAGTTCACCCTACTGGCGACGCTGGTCCAAACCGGTCCGATTCCGACCACGCGACTCGCGGACTTCCAAGGCCTCGAGCGGACAACGCTGACCCGAAACCTGGGTCCGCTCGTTCGGGATGGGTTTGTTCGGATCGACGAAGGCAAGGATCGTCGCGTTCGCAAGGTGACGATCACGCCGGCCGGCGAAGAGGCGGCGCGACGCGCCTTCCCTTTCTGGAAGAAGGCGCAGGACGCGGCTTTGGCGGCGGCAGCGGGCGCCGCAAGACTAAAAAAATTTCCAAAGTATGTGTAGTTACACTTTAAATGGAGAAAGCGATCATGTTCGACATTCTATCCACCGCGGACTGACGGTCAGCGCCTCGATCGTCGTGGCTTTCTGTCGTTGGCGATGGCTCGAAACCGCAGGGCGCCGGGTTGCGGTTCTGGTCGCTCTCGGCGCATGGTTTGCGCTCGTTTTAGCGATCGGCGCGACCGGCGCGCTCAGCCCCGCGCGGATTGGGCGCTCCCGGCGCTCGGCCTCACGGTCGGTTTGCCGGTCGCGGCGCTCGTTTCGGCGTATTTCGCCCTACCCTCTGTGCGAAATGCGATGACCACAACGCCCTTGCCCGCGCTCATCGCGGTCCATGCGATCCGCCTGCTCGGGGTCATGTTTCTCGTGCTCTACGCCAAGGGCCGCCTTCCCGCGCCGTTTGCGCCCAGCGCGGGGTGGGGTGATGTCTTCATCGGCGCGACCGCGCTGCCGCTCGCCTGGGCGGTCACGCGATTCGGCGCCCGCGTGCGGCCGCTCGTGTTCTTATGGAGCGCGGTCGGCGTCGCCGACCTTGTCGTTGCTGTCACGCTGGGGGCCCTGTCGGCGCCGGGTCCGCTTCAGGGTTTCGTTGGACCGCCCGACAGCTCGCCAATGACCAGTTTGCCCTGGCTCATCATTCCGGGCTTTCTGGTCCCGATCCTGTTTTTCATTCACATCGTTATTTTCACTCGGCTGCTTGCCAGATCCCCAGCCTCCGGGCCGGCGTATGCGTGGCGCGGTGGCTCGGCCAGCCGAAGTCGGTCTGAAACAGCGACGCCGGGGCATGGCCCCGGCGTCGGAAGTCAATTTGGCGGACCGGCGCATGGGGATTTGACAGGATATAGGCGACGGCGGGCGTGTCGATAACGCCAGGCGCGGCGGCGTTCAGTGGGATTCCCGCGCCGGCCCATTGAGCTCCGCCTCGGCCAGCGCCTCGCCGGCCCAGAGGAGCGAGCGCCCCGCCGCCCCCGCCTCAGGACCCAGCGTCTGGCTGAGCGCATAGGCGCCTTCGAAGAGCAGAAACCAGGCGTCCGCCAGCTTCTGGGGATCCGGCGCGCCGAACGCCTCAGCCAAGCGGAGGAAACGATCCCGGACCGCCTGCTTGGTCGCGGCCGCGACCTTACGGCCCGGATGCTCCGGATCGGGGAACTCCGCGCAGAAGTTGATGAAGTGGCAGCCCCGATAGCCGTCCTCCTCGGACCGGTCGGCGATGTAGGTCATAATCGCGCGAAGCTGCTCGCGCGGCGCGTCCCGATACCGGTCGAAGGCGTCGTCCCAGGCCTTGAGGAAGCTTTCGCTGCGTTCCTCCAGATAGGCGACGACGAGGTCGTCCTTTGAGGCGAAGCTCCGGTAGAGGCTTATCTTGGCGACTCCGGCCTGACGAACGATCTCCTCGACGCCTACGGCGTGGACGCCCTTGCGGTAGAACAGATCTGCCGCCGCGGCGGACACCCGCTCGCGCGCCCGCCCCCCCTCGGCCTTGCCTTCAGACGCCATAGCCATCTCGTCCTTTCTCAATTCGTCGCAAGTTCGCTTGACATGTAACCGACCGGTCCGTAACAGTCCAGCTCGTCACGAACCGATCGGTTACATGCGGAGCGGAAACATGCGCAGCCCAGGTCAACACGCGCAAGCCTGCGGGGCAGCCCGGCCCCTTCGAGCCTGGGCGGCCGTCTAGGCCGGCCGGAACAGCGAGACCGCCTTTCCCAACTCTCTAGTTCCAACTCACGGAGACCATCAGTGATCAAGTTCTACTTCCACGATACGCCCAACCCGCGGAAGATCGCCCTGTTTCTCGAGGAGTCCGGCCTGGCTTATGAAGTCATTCCGGTCGACCTGCTCAAGGGCGAGCAGCACAACCCCGAATACCGGGCCATCAACCCCAACGGCAAGGCGCCGGCCGTTGTGGACGATGGCATCGTGGTCTTCAACTCCAGCGCCATCCTGATCTATCTGGCCGACAAGACGGGCCTGTTTTTCGGCGCGCCGCGGGATCGACCGGCCGTCCTCTCTTGGCTGATGTTTATCGCCAGCGGGCTCAGCCCGTTCTCGGGCCAGGCTTCCCACTTCGCCCGGGTTCATACCGACAGCGCCTACGCCACCAACCGCTATAGGCGCGAGGTCGAGCGGCACTATGACGTGTTGGAGGCTCGCCTTCAGCAAAAGCCCTATATCGCGGGCGATGACTACACCATCGCCGACATGGCGGCGTGGGGGTGGGTCGGCCGCGTTGGCACCGTCCTGCTGAACGACGCGCCGCTGGCCCCCTGGCCGAACGTCAGCCGCTGGTTCGAGACGGTCGATGGCCGGCCGGCGGCGGCCCGGGCGCGCCAGGTCGGCCACGACGTCCCCTTCAAGACCGATTTCGACGCGGAGACCCTCAAGGCGCTCTTCCCGCAGAACTTTCCGAAAGACGCCTAAGAGGATGCCTGACCGTAGGAGTGGTCCGATGAAGTATTTCCTGCTCGAAGGCGAACACTTGGCCCCCTTCGACGAGTTTCGCCACCTCGAGCCGGCCCATCACGCCTTTCTGCAGAAGGGCTATGACGCCGGCTTCTTCCTGTTCTCGGGCCCGCAGATCCCGGCCCACGGCGGCTTTTTGGTCGCCCGGGCGTCGTCCCGGCAGGCGCTGGACGCCCTCCTGGCCGAAGAGCCTTTCGTCGAGGCCGGGAAGATGCGGTTCAGCCGCGTCACGGAATTCCATCCGGCGCAGTTTCAGCCCCTCCTGAAGGACTGGTTCGCCGGCGCCGGCGGCTGAGGCCCGCCTTCGAAACGGCGGCGCGCCACCCTCCCAGCCGGCGCGCCGCCGCCCATCCCTCAGGCGGATTCGGTCACGCCTTGGGGAACGGGACAGCCACGAAGCGGGCGCCGTCGGCGGTCTGAATGCGCATCATGACCGCCTTCTTGCCCTGGCTCTTCGCGCTCGCGATCCCGGCCTTCACGTCCGCGGGGCTCGACACAGGCTTGCCTGCGACATCAAGGATGATGTCGCCCTCAGCCAGTCCCTGCTCCGCGGCCGTTCCATTCGGATCGACGCCGACGATGGCGACGCCCTTATCGCCGTCCTTGGCCGGAGCGATCTGGATGCCGAGCGCGCCCTGATCCTTCGCCTGCGAGCCGTCGGCCTTGGCCACGGTCTCGTTCTTCTGGTCGGCAAGCGTGATCTGAGCCGTCTTTTCGGCGCCGTCGCGCATATAGGTCAGCTCGACCTTGTCGCTGGGCTTGAACGACCCGATGCGGCGGGTGAGGTCAGACGCGTCGTCAACCACCTGACCGTTGAGCTTGGTGATCACGTCGCCGGCCTTGAGACCTGCCTCAGCGGCCGGGGTTCCCGGCATCGCCTCGGCGACGATCGCGCCCTTGGCCGTCTTCATGCCCATGCTCTCGGCCATCTCCGCGGTGACCGGCTGGATGTTGACGCCGAGATAGCCGCGCGGAACGATTCCGCCGTGCTCGAGCGCGCCAATGACGCTATCGACCGTGGTCGCGGGGATCGCAAAGCCGATTCCGACGCTGCCGCCCGACGGCGAATAGATGGCGGTGTTCACGCCGACGACTTCGCCCTTCATGTTGAAGGTCGGGCCGCCCGAGTTGCCGCGGTTGATCGGGGCGTCGATCTGCAGGAAGCGGTCATAGGGCCCATCGCCGATGTCGCGGCCTTCAGCCGAGATGATGCCCGCGGTCACCGTGCCGCCGAGGCCATAAGGATTGCCGATCGCCACGACCCAATCGCCGATGCGGGGCTGCTCCTTCGAGAACGCGACGAAGGGATAATCGCCGGACTCGTTCACCTTGATGAGCGCGAGGTCGGTCTTCGGGTCGGTGCCGACAACCTTGGCGTCGAGCGTCTTGCCGTCCTGCGTGGTGACGCTGACGGTCTTGGCCTTCTGCACGACGTGGTTGTTGGTGACGATGTAGCCGTCGGCCGAAACAAAGAAGCCGGAGCCTTCGCCCATCATCATGGGATGCTTGCCCTGGGCGCGCCGCCGCCATTCGGCTGACCGCCGAACTGCTTGAAGAACTTCTGGATTTCTGGGGGAAGATTGTCCATCTGGCTGGATGCGCCCTCTGCGTCGCCGTCTGTCAGCGGCGATCTTGACCTTGACCGACACGACCGAGGCTTTGACGCGGTCGATCAGCGGTGCGAACGACGGGGCGTTCTGGGGCAGGTCGGCGGTGGAGACGGCCGCCGCATATGCGGGGTGAGTCGGGGCGAGCGCGTTCCCGCCGAGGACGCCTGCGACGCCAAGCGCGGCGACCGCGACCGAGGCGAGGATCGTATTGCGCCGCCCTTGTGGGGTCGCAAGACCGGAGAATGACATTGAGTTCGCTCCAAATTCGCTAGTTGACCGCCTTCAGCGATCGATGGAGCGACCATGCGACTTCGCGCCTATCCGGAAATTGGCCAGCGCATTACGATTTCTCAAGGAAAGGGGGGACCGCTCTGCGGCGCGGGGACCCGATCTTTCGCCCAGTCCACCTCATAATAGTCGCCCTTCTGGGCGAGAAAGATGTGTTCCACCACCTTGAGGCCCGTCGGACGGTCAAGGCTGCCGGCTGAAATCGAGATATGCGTTGTGGGCATCGGCTCCCAGAACAACGAACTGCCGCATTTGCGGCAGAAGCCGCGTCTTCGCCCTGGCGAGGAGCGATACCAGCGCAACGTGCGCCCGCTGATGATCCTCAGGTCCGATGGCGCGCAAGCGGTGGCGGCGCCAACGTGGGTGTGCATACGCTGGCAGAACACGCAGTGGCAAATCACCACGTCCCTGAGCGGCCCGCGCACCTCGAACCGCACCGAGCCACAAAGACAGCCGCCGGTCGCGCGCGGCCGCGTATTGTCGTCATTCGCCATATGAGCCGCTTCCGCCGATTGACATTCAGCCATTTAGGACTATAAAACCAGAACCATGGTCCATTCGGAGGATGCCATGTTCGGCTTTCTCGCGCAAGTTCTCGACGATCTGGCAAGGGAGCGGCGCCGTCAGGCGTCGATTCGCGAACTCGACAAGCTTAGCGACCATCTGCTTGCCGATGTCGGCCTTCGCCGGGACCAATTGCCGACGCTCGCACTGGAGTTGGCGGATGAAAAGGAACGCGACCGGGCGCTCGCGCCCGCGTCTGTCCTGCGCCCGAACTTCAGCCTTGCGGATGAGCCCTTCTGGCGAAACAGCGTCGCTGGCGTTCGACGAGGCGGCCCGCTGTCTGGCCGAACTCGGCCATCCGCACCGGCTGCACGTGTTCCATCTTTTGATTCGAGCAGGCGACGCGGGCCTGTCGGTCGGCGAGATTCAAAGCGTTCTCGGCATCCCCAAATCGACGCTCGCCCATCACATCTCCGCGCTCGTCTCGGCCGGGCTGATGGCTCAACGCCGCGAGGGGCGCATCCAACGCTGCAAGGTCGATGCGCAGAGGAGCGGGCAGCTGCTCAAATTCCTCGTCTCCGACTGCTGCGAAGGCTTGCCCGACCTCGAGCAGCTTTTGCGAGCGGCGGGATAGATCGCTTAAGCTTCGTCTTCCTTTCGCGCGCTTGCGCGACGGTCGGAGACTACCTCCGGAACTCCGCCCTCACCGCTTCGTATGACCCCTTCAACCGCCCTCGCCGCCTCATGAATTTCGCCGCAAGATCCGGGTCGGTTCGGACAGGTCGGCGATCTCAGGGCGACGATGTCCAAGGCGCGCCGACCTTGGGCGATTGACGCCAGCGAACGGGCCCTTGACCAGACCGTGGCTGAAAGCTTCGCGACCGTTCCTTCTAGCGTTCGGCCGGCGTAAGGATGACCAGCTTATAGTCAGGCCGCTCCGCCGGGGCGAATGTGTGCTGCGTGAAGCTCACGAGACCGTCGTGAGGATGATTGAACAGGCGAAGGCCGCCTTCGCGGATCTGAACGGCCTGCTCGTCCCAGGCTTCTGCAAAGAAGGCGCTCTCGCCGCGGAGCGTCTCGACGAATATCCTGACCTGAGCGTCGCGAAAGGTGCGAGCGAAGTCGGCGCGAAATTCGGCGAGCAGGCGTCGCGCCCTGTCCTTCCAGTTGGGAATCAGCTCGCGGGCGGAAGGCTCGAGAAACACGTACCGCAGGAGGTTGCGTTGACAATCGCCGTCCAGCCAGCCGTGAAAGAGCCGCGCCGCCGCTTCGTTCCAGCAGCACGCGTTCCAGAGGCGATCGAGTCCATAGGCCGGGTATTCGATCGCTTTGACGGCGGCGACCAGGGAGGGGGGCGCGTCCGCAGAAGGCCCGCGCGATCCTTCCGGATCGACGCGCCCCGCAAGCTTGAACAGATAGTCGTGCTCGGCGCGCGACAAAGAGAGCGCTTGCGAGATGCGGCCGAGGGCCTCGGGGGAGGCCTGCACCGCGCGCCCTTGCTCGATCCACGTGCACCAGGTCACGCTGATGCCGGCCAGCGCGGCGAGTTCCTCACGCCGGAGACCGGAGGTTCGCCGCCGGCCAGCCGCCGCCGTTGGCCGCACACGCTCACGGTGAGCGCGAACGAACTCGCCCAGGAGACGCCTCTGATCCGCTTCAAGCATGGCAGTACTTGTAATAGGATAAGATCCAATCTTGTAACAGTGTAATTTAGAGCGCAAAAGCCCCCGAACGGAGAGGAGCTGGTGATGAGCAAGGCCCATGAGCGAGTCGTCGAGGCGCAATTCGGCCCTCGAGCGAAAGCCTATGTCGAAAGCGCGGTTCACAGTCAGGGGGCCGATCTCGAGGCGATCGGAGCGCTCGCGCAGAACGCCGAACTGGCCCTCGATCTCGGAGCCGGCGGCGGCCATGTTTCCTATGCGCTCGCGCGCCACGCGCGACGGGTCATCGCGACCGATCTGTCCTCCGAGATGTTGGCGGCGGTGGCGCGGACAGCGCGCGAGAAGGGGTTGAACAACATCGAGACCACGGAAGCCCCGGCAGAGCGTCTCCCGTTTGAAGACGAGATGTTTGACTTTGTCGCCAGCCGGTTCTCCACGCATCACTGGCGCGACTTCGACGCCGGGCTTCGGGAAGCGCGCCGCACATTGAAACGCGGCGGGCGAGCGGCGTTCGTCGACGTCTATGCTCCGGGCCAGGCGCTCTTCGACACGCATCTGCAGGCAATCGAATTGCTGCGCGACCATTCCCACGTTCGCGACTACAGCTGCTCGCAATGGTTGGACGCGCTCGCCCGCGCGCGCTTCGCCGTTGATGCTTGTCGGACGTGGCGGCTTCGGATGGATTTCCCCGTCTGGATTGCGCGCATGCAAACGCCCGAAGACAATGTGAAGGCGATCCGCGCGCTCCAGAACGCCGCCTCGACGGAGACCAAGGCGCATTTCGCCATCGAGCCCGACGGCTCGTTTCTCCTCGACATGCTGATGATCGAGGCCTCGGCCGCATAAGCGCGATCCGCAGCTACCTCCGGAACTCCGGCTTGACCGCGGCGTAAAGCGCTTTGAAGCGCTCGCGCTGTCGTGCGAAGAGGTCCGCGAGCTTCGGGTCCGGCTCGGTCACGTCCGCGATCTCCGGCTTCACACAGACGGTCTCGGCCGACTCGCCGGTCGCCGCCATGCGCGCCAAGCGCGCGGCGCCGTATGCCGGGCCCGTCTCGCCACCCTTCATGCGCACGACGGTAAAGCCGGTCGCTGCGGCGATCATGCGCGTCCACAAGGCGCTCTTCGCGCCGCCGCCGATGAGGCCGACGCGCTCGATAACAGCGCCGGCGGCGGCGAGAGAATCGCGCGCATCCGCAAGCGTGAGCGCGACCCCCTCCATCACCGCACGGGCGACGTCAGCGCGCGACGTCGCCTCGCTCATGCCGAACAGAACGCCGCGCGCATGAGCATCGTCGAGCGGCGTGCGCTCGCCGCTCAGGTACGGCAGAAAGAGAAGCGCGCCGGGGCCAGGATAGTCCGCCGCCGCCTCGCGCTCGAGCGCGTCCGGGGAGGCGCCGAGGAGCCGTCCGGCGAAAGCGAGCGCGCCGGCGCCGTTGAGCATCGCCGCCATCGCGTACCAGCGGTTTGGCAGCGCGTGAGCGAAGGAATGCACGAGCTGTTCGGGCGCGCTCATATATTGGTCCGTCGCGACGATGAGCTGCGTCGCGGTTCCAAGCGAGATGAAGGCTTCGCCTGGCGCGATGGCGCCTAAGCCCACCGCGCCTACCGCGGCGTCGCCACCGCCGGCCGCCAGCAGAACGCCGCGCGGCAGACCAAGCCTGTCCGCAGCCTCCGGCCGGATCCGGCCAACCGGCGCCGATCCTTCGAACAAAGGGGGCGCCCATGCGAGGTCCGCGTCGCACGCGGCGAATGCTTCGGGCGACCAGTCTCGCCGGGCCTCGTCGAGGAGCCACGTCCCCGCCGCATCGCTCATGTCCGACGCCCGTTCGCCACTAAGCCTGAGGCGCAAATAGTCCTTCGGCGACAGGAGCGCGTTGACGAGGCGCCGGGCGCCGGGCTCGTTCCTCGCGATCCATTTGAGCTTCGGCCCGGTGAAGCCCGGCATCGGCTTCACGCCCACGACTTGCGCCAGGTCAGGGTAGTCGCGCGCCAGCTCGTCGGCCTCGAGAAAAGCGCGTCCGTCGTTGTGCAGGATCGCTGGGCGGATCGGCTTGTCGGCGCGATCAAGGAGCACCGCGCCGTGCATCTGGCCCGAGAAGCCGACCGCTTTCAGGGCGCTGAGCCGCCTGCCCGCGCTACTTCTGAGGTCGGCGATCGCGCCGGCCATCGCGGTCGCCCAGTCGTCGGGATTCTGTTCCGACCAGCCGGCGCGCGGACGGTCGGGAGAATAGCCCCTGGTGGCGCTCGCGACAGGCTCGCCGCCCTCGTCGGTCAGAAGCGCCTTGAGCCCAGAGGTTCCGCAGTCAAGCCCGAGATACATGGGCTTGCATTGTGCTCCGCCGCAGTAGCGCTCACAAGCGGAAGCGGACGATCAGGCGCGAAGTAATCGGGCGCCGCCTATGCCTGCCCTATCAATGCCGCCAAGCCTGACAGCAGGAGGCCAATGGCGCCGCGGCAAGCCAGCCCATCTCGGGATCGCCGTCGCTCTCGTCCAATTCGACGCCGCGTTCGAGAATGTACCTCAGACCGGAAAGGATCGGCTGGTCGGCGCCGCGGGTTGCTTCCCCGACCCCCTCCCAATCGCGTTCGCCGGCGTGACGCGAGAAGCGGCGAACGAGGCCGGCGGCGAATAGGCCGCTTGTGAGGTTCCGCTTCTCCGCGTCGCGCGAAACGCGTCGCGCGAAATCACCACCGATCGAGGCGACCGCCGCGTGGGCGACGTGCGGATTAGAGCAGGTCCGGACGATCTCTCGGACGATCATGGGCAGCGTTCCTTCTCGCTTGGCCGTGACGCATCTTATGCCAATCGAATTTGTTCTCAACGTGTCATTGCTCGAAAAATTCTTTTCATCTCGCGAAAGTCAACGTTTAGACAGCGCAATGTCAACGATTTGTCATATTGTGACCTTGCACTGCAGCATGAAAAACTGGACTTTTGTTTTCTTTTCATGACAATCGTTCTGGAAAATTTGTTCCATGCAACCTTGGTTGCTTAATAGAACGATCTTTTGCTTGGTCACAATTGCCATAAATTGGCTGCTGATTCACTGTCACGGGTGACGGGGCGTCCAGAATCCGCATGATGCGAATCGCTCAGCAAAGCTCAGCGCGAACGGAGAACACGATTGCGCGTGCTGGTCCTATTCGCCCACCCGGTCGCGACGAGCTTCGGCTCGAGCCTGCACGCAAGGGTCGTTCGGACCTTGAGGGCGCGCGGCCACGAGGTGGACGATTGCGACCTCAACGCCGAAGGGTTCGATCCGGTGATGACCGAAGAGGACCGGCTCGACTATTACGACGTCCCCGGCAATCGACGCCGCGTCGGTCCTTATGTCGAACGCTTGCTGAGATCTGAGGCGCTGGTCTTCTCGTTCCCGGTCTGGAACATGGGCTTTCCGGCGATCCTCAAGGGCTTCGTCGACAAAGTGTTCCTGCCGGGCGTCAGCTTCAATTTGAAGGATGACGGAACGTATGTCCCTTGCCTGCACAACATCAAAAGGCTCGGCGCCGTTTGCACCTATGGCGGCGCGCGCTGGACGACCTTCCTGATGGGCGACCCGCCGCGCCGATTTCTCAAACGCTCGATGCGGCTCAATTGCGCGCCGGGCGCGCGCTGTGACTATCTGGCCTGTTACGACATGGATCACACGACGCCTGAGCGACGCATCCGTTTCCTCAAAGCGGTCGAACGCAGATTTGCGACCTGGTGAGCCGCTGCGAGCGGAAGCCGAGCGGCCCGTTCAGCCGGCGGCGGAAACCTGGTCGATGAAATCGCGGATGTGTCGTTCGATCTCGTCGCCCGGCAGGCCGTAGCGCGACTTGGCGTCGGGCAAGCCGAGATTGCCGCTGATGACGAAAGCGCGCAGCCCTTTGCGAGCCAGGGCGACGGCCTGCTCGACGCTGAGGCCGCCGACCACCTGCACGGACGCTCGGTCGCCCACGCTTTCGAAAACCGCGCACGCCACGTCGTGCAGGGTGCTGCCTTGAAACAGAGCGGGGTCAGCCCGCCGGGCGTCGTACTGCAGGTGGATGCCGACGCCGTCCACGCCGGCCGCGAGCATGCGCTCCGCGGTCCGGACCGCCGGCCCGGCCGGTCCCTGCATCGGGATCAGGACGTCAGCAAAGGCTAGCCTCGGGATCGCCGGATCGGCCTCACGGAACGTGTCGCGCACCGCACACACCGCCCTGGCGGTCGCCTCGCCCGCCAAGGCGAGGAAGTCGATGACGTTGCCGCCGCCGCCGTAGACTGCGTTCGCCTCTCCCTCGCCGCCATCCATCGTCTTCATATCGGCGAGCAGCAACGCCTTGGGGAAACGTTGCCGGAAGATCGGCACAACGTTGCGGACGCCCTCGTATTTCAAGAGCGGCGTCCCGAGCTCCACGATGGTCACGCCGGCCGCGAGCGCTGCTTCCGCCACCGCGAGCCCTTGGTGCAGATACGCGGTATCGACGGAAATCTGGAACGAAAACCGCTCGCGAAAGAGGCGGAGGACGCGGTTCGATTCGGCGGCGGCGTCATTGACCATTCGTGTTGCTTCTCTTCGATTGATGGGCGGGCCGCGCGCTTATGCGGCGGAATCAGCACTGGGGCTATTGCGGACACCCGCCTGCGAACTAAAAATTTCGATGCGGCTCGCGTCCGGACAAACGCTCTATTCGCGTCAACTCGTGTCACTGGGTCGCGCGCTGGCTCCGGCCCTCTTCACACCGTGGAATCTACGCCCGCGCAATTGGTAAATAAGTTGGCAGGGCGCGTGCGCATGGCCGGTCGTCCAATCGCTGGCGAAGAGGGCGGCCTCGACGTCTTTCTCGACCAGAATGCGGCCCATCCGTCTATGTCTTCGTCATCTCGGGTTCCGCGTCGAGCGCGAGGACCGCCTCGAACAGCACGGCCGCGCCGCGCGCAATCGCGTCGTTGTCGGTCCATTCGTCCGGCGCGTGGCTTCGCCCGTCTCGGCTCGGCACGAAGATCATAGCCGCCGGCGCCACGCGCGCGATCCATGCCGCATCATGCCCGGCGCCAGACACGAGCGGGAGCGTTGTCATGCCCGCCGACTTAGCCGCATTCTCCAAAACTGCGAAAAGGTGAGGATCGCAAGCGATCGGCTCGCTATCAGAGACGCGCGCAGGCGGTGAAATCGCTGCGCCATGCGCCGTCGCGACATTCTTGGCGGCCTGGTCGAGCCACGTGGCGAAAGCCTCCATGTCGGGTCTACGCTCGGCGCGCGCGTCGACCAGCAGCCGTACGCGGCCGGGAACGACATTGGCGGCGTTCGGCGCCATCGCGAACTCGCCGACGGTCGCGGCGAAATGGCTCGGCTTCCTAGAGAGGCGCAAGGCCTCGCCGTGGATCTTCAGAACGAGGTCGGACGCCGCGACGAGCGCGTCGGCGCGAGCGTCCATCGGCGTCGTCCCAGCGTGATCGGGCCGCCCCTCGACGAGGATCTCGAAACGGGTGATGCCAACGATGCCGGTGACGAGCCCGATATCGCGGCCCTGCCGCTCCAGCACCGGCCCCTGCTCGATATGCAGTTCGAGGAACGCCGCGATTTTGGGTGGACTCAACCGCAGAACCACGGCCGGATCGCCGCCGACGGAAACCAGCGCGTCCCCGAGCGCGCCGCTCTCATTGCGCCTCGTGAGCCAAGTCTCGGGCATCTGCGCGGTCATCCCGCGACTGCCGATGCAGGAGACGCCGAAAGGACTGACCTCCTCGGCGAGGAAATCGACAACCTCCAGATCGTGCGCGAGAGCGACCCCGCGCTCCGCCAAAGATCGCGCGACTTCCAGCGCCGCAACGACGCCCGCGATTCCGTCGAACCGACCGCCGTCCGGAACGGTGTCGGAGTGCGAGCCAAGCATGAGGACGGCCCGGGCTTCACCTCCGGCCGCGCGACGGCCGATGAGATTGCCCGCGGCGTCGATTCGCGTCTCAAGCCCCGCAGCGCGCATGCGCGCCTCGATATAGGCGCGGCCTTCAAGGAAGAGCGGCGAGAAGACGCGCCGCGTCCAGGGCCGGCCGGGCTCCGTCAAGCGGGCGAGCGCATCGATGTCTTCCGCGATGCGGGCGGCATTGACCGGCAGATTGCTGCTCATGCGGCCTTACCCGCGACGGGAATGCGCTCGGGCGGACGGACGAAACGGCCGGTTCCCGGCTCCGCCAACACCTTGGCTCCATCGAAGGCGAGCCGGCCCCGCGCATAGGTCGCTGCGACCTTGTACGGAAGAGCCATCCCGTCGAAGGGCGACCAGCCGGCGACGCTGTTGCCGCTCTTCGCCGTATCCACAACATAACTCTCAGGCGTCAGCACCATGATGTCGGCGTCGCGCCCCGGCCTCAGCGCGCCCTTTATATGATCGAGGCGGAAGTGTTTCGCCGGGTTCTCGGCCATCAGCTTCGCCATCCAGGTCAGCGGAACGCCGCGGTCGAGCGCGCCTTTGACGAAGAGCGGAGCCATCGTCTCGAGGCCCGGCAGGCCGGAAGCATTGGCGAGCATGTCCGGATCGGTCTTGCGGTCAAGTGACCAGCTGACGTGGTCTGTCGAAACGAGGTCAACGTCTCCTGCCGCGAGGCGGCGCCATAGTTTCTCGACCTCGGCGCGCGGCCTCAAAGGAGGATTGCATTTGGAGCGGCCGCCGAGCCGGCGCGCATCGTTCTCCTCGTCCAGCATAAGGTAATGGATGAGGCATTCCGCAGTCGCGGCGTAGCCCTGCGCCTTATAGCTCGCCGCAATCTCGTATCCCCGGCCGAGCGAGCAATGAACGACGTGGGCCGGGCACCCTGTCGCGGCGCCGATCTCGTAGATCGCCGTCATCGCCAGAAGCTCGGTCAGCGGCGGCCGCGAAAGGCCGTGGGCGCGCCAGTCCGTGACCCCGGCCGCCTTCACCTTTGCTAAACTCGCTCGGACATATTCATCGTCCTCGTTGTGCACGCCGGCCGTGAGTCCCGTCGGCGCCACCGCCGCGAAACATTCCGCCATCAGCGGCGGCGGGATGCGCGGGAAGCGCTTGGGATCCGTGCCGAAGGTCGAGAACTTGAAGGCGGCGACTCCGGCCTCTGCCTGCTCGGCAATTCGCGCGGCTCCCTCGGCCGGGTCGACGGTGCCGTAAAGCGCGAAATCGACCCGCGCCTGCTTTCCCGCGTGGGCGACCTTGCGCTTGACCGCCGCCGCAGAGCAGATGAGGTCTCCTTCGTCATAGGGCATGTCGACGATTGTCGTGACGCCGCCCGCGGCCGCCGCGCGCGTGGACCAGATGAAGTCCTCTTGATCTCTCTGCGATAGCGAATGGACCTGCGCGTCGATGGCGCCCGGCAGGATGAGCGCCGCGCCGAGATGGTGGCTTTCGCGTGCGGAGGGCGGATGGCCCTGCCCGACTTCGGCGATCCTGCCATCGGCCACCGCGACATAGCCGTTCGGCAGGATTCGGTCCGAAAGGATCACAATGCCCTGGAGCATCAGAGCGAAATCAGTCATGTCGATCTCCGATATCGATGCCCAGCTTAGGCGGGCAATCCGAGGCGCGCCAACGCTCACGCGCGAGTCCGGCCCAGCCGAGAATAACGCATTCCGCGCTGAGGGCCTTCAGGCGCCGCGTGGCCGCCTGGGCCATGAGCCGCACGCCCGGCCACAGCGCGACGCGGTAGATGGGGAAGGCAAGGATTAGCGGCGAGGCGTTGTAGGTGAGCGAGCGCGCCAGATCGGCCTCATGAAGGAATTCCGTCTCTCGGGCGCACGACACTGGAGAATGCCCGATCGATGGGCAGGCATCCTCTCATGACCATATCCAAGTTTCTGAGGCGACATCTGCTAGCCGGATTGGGCGGCGACCTCGCAACATTCGGCGCGGCAGGTGATAACAATCTCCGAGTCGTTCATGGGCATCGGTCGAGGGTGCGAAGCCCCGCCCATCCCGCCATCTTCAGCTCGCGAGGGCTTTTAGTTCGGCGTATTGAAGCGGCAACTTAGCATTGTGAGTGTCGGGACGACGCGCTCGATTTGACGCAGGATGTCCGGCGCGGTGCAGTATCCGTTCCGCGGCCGCCGCCTTGCTGTGTGACGGGCGTCGCGGGGCGGTCGGCCTTGCTTTCGCCTCCTACGGCGCGCATGACGCGCGCCCGAACATGCGTTCCACGTCCGAAAAGCGTTTCGAGGATACGATTGGCAGACAACAATCTTGATGGCGTTGAGCGCCAGTTGCGCGCCCCCGGCAGCCAACAAGCAAACGCTGAGGAACTGCTGGCTGAATTGGTGCGCCTCGTCGAATCTTCGGGACTTACGCCGGAACGTTTGCGGCCGCCTGCGGGGACTATGTCGGAGCCCACCCGAACCGACACGGAGCCGATGCAGCGACTCGAAATGACGTCGCTGCGCCCGTCAGTCGAGGCGCCGTCGGGCAAGCCGGGTAAGACGGGGTCAGTGGACTTCGAGACGCAGCAAGCCCCCGAATCCGACAATTCCTATTCGAACGATCCGAACCAAACCGATTTGGCGACGGGACGACGTGCCGGGGCCAGGAAATTTAAGGCTTCGGCGCTCGTTCTGGTCAGCGTGGCGGTGGTCGGCTCGATCTTCTGGCTCAAACGAGTTGAACCTGGACCGCCAAACGCATCGCCCCTCATGGAGACAACGCAGGGCCCGACCACGATGCAGCCCCGAAGCAACTTGACCGTCGCGACTTCGAGCGAGGCCGGGGCGACGCTGAAAGACATACCGCGGCCGGCCGAGGGCAAGGTTGCCAGTCCCGAAGAGCGGCCAATCGACCTGAACGCTCGCGTCTCTCCCAATAATCCGCCGCAGTCGGACTTGGCGCGGACGGTAATCGGCGCGTCGCAACCCGATGCGTCCGACGGAAAACCAGTCGCGGCGTCGGTCAATACGTCGGCCGTCGCGGCGCCGATCGTGGCCCCTCAGCCTGTGGCCTCGCAATCTCTTGATCCCAAGCCCGCGCCCACGGTTTCACTTCCGCCCGACTCGACGCAGATCGCGACGCCGACCCCCTCCACCATCGACTCGGGCACGGCGGTGCATTCAACGAATGCGCCATTGCCGCCCGTCAGGCCCGCACCGAAGCCTGCGATCGAGGCGCCTGGTGTCGCGCATCAGTCGACGTCCAGACTCGATTTGCCTACCAAGCTTTCAAGTAAGTCTGACGCCCGCGTCGTGGTCGCCAAGGCTGATGCGACCGGCGCCAAGGCTCCCGCGGAGCGGAGCGAGCCGCCGCGGCGTGAAGCATCCGTGAAATCGGAGAAGGGAGCCAATACGCTCAACGCCGCGCAAGCCCCGACCGAAGCGCAGGCGGCCCCGTCAGCGCAACCAGTGCCGGCACAGCAGCCCAATCCCAATCCTGTGGTGCACGCCTTTACGAATATGGTTGGCGCGGTCGCCGGCCTCATTCCCTTCGTACCCCATTGATCCGGACTTCGCGAGCGGTCTGCGATCGCGGCGGGTATGCGTTAGACGCCAGGTTGGTGAGGGGATAACGCCTACCGCTGCCGCTTCGACCAGCGCTCAAGGCGTATTTCAATTGATCGTTAGACGCCGACCGTTTCGATCATTCACGATTTGCCGGTCAGCCGGGCGTGAAACACTGTCCGTTCCGGCGATTGAAGCCACGTGCGCATGGCGGCTTCATCGGCAAAGCGCCCGGTCGCCGGCAGCCGACGCGCTTCACCTTCCACCATCAGCACGTCCTTTCTGAACGGCCACGGCGAAAGGACAAAATCAAACGAGTGTCCGGGTTGTTCGGTGAGACGCAGGATCTCCGTCCCTCCGCTCGCGTTCGGCGCCTCGACTTCAATCGGCGTCTTTAACTCGCCGCACAGGGCCAGCGATAGCGTGTCGCTGAGCGCCACGAGCGCCGTCTCTCTTCGTAGGACCTCGGCGCCGAGACCCAGCATCCCCGACCACGCGGCCTCGATCGGCGCCTGCGCCTCCAAATACGCTTGCGCCGCGGCGGCGTCCGCTTCGCCTATGCGATGACGATCGGTGTAGCGTCGGTAGATCACGCCGCCATGGCGCGAGACGAGCAAAGCGACGTGGGCGCCCCACGCGGCCGCCGCACGCTCAATGCCTCGCCTCCACATCGGCGAATGCACCGATGCGCCGATTTCGCGGAAGAGATGCGGGCGGCCGGTATTCGGGTTGAAAGTCGGCGCCGCCTCCCAGTCCAGCCACCCAATATCGTGCTGTTCCGCGGCGAGCAGCAGCGGCTCGCCAAGCGCCTGGTCCCAGGCGCGCAGAATCTGTCCCGAAATCCACGCATGGGTCGGTTGGCTGATGGCGAGAACGCCCGAAGGCTCGGTGCGAAACAGCATGGGCTCAGCTTAAACCCTCTCATCGCGATTCAGAAGCGTCACCTCAAAAGTTGCGAGGCTCACGCAACAGTCCGCCAGTCCAGCGAAGGCGATCAGACCCGAGTGCGCGGACACCGGAGTGTCTTACTGGCGAAACATAGGCGACGCCTCATAACGCGACAAACCGGTTGATCCCCACGTCATGCGACTTCAGCCGTTCATTGGCGGCGAGCAAATAAGGAATCGCCTGCCGATTGGCTTCGGCGACGTTGGCGAAGTCGCGGCGGAACGTCGGCATCAGCGAAGCGAGTTCGTCCCTAAGGGCCGCTTCGTCGATCGTGGCGATCCGGCGCTCGAACATCACGATCTCGCCGTCGACGATCGTCGTCTCGACGCCTCGGCCCGCCTCGCTGAACACGAGCTGCCGGGCGGCGCTGTTCAGCGGCTGCCAAGCCACGTCATCGAGATCAATGACGACGAGGTCGGCTTTCATTCCTGCGCGGAGGGCGCCGATCTCTCCCTCGAGATTCATGGCCTGCGCGCCACCCAAGGTCGCCGCCTTAATCGCGTCTGCGGCGCGCACGCCCGTTGGATTCGGGTCGGTCACCGCGGCGAGCAGGCAGAACATTTTCATCGCCTGAAACATGCTCTGGCAGTCGCCGCAGCTGCAGTTGTCGCAGCCAAGAGCGACTCTGACCCCGGCCTGCATCGCCGCGTGCATCGGCGCGACGCCGCTCTTGAGTTTCAGATTGCTAATGGGGTTGTGAGCGACACCGGCGCGATGCTCGGCCATGATCGCGATCTCGTCTCGCGTCAGCCAAACCCCGTGCGCGATTGTGGTGCGCGGCGTCAACAGTCCAACGTCGGCCAGGTACCGGATCATGGAGCCGGCATGCTCGCCATAGATGGCCCGCGCTTTCGCTGTCTGAGCTTTGGTTTCATACACATGGGTGAAGATCGGCAGCCCAAAGCGCTGCGCAAGGTCGCTGACGCCTTCGAGTAACGCACGCGATGAACGCTGTGGCCCGGAGGGGCTCAAGCCCCAGGTGAGGCGCGGCGGCAAGGGCGTCAGCCGTTTGATCTGGCGCTCGACGAACGCGATCTCCTCCCGGGCGTCCTTCGAAGCGCCGCGAATAATGGCCATGGCGGCTTCGGACACGTCCGGGGGCAGGAATGGCGCAATATCGAGTGCGCCCACATCGCGCACCGCGATCGAGAAGACCACACGGATGCCGATTTCCGCATAGGCGCTGAGGATGACGTCCAGGGTTTCCTCGTCCTGCGGCACGAGCGAGTTCATATCCTGAAGAGTCGTGATGCCATTCCGTATGCATTCGAGGGCGCCCAAAAGCGTGCGAATACGGAGCTCCGCCCTGCTTCGCGACCCAAAATAGGCTGGCTGCGAGTGCAACGCCCAGACGTCGAAGGGCATGTCCTCAAGAAGGCCTTTGGCCAGCACGTCATAGGAATGGTAATGAGAGTTGACGAACCCGGGAATGACGAGCTTCCCGCGCGCTTCAATCACCCGCGCTTCGTCCGAGATCGCGGCGCGGCTCACGATTTCCTGCTTGAGCTCGCTGTCCTCGTCCGGCGCGGTCACGGAGACGATTCGCGAGCCTCGGATAAGGATGTCGCGCACCGGGGGATCGTCGATGTCTCCATCATGATCATAGACACGGCCGCCACGAATTAGAATCTGGCGGCCGGACTGTGCGTCGCTGGATGGGCGTTCAGCCAATTCAGACCCGCGAATTCTGCCGGTAATACGGAGCGTGAGACGCGCTGTCGTAATAGCCTTCGTAAAATGACTGGACGTGCGGGAGCACGGCCTTCGACAGCTGGCGCCGTTCGATCTCGTCGGGGCTTAGCGGACGCTTGAGCAACTCCGACAATTGCCGCAGAGCTGCGTCGCGGTCGACCTTGGTGAACCTGCCGTCCTGATAGACGATCTCGCCGCTCACGATCACCGCCTTCACGCCCTCTGTCTTGGCGCGTTGAATGACCGCGTCGAGCACCGGCATTTCGGCATCGAGATAAGGGTAACTGATCTGCTTCCAGTCGATGAGCACCATGTCGGCCGCCTTGCCGATTTCGAGCGCGCCCAAATGCGCGCCGAATGGAGTCGTCTTCGCGCCGCCAGTGGTCGCCATGCGAAAGACCTGAGCCATGGTCGGAACGCGATCGTCCATGCCTGGCTCGCGATGGGCGCGCAGGACCATACGCATCTCTTGCAACATGTCACGATCGTCGTTGATGCCCGCCTCGTCGAGACCGATCGCCGTATTGATCCCTTTCGCCTCGAAGCGATTGAGTGGCGCGACGCCGCTGCGCAGGCGAAAGTTCGAACTGCAATTGTGACAGATATTGGTTCCCGTCTCGGCCAGTTTGTCGAGGTCCTGCTCTGAAAGCCAAACGCCATGCCCAAGCGTCATCTTCGGACCGAGCAGGCCGAAGCGCTGAATATAGTCGACCGCGGTCCCGCCGCCGCGACGGCGCGCGTATTCCTTTTGATAGGCCGTTTCGACGAGGTGCATGTGGAAAGGGACGCCATGCTTCTCGGAGCACTCCGCCAGCATGGTCAGCGCCTCGTCCGAACACCAATGCAGGTTCGCCGGGGCCAGCTGAATCTTCACGCGCTCCTTGTTGTGATGCTTGGCGTGGAGATGCTCGAACAGTGCGATCGCATCCTCGCCCGACAATTGAAAGCGATCAAAATGCTTTGCGAGCATTGGACGCACTTCGGCGGGGACACGGTTGAGGAACTGCTCGTTCGCCTCGTAGACGAGATGGTTTTGATCGCGCAGCGCAAAGCAATAGGAGACGCGCATGCCGATGTCTTCGTACGCGCGGATGACTGCTTCCGAGCGCTCCTCAACCTCCGCGAGCTTGCCCGGCATCCAACCGTGAATGTGCTGCACGGTGGTGATTCCGGACGCGATCATCTCGAACGCGGAGTAAAGCGTGTCGAGATAGAGATCGAGATCGCGGGTCACCAGGCGCGTGGCGAACCACAGTTCGAGCGGCATGTCGGGCGAGCCGAGCTGAACCGGCGTCAGGCCGACGTGGTGGTGGCCGTTGACGAAGCCGGGTAATAGCGCCTGCTCACCGGAGCCGATGACCGGCGCATCCGGGTTGGCGCGGCTCAACTCTTCAAATGAGCCGATCGCACTGATGATGCCGTCGCGCTGCAGCACGGCGCCGTCGTCGATTTGCTCCCACCGATGACGGTCGAGCGCCCGCGTGATGACATGCTTGCCGCGAATGATCGAGGATGGCACTTTCTCGCTCCCTGTTCGAAATCGGTCGCGAGCCCGTCACGTCCGGGAGTTCTGCCGGTAATAGGGTTCGCTGGTGTCGGGATTGTAATAGCCGTCGTAGAACGACTTCACATACGGAAACACGGCTTTCGCCAGCCTGCGGCGCTCCATTTCCTCGTCGGTCAGCGGTCGCTTGAGGATATCGGCAAGTTGGGCCAGAGCGGCGTCGCGATCAAGGCGAGTAAACTTTCCGTCCTGATAGACAATCTCGCCGGCCACGATCACCGTCCGCACGCCCTCCATCTTCGCTCGCTGGATCACCGCGTCGAGCACTGGCGTTTCGCTATCGAGATAGGGGTAGCTGATCTGCTTCCAGTCGATCAGCACCATGTCGGCGGCCTTGCCGACTTCGAGCGTGCCGATCTCCGTGGCGTAAGGGGTGGTCTGAGCGCCGCCGCTCGTCGCCATTCGAAACACCTGAGCCATGGTCGGAACGCGATCGTCCATACCCGGTTCGCGATGGGCTCGTAGCACCATCCGCATTTCCTGGAGCATGTCCTGATCGTCGTTGATGCCGACGTCGTCGAGACCAATGGCCGTATTGATTCCCCTCGCTTCAAGTCGATTGAGCGGCAGCACGCCACTGCGCAGGCGAAAATTCGAACTGCAATTGTGGCAGACGCTCGTGTGTGTTGCGGCGAGCTTGTCGAGATCGCTTTCCGAAAGCCAGACGGCGTGGCCGAGCGTCGTCTTCGGCCCCAGGAGGCCGAAGCGCTCGATGAAGTCCACCGCCGTTCCGCCGTCGCCGCGGCTTCGCGCGTATTGCTTCTGATACGGCGTCTCGACGAGGTGCATATGGATGGGAACGCCGTGTTTTTCGGCGCTGTCGGCCAGCATGGCGAGCCCCTCGTCGGTGCACCATTGCTGGTTCGACGGCGCTAGCTGGATCCTGACACGTTCCTTGCCCTTATGCTTGGCGCGAAGATGATCGAACAGCGCGATCGTCTCTTTCGCCGGCATCTGAAAACCGGCGAAATACTTGGCTAACAGCGGGCGAACATCGGCGGGCACGCGGGCCAGGAATTGTTCGTTGGCCTCGTAGACGAGATGGTTCTGCTCCCGCAACGCGTAGCAATACGAGACCCGCATGCCGATATCTTCGTAGGCGCGGATGATGGACTCGGCCTCCGCTTCGGTCTGTCTGGGGTCGCCGGGGATCCAGCCGTGCAGGTGCTGCGCCGTGGTCGTGCCGGAGGCCACCATCTCGAAACACGAATAGAGTGTATCGTAATAGGGGATGCGGTCGCGCATAGCGATGCTGGTCGCGAACCAAAGCTCGAGCGTTGTGTCGGATATGCCAAGCTGGACTGTCGACAGCCCGATGTGATGATGCGCGTTGACGAAACCCGGCAACAGCACCTGCTGGCCGTCGCCTACGACGGGCGCGCCAGGATTGTCCCGATGCAAATCCTCGAAGGCGCCAATCGCCGTGATCGCGCCATTCTGCTGAAGCACCGCGCCGTCATCGATCTGCTCCCAGCGATGGCGATCGAGCGCGCGCGTGATGACATGTTTCCCGCGAACGATCGTGGTGGAAATGGCGCCCCCCTTTCAACATTCATCAGCTCGCGACCGATAGAACTTCCTGCTCGGCGAAAGCGCGATCGACCTCGTCTTGCAAGAGCGCCGTCAGCTGGACGCGCAGACGCCAACGCTGTTGATGATGTCAGATCGCGTGGCCTTTTCTCGTCGACCCGCACGATTGCCTTGATGCGGCCAGGGCGGCGCGGTGAACACGACGACACGATCAGCCAAAGCAATGGCTTCGTCGATATGGTGGGTGACGAACAACACCGAGGCCTTGCTGACTTCCCAGACATCGAGAAGAAAGCCCTGCATCTTGACGCGTGTCTGGACATCGAGGGCCGCGAAGGGTTCGTCCATCAGTAGGACTTTGGGCTGCATCGCGAGCGCGCGTGCGACGGCGACGCGCTGTCGCATGCCGCCCGAGAGCTCGTCCGGGCGCTTTTCGAACGCGTCGGAAAGGCCGACCCGGCTGAGAACCTGACGCGCCGTCTCCTTGCGCTGCTCGGCTGGCATGCCGCGCACGGATAGGCCGAAGCTGACATTCTGCCAAACGCTCAGCCAGGGAAAGAGCGAGGTCTCCTGGAAGATCAGGCTGCGCTCAGGCGCGGGTCCCGGCGACGGTCTCGCCATGCGCGCTGATCTTGCCCCCGAGGTTGGTTCTTCGAGACCTGCGATGAGATAGAGCAAAGTACTTTTGCCGCAGCCAGACGGCCCCAGAAGAACGACGAACTCGCCTGGCTCAATCTCGAGATCTATGCCGGTCAAGGCCTCGTGCGCCCGCGGGCTCCCTGGATTCCAGATCTTGCCGACGTCAACGCAGCTGAGCGCGGGGGCCGCTTCATTCGATCGCGAAGGGTCACCCACTGCCCAGTCCCCCTTGGCCTTTGGGGAGCCAAAACAGGACCCGCTGCTGAAGCAGCCGAAGGGCAAAGTCGAACGTGAAGCCGAGCAGTCCGATGATGACGATGGTGAAATAGACTAGCCCAGGGTTGAACGTGTTGCGGGCCATCGAAATAATCTGCCCGAGGCCGTAACCGACGCCGGTCGCCTCGGCGACCAGCACCACCATCCACGCGCCGAACAGGTTGAGACGAAGCACGACCAGCAGCCCCGGGAGGATCGCGGGCAAAATCACGCGGGTATAGATCTGACGCTTGCTCGCGCCCATCGTGCGCGCGACGTTGATATAATTGCGGTTGACGGAATCGATCTGCGTGATCGTGGCGAGGGTCATCGTGAAAAATAGCGCGATGAACACCATGAATATTGCCGGGCCATTGCCGATGCCGAACAGGAAGATCGCCACAGGCAACCACGCGACGGGCGAAACGGGGGCCAGCAACGTCACCGTCGGGAGAACCAACTTGCCGAATAGGCCGTAGTAGCGGATCACAACGCCCATGCAGAGGCTCGCGATCGAAGCGATGGCGAGGCCCGCCAGCACCCGCATCGTCGACGACGCCATCGTGATGATCACAGCTTCGAAGGGCGTCGGCCCCGAATTGGGATCGACGCCGATCTCCCAGCGTTTGGCGGTGTTGAAGTTCTTCGCCTGTCCGGCGAAATCGCCAAGGAAAACATGCGGAGGCGGCAGCAGCCGATGATCGGCGACGTTGATGTACCAGAGGAATTCCCAAAGGCCGGCGAAGAGTCCGACCGACAGCAGGCCCCAGCCGAGCTTAGGCCCTTGCGTCTCGGCAAAGGCGATGGTCTGCCGGAGCAAGGAAGAGCCGAATCCCGGAGAGTCGACGACTTTACCCTCGCCGCCAATCTTTATGCTGGTCGCCGACACGAAGTTCAGGCGGATTTGTATTTGAGCTTGGCGTAAACGTCGGGACTTTCGGCGATCGCCTGTTCGAGAAGGCTCCAGTCGATCGCGTCCTTGCCCGGCTTCTTTTTGATGTAGCCCATCGCCATGACGGAATCGACGCGGTTCAGGATGAAGTCCGTCTGAGCTCGCTGGTCGACTTTCGCCGGCTGAGCCTTGCCGCCAATCCGGGCATTCTCTAACGAGGTCTTGTAGTAGGTGCCGACGAGTTCGCCGAGCAGCGTCTCGCGATCCTGCTCCCAAAGGAGCTGGGCCTTCAGCATCGCCTTAATGAGGGCCTTGACGCTCTTCGGATCCTTCTCAATGAGGTTAGTGCTGGCGGCGAGGACGCAGTCTGTGTAGTCCGGCCCGTAGATGTCGACACCGTCCGACAAAAGCACAGAGCCTTTCACGTCGCTGAGAAGCGACGAACCGTACGGCTCTATGGTGGAAGCAATGTCGATCGAGCCTGCCTTGAACGCGGCGACCATATCGCCCATAGAATCCATGTAGCGAACGGTGACATCTTTGTAGGAGACGCCGTTCTTCTTCAACCAGTCGTAGGGAAGCACCTCCAGGGTATCGTTCTGGAACGTCCCGAGCGTCTTGCCCTTGAGCTTCTCGGGCGTGTCGAGCCCCGGCTGGGCGACGATGTAGACGCCTTGTACGCCGCCGCCTGCCACGATCTTGACCGGCGCGCCAGCGTCGTAAAGCGCCATGAAATTGGTGTACGGCATCACCGATACGTCGACCTGTCCGGTGCCGATGAACGTGACCTGATCCGCAAACGATGGGGTATTGACGAATTCAAGCGTGACGCCGTCGTCCTTGGCCAGCTGCCGCGCGTGGGTGATGAAGAAGGCGACGTTGCAGAAACCGTTGCCGTGAGTTCCCTTGATGGTCGACGCGGCGTGGGCCGAACCCGGCAACCCCATCATTCCCGCGGGCACAGCCATCACGATCGTTCCAAGGGCGCTTGCCTTTAAGAACGTCCGACGGTTCAGCGCGCTCTTGGTCAGACCGGCGAAATCTAGGCCGCCATGACGATCACACATCGTGCCTCTCCTCTCGTGTTCCGACCACCACTCGCGGTGGAGCAGCCGGATCCGATGCAACGCGCAGGCGCAACGCCGCGGACTACCTGAAAATGATTAGCAAGCGACGTGCCAGCACTGACCGGCAACGCGGAGCCATTGACCTGTCGGCGAAGGCGCTCGTTCCGGCGGCGCAACTCTTGATTTCAGGCTCACGGCCGATTGATGCGCCTGGCCGCGTGTTTTTCCTCAACCACCTCGCGCCGGGCCCAAAAATTTGAGCCACGCGTCGGCCAATTCACGATCGCCACAGCTGCACGAGCCTGACGCAGCGCGTAATCGAAACCGGCGTCGCTCGGCCTAGATTTGAAAAGGGACGGGTGGAATCGCCGCTCAGCGACCACCTCGAACCGGAAGTGGCGCCGCTCTGTTCGTCACGGGTGGCGCCGCTGGCATGTATAGGAATTGGTCAGTTGCGTAGAATTCGTACGCTTGGAAAACGATCCGCCGATCTCACGTGGATAGTGCGGAGGCGCTGAAAGCTTTTGGATGATGCGCCGGCACGAAGGCCCGCTATGTCGTGAGAGATGAGCACGCCGTGCGTACCGCCGGACCAGACGAACGCGATGCGCTTCAAGACTTCGTCCGGAGAGATGGCGAGTCGCTTCGCGAGCGCCACCAAATAGGAGTGTAGCAAAGCCGCGCGTAAAGTCCCTGGCGCCGCGATTTCCCTCTGATCTTGCCGATCAGGGCGGCGACCTTGGCGAGATTGACCAAAATCCTTATGCTGGCGCGTGGCCTGAGCTTCTATAATCTCCCGCTAGCCAAGCTTTCTGCTTCAACGGTCAGGACCGGATAGCGCGACGCCAGCCTCGTTCGGTCGAGGCTTGAGCGCGGCGACGATGGAACGGGCAGTGCCAAGATCATGCTGGCGCATGATCTCGCCCGCGCGGCGCGGGTCTCGCTCCACCAGGGCGGCCATGATCTGCTCGTGCTCCCCCATCGCCTCCGTCCAGCGGGCGTGCGACGCAAGCGCGGCATAGCGGGCCCGCCGGGCCCGCGACATCAGCGAGGCGTGGATAGCCTGCAAAGTCGTATTCTTTGAAGCTTCGACAATTGCGAGATGAATCTCGTGGTTGAGCTTGAAGTAAGGCTGGCGTTCGCCTGCTGCATGGTGGCGCGCCATGCGTTTGTGGGTGCGCTGAAGCTTGTCGAGGTCGCGTTCGCTCATGCGCTCCGCGGCCAATTCGCAAGCGTGGCGCTCGATCCCCGCAATTGTCTCGAACAAGTCGAGAATGTCTTCGATCGACAGTTCGCTAACGCGAGCCCCGCGGCCAGGCAGGAGGTCGACGAGCCCTTCGGCCGCGAGCAGCTTGGTCGCCTCGCGAATTGGCGTGCGCGAGACCTGCAGAATTCTCGCGAGGTTAGCGTCATGCAGCCGCTCTCCCGATGCGAGCTCCCCTTCGACAATCATGTCGCGCAATCGCTCAAGAACAGTTTCATGGAGCGGTTTTGGCCGTGCGATCGCCGCGACAGGCCGCCGTTCCGCCTGGCGGGTCAGTGCGCGGGCGTCGAGATCATTCATGATTGTCGAGGCCCCTCTCGGTCGCGCTCCGACGACCTCGGCGGGCGCCCAAAAAGTCGGCAGTTTTGCATTTTGTATGCAAAATGGACATCAAAATTAGCAAGGTCGTCCACAGAGGATCAGCCTATTCGCGCGGGATCGCAGTTGGCACAGCCGTTGCAAAGCGGGCGCCAATTGCGCGGCCGAGAACCGGCCAGCAGTCCTCGCGCTCAAGCGCGTGGAGCTGCCGCCTTGCGCAGCAAAAGCGTGCGACAGGAGATCGACCATGCGCCTGTGGAGCTATCTGAAACTGACCGTCGGCCAAGTCGCGCTCACCGCGCTCCTCATCGGGGGCTCAGCGGCCGCGGAGACGTCGGACCGCTTCACACCAGCGCCGCCTGAACCAGGCACGGACATTCCCGCCTCGACCGTCAAATTCGGCATGCGGCCTTACGCCGACAATACCTTCTATGTCATCGGGATGAAGAAGGGTTGGTTCCAGGACGTCGGCATCACCTTCGATCCCTCGCCTTACGGTCTTAAGGCGAACAACTCCAATGTGACGACGCTGCTGCTGAATGGGCAGCTCGACATCATCTCAGAATTTTGTCCGCTGATGCTGCCGACCTACAAGGACGCCAACAAGCTCAAGTGTATCGCCTTCACCGACAATTTTCTGGCGAACGCCATCCTCGCCAATCCGGCGCTGAAGCTGAAGACATTCAAGGACTATGTCGGCGAGGGAAAAGGTTTCGAGGAAGCGCTCAAGGCGGCGCTTGCTCCGATGAAGGGAAAGACGCTGGTCGGCGCGCCCGAACTCAGCGACCGAGCGTTCGAGGAGTACGTCAACAAGACATGCGACGCCGGATTCAAGCTGCAGGTGCTGGACGACGCCAAGTCACTGGTCCTAGCCAAGGCCGGACGCGAGGATTTCGTCAATCCTGAGGGCGCGCCGATCGTCTACACCCTTCGTCAGGCGGGATGGACGAATCTCGTCGACATCGACGATCTCATCAAGCACGGCCCGGGAGGCGTGGATTCGCCCATCGAGCCCCTGATCGGCATTGTCGGCATCGGCGGCAATTCAGACTACATCAACAGCCATCAGAATACTGTCTTGCGCTTCCTTTCGGTCGTGTGGCGGGTGATCGATGCAACCAAGAAGGACGCGTCGCTCTATGATCTGCAGGCGCCCTATCTGAACTCGATGGCCGGCACCAGTCTCGATGGCAAGGGCGTCGCGGACACGGTTGCGATCCTGCATCCGTTCACAACGTTCGACGACAACAAACAGTACTACGACGACAAAGCAAGCACGACCTACTACGCCAACGTCTGGAACGCAGTCATCAAGAACTTCGAAGAGCACAGCATCATTCCCGCCGGCAAAGTTACGGCCGACGACGTTGTCTGGGGCGGCCCGATTTGGCGCCAGTTGGTGGACTACCGGACGAAGACGGACGAGATCCTGAAGAAGCTCTCGGGAGCGACTCTGACGCCAGACAAGCAGAAACTCGTCGATCAGGCGAAGACCTTCTACGCCGACTACGACTTCCTCGACGCTTACAGGCTCGCGCTCGCCGCTTCGAGCTAATGGAGCCGCCGCGGTGAGCGGACGCATCGAGGCTGTGGCGGGGCCTCGCCGAAGCGAAGTCCAATTCTCGGATGACCCGTTCCGGGCTGTCTTGAGAGCGCTCGCCGTCCTCGATCCGTTTCGGCTCGCCGGCGCGCTTCTGTTCATCGCGGTTTGGGAACTCGCCTCGATCTTCGTCTCGCCTATCATCCTGCCGGGGCCGCTCTCGGTTCTTCGGCGAGCCGCTACGGATTTCTGGTCCGCGCCTGCACTCTCCTACTACGGCGTCGAGGACCCGAGCCTCGCCGGCAATTTGGCGTATACGGCGGAGAATGTCGCGATCGCTGCATTGATCGGCGCCGCGATCGGCGTGACGCTCGGCCTCTTATCAGCGCGTGTCTGGTTTGTGCGCGCAGCAATGGATCCCGTCATGATGACGGCCGGCACGGTCCCAATCCTCATCGCGGCGCCGTTCCTGCTGATCTGGTTCGGCGTCGGGCGGGCAAGCGCGGTCAGTTTGGTCGCGTTCTACATCGTCGTCATCCTCTACGTCTCCGCTCAGCGCGCAGCGCTGAACCTCGACCCGATCTATGAGAACTCTGCACTCACTCTGGGCGCGCATCGCGGGCGGATGCTGCGGGACATCCTGATCCCGGGAACAATCCCGGAGATCCTTGGCGGTTTTCGCATCGCGCTCGCGGGCTCCTGGGGACTCGAGGCCGTTTCCGAACTGCTCGGCTCGCAATCCGGCATAGGCAAGGTGCTTGAAGTTCTTGCCGGAGCGACCGACCCGCAAGGGATTCTGGCCACGCTGCTCGTGCTCGGGCTCGCCGCCATTCTCACCGATGGGTTGGCGGCCACGGTGATCGCGCGGTTTGCAGCCTGGCGGTTCGCGGGATCTTGAGCCACGGAGGGCGAGATGCCGACTGAAACCGGTCGCCGAATGATCGAACTCGTTCACCTCGCTCGCAACTATACGCGCGCGGACGGACAGCGGGTGAGCGCGGTGGACGACGTGTCGCTCATTGTGCCGGAAGGCGAGTTTGTCTGCCTGATCGGCCCTTCTGGTTGCGGCAAGAGCACGCTCTTGCAGATGATCGCGGGCCTTGTCGGGCCCTCGTCTGGCGCGATCGTCGTCGATGGCAAGGAGATCGACGGACCGGGCCGCGAACGCGGAATGGTCTTCCAGCGCGACAGCGTGTTTCCATGGATGCGCGTGATCGACAATGTCGAATATGGCCTCAAATGCCGAGGAGTCGCGGCCGGCGCCCGCCGAGATGTTGCGCGCGACTACCTTAAGCGCGTCGGTCTTTCGCATGTGGAGCGCGCCTGGCCGCGTGAACTTTCCGGCGGCATGCTCAAACGAGTCGCCATTGCGGCGGTGTTCGCCAATGGCGGCGAGGTTCTTCTGCTCGATGAGCCGTTCGGCGCGCTCGACTACGTAACGCGACGACAGTTGCAGGAGGTCCTCCTCGACCTCTGGGAAGAGCCCGGCCGCGCGGCGCCAACGGTGGTCTTCGTCACGCATGACGTCGACGAGGCGCTGCTGCTCGCGGACCGTATCGTTGCGATGCGAAACGGCGCGATCGTCGATGACATTCCCGTGGGAGCCGCGCGTCCTCGAGACACGGACACTCTTCTTCTTCCCGACATGGTTGCGATCAAGCACGCGCTGCTTGGGCACCTCGGCCTGGCGCATGCGCCGCGCCCCGCTGCCGGCGAGAAAGGGGCCGCGTGACCTTCGTCTCGCGCCAGCAGCTCGTCTCGCTGTCGGTCTTCGCCGCGCTCGCGATCGGTTGGGAGATCCTCGCCTTCGTCTATACAGTCGAGGCGCAGCCGGGCGAGCCAATGGTCGCCGGTTGGGGCACGCTCTTCACCCGCACTCTGCTCAGCCTCTCCGACTATTGGCAAGGCGGATTTGGCGTGCCTGCTGTCGCCGACGGCGCCGCGCGCAGCTATCCCGCGGCCCTGCTCTCCATCATTTCCCATTCGCTCGCGACGCTTGCTCGGCTGGCGAGCGGGCTCCTGCTCGGCGGCGTTCTTGGCCTCGCGCTTGGCCTTGCCGTTTCCTGGTCGCCGTGGAGCCGCAGACTTGTGCAAATCCCGACGCAGTTCCTGCGCGCTCTTCCGCTCCTCGCTATGGTGCCGCTCTTCCAGCTTTGGTTCGGCACCTATTTCTTTGGTCAGGTCCTCTTCGTCTCATACGGCGTGGGCATGATCGTCTTCGCCGGCGTCGTCAATGCGGTGCGCAACGTTCCGCAGATTTACATCGACAACGCCCGGGTCCTCGGCGCCTCGCGATCCCGTCTCTACCGAACCGTGATCTTGCCCGCGATCCTACCCGCCATGCGCTCCGTCGTCTTGCTCAGTCTCGGCGCGGGCTGGGGGGCCGTTCTTGCCGCCGAATATCTCGGCGCTCAGTCGGGCCTTGGATATATCATCGTCTACGCTCAACAGTTCGGTCTTCTGGACCGGATGTTCCTGATCGCGCTCCTGTTCATCCTCTACACGTCGGCGAGCTATTGGGTGATTGAGCGTCTGTTCACCCGCTTGCTTGCCTGGTCGCCTTCGTCGCAAGCCGCCAATCCATGAAGGATCCGATCTCGCAGGAATCGGCGCTTTCACTCGTCGAGAGCATGAGGGGCGGGCGAACGACTGCCGTTGCGATTATGCGGACGAGTCTCGAAAGGATCAAAGCGCTAGAACCGGACGTGCGCGCCTTCGCGCATTTCGATGCCGCTGCCGCTCTCAATGGAGCCGAGCGCGCCGACAAACAACGGGAATTGGGCGGCCCGCCAGGGCCGCTGCACGGCCTGCCGGTCGCGGTAAAGGACATCATCGACACGGCAGACTTCCCGACCGAGTATGGCGGAGAAATTTTCCTCGGCCGACAACCGGAGCGCGATGCAACGATCGTGAAAAGGTTGCGCGCAGCGGGCGCGATCGTGATCGGCAAGACCGTCACGTCGCAATATGCGCTCTTCGTCCCAGGGCCCACACGCAATCCGCGCGATCTCACGCGAACGCCGGGAGGCTCGTCGAGCGGATCGGCGGCGGCGGTCGCCGCCGGATTCGTTCCCGTCGCTTTAGGGACCCAGACCAATGGGTCGGTTATCCGGCCCGCTTCCTATTGCGGAATCGTCGGATTCAAGCCCAGCCTCGGCGCCCTGCCCCGCACCGGAATCTTGCGTCACTCCGCGCTCATCGATCATCCGGGCATCTTTGCAGAGAAGTGTCGCTGACGCCGCGCTTGTCGTCGACGCGATCGCCGGCGAGGACGTTGAAGACTCGCTCTCGCGGAACTTGCCCGCTGCATTGCTCGACGCTGCGCTCGACCGCGATAAAACACCCCGTCTGGCGTTCGCCTTCGGTCCGTTCGAATCGCGCGCCGAGCCGGCCGCTCGCGAGGCGCTCAGCCGTTTCCTCGCAGCGCTTGCCTTTGCGGGTCGATGCAATCGAGCTTGGCCCGGAATTCGCCACAGCGGAGGCGACCTTGCGCGCGCTCATGTGCGCAGGCGTCGCCGAGTCGCTAGGACCCGACATCGACACCGCTGCGGACCGAGTTCCGGAGCTCGTCGTGCGGCTGGTTAAGGAAGGCCGCGCTCTGTCGGCCGTGGATCTGCTCGCAGCCTGGACCCGTCGCGACAGCCTTCGCAGCGAACTCATCGCGCGCATCTCGGACTACGACGCGGTGCTCACCTTTGCATCGACCGGCCCTGCGCCGCCGGCATCCGATGGGACGGGCGATCCTATTTTCGCAACATTGTGGACGTTGATCGGCGCGCCCGCCTATAGCCTGCCGCTCCTCCGCAGCGCCGATGGTCTACCAATCGGCGTGCAGGCGGTCGGCGCGCCGGGCCGCGACGTTGAACTCACGTCCGCCGCAGCCTGGCTTATGCGGGTGGCCGCGGACTCAAAAGCTGGATCCTAGATGCGTATCCTCATCGTCAACCCGAACACCACTGAGGCGGTCACGTCTCTAATGCTTAACGCTGGCCGCGCATCGGCGTCGCCCGCGGTCGATGTCCGCGCGATCACTGCGCCGCGGGGCCTCCCCTACATCACGAGCCGCGCCGAGGCGCAGATCGGTGGAGCGATCGCTCTTGAGATGTTGGCGGAGGCGCAAGGCACGTATGATGCAGCGATTCTTGCCGCCTTCGGCGATCCGGGCCTGTTTGGCGCCCGCGAGCTGTTTGAAGTTCCCGTGATCGGCATATCGGAGGCCGCCATGCTGACCGCGTGCATGCTCGGCGGGCGATTTCTCATCGTCACCTTCGCCAGCCTGCTCTGCGGCTGGTTTCGCGACTGCGTCGCTATGCACCGACTTGAGGATCGCTGCGCCGGCGTCGTTGCGCTGGACCGCGGCTTCGGCTCATTGGAGGACGTTCGTGAGACGAATTGGGAGGCATTGGTGAAGCTAGCCAATGCGGCCATCGCCGAGCGCGAGGCCGACGTCGCGATCCTGGCAGGCGCGCCGCTCGCAGGACTCGCATCTCGGGCGCGCGATCTCATCCACGTTCCGGTCATCGACCCTATCGTCGCGGCCGTGAAACAGGCGGAGGCGCTTGTCGCCCTCGGAACAATCAAAGCCTCGCGCGGAAGTTTCAAACGCCCTGCGCCGAAGGCCTCCTCCGGATTGTCTGTGAAGTTGGCGGCCTATCTGGAACACGCTCCGTGACCGGGAGCGGAGAAGTCGGCTACGTATCCTTGGGCGGCCGGCGATACGCGGTGCAGCGTCACTTCGGTCGCATGCCGTCCGATCTCTTGCCGGCTCGCGTTAGCCAAGTCGCCGTAGAATCGTCTGGGCGGGTCCATGTCCTCCGCCGCGGAGAGCCGCCTGTCATCGTTTACGAACCGGATGGAACCTTCGTCCGATCTTATGGCGCGGGCGAAATCTTCGATTCGCATGGGATCTCGATCGACGCTTGGGATCGCGTGTGGGTCGCCGATCGCGACGCCCATCAGATTATCGTCTTCGATCTCTCCGGCCAACGGCTCCTGCGCATCGGCGACCGGCATCAGCCAAAATGGGAGGCGCCTTTCAATCACCCGACCCGCGCCGCCGTTGCGCCGGACGGCGCGGTCTTTGTCGCCGACGGATATGGCAATGCGCGTATCCATGAATTCTCGCCGGAAGGAGACTGGCGGTCGAGCTTCGGTGAGATCGGCGCCGGGCCGCGGCAGTTCATGACGCCGCATTCCGTGATCGTGGACCGTGAGCGGAGGCTCCTGGTATGCGATCGCGAGAACGACCGCGTACAGGTTTTCACTCGCGACGGGTTATGGCTGGCCGACTGGAAAAGTCTGTGTCGACCCATGGATCTGTGCGAACGCGAAGACGGAGTCGTTTTGGTCACGGATCAGGTTCCGAGCGTCACGGCCTTCGCACCCGATGGCGCTCGCATCGATAGGGCCCGCCCGTCGTTAAACGGGGCCCACGGTATCGCTCTCGGAAGGACCGGCGAGATTTATTTGGCCGAGATCGAACCTTCCTCGGTGACGAAACTCATTCCGGCTTGAGTGAATTGGCCAATCCCTCAGCCGAAAATCAATCCCAATCCCGAAAATGACCCTCGACGGGATTTTGGCCGCCGCGAGGCTTCGGCGTGTTGCAACCGGGACGTCCGGACGCCGCGACGGGACGACAAATAGACGCGCGTAAACGCCATTAAGTGGGAATAAACGTTAGTAAAATAGCTCTCATTTGCTAGCGTTTATTTTTTCGAATCGGGACTTTTCAATGGGTTACAGCCGATTCAAACAAAAAAATTCCCTACCGCGATAGCCCCTCAAGCTGCAATCCCGTTTCTTCTGCGATCTGTCCGCGCCAAGTTTGTGATCCCGCCGAATGATCAAACCATAGCACGGAATTCTACTTATCGCAACACAATGATTGTGTTTCGGCTCCGGCCAAATCGCCGCGTTTCTTCGTATTGGCAACAGCTTTCGCGACCGTCGGATAGCCCTCAGCGGCGCCGGCCATTATTGCTTTTTTTGTCGTCTAACTTGCTTGAAGGATTGAGTTCGCGGAACGCGAACCGGCCGAGGGGCGGGAAAATCCGTGGACAAGTCCGCTCTGTCGGACCCGACGTGTCCCGCCGCTGCCCGACTCGCTTATGGAACTCGCTTGGGGGAAGCGAGAGGATCGCAGATGGAATGGATCATCGAGAGTTACGACCGCAAGACGGATAGAGACGGGACGAACCGCTACGCGACCGAGAGCGCCTTCATCAGCGCCGCTGAGGAGCTACTCCGCAACATCTGGAGAGGGTTTGTGTCCGCCACATTGCCGGACGGCAGGGTTCTGAACGAGCAGCAATTGCGGGTGCTCATCACGCACAGCGCGTCAAACCACTAGGGCTATACCGAAAGCCATATCGGCGTCCGCGCAGGCCCGGAAAAGCTATCAGCGTTGGAGAGCGGGCGCACAAAACCACCATGAGCCGCCCGGACCCGCCCTCGCTAATCTCCCCACCTGCAAAGGGCCAGGAATTCAGGGGCTCTGGCGCATATCGCGAAGTCTGCACATGGCGGAATGCGTGGCTGACGACGCAGCTTGCTCGAATTGGTCCGCGCCGGAGAGTGGACCCACGCGTGCCGCGACGACTATGTGGCAATTATGCCGCGAGCAAGAAAGTTATCGCTACAAGCGGACGAGGCATGCCCCAAGGGCCGACTGAGCACCGGAAGCTGGGGTTAGACTAGGTATTCTACTTTCACAGACTTATGGACATCGTGAGTTCTTGAAATAGTTCGCGCATTGTACATGCCTAGTCGTGATTCACCCATGTAGTCGAGAAAAGCACGCGTTGAAGACGCACTTGCCATTCGACGCCGTATAGTACATCATCAGCGAAAGACAGTAGTTCACTTCGTGGGTGATGGCCGGGGGCAACCGCTTGAGACCGCTCACATTTGTCCAACAACCGGAAATCGCGACGATCGAGACGGTTCCGCGTCAACTCAGGCCTCCGGTCACACAATCACGCCACGCGGAGGGTCGATCCGGTCCGGCTCCGCAACTAGCCCCGGTCGTTTCCAAACCATTCATTTCCGATCCTAGCGATCTTGTCGCGCGCGCCTTGGCGATCCTGTTGGAGGAAACCACCACTCGAAATCAACGCGGCTCCGCGAATTATCCGGGCGGCGCTGGATGGTGAACTGCGCGACTTGCGGCTTCGAAAACGCGGCTGCCGCGCGTTTCTGCGGCGGTTGCGGCAAAGAGTTCGGGGCCGGGAGCGGCGTGGAATTCCAAGCGGAACGGAGGCACGTATGCGTGTTGTTCTGCGATCTAGTCGGCTCAACTCCGCTGTCTCAGCAACTCGATGCTGAAGATTTGCGAGTTGCGCTCGGGTCATACCAGCAGGCGTGCGAAGCCGTCGCCGTTCGCAACCAGGGCTTCATTGCCCAATACCGGGGCGACAGCATCGACGTGTATTTCGGCTACCCGCTTGCGCACGAGGACGATGCGTCGCGCGTAGTTCGATGCGGCCTCGAGATGGTTGAAGCCGTCGCGCAGCTCGCAGCTGAAATAAAGGTAGATCTTCAGGTGCGCGTCGGGATCCACTGCGGGCGCGTCGTCGTCGGCGCCATGACCGGCCCCAACAGGTCCGAACGATGGGCGATTGGCGACACGCCTAACATCGCCGCGCGCGTCCAGGCGGAGGCCGCTCCCGGCGAGGTCGTTGTCTCAGATTCGCTTCATCGGCTTCTGCCCGGTACATTTATGGTCGAGCCTCTAGGGTTTCGGAAGCTCAAAGGCGTCGACCGCCTTGTTGAATTGTTCAAAATAGTGGCCCTAGGCGGTCAGGCCGCCGGTCTGAACGTCCCGCGTACGCCGTTCCTCGGCCGCGTTCATCAGCGCACACGCATCAAGGAGGCGTGGGAGTCCGCGAAATTGGGCGAGCCTCAGTTCGTCCTGTTACGCGGAGAGCCGGGCATCGGCAAATCGCGGCTGGTCGAGGTGGTCCGAGGCGAGATTGCCGATGAGCGCACCGATGTCGTGGTGGGGCACTGCACCCCGATCGCGACCGCCACGGCTCTCCATCCGATAACAGAGCTAATCAAGCTCCGGCTCGGGTTCGAGAGCACCCCGCCGGACAAACGGGTGGAGCGCATCGCGAAGCGGTTGGTGGAACGGGGGTTCGACCCGACCGAGGCCGTGCCGCTCATCTCGGCTATTCTCTCCGTCCCCATCGATCCCGCACGATGGCCCGCGCCAAACTTGTCTCCGGTGCGCGCGCGCCAGCGAACAATGGAGATCCTCATTGCGTGGTTGTCGGGGCTCACACAAGACGGCCCCGCCCTGCTCATTTTTGAGGATCTCCATTGGGCCGACCCTTCCACGATTGAACTGCTGCGCCAACTGGTCGCCTCGCCTCAGAGGACCCGACTGATGGCGTTGTTTACCGCGCGGCCAGAGTTCAAGCCACCGTGGGAGCCGGGGGCGAATATCACGGAAATTGAGCTCGACGCTCTGAGTTCTGGGGAAATTGAGACCTTCATCCGGAAGGTCGCCATGGACAAACCGCTGCCGCCTAATGTGGCGTGGCAAATTAGAGAGCGAGCGGCAGGAAACCCACTATTTCTCGAGGAGATTACGCGTTCGGTTACAGAATCAGGCGCGCTCGTGGCGCGAGAAAATTCGTGGGAGTTGGTGAACGTGTTGTCCGAAGGGGACATGCCCAACTCGATGGCGGCGTCTCTCATGTCTCGTATCGATCGCCTTGGCGATGCGCGACCGTTATTTCAGCTCGGCGCGACGGTCGGGCGCGAGTTCTCGCGCGATCTACTGCTTGCAGTCGCGCAGTTGCCTGAAGAGACCGTCCTCGCGCAGCTCGACACAATGGTGGACTCGGGTCTGATCTTTCGACATGGCTATAAATCGCCAATCTATGTTTTCAAGCACGCCCTCATTCGTGACGCGGCGTACGATTCGCTACTTCGCACCATCCGACAACGTTACCACGCCAGGATTGCTGAGGCGCTGGTCGCTCGTTTCCCGGAGTCCGTGCAGGGCCGGCCCGAGCTCCTCGCGCACCATCTGTCGGGCGCCGGCCGCCACGCGGACGCTGCGGCCCATTGGGAGGCCGCCGCGGACTACGCCGCCAAGCGCAGCGCCGCGAAAGAAGCGGTCACCCACCTCCGGCGCGCGCTGTCCGACCTCGAAAGGCTTCCTGACGAGCAGACCCGCATGGACCGCGAGCTTTCAGTCCTTGCAGCCCTCGCTCCTGTGCTGAGCGCCGTCGCTGGGTGGGCGGCCCCTGAGGTCGGGGAGGTCTGCAAGCGTGCGATCGATCTGGCGCAACGACTGGGCGCGAACGATCGAGTGGGGCCCCCGCTGTGGGTCCTATGGACCAATCAATTTGTCGGCGGGCGGCTGGACGAGGCGATGGAAACCGCCGCCCGCGTTTCCGCCCTGGCGGCGGCGGCCAAGGACCCGATGCTAGTGGCCATCGGCCACGACGCATCGACCTACACTCGCTTCTATCGTGGCGAATATGACGTGGCGATCGCTGAGGCGCGGGTCGGACTTCGTGAATGCTCGTTCGAGATGGATGCGGATATCACGAATCGCTTTCAGATCTCCGCCAGAGGCAGCATGCTGATCACTCTGGCCGGCTCGTTATGGATGCAAGGCAGGCAGGACGAGGCCATCGCCGTCGTGAGTGAGCTGATCGCTTACGCGCGCGGGCTCGAGCATCGACCGAGCGCGACGACCGCTCTCGCGACAGCGATGTTCTTCTACTTTTACGACCGTAACTGGGAGCGCCTTTTCGCGATCGCCGACGAGGTTTACCACAGTTCAGAAGCCGAGGGGTTCGCCATGTGGATGGCGAATGCCGGCCTTCACCGCGGCCGCGCTCGAATCGGACTTGGCGATGTCGCGCGCGGTGTGGCCGAAGTGATGGAGTGGAGCGCGCTGTTCCGGCAGACGGGTTCCGGGGTCATCGAAGGATCGGCTACGAGCATGGCGTGTGAGGCGATGCACCTAGCCGGCCGCTCGGAGGAAGCGCTGGTCGTGAGCCGCGAAGGAGAGCTCCGCGCGAAGACCGGCCACGTCGGGGCGATGATGCCCGAGATATACCGCACGCGTGGAGACGTTCTCGGAGAACTCGGCCGCGCGGGCCAGGCGGAAGAAGCCTATTGCATGGCCGTTGACTGTGCACGGGCCCAAGGGGCGCTTTCTCTCGAGCTCCGCGCACTGACCTCGCTGCTCAACTTCCGACTCGACCGCGGCGAGCCGGAAGATTTGGCGCCACAGGTGAGGCACGCCCTTGATGCTATGATCTGCCAACCCAGCCGGCCCGACTTCGCGGCGGCGCGGCGGTCGCTGGCCCGCGCGGAAGTTCAAACGTCACGTCCAAGGGAGTCGTTGCGTCCGTGAGCGACAGACCGACAGATTCCATCCTGCCGAGCCCGCCCGGAAGCGTCTCCGCTGTCCAGCATGCCGTCCCCAGTTCGATGCTGCAGGCGCTCGACGGCTCGAAGCTGCGGTGGGGAGGAGCGGATACTCCCGGGCCGGTATCGCTCATGCCTGCTGGCGCGCCGGCTTCCATTGCGATCGCCGTTTCGCCGGTACGCCCCGGGCACGCCGTCACGGTGGAGTATCGGGTGAACGGCGGTCCGGTCCGCGAGACGGCCGCGCAACCCGACTATCGCATCCCCGCTTTCGGCGAGCGCATATTCCGCGCCGGGTTTCCCGCCCTGCTTGACGGATTGGTGGAGTTTCTGCCGGTGCTGCGCTTCGCCGGCCAGCCGATCTCTCCCCAGCTCTCCGATTCTATCGAGCCCTCCCGGTTTCAGATCGGCCGCGCGGCGGCGAACACCGCCTCGGCGCCGACGCTGAACCCGTCGAGCGGGCCGCCGACGCGAGAGCCATTCTGGGGCTGTGAGCTAAAGTTCCTCGCTTCGCTCAAGACATCTCTACGCGAGCAGCCGATTGGGCGCGTGCCGGACGGCCTGCGGATCAATTGGTATGTCGACGGAAGGAAGTTTCGCCGGCCCTGACGTCAGTGGCGTCGTGCTGCCTGGTTCCGGCGACTGGATGCGTGTCCGCGAGGACGGGGTTGCGCTCGTGAATGTGAGGGCTTCTCTACAGACATCGGACGGGGCGCGGATCTATGCCACGTATAGCGGCATCCTCGACCTCGGGTCGGACGGCTATGCTCGTGCGGTTCGCGGCGAGTTCGCCCCGTTCCCGCCGATCATCGTCAGCCCGGTCTTCCAAACGTCGGATACGCGGTATAGCTGGCTCAACCGGCTCCAATGCACCGGCGTTGGCAGGGTCGACACGGCCGCGCGCAGTTATGAACTCGACATCTATAGCGTGCATGTCGGAGGACGTCGCCAGGCCGAGTGAGGGTAACACGCATCGAGGGAGCACGGATGCGGAGCATCGCCCGGACCTGGCGCGAGCGATGGGTTGCAATCGGGAGGGATGTCATGACTTCAAGTGATTCACAGGTGCCTTGGACCGATGAGCAATGGGCGCTCGTCAGGCAGGCGGTTCAAAAAGAAGCGAATCGTTCTCGCGTCGCGGCAACGTTTCTTCCGCTCTACGGCCCGCTCGCAGGCGACGCCGACTTCGTGAAGAGCGAAAAGCTGAAATATATTAACACCGCCCCCGTCGATAGGCAGCTCACCAGGGGCCGGGTCCGAGACTATGTCCGTCGACGAACAAAAGACCATTCCGTTGACGACATTGCAGGTGCGCGTGATTCTGCATGGCGCGCAGATGGCGGATCCGAAACTGACGAGCGCTTTGGAGATGTTCCGCCGAGCCTCGAACGTGCTTGCCCGACTGGAAGACGCCATCGTGTTTCGTGGGCAGAAAGACAAAGATAAGGGACCGGTTGATGAAGCGATCAACGGTCTTAAGGCGATCTGGACCGTCCGAGGCGGAGAAGATTCGGGCGGTTTGCTCGGGAACTCGGAAACTGAAGCTGTCGAGAAAACCGAACTTGCCAAGAGAGCTGACCCTGTCGCGAGAACTGACGCCGCCAAGAAAACTGAAGCTGTCGACCGGTCCGGCCAACACTTGGTTCACCAGGTGTCCGAGAAAATTGGAAAACTCGAAGGCAAAGGTCATTTCGGCCCGTTCGCCGTTGTCCTCGGCCAGACCCTATTCGCCCGACGCCCAGACGGCTAGCGCCGCACTGATCCTGCCGTCGGACCGCATCATCCCGTTCCTGGGCGGAGGGCCCTTGCTGCGATCGTCGACGCTTCCGCATGACCAGGGGATCGTGGTGGCGCTTGGCGCAGCGCCCGTCGAGCTCGTCGTCGCGACCGACGTTTCGGTCGGTTTTCTGCAGGTGACTACGGATCCTCTGTTCGTTTTCCGCGTCTTCGAGAAAATCGCGCTTCGAATAAAGGAGAGCGATGCGATCGAGCGTCTCCAAGACAAGAGCGGCGGCTCTGCCTCGCCGGGTAGTCGGGCCGGCGGAAGACGGACGCATGTCATCGAGGGTCATCGTTCTTGGCGGCGGCGTGGCGGGGATGAGCGCCGCGCACGAACTGATCGAGCGCGGCTTCGAGGTGGTCGTCCTCGAGCGGCGCAACATCGCCGGCGGCAAGGCGCGCAGCGTGCCAGTCATCGACGATGGCCGAGGCACGAGCGGCCATCAACTCGTCGATACAGGCGTCGCCTCGCTTAATCACAGGATTCCTGGCGAGCACGGTTTCCGGTTTTTTCCAGGCTTCTACAAGCACGTGATCGACACGATGCGCCGCATTCCGTCGTTCGACGGACGCAAGGCGGCGGATCACCTCGTCCCGACCACACGCGCCGCGTTTACGCAATACGGTTTGCCGGCGTTCGAGGTGCCTACCCTCTTTCCGCGAACGACGCGCGATGCCGGCACCCTGCTGCGCGACGTTCTCCTGCTGTACGGACCGGTCATTGATTTCTCGCCGGGGGAGCTTGCGTTTTTTGGCGCCAGGTTCTGGCAGCTCCTGACGACATGCGAGGAGCGCCGACTCGAGGAATATGAACGGACCAGCTGGTGGGAGTTCATCGGGGCGGCAGAGCGCTCGCCGGCGTACCAGAAGTTTCTGGCGACCGGCTTCACACGCTCTCTGGTGGCTTCAAAGGCGGAGACGGCGAGCGCGCGCACGGTCGGCGACATGTTCGTGCAGATGATGATGACGATCATCAATCCAACCTCGGGGTCATCCGATCGCGTGCTTGACGCGCCCACGAATCTCGCCTGGATCGATCCGTGGCGGACCTATCTCGAATCGCGCGGCGTGCAATACGTCATCGACGAGGAGGTGGAGGAAATCTTTTGCGACGGGACGCGCATCACCGGCGTGACCACAAGGCATCTCACCCACTGGAAGAGAGGCAAGCGTACGCTCTGGAGCGGCGATCACTACGTTGCGGCGCTTCCGATTGAGCGATTCGCTCCCATGATCACCAATAGCATGCTGCTTGCCGACCCGAGTCTCGCCAACGTGCGCACTCTGGCCCCGAATGTCGAGTGGATGAACGGCGTGCAATTCTACCTCAAGCGCGACCTGCCCATCACGCATGGCCACGTCATCCACATCGATACCGCGTGGGCGCTTACCAGCATCTCTCAGGTTCAGTTCTGGAGCAGCTTTTCGCCCGATAACTTTGGCGACGATGAGATCCGGGGGGTGATCTCGGTCGACGTGTCCGACTGGACGAGCCCCGGCTCGACTGGCCGACCGGCCATGGAATGTTCACGTGAAGAATTCGTGCGCGAGGCGTGGAGCCAACTTAAGCAGTCTGTCAACGGCGAGAAGGAGCTCTTGCTCGACGAGGACCTCCATTCCTGGTTTCTCGACCCCGATATCCGGGATGACAAAACGCGTTCCGATTTTCTGCGTAACGTCGAGCCACTGCTCGTGAATCTGGAGAACACCTGGGCTTTGCGGCCTGAGGCGACCACAGCGATTCCGAATCTTTTTCTGGCGTCGGACTACGTACGCACCTACACCGACCTCGCGACGATGGAAGGCGCCAACGAGGCGGCCCGGCGCGCGGTCAACGGCATCCTCGACGACGTCAAGTTCGACGGACCGCGCTGCGAGGTTTGGCCGCTGCATCAGTCGGAGCTTCTCGCTCCGTGGCGACTGCATGACGAGATGCGATTCAAGGCCGGTCTGCCTTGGGATGACTCGCTCGTGCACGTTGCGGAACGCGCTATCGGTGGGACGCCGCTTCTTGAGCAGGTGAGGCCGCTACTCGTGGCGGTCGCGCCGTTCGTTAGTCCCATCGCCGAAGCGCTCGATCCTAAGATCCAGCACATCGAGGACGTGAAGGAGTCGACCGGCGTAGACGCGCCGCTCCGGCTAGCCCTGGTTGAGGCGCCGGCGTTGCAGGACGCACTGGTTGGCGCTCCGGGTCTAATGCCGGGCGCCAGCGAAATCCTTGGACCTGGTGGGTTCATCGAACGCCTCGGGTGGTATCGCGAGATGATATCCGACACGCTGACTGCGGCCGTGCCGACTTGGGAGCCGCAGCGACACCTTTACGGTCTCGTCAGTGATTTTGTCAGTCGGTCGGGAAAGGGTCTGCGCCCGGCGTTGTGCATCGCGACCACGCGCGCGCTGGGCGGCCGCGCCGAGGACGCCTTCCCTGCGGCCGCAGGCCTGGAAATGCTCCACAACGCGTTTCTCGTGCACGATGACATCGAGGACGAGAGCGAATCCAGACGCGGCGTCGCGACGATGCACCGGCGCGTGGGAATTCCTATCGCTGTCAATGTCGGCGACGAGATGAATGCGTTGAGCATGCGCTTGTTCCGGAAGGCCGCGGAAAGGCTTGGACCGGTGACTGCGTTTCGCATCCTCGACGAGGTCGACCATCTGCTTGTCGAGACTCTTGAGGGGCAGGCGATGGAGCTCGGTTGGGTGCGCGACAACAATCTCACGCTCGGGGTGGACGATTATCTGCGGCTCGTCCTCAAGAAGACAGCCTGGTACAGCTTCATTCACCCGATGCGCATCGGCGCCCTCATCGCCAACGGCGAAGATCAAAATCTGAGCCGGTTCGATCGCTTCGGCTATCTGACCGGACTCGCGTTCCAGATCAAGGATGACGTCCTGAACCTCAACGGAAGCCTGGCGCGGTATGGCAAAGAGATAGACGGCGATCTTTGGGAGGGCAAGCGGACCCTCATGCTGACCCATGCGTTCGCCCACGCCAGTCCGACTGATAGGGCGTGGATTGGCTCCTTCTTAGAGAGGCCGCGCGAACGACGCTTGCCGCGCGAGATCATGAGGCTCCATCAGATCATCGAGGACGCAGGCAGCATTCTCTGGGCGCAACAGGCAGCGGCCGCGCTCGCAGAAGCCGCAGCGCGCGAGTTCGAGGAGTCGGCGTTCACCGGCGTACCAGCGAGCCCCGACCTTGATTGGCTGCGCGGTTGCGTCGACTTCTTGATCCAGCGCGACGTATAGGCCGTGTTGCCAGCGCCGGAGCACCAGGGATCGGACCGGGGGGCCCTCACGACGCTTGAGCGTCTCTCAGGTTCTTCCCCGGTGTGAAGAAATCGCGCATCGAAACCGCGTGCGCGCGGGAATCGCGTTCGATATTACGGGCCGCCGAACCGGCCGAATACGAAACTGCCCTCAAGGAACAGCAAACCGGCCTCGCCCGCCGCCACCGATTAGCATCATTGCCCGGTTGACGAACCGCGCCGCGGGCGGCGAAGTCGAAATCAGGACCGCCGGAACCAAGCGAATGCAGCCACGCCGACGGCCGGCATCGATGTTAAGCGGTCATTCCAGATCGCAATGCTCTACGTCGTGATTGCGCGGACTCCAGTCACGTGAGAGCTGCCTCGCGACGGCAAGAGGCGCGGCGATTGGAATGAACGGAGCTGATAATCAGTATAGCGCGTCGATCTACCTAGGCGCCCCTACCTTCGTATCCGCGCTTGGAAGAGCACGACCGCCAGAACGATCACCCCGAGGACGCCCTGGTAGATCGACGGGGGAACGCCCGCGATCGTCAGCGCGCTGGTAATGCTGGCGAGGCAGATCACCCCGATAAGTACGCCGGGAATCGTCCCTTCTCCCCCGTACATGTAGACGCCGCCAAGAATCGTCGCGGCGAAACTCAGGAGAAGATAGTCGGCGCCCTCGCCGGGCGTCGCGCTGATGTTCTGGTAGAGATAGATGATCGCGCCGACCGCGCATAAGAGGCCGGACAAGCCGTAGCAGAGCAGCTTCGTCCTCATCACCGGCACGCCGGCGATCCGAGCGGCCGCTTCGTTGTCGCCGATCGCGTAGATGTATCGTCCCCATTTGCTCCGATGGAGCAGCAGGCTCGTGGCGACAAATCCGACAATGAGGACGATGATCGGAAATACGTTCTCGCCGAGCGGCAGGGACTCGAACAAGGGCGAGATGGCGTCGTTGTACTCCGGCACGGTGATCGGCTGACCCGCAGCGAGGATCCACGACATCGAGTCCGCGACCGACAGCATACCGAGCGTGACAATGAACGGAGGAATTTTCGTTCGCGACACAAAGATGCCGCTGATGAGCCCGGCGACCGTCACGGCGGCGAGAGCCGCAAGCGTGCCGCCAACAATGCCAAAGTCGGAGCGAAAAAAAACGATCGCGGAAATCGACATGGCGACGAGCGAGCCGACGGCGAGGTCGAATCCTCCGCCAATGACGACCAAGGCCTGGCCGAAAGACACGAGGCCGAAGGCCGCAGCGCTGGCAATGACCAGGATCAGATTCGTGGGTCTTATGAAGACCCCGCGTGAGATGACGGTCGCGATGACGAGGACTGCAACCAAGAGGAAAAGCTGATTGTAGCGCTGCAGGCTCGCTTTGGCCTTAGTCATTGCGAGTTGCATAGTAGACCGCTCCAACCAGAATGGCGCCCTGGATGATTCCCTGGATGTAAGGGGACACGGCGAAGGCGGTGATTACGCCATAGAGGACGATCAGGATCACCGCCCCGACAATGGCTTTGAAAATGTTTCCCCGTCCGCCGGTAAGCGCGATGCCGCCAAGGACCGCGGCTGTGATCGCCTTGAACTCGTACCCTTTTCCGACCGTCGGCATGCCTGAGCGGACGTAAGAGGCCATCAGCAATCCGGCGACCCCGTAGAGAACGCCAGCGACCCCATAGACGCCGATCCGAATCTTCGCGACCGGAATTGCCGAATAATAAGCAGCGCCCTTCATCGCCGCCGATCGCGTAGACGTATCGTCCGATCGCGAAGTTGGATCGAACGAAATAGGCGACGGCGCCGATGACGATGAGCCCGACAAAGAAGAGCGGCACAATCTCGAACGCGCTGCCCAAGGCAATTTGCTGGAACAATTCATCGAGGATCGGAATGAGGCGCCCGTTGCTGACGCCTCCGGCCAGGCCGCTGACGACCCACATCATCCCGATGGTGGCGACGATCGGCGGAACGCGGCCCTTTTCGACGAGCAAACCATTCCCCAGGCCAATCAGGCCGCACACGAGAAGGGGAACGAGGATCGAAACGGTGAGCCCGAAATCCGGGATCAGGAATGCTGAGAGCGTGCCCGCGAGGCCCATGACGGCGCCGACCGAGACGTCGACGCCGCGCACGATCAGGATCATCGCCTCGCCGAGCGTCGCGATGCCCAAGACCGCCGACAGTTCGAGGATCGTGAACAGGTTCGAGAGATTGTAGAAGGTGCTCGCCTTGAAAATAGCGGCGACGAGCAAGAGGGCGCCGAGGATGACGAAGACATCGAGCTCCCTGAGGATCGATCTGAGGCGGTGGGGCAATATTGGGTTTCCTTGTCCGGTTCGATTGGCTTCGCGGCCTAGCTCATCGCAGCCGGCGGGCTGGTCCCTTCGAAGCTCGGACTCGGAGTTTCGACTTCGTATTGGTAATAGCGAACGATCTCATGGGGAGTGATGGACGGTCCGGTGAGCGTGCTCACGATCTTGCGGTTGACGATCACCAGAAGCGTCGTGACAAGGCCAACGAGCTCTGCGAATTCGGTGCTGATGACGATCACGCCTCGGCCCGCGCTCGCCATCGCGCGAATGGCCTCATTGATGTCGTCTTTGGCCCCGATATCGATTCCCTTGTAGGGTTCATCCAACAAGAGCAGCCGATAGCTGTCCTCGAGCCATCTCGACACGACCACTTTCTGCTGATTGCCGCCGCTGAGTTCGCTGACGAGCGAATCGATGGACGCCATCTTCGTCTTGATCTGAGCCGCCTTCTTGACGGCTTCCGCCCTGAGCTCCGTCGTCGGGAGAAAGAACCTCTTCTCGAAGCTGATTTTGGGAAGAGAGATATTCTCCTCGATGTTGCGATCGAGAAGGACACCTTCGGCAAAACGATCTTCCGGCACGAAGGCGACGCCGCGGTTCAGCATTTCCCTCGGGCTTCGCGAGCCGATCGTGTCGCCGTCGATCGAGACCGTTCCTCGCGTCGGCGGCATCAGTCCGAAGATGGTCCTCAGGAGTTCCGATTTTCCGGCGCCCTCAGGCCCGGTAATGCCAAGGATTTCGCCTTCCCGAACTTTGAGCGAGAACTCGGCCGCGTCATGTGTCCAGGACAGGCCTTTGACATCGAGAAGCGTGCGTCGTTGCGAAAAATCATTCGTCGCTTCCGCGCGCGACGGGCGGCGCACCTCGTGGCCGACGACCGCGACAGCCAGGTCCTCCGCCGTCGTCGAACGGGCGTCGAGCGTTTCAACGAGCGCGCCGTTTCTTAAGACCGTAATTTCGTCGCTGAGCTCCACCACGTCGTCGAGAAGATGCGAGATGTAAATAATCGTGACGCCCTGGCCTCGCAATTGGCGCAACACGGCGTGCAGAAGCACGGTTTCTTTCTTATCGAGCGAGACGCCGCCCTCATCGACGATTAGAAGATCGCATTGCCGCACGAGCGCTTTGGATATGGCGACAATCTGCTTGTGAGCAGGCGAAAGCTCGCTCACCGGCAAGCTTGGATCGACATCGACGCCAAGCTCGTTCAGCACCTCGCGAGCCCTGCGTCGCATCTCGCTCTTGTTCAGGGTTCGAAATGCCCCATGGATTTCGCTGCCGAGGAAGATGTTCTCCTCGACTGTCATGGTGGGCACCAGATCGCCCCATTGATGAACGATCGCGATTCCGGCGCGACGCGCGGATGTCGGCGTGAGGTACGGGACCTCGGCCCCGTTCAGTTTCATCGTGCCCGAGGTTGGCCTGATGTCGCCGGCGATGATTTTCGACAGCGTCGATTTTCCGGCGCCGTTCTCGCCCACCAGTCCTCGTATCTTTCCCGACGGAATTTCAACGCTGACCGATTCGAGCGCGCGCGTGTTTCCGTAGTGCTTCGAGACGTTCTCGAGTTCGAGGCGGTAGGCCAAGGTCAATCGGTCTCCTCGGATTCATAAGGCGGAAAGCGGGCGAGCGCCGCGACCGTCACGCCCCAAATCCGCTCTTCGGAGCGCGGCGAGCGCACCTCTTGTGATGGTGGTTCAGCCCTGCGTCTGGCGACCAACGATCGTCGCCAGACGCAGAGGTTGTTGGGTAAGCTGCTAGGTGTTCTGGAGGTCGACGATGTCCTTCGGAACCTCCCCGGTCTTCAGGTAGGCCTGGACATCGTCGTAGCCCTTGACCTTCGAGGCGTCGAAATAGAGCTGCTCGTAGTCGCCGGTCTCCGGCGGAATGAGCGGCAGCTTCGCGTCCAGCGTGAATTTAATCTGCTTCGCGAGGATCGCCTTCACGTCGGCGTCAGAAACGCTGAGCATCGTTGGCGCGTTGGGATTGGGCCAGACGCGCAGCTTGAGATACTGGATGCCTTTCTGATCCAGCGCTCCATTGAGATATTGGATGGCCTCGGGGATCGCAAAGGCGCCGTAATAAGGCGGGCATTCCGTCGACATCATGGCCTTGCCGTCGGCTATAGCCTGGATGAAAGCAACGTCGCCGTCCTTCGACGCGATGCGGCCGTCGAGCAGCTCATTCCGCCCCGCGGCCTTGATCGCCTGCATCGCGCCGAGACCCTCGGCGTCCGAGTAGGTGAAGATGACATCCATCTGGTCGTCGGTGAAGCGCTGTAGAAATCCCTGCATCACGCGCCTGCCGCCGTCGTTCGACCACTTGCCTTCCTCGGTCGAGAGAATCTTGACGTCGGGGTAGTGCTTGATGACTTCGCGGATGCCGACATACATGTCGTTGTTCGGAGACGAGCCAAGCTCGCCCTGGATCTCGACGATGTTGCCTTTGTAGTCGCCGTGCTTGCGCTTCAGATGATCGAGCGCGTAAGCCGCCATCGTCATGCCGCTCACGCCGTAGTTTTGCGTAATGTTCAAGACGTAGGTGCCGGTCGGCGGTTTCCGAATCAGCGCGCGGTCGATGACCACGAGCGGAACATTGGCCTTGGTCGCCATATCGATGACGGGATCCAAGGGCTGCGCCTGATTGGGGGAAAGAATGAGGATGTTCGGCTTCTGCGCGAGCAGGGTCTGGCAGTCCTGAAGCTGTTTGGCGGAATCGCCGGCGCTGTTCGTCCATACGTAGTCGACGCCCGGGCCAACCGATTTGAACTTCTTGCCCCACTGCTCCATCGAGTTGACGAAGGCGGCGCGCCAGGAATTGTTCATGTCGCCGTTCGAGAAGGCGATGAGATAGTGCTGTTTGGGAACCAAATTCTCGGCGTCCGCGGCAAAAGCCGGCGTCCGGATCGCAGGCAATGCGCCCGCGACGCCGAGAGCCGCCGCGCCGTGAAGAAAGCGGCGGCGATTTGGGCGAGCAGTCAGATTCGAGTTGGTCATGGTCTTCCTCCCATTGCGCAACGCCATGATTGACGTCGCTAGCTTTCAACTTGATTCCGTGCGGCCATGTGGCCGCTCCAAGATGGCGATGTTACCTAAAACAAGAGCCATGCAAGCATAGTCATGGTCTGTTGGCGCGGCAGTCAAGAAGTGCAAGTACGATCTTCGTTATCTTCCTCCTTTGCGGAACGAATTCGGCGCGTTCGACGGACAATGGCGAGCTTACGTCATGATGAATCCGCCAGTCACGTTGATGGCTTGACCTGTCATTGCGCTCGCGTCCGCGCTGCAAAGAAAGAGCATCACCGATGCGACTTCCTGCGGCTCCACGAACCGGTTCATCGGCGTCGCCTCCCACTCGCGACGCACCTTTGCCAGCGGCTGCGCCGGTGACCAGGACGTTCTTTTGCGCAAAGCGCATTGAAGGAGATGCTTCCGTCATCGCTTGTAGGCCTTGAGCGTGTCGTCCCTCACTGTGACTCCAAGCCCCGGACGATCGGGAACCATCAGACGTCCGTCCTTCAGCGTGAAGGGTTCAGCGAGGAGTTCGTCTCGGAGCGGATTGTGCTTGCGGTCAAATTCAATGACCGGCTCGTTGAGCAACGGGAGCGGATTGGCCGTATGCGGGAAAGGCGGAATCGACGCCACCGCGTGGAGCGCCGCCGCGACCGCGATGCCACTTCCCCAGACGTGAGGGATCGTCGCCACGCCGTAGCTTTTCGCCAGAGCCAGGATGTCGAGCCAACCCGAAAACCCGCCTGCGCAAGCAAGATCAGGCTGGGCAATGTCGACGCAGCCTCCGCCGATGAGATCGCGGAATCCGTAACGGGTGAACTCGCACTCGCCTCCCGCCACGGCGATGGGATTCTCGCGCCGCACTTTCCGGTAGCCTTCGTGATCCTCGGGCGTAACGGGCTCCTCGAAAAACTCGATCTGATGCGCCTCCATGAGCCGGCCCATGCGAACGGCTGAAGCGGCATTGTAGGCGTGGTTGGCGTCGACAAGCAGGCCGATCCGCGGACCGACCGCCGTCCGGATGACGCGGAGGCGTTCAATATCGTCGGCGAGGCTGAGCAGGCCGACTTTGATCTTCAGGAACTGGAAGCCGGCGTCAGCGTAGCCTGAGGCCTCCTTCTCGAGCGCGCGCAAGACCGCTGGCATGTCGCGGAAATTGTCCGGGTAGTAGCAGCCGGTCGCGTAGGCGGTGACGCTGTCGCGGAAGCGGCCGCCAAGCATCTTCCAGACGGGGAGGCCCGCGGCCTGGCCCGCGATGTCCCAGAGAGCGATATCGATAGCGGAGATCGCCTCGATATACGTTCCCTTCTGCCCGAAATCGCGGGAGAACGCGTAATGCTCCTCCCAGATCCTCACCGGCTCGGTCGGGTCTCGCCCGATGAGCCGCGGCGCAAAAACAGCGTCGACGCATGCGGCGACCGGCTCCGGCGGACCATACTGCCCGCCTTCTCCCCAGCCGACGAGACCTGAGTCCGTCTCGACCCGGACGAGGTAACTGTTCCGTTCCGGAAAAGCGGCCTGCGACGAGTAGAACTTCTGCGCTCCGAGCGGCGCGCGAAGGATGTGCGAGCTGACCGATTTGACTCTCATGGAGCGCCTTCGCCGGAACTCGGGTCCTGCGCCGCCTCGAACCGATCCGCCATCCGCAGATAGGCATTGTCGAGGTGAGTCCGCATGGCGTGCGAAGCTCGAGCGGCGTCGTGCGCGCAGACAGCATCCATGATTGCGATATGCTCGGGCAACGCCAGTTCACGGGATTCAGGATACTTACGAATGGCCGTATTCTGGGTCCATTGAATGAGATCCATGTGAGAGGACAGAAGCTGCTGTAGACGTGCGTTGCCGCACGCATTGCGGCCAAAATCGTGGACCGCCTCGTCGGTCTCGGCCAGCAACGCGCGGTCGCCCTTGCGGACCCGAACACCTGCTTTGACGTAAGCCGCTCGGACGCGCTCCGCCTCTCCCGCATCCCCACGGGAGGTGGCAAGCTCGATCGCCATACATTCAAGCGCGATCCGCAACTCGAAGATTTCCTGCAAGGTTTTCAGATTGATCGCCGCGACATAGACGCCTTTGCGCGGCTCAACCGTTACGAAGCCTCGATTCTGCAAGGTTCGCACGGCGTCACGGAACGGTGTGATGCTCACGTTCCAGCTGGTCAGATAGTCGGACGCGCTAATTCTCTGGCCGGGACGCAAGCGGCCAAGCGTGATTTCTTGCCGTAGCGCAGCTTCGACTTGCTCGCTCAAGGAGGCGCGATTGAACACGAGTGTCGCCTGCTTGTCCTGAGGGGAGTGATGCTCATATCAACGCAACGCGCGTTTAGTGATGTGAGAGGGTCCGGTCGACCACTTCGGCTCAAAATCGTGACGGGCACATTTCCGTGCTCTGATGTATCAGATATAAGACATCACGTCAATGCGGCAGCACCGCGCAAACAATCAATTGGAAGGCATAGACGAGGGCGGAGCCGCACCGATCAAGGTTTTCGAACTCCTCCTTGCGATTTAGGAGCCCCTATGGTGCGTCGTCGGAGCGCTGGGTCTCTCGCGACGATCCTCGCTGGCGCGACGAACGGTTCCCTTCGCGCAATCGCCACAATCAACCTCGCCGCGTCTGCGAGGCGGTGCGCCAGAGGCGATTTCGACCGGGCGAGCCGTTCGAAATGGCGCCGCAGATCGGCAAGAGCCTTCTAAAGCATCGGGGTGCGCACGCGGCCAGCGTCGAGGATCTTGCCGTCATCGCTTAGTAGTCGGGCAACGGCGCCCTAAGATGGAGCCGCGTTTCCTCCGGATCGGACTAGCCGACGATGATTGAACCGTTGTCCGCCTCAACCATTGGCTTTGCGCCACGGTTCGGACATAGCAGCTTGCAGTTGAGACAGCGCCAATCGCATCAGACGAGATAAAGGAGGGATGTCGTGCGCACGATCAAAGGACCAGCGCTGCTCATCGCACAGCTTGCGAGCGACCGTGCGCCATTCAACAGCCTCCCTGGGATAGCCAAGTGGGCTGCAAGCTTAGGCTATGTGGGGCTGCAGCTCCCGAGCTCGGACACCCGGTTTCTTGATCTCCATCGTTGTGCTGAAAGCCAGACCTACGCCGACGAGATTACAGGAGTTTTGAAGGAGCATGGGCTCGCTGTCACAGAGCTGGTAACCGCCCTTCAGGGCCAACTGGTCGCCGTCCATCCTGCATATGACGCGTTCTACGACGCTTTCGCGCCGGCGAGCGTGCAAGGGAATCCTAAAGCGCGTCAGGCCTGGGCGGTCGAGGAGATGAAGACGGCCGCCATGGCGTCGCAGCGCCTCGGTCTTAAACTCGTGCAGACGTTCAGCGGTTCGCTCGCTTGGCCGTATGTATATCCATGGCCGCAGCGACCGGGCCATCTCATCGAATCGGCGTTTGGCGAGCTCGCCAAGCGCTGGACGCCGATCCTCGACGCCTTTGACGCAGTTGGCGTCGACATTGGGTTTGAACTGCACCCTTGCCAGGAAGTTTTCGACGGGGAGACGTTCGAACAATTCCTGGCTGCGGTCGGCAATCATCCGCGCTGCGCTATCAATTATGACGCCAGCCACTTCATCAAGCAGGGACTGGATTACGTCGAGTTCATCGACTTCTATCACGAACGTATCAAAGGCTTTCACGTGAAAGACGCCGAGTTTCGACCGACCGGCAAACAAGGCTTCTATTCCGGCTATCAACCCTGGCTGAAGCGCGCGGCGCGAGATCGCTCGCTCGGCGACGGCCAAGTCGACTTCAAGCAGATCTTCTCGAAGCTCGCCGAGTATGATTTCGGCGGCTGGGCGGTATACGAGTGGGAGGATTGCCTGAAGCACCCCGCGGTTGCGGCCGCCGAAGGCGCTCCGTTCATTGCCGCTCACATCATCCGCGTGACCGACAGGGCGTTCGATGATTTCGCAGCGACGGGCGCCGAACGAGATGTTGTGAGCCAGATATTGGGGCTTACATGAATTGAAGGGCCAGAAACGTCCGGAATACCTGCGCCCTATGTCTCAGGCGGTGAGGCGAGAATAGGCCGCCGCCAAGACAAAGATGATGGCGCCGTAGAGGATCTGTTTGATCGGCTCAGGCGAATCAAGAAGGGTCAGCAGTCCGTCGAGCACGGTTAGGATCAGGGCGCCAATGATCGTGCCGGAATAGCCTCCGCTGCCGCCAAAAATCGATGTGCCCCCGATGATGACCGCCGCGATGGAAGGCAAGAGATAGGTGGAGGCCAAACTGAGATCGGCGGAATTGGTATGGCCGACGAGCACGAATCCGGCGAGGGAAGCCAGAAGCGCGCAAATAACGTAGTCGATAAAGAGGAGCCGCCACACGCGCACGCCGGCCAGCCGACAGCCCTCACGATTGTCGCCGATCGCATAGAGCAAACGGCCGAACCCGGTTCGCTGAAGCGTGATCAGCACCAGCGCCGCGATCGGCAGCCACAGAAGTAGGTCGAGAGGAATGAGGCCACCCAAACGGTCGGACCCAATGGCATGGATGAAGTCTGGCACGATTGAGCGCGACGCCAAGATCTTCTGGCTGTAGACGATGATCACGCCTTGCGTCATCAGCCCGGTGCCGAGCGTCATCACTAGTGGCTGAACGCCCAGCAGAGCGATACCCACGCCATTGATCGCTCCCACTGCCAAGCCCAGCCCGAGCCCAATCGCGACCGCCGTTACATTGCCGAACTTTAGCGCTGTGGTCGTCATGAGGAATGCCGAACCCATCGCGACGCTGACAACGGACAAATCGATTCCGCCGGTCAACATCACCATGGTCTGACCCGCGGCAAAAATACCGAGCGGGGCCGCGAACAGGAGCGTGTTCGATAGCCAAACGGGATTGACTGTGCCCGGTTTCAGGAGCTCGACCGCTGCGATGAAAAGCAGGAGCAGCAGGATCAGAGCAACAATCGTGTTCCGCTGAAACCAGAAAAGAACGCTGCGGGCCTCCAAGCGCCTAGACCGCGTCGACGTATCCGACGAACCGCTCATTTGCGGTTTCTCACTATGGTTGCGAGCCCGCCAGCCATCACCACGAGAACAATCAAAGTTCCTTGGATGACTTGGCCGAAGTTCGGGTCAATGTTCAGAAAGATCAGGTCGGCGGGAATGAGGGTGAGCACAAAAGCGGCAATGACCGGCCCCACAATCCCGCCACGCCCACCCGTCAGGCTCACTCCGCCAATGACCACGGCCGCCAATCCGCTCAGCGTGTAGAGAACGCCCGCGTGCGGAGAGCCTATGCCGGTCGTCATCGTCAAACCGATTCCGCCAATGGCGCTGAACAAGCCGCCGAGGACGTAGGCCAGAAGCCGGGCTAGCTCGACATTCACGCCGCTCCGAAACGCGGCGACCTTGTCACTGCCGGTGGCGTAGATGCGCAGGCCGGTCCTCGACATGCGGACCGGAATCCATACGAGCGCTACGGATAGGACAAGCAGAACCAGCGAGTTGGACAGCCACTCGGTGATGACCGTGCCAGTGCCAAGATTCGCAAACTCGGGAGGGGCGCCGCCGCCCGGCTTCTCAAGGATCAGCAGCGCGACGCCGCCCCAGATAAAGCCGGTTGTCAGTGTAACGATGACGTCCGGGACACGAGAGACGATGACGAGCAGCCCATTGACTGCGCCTATGGCTGCGCCGGCGGCGAGGATCACCAGGGCGAGCCATAGCGCTTCGCCGAAGCTGGCTTCATTCATCGTGCGCGCCGCGAGAACGTTCGCCACGGCCATGACGGATCCGATCGACAGGTCGATTCCGCCGGAGATCACGACCACGGCCTGCGCAGCCGCGGCGCACGCCAACGGCAACGCCGCCATCGCGACGGATTGCGCATCGAACGAATCGAATCTCGGATGAATCGCGACGGTAGCCATCAGGAAAACGACGAAGAGCACCGGCATGCCGAATAGCGCGGGATACCGCACAACGACGCCCCAGATCTTGTCGATAAGCCCGGAGCTCTGGTTTGGCGCTTGGACGCTCAACGATGAATTGTCGGCCGACTCGGTTATCGCGCCCGTTCCGCTTGACCGGACGCTGGCGCGCTGGACCGCGCCCATGGCGGGAGCCACCTCCAGGCCATGTGCGGCGCGAAGCAAAGTTTCCTCGTTGGCTTCGCTAGCCGGCATCTCGGCGACGATTTCGCCCCCGAACAAAACAATCGTCCGGTCGCACACCAGGGCAATTTCCGGAAGCTCGGACGTGAACAGCAGCACGGACGACCCGGCGTCGGCCATCTCGCGCAACAACCGATAAATCTGATGCTTGGTGCCGATGTCGATGCCGCGCGTCGGATCGAAGCAAAGCAGAGTTTGGAATCCCGTCGCAATCCATCGTGCGATCACCACCTTCTGCTGGTTACCGCCGCTTAGCCGGCGCGTTTGGGACTCCGCTCGGGTGTCGATTTGCAATCGCTTGACAGCGTTGGAAACGCGCTGACGTTCCGTTCGGGCGTTGATGAGGCCCCAATTCGACGGGTTGCGTACAAGCGGCAAAGCCACGTTCTCGCGGATCGAGCGCTGCGGCAGAAGCGCCTGCAGTCGATTCGCCGGGACCAGCACGAGGCCTGCAGCGATTGCGTCGCCAGGATGATTGAGCTTCAGCTTTTGGCCGTGGACCGCGATCTCTCCTCCGTCGTTACGGGTCACTCCAGCAATACAGTCGAACAGTTCCTGCTGCCCCTGACCTTCGAGCGCCGCAACCCCGAGAATCTCCCCGGCCCGGAGGCTGAAAGACACGTTCTTGAGCATGTGGCCGTAGCAAAGATCGCGGACCTCGAGAGCGGCGAGATCGTCGTCGGCGCTGCGATTTTGTCGTTGCTCCGACTCCGAAGGGCTAACCTTCGTTGGGTCTAGGCCGAGCATAAGCGAGACGATTCGCTCTCCACTTCCGGGGGCTGTGTCGATGACGCCGACTGTTGCGCCATCGCGCAAAACCGTGGCGCGATCACAGAGCGCGCCGACCTCCGCCATACGATGAGAGATGAAAATCACTGAATTGCCGCGCTCGCGCCAGCTCCGCATGACTGCGAAGACACGTTCGGCCAGATTTGCCGGAAGAGCGGCGGTGATCTCATCGAGGATGAGCAGGACTGGATTGGAGGCCAGGGCGCGAGCCAAGTCGATGAGGCGCAAAACTGGATACGAAATGTCTCGCACCAGCGCGTTCGGATCGAGGTCCTCTATTCCAAGGTCGTTAAAGTAGCTCCGCACTTTCGCGAGGGGGACATCGGCTAATCGCATATTTTGGCCGATTGTCAGATCCGGGACGAGCGCGGGATCTTGATAGACCGAGACGATGCCTGCTCGACGCGCTTCGGCGGGCGAGCGAAACAGGCGCGTTGCGCCGTTGATCGTTACGGTTCCAGCATCAGCCGGGTGAACGCCGGTGAGAATCTTCACCAGCGTGCTCTTGCCCGCGCCGTTGGCTCCCATCAATGCGTGGATCTCGCCACGGACAAGATTCAACGTCGCCGACTTGAGCGCTATGACCGCGCCGAATCGCTTGGCGACATCGCGGACCTCAAGGAGAGGCGCGGAGTCGTTCATCGGAACGCCTCCGCCTCCGCTCGCAGCCCGTTCATGACGGCCCGAACCATTGCCACCAACAAGTACGATTAGACAACTGGCTCAATGAGCAGTGCGGCGCCCACGAAAGCCCGAACGCCGCCGGCAACGGGTGTTACTCGCCCGGACCCTTGCAGTCCTTTTCCTGTGCGGCGGTGAAGTGACCATAGTCCTTTTCGGGACCATAGATAGGATCAGTCGGCGCAACGTTCGGGTCGTAGAGCTTCTTCAGCATCTCAACATTTTCGTCGGTCGTGTTGTCGTAATAGGCTGTCGGAACGGTGGTCACTTTGTCGCGAGGTTTCTTTTGCAGCACATCGAGGGCGACGACTAACCCAGCTGCGCCGATCGCGGGTGAATTCGCCACGGCGACGCCAGCCAATCCGTCCTTCTTGTAGTCGATCAATTGCTTGATGAAGCCATTGTTGTCGGCGCCGACGAACGGCACAAACGGCTTATGTGCGGCCTTGATCGCCTCGATCACCGTATAGTCGATTCCCGATGTCCAGACCCCGTCGAAATGCTTGCCCGAGGCGAGCATCGCCGACATCTGCTGCGCGGCCTTTTCGTTGGACCAGTCCATGAACGTCGTCGCAACGACCTTGATCCCAGGGTCATCCTTCAGCGCCGCGTCGAAGCCCGTCTGCCGGACGCCATCGCCGGGAGCCCCATCGATCCCGCGCATTTGATAGACATCGCCCTTGCCCTTCAACTGGTCGAACAGCCATTTGGCGCCGACCTTGGCGTAGGTCACCTGATCGCCGGTCACGATATACGCTTCCGGAGCGCTGACGGGTTGGTCCGCGGCAACGACGACGATCCCCTTGTCGGCTGCGGCCTTGATGACGCCGTTGAGCGCCTTTTCGTCCGACGGGTTTATGATGATCGCGTTGACGCCGGCCGAGATCAGCGTGCGCAGGTCCGCGATCTGCTCGGAAGGCCCCGCTTCGCGATTGGCGAGAATGACCTTCGAAACCAAGCCCGAGGCGAGGGCCTCGGCTTTGATCGAGCAGACGAACTCCTCGCGCCAGCTGTTGCCGATATGAGTGTTGGAGACCCCGATGACGAACTGCTCTGCGGCGCTGGCGTTGCCGGCGGGCGCAGTCACCCCTATCGCCGCGAGCAGAGAAAGCGCGGCGGTTCCGCTAAGGCGTCTCATTCTATCCTCCCACATCAGTTGTTGTCGCAGCTACGAGGCTGCAATTTTTTATAGCTCAAGCCACGGCAAGGTCACTGTCGCCGAGCTCTGTGACCGAGAGCCTAGCTTGTTGGTGGCCGTTAGGCATTGTGGTGCGAAACAGCCAGCATTGCAATCGCGCTGCGCGGCGGCGCGACGGTCGGAGGCAATGCCCGGAGGGCTAGCGCGACGGCTCAGGCGTCGCCCA
>CAVPEE010000030.1:0-16628 GCA_963702825.1 uncultured Alphaproteobacteria bacterium
TCGTAATAATGGTGCTTGATGTGGAAGAAATCGACCGTCTCGGCGATGCCCGGCAGATGGTAAAGCTCTCTAAGATAGCGGCTTAGGGCCACGTAGTTCCGGATCTCGCGGAGATTGCACTTGAAGTGCCCGAAATAGACCGGATCGAAACGGATGAGAGTGGTGAACAGGCGCCAGTCGGCTTCTGTCAGTCGCTGGCCGATGAGGAAGCGCTGGTTAGCGAGGCGCGCCTCGAGCCAGTCCAGCGTCTCGAACAGCTCCCGGAAGGCCTCTTCATAGGCCTCCTGCGAGGTGGCGAAACCGGCGCGATAGACGCCATTGTTGACCGTTCGATAGACGCGGTCGTTGATTTCATCGATCTCAGGCTGCAGGCCGCTCGGATAATAGTCGCCCTCCGCCGCGCCGACGCCATCGAAGGCGCTGTTGAACATGCGGATGATTTCCGACGATTCGTTGTTGACGATGGTGTTCGTTTTCTTGTCCCAAAGGACGGGCACCGTGACCCGGCCGCTATAGTCAGGACGCGCCTTGACGTAGAATTCGCGCAGCTCATTCGCGCCGAAGAGCGGGTCGGGAATAACGCCGGGGCCGGGATCGAAGGTCCAGCCGCGCTCGCCGAGCAGCCAGTGAACGACCGAGAGCGAGATCATGCTCTCGAGACCTTTAAGCCGTCGGAAGATGAGGGTGCGATGCGCCCACGGGCAGGCGAGCGAGATGATGAGGTGATAGCGGTCGGGCTCCGCCTTGAAGCCGGCGGCGCCGCTGGGTCCCGGTTCTCCGCTTGCCGTGATCCAATTGCGGAAAGGCGCGTCGGGCCGCACGAAATGACCCGTCGTGTCGTGCGGGAAGTCGCCCTCTCGCCATATTCCGTTGACGAACGCGCCCATGTTTGTCCTCGCTTTCCGAGATGCGCTTAGGTGGCGCGGGCGATCTGGAACCCGGCGAACGACTGGCTCACGGGCATCAGCTCCAGCCGGTTGATGTTGAGGTGCGGCGGCAGCTCGGCCACCCACAACATTGTCGCCGCGATGTCCTCACCTGTCATCGGCTTCGCGCCATGGTAGAGCGTCTCTGACGCCGCCTGATCGCCGCCCGTGCGCACCAACGTGAACTCGGTCTCGACCATACCGGGCTCGATCGACGTGACGCGCACGCCAGTGCCGTGCAGATCGCTGCGGAGCCCGAGCGAAAACTCCTTCACGAACGCCTTGGTTCCCGAATAGACGTTGCCGCCCGCATACGGATAATTCGCGGCGACCGACGACAGGTTGATGATCGCGCCACGCCGGGCGATCAGCCCTGGCAGCAATTTGTGCGTGAGCGAAGCGAGCGCGGTCACATTCGTATCGATCATCGTTTTCCACTGGGAAAGATCGGCGGCTTGCGCAGGATTGCGGCCAAGCGCGAGCCCGGCGTTGTTGATCAGGAGGTCGATGCCGCGAAAACCATTGGGAAGCGTGGCCAGAGCGGCGTCTCGCGCCGCCTCGTCGGCGACGTCGAACGCGGCGGGATGGATCTTGTCGGCGCCGATAGCGGCGACCAGGGCTTCAAGTCGTTCGGCCCGGCGGCCGGTCGCGATGACGCGCCACCCGGCGGCGGCGAATGCGCGAGCGGCGGCTTCGCCGATCCCCGAGGTTGCTCCAGTGATGAGAGCCGTCTTGCCCATACCGTCCCCTTTTTGATCGCCGTCCAAGGCGCGGCGCCGCGAGCGGCGCTATATCATGAGGCCAGCGCCCAGTTGAACCGGAAGCTAGACGCGGCCCGAGACAGGAATGAGCGCCCCGGTCACCGCCTTAGCTTCATCCGAGGCCAGAAACAGCATGACCGCGGCGAGGTCGGCGGGCGCAACCCAGCGGCTGAAGTCCGCCTTCGGCATGTCGCGCCTGTTCATCGGCGTATCGATGATCGATGGCAGAACGGCGTTGACCGTCACGCCCTTGAGCTTCAATTCGTCGGCCAGGCTTTCGGTCATCCGGTGCACGGCCGATTTGCTGGCCGCATAGGGGCCAATTCCCGACGCGGCGTGCAGCGCCGACTGGGCGCCGACATTGACGATGCGGCCTGCGCCGCTTTCCATGAGATAGGGAAGCGCGGCCCTGCAGGCGTTGAGCGCGGTCTTCAAGTTCATCGCGTACATCCGGTCCCAGCTGTCGACCTTCCCATCCGCGAACGTATCCCATTGAAAACCGCCGGCGATGTTGAGGAGCGCGTCAAGTCGGCCGAACTTCGCCTTGATTGAGGCCATCGCCGTCTCGGCCGCCGTGAGCGACGTCAAATCGACGCCTCCGACGATGAGCGTGTTGGCGCCGAGCTGCTCGGCGAAGCCCGCGGGGACGGTCGGCGCGTAGTCAAGCAATGCGACCGACGCTCCGCGCTTCGCCGCCGTCTCCGCGACAACGCTTCCCAGCGCGCCGAAGCCGCCGGTGACGACGATCGTCTTGCCTTGCATTGCGGCCTCCCTTCGCTGACGGACGGCGGCGACGGCGCGGATTCGTTTGAAGCAAACGGCGAAACACTAGCTACGGGGACCGAAATCATCAATCGGCGATACCGACCACGACCGCGAGCATATGATTGAGCGCGATCCGTTCGCTTTCATTGAGGCGGCCGATGACCCTGCCGCATTTCTTGCCCGGGATCGCGACGATTTTATCGATCATGACCTGTGATGGCGCCTTGAGGCCATTTGCATCGCTCGGCTCGATCGTGAGCCGATAGAGCGGCGCATCGACGAGCGCGCTTGTGAGGAGCGCGACGAGCACGCTGTCTGTTGCAATCAGCCAGTCCGATTGAACGATCACGGCGGGCCGCGGCTTGCCATAATTCCCCGGCGCAGAGACAGTGACGAGATCGCCTCGCCTCACTTCTCAGGCCACGGAAAGGCCGCTTCGATGAAGGTCAAAGCTTCCGCCTCTTCCGGCCGTCCGCGCAGCAGTCGAGCCTGCCGCGCGGCCTCCGCGGCAAATTCCGGCCGCGTCGGATCGGGAACCCAAACGCGCAACAGCTTCATGCCCCTATCGACCTGGGCGCGTCGGTAGCGCTGGAACTTGGTAAGGCCATCCTTCGGCTCGGGTCTGGCGCGAGGCATCGGGGCTCCTTTCGGTTGCGCGCTACCTTAGCATGAAAAGCGCGAACCGACCACGCCTTGGGAGAAAGCCGTGCTCTGGTTTCGCCGCGCGGGTTCTCCGCCCTAAGCCGCCCTCTCCACCGGCGCCCGGCCGACCTTGAGCTCGTTCAGGGCGCTCGCGCGCGCCTTCGCCGCTTCCTCGGCGTTTGCCTCTTTCACGTGCCCGTATCCGCGAATCGTCTCATAGGCGCCGACCACACGAACCGCGATCGGATGAGACGTGGGCGTCAGGCGCTGGGTGAGATCCGCGACGTCGGCTTCGAACTCGGCGATCAGGCGCCGCTCGAGCTTGCGCTCGCCGCTCGTTGCGGAACGGATCGAGCAACGTGCCGCGCAGGAATTTCAGCCGCGCCATCATGCGGAAGGCGGTCATCGCCCACGGGCCGACTTCGCCCTTTTTCATCCGCCCGCTTGCCGGGTCGAGGCGTGCAAACGGCCACGCGCCGATATGGAAATGGAGCTGATAGGGGCCTTCGAATTCGCGCGATAGGCTCTCCTGGAACTCAGGCGCCGCAAACAGCCGCGCCACTTCCCACTCGTCCTTGGAGGCCAGCAGCTTGTGATAGGCGCGCGCGACGGCTGTGGTCAGCGCCTCGCCCAGGCCCGCGCTTCTCTCCGCCGCGCGCACGCGCTCAACGAGCTCGCGGTACCGCGCCGCATAGGCTGCGTCGCGATAGTCCGTCAGATGCGCGACGCGACGCTGCATAAGCGCGTCGAGCGAGGGCGGTTCGTCACCCGCTTCGTCAAGGCCGACCAGCGTCTCGACGCTCATCGGATCATGCCCAGCGCGCCGGCCCCATTCGAACGCCTGTTTGTTGGCGTCGATGGCGACGCCGTTGAGTTCAATTGCGCGATCAATCGCCTCCCGGCGGATCGGGACCAGCCCCCTTTGCCAAGCGGCGCCGAGCATGAACATGTTGGAGGCGATCGGGTCGCCCATGAGCGCTGCGGAGAGACGTTGTGCGTCGACAATGAGCGCCTTGTCGCCAAGTGCGTTTTTCAGGCGTTCGATCAGTTCGTCGGCGTCCACGCTCCAGTTCGGATTGCGAGCGAAATCGGCGGTCGGCGTCAGATCGGCGGAGATGACCGCGCCCGTCTTGCCGCGCTTGAGCTTGGAGATCGATTCGTCGCCCGCGGCCACAATGAGGTCGCAGCCGATCAGCGCGTCGGCTTCGCCGGCGGCGATGCGGGTCGCATGCAACGCGCCGGGTTCATGCGCGATGCGCACATGCGCGGTCACCGCGCCGTATTTCTGGCTTAGCCCCGTCAGGTCGAGATTGGAGCTGTAAAGCCCGTCGAGATAAGCGGCGACGGCGACCGTCTGGCTGATGGTGACGACGCCGGAGCCGCCGATGCCGGCCACGAGCAGACTGAAGCGCTCGTGTATTTCGGGCAGGATCGGCTCAGGGACAGGCGGTAGATACTGGCCCAAAGGCGCTGTCGCCTCGGGCTTGCGTAAGCGTCCGCCATGCACGGTCACGAAGCTTGGGCAAAATCCCTCGACGCAGGAGAAATCCTTGTTGCAGCTCGATTGGTTGATGCGCCGCTTGCGCCCGAATTCCGTTTCCAAGGGCTCGATCGCCATGCAATTGGAGACGCGCCCGCAATCTCCGCAGCCTTCGCAGACTTGTGCATTGATGAAGGTGCGCTTGGCCGGGTCGGCCCATTTGCCGCGCTTGCGCAGGCGCCGCCGCTCGGTCGCGCAGGGCTGGTCGTAAAGGATGACCGACACGCCCTTGAATTCGCGAAATTCACGCTGCGTCTCATCCATCGCGTCGCGATGGCGAAGGCTCACGCCGTGGGGCAGCGGGACGCCGGCGTAGCGCTCCGGGTCGTCCGCCACGAGCGTCATTTTCTTTACGCCCTCCGCGGCAAGCTCGTCGAGGATCTGAACCGGCGTCATGCCGCCCTCGATCGGCTGTCCTCCAGTCATCGAGACGAAGCCGTTGAAGAGGATCTTGTAGGTGATCGGAACATTGGCGGCGAGCGCCTGACGGATCGCGAGCGACCCCGAATGCGCGTAGGTGCCGTCGCCGATATTGGCGAACACGTGGTCCTGTTTGGTGAACGGCTCCTGGCCGAGCCACATCACGCCTTCGCCGCCCATATGCGAAGCGGTGGTGGTCTGCTGCGGATTGACCAGCGTCGCCATCCAATGGCAGCCGATGCCAGCAAGCGCGCGGCTGCCCTCGGGCACCGGCGTTGAGCGGTTGTGCGGGCATCCGGCGCAGAAGCCCGGGCTTCGCGTTGGCGCCGGACGATTGCTGAGCATCGCGCCGGGCGCCTCCGGCGCGCTCAGCGCACAGTTCGGATCATGCCGTGAAATCGCCTTGGCCAGGACTCCGGCGATGAGTTCGGGAGTGATCTCGCCGAAATTGGGAATGGCTAGCGCGCCCGGTGATGGATCAAACGCCTGCCCATCGAAATATTTGCCGACGATCCGCGGCGCTCTCGAATCGCCATAGAGAATGGAGCGGATCTGATCCTCGAGCAGTGGGCGCTTCTCCTCGATCACGATAATGAGATCGAGACCTCGAGCGAAATCGCGCACGATCACTGGATCAAGCGGCCATACCATGCCGACTTTGAGGAGACGCAGGCCAAGCGCGGCGCCGTCGTCGTCGAGGCCGAGATTGCCGAGCGTCTGCAAGAGATCCTGCCACGCCTTCCCCGCGGCGACCACGCCGATCCTCGCGCCCTCGCTGTCGCCGATGATGCGGTTGAGGTTGTTGGCGCGCGCATAGGCGAGCGCAGCGGGAAGCTTGTGTTGGTAGAGCCGCTCTTCCTGAGCCACCGCCGCGTCGATCGTGCGCGCCCATACGCCATGGGGCGGAGCGCTCGGCCGCTCTGGGACGGCGATCTCGGGCAAGTCGGGCCCGACATAAACCGTGCCGCCGCCTTCGGCGACGTCGGTGACCACCTTCATGCCGACCCAACAGCCGGAAAACCGCGACATGGCGATGCCGTGCAGGCCAAAATCAAGCAGCTCCTGGGTGTTGGACGGATAGATGACCGGCATGCCGACGGCGATGAACAACGTGTCGGAGAAATTGACTGCGGTCGAAGATTTCGCGCCGTGGTCGTCGCCGGCGAGCGCAAGCGCGCCGCCCTTGGGGGATGAGCCAGTGAAATTGGCGTGGCGCAGCGCGTCGGCCGATCGGTCGACGCCCGGTCCCTTGCCGTACCAGATGCCGAACACGCCATCGACTGTCGCGCCGGGAAAGTTGTTGACTTGCTGGGCGCCCCAAATCGCCGTCGCGGCGAGATCCTCGTTAAGGCCTGGGCGGAAGACGATGTTGTGTTGCTTGAGCTGCGCCGCAGCGCGCCACAGCTCGATGTCGTAGCGCCCGAGCGGCGAGCCGCGATAACCGGAAATATATCCACCGGTGTTGAGGCCGGCCGCCGCATCACGCAGGCGCTGCTGAATGGGCAGGCGCACCAACGCCTGGGTCCCGGTCATATAGACCCAGCCCTCGGACGCGGTGTAGCGGGAGTCGAGCGTCGCCTCCGGCCGGGCGAGGGCGACAGTCATGACAGCATGCCTCCGTGTTTGGCCTACGGCTATGTACGATGCTCCGGTTCCCCGCCGAGGCGGGCGAGGTAACTGGGGAACGCGTCGTCGAATCCGGGAAAGTAACGCCGAACGACGTTCGTGTCGAACGCGTTCAAGATCGATTCCTTCGGCTCGCGATCGAGGAGGAACCGCATCACGGCCTCGACGCAACGCGAGGGCTCGGCGCCGAGCTTCGCCCAGCGCTCGGCTTCGTTGGCGTCGATCGTGACCCGATGCCGGCTTTCGCCGCGTAGGTCACGGACGATCACGTCAAAAGTGAACCCACTACCACGACAGGGGGTAACAGTGACCGAAGGCTCGCTCATCTCCTTTTATCCATGGCGGCATTATCCATGGCGGCTTGTCCAGAACCATCGCACAACAGCTGAAACGAATCCGGACGACAAGCTCTTGGCTGCTCAGGCGAAATCCTACAGAAGAAGCAGCGGCTCCGCCACGCCTGTTGCCCCGTGTCCACAAAGATCAGCGGTGGTTGCGCGTTGTCTACGTGTCCAAGTTTGGCAGCCGTGGCGAGGCGATTTCTTGTTCTTACTCGGGAACCAACTCGACCGTTGCGCGTTTTAGGCTCCGTGATCCGGGAAAACGATGGCGGCCGGACGTGCCGCCACGCCATCACCATGTTGTCGCCCCAAAACCTTCTTAGGTCGGGCGAAGGGGCGTCAGGAGCTGTGCGGGTGGACCAATTGAACGCGCCAAGCGTGGAGGGCGCGACGTCGGGTGATGTTGCGCCGTTAAGCGACGCTTCGGTCGCTCTTTTTCTCGACGTCGATGGCACTTTGCTCGACTTGGCGGCGCGGCCCGACGACGTCGTGATGCCGGCAGGGCTGGTTACGACGCTTGCGGGCGCCGAACGCAAGCTTGCCGGCGCCTTGGCGCTCATCAGCGGCCGCTCCATTGATGCTGTCGACCATCTCTTCGCGCCATTGCGGCTGCGAGTGAGCGGAGTTCACGGCGCGGAGATTCGTTTCGATCCCGACGGGTCCACAACACCGACGGTGGGCGCCGACTTGCCTCAGTCGCTGCTGGCCGCGCTAAGACGCGCGGTCGAGCCGTTTCCTGGCGTGTTCGTTGAAGACAAGCGCTTCAGCTTCACCGTCCACTATCGACTTGCGCCTTCTGCGGAACGGCCGCTCCGCAATATCGTCAGAGAGCTCGTGGATTCGATTCCGATCGCCGTAGACATTATGGACGCGCATTGCGCGATTGAGATCAAGAGCCCCTGCTTCGACAAAGGCGGCGCGATCGCGTCGTTTCTCTCCACCTCAACGTTTCGCGGGCGTAGGCCGATCTTCGTCGGCGACGATACGACCGATGAAAGCGGTTTCGCCCTCGTCAGTGCGCGTGGGGGGGTCGCCTATTCAGTCGGCCGTTCGCGCCCCGGCGCGATTGGCGCGTTCCCGGCGCCGCAAGCCGTGCGCGGTTGGCTTGCCGAATTCGCTCGGGGAAGCACCGCATGACCGAGGGCACGCAAACAAAAAAACAGAATCTCGACCTGGCCTTGATTGGCAACAGCTGCGCGGCGGCGTTTGTCGATCAGAACGCTCGGATCGTGTGGTGGTGCTATCCCCACTTCGATTCCGACCCGGTCTTCTCGCGGCTGCTGGCCGGCGACGAGGAGAAAGGGTTCTGCGATGTCACGCTCGCGAACCTGGTCCAAACCGAGTCGCAGTATGTGCGCAACACGGCGATCGTCGAGACGATCCTGACCGACGCCAATGGCGGCAAGGTCCGCGTCTCCGATTTCGCTCCGAATTTCGAGCGCTTCGAGCGCGTATACCGGCCCCCGCAAATCATACGGCGCATCGAACCGATCGCCGGCCTGCCTCGGGTCACGATCCGGGTGCGCCCAACCCACGGTTACGGTCGGCCGACAACCAATTTTGTCGTCGGCTCCAATCACATCCGCTACCTGGACGGGGAGCAAGTTTTACGCCTCACGTCCGACGCGCCGCTTTCCTACATTGTCAACGAAGTTTCGTTTCCTCTGAACCGGCCAGTCAACCTCATATTCGGCCAGGACGATCCTTTCCTCAGCGCGATCGACACGACGTCGCGCGAATTCCTCGACCGTACGCGCGACTACTGGCAAGGTTGGGTGCGCTACCTCGCGCTCGCTTACGAATGGCAAGTTGAGGTGGTGCGCGCGGCGATCACGCTCAAGCTTTGCAGCTTCGCCGAGACGGGCGCGATTGTGGCGGCGCATACAACGTCAATTCCAGAGGCGCCCTCGTCGTCGCGAACCTGGGACTATCGCTACTGCTGGCTGCGGGACGCTTATTTCGTCGTCGATGCGCTGAACCGGCTCGGCGCGACGCAGATTATGGAATCCTACATCAACTACATCACCACCATCGCCAGCGGCGAGGAGGAGATACAGCCTCTGCATGGCATTGTGCCCTTTGCGTCGCTTGAGGAACGGATTGCGCCTGATCTCAAGGGCTTCCTCGGCATGGGTCCTGTTCGGGTCGGCAACCAGGCGGCGGGTCAGAGGCAGAACGACGTCTATGGCAGCGTCGTCCTGGCCGCGACGCAGATGTTCGTGGACGAGCGTCTCCCTAGGATGGGCGACGAGTCGCTGTTCCGGCTGCTCGAGGGTCTTGGCGAGCGCGCCATTGTGCATGCGTTCGAGCCCGATGCGGGCTTGTGGGAATATCGCACCCGCGCGCTGCCACACACCTATTCGGCGGCGCTGTGCTGGGCGGCTTGCGACAGGCTCGCGGGCATTGCCCGCAAACTCAAAATCACCGACCGCGCCAAATACTGGGCCGCCAGCGCACGCTCTTTGCGGGCGCGAATTCTCGAAGAAGGATGGGATGAAAAGCAAGGCGCCCTGACCGGCGCATTCGGGTCGCCGGATCTCGACGCCAGCGTCCTCTTGGTCGCCGAGCTTGGACTCTTGTCCTCGAACGATCCCCGCTTCATCAAGACCTGCGACGCCATTGGGCGCGAGCTTATGCGCAATGGCCGGATCATGCGCTACACCGCGCCTGACGACTTCGGCGCGCCGGAGACCGCCTTTCTCGCGTGCAACTTCTGGTACATCGACGCGCTCTATCAGATCGGTCGGCAGGACGAGGCGCGTGAATTGTTCGAATCGATTCTCGCACGCCGCAACGCCTATGGACTTCTGTCGGAGGACATCCACCCGGACGCCGGTGAGCTGTGGGGCAATATTCCTCAGACATATTCCATGGCGGGCATCATCAACAGCGCAACGCGGCTGTCGTCGAGTTGGGAGGAAGCATGGGCGCGAGACTGATCATCGTCTCCAACCGCGTGGCGGTGCCTGAAACGCCCCGGACCCCGCTCGCAGGGGGAATGGCGGTTGCGGTAAAGGCTGCGCTCAAAAATCGCAACGGAATGTGGTTCGGGTGGAGCGGCAAGGTCTCTGAGGAGCCGAACGGGGCGCCTCAGATCGTTGATATCAACAAGATGACGTATGTCCTCATTGATCTGTCGCAAAACGACATTCAGGAATATTACAACGGTCTCGCCAACAGCGTGCTGTGGCCGATCCTTCACTACCGGGTCGATCTGCAGGAATATTCCCGCGCTGACGCCAGCGGGTATATCCGTGTCAACCGCATGTTCGCCGACCGCTTGAGCGCGCTGCTCAGGGAAGATGACGTCGTCTGGGTGCACGATTATCATCTCATGTTGCTTGGACGGGAACTGCGTTCGCGCGGCCATCGCAACACCATCGGATTTTTCCTTCACACGCCTTGTGCGCCGCCTGACATTCTGCAGACCCTGCCCCACCACAGAGAGATCCTGGGCGGCCTCGCCTACTACAACCTAGTCGGTTTCCAGACGGAAAATGATCGCGACAACTTCGCTCACTACTTGACCTCGCAAGGCGCGACCCAGAACCGATCCAGTTACGAATTCGAAGGACAGAAAGTGCGGCTCGGCGCTTTCCCGGTGAGCATCGAGACCAAGGCGTACACGCGCCTTGCGCGGAACGCGGGACGGTCAGCTATGATCGCGCTGGTTCGCGAGAGCCTCGGCGGAAACAAGCTGATCCTCGGCGTCGATCGGCTCGACTATTCCAAAGGCATTCCGAACCGGGTGAAGGCGTTCGAACGGCTGCTCGAGAACAATCCGGAGTGGCGTGGCAACGTGACCCTCCTGCAGGTCACGCCAAAGAGCCGCTCGGACATCAAGCAGTACGGCGACATCGAAACCGAGTTGACCGGACTCATAGGCAAGGTGAATGGCCAATACGGCGATCCGGCCTGGACGCCGATTCGTTATGTCAACCGTTCCCACTCGCGCACAGTCCTGGCGGGGCTTTATCGCGCCGCCGATGTCGCCATGGTGACGCCGCTCCGCGACGGGATGAATCTGGTCGCCAAGGAATATCTGGCGGCCCAGGATCCGGAAGATCCCGGCGTGCTTGTGCTGTCGCAATTCGCCGGCGCGGCGAAAGAGCTCGACGGCGCCCTGATCGTCAATCCGCACGAAAGCGATGCAGTGGCGGCCGCGCTGAAGCGCGCCCTGGAGATGCCGCTAGAAGAGCGCCGCGAGCGCCATGCGCCGATGCTCGAACATCTGATGGAAAACGACGTCAGGAAGTGGGCGGAGGACTATCTCGCGACGCTCGTCGAAGGCGCGCCGACCCGTCGGCTGCTCGAGGGCATACGCGCTCTGTTCGGCGTGTCGTCCGAAAATGGCCCGCTGGCGTTCCGCTGAGGACGAGCGCTCGCCGACCGCCCCTCAGTACTTCTGGATCCCCACCCATTGTTGCTCGGAATAGCGCTCGCCAGCGGCGAAGCCGACGGGCAGAGCGCGCTCAATCTCTGCGAGTTGGGCGTCGGTCAGATCGATCTCCGCCGCTGCAGCGCATTCCTCGAGATGGGCGGCGGCGCGGGTGCCGGGAATCGGCACGACGTGCGGCGCCTTGGCAAGCGTCCAGGCAATGGCAAGGGTCGCTGGTTTCAATCCCCATGACTTGGCAAGAGCGACAAAATCTTGAAGCCGGTCGCGATTGCGCCGCCAGTTGAGGTCTTGAAACCGCGGATTGGGGTGGCGGAAATCTTTTTCACCGAAGCTTTCGACGTTCTGCAGGAGGCCGCTCAAATAGCCGCGCGCGAGAGGCGAGAAGGCGACCAGAATTGCGCCGAATTCCGCGCAAGCCTGAATGAGGCCAAGTTCGGGATTGCGCGTCCATAGCGAATATTCCGACTGGACGGCGGCGATCGGATGGGCCTCGTGAGCGCGTCTGAGGGTGTCCGGCGCCACCTCGGATAGTCCAATAGCGCCGATCTCGCCCGCTTTGACGAGCCGCGCCAATTCCCCGACCGTGTCCTCGATCGGGATCGATTTGTCGACGCGATGCACATAGTACAGGTCGATGTGGTCGACGCCGAGCCGCTTCCGCGAGCCGTCGAGGGCCTCGCGGATATGGGCCGCGCTATTGTCGAAGAAGCGAGCGCCGCCCTCGCGCCGGCGAATGGCGAACTTGGTTGCGAGCGTCACCCGGGCGCGCCGGCTTTTGTCCTCGGCCAGGAACTTGCCGATCAGGTGTTCGCAGAGCCCATCGCCATAGACATTGGCGGTGTCCCAGAAGTCGACGCCGAGATCGAGCGCCGCCGCCAGCGTTCGCATGGATTCGGCTTCGTTTGTCGGTCCGTAGAAGCCACCGAAGCTCATGGCGCCAAAGCCGACGGCCGAAACCGTTCCATGCCGCCAAACGCGCCGTCGCATTGGTGAGAATCCCTAGGCTACCTAAAGCTTTGCTTCGGTTGCGCCTTCGAGCGCCTCGGCGAGCGCGTGCGCCAAGCATCGGTAGCCGAGATCGCTCATGTGCAAGCCATCGCCGGACAAGAGCAAACTCAGCGCCTTCGCGCTCTTGGCGCTCCAGCTCTTCATCAATGCGTAGCGGCTCAGCACCGGCACATGATCCGCCGCGCCGATATCATCGACCATCTTGACGAACCGCTCGTAGCGGAGGGGGTCAGGGGTCTTTAGGGTGAACTGGGGGCCAATGAGCATCATCGGAACGCCCGCGGCATGCGCCGCCGCAATACCGGCCCGTACGGTGGCGCGAAACAAGGTCTCATCGACGCCCACGATCGCGTCGTTGGTGCCGACCTGCCAGATGATCAGCCGCGCCCAGCCGGACTTCAGCGCGCCCTTCAGCCGTCGCAGAGTGCTGACCGCCAGCTCGCCGCCGACCCCAGCGTTCTTGACGTCGAAGTCCGCGCCCGTCCGCTTTTCGAGCTCCTCCTCGAGCCGGGCTGGATAGGTATTCGCTGGCGAAGTCGCCCCGATGCCTTCGGTTGAAGACGAGCCAATCGCCAAAATATCGTTCGGCAGGCCGACCCTGACCTTCGGGAATGCGACCGGAGCCCCGTTAGACTCGAAGGCCGCAATTTCGCCCGGGCACGACGCCTCTTCGGCGTGGGCGGCGCTTAGGGCGAAGAGGATGCAGACAGCGCCCGCCAGACGCGCAAACGCGCTGGCTGTGCGGCAGGAACGGCGTCGTTGGCGTGAGCTTTTCTGCACTCGATCCAATAGGCGACAGCGAACAGGGCGATGATGGACACAACCGTGTACGCGAGTCCGACGAACCGTTCAACCCCTGCAGACGCGTGCGGTGAAGCGGCCGCTAACGCGGCCTGACCGCAGGCGCTCAAGAACGAACCGGCGACGAAAATCGACAGGCTGTTGCGGCCGAGACTTTGGACCGCATTGCCGAAAGCGCCCCTCACCACCGGCGCAATGAACCGCCCGAACACCGTCGCCGTCGCAATCAAATACGCCAATGCGACGAAGTGGATCAGGCGCGCGAGACCAAGATCCTGCTTGGCGACGTCAAGATGCGCGGTCGCGGTGTCGCGCAGCCCAGGCGCCAGGCCGCCTTCGTTGGTGACGATCAGCGCGGCGCCCAGCACCGTGACGGCGCTCAGCACGACCAGCCATGGGGTAGGCCGCGGCAGACCGTCGCGCCACAAAATCGCTGATACGACGCCAAGCGTGAAGACGAGCTGCCAAGCGATCGGATTGAAGAACCAGCCGCCGGGCTCTGGCCAATTCGGGAGATTAAGATCGAAAGCGCGCGCGGCTGCATAGAGACCAATCGAAACGGTAAGCGCCAACAGCGGGCCGCGCAGCGCAAGTGCGACCGCGACCGGCGCCCACAGCATCAGCACGATATACAACGGCAGAATATTGAAATAGCCGAGCTGATGGCTGAGGAGGGCAAGTCCCAAAAGCCCATTGCCCGGAGAGCCGAAGACGAAAGCGCGCCCATGCGCCTGGATCAGGTCCGGCACGCCGCTCGCCCAATAGGCCGCGCCAAACACCACGAGCGCAGCCACAGTCAGCGCGATATGCACGCCGTAAAGCTTCAGCGCCCGCTTCAGGCATCCGCCAGCGACCGGCTCGAGGCCATACTTAAACGCCCTAGGCAGGTAAATCAGGCCAACCGACAGTCCGGACAGGAAGACGAACGCCTCCGCGCTGTCCGAGAGGCCGAAGTTCCTCGGAGTCCAATTTTCGAGCGGGTTGCCCGGAATGTGATCGATAAGGATCGCAATCAGCACGGCTCCGCGCCAAAAGTCGATGTCGCGGATGCGGTTTGAATTCATCTCAATGCCTCGGCGCAAAAACGGCGCCATTGCCTGATCGGTTCCGGTTGAAGAAGATTCGGCGATGGCTTGAACGCAGTCGCCGCACTGTGTGGCCATATGGTGAGCGATAGAGGGCGGGAGTGCGTGTCGCCCTTCACATTCACGACATCGGCGTGCCGCTCACCGGGAATTGATCGGAAAACGCTGCCTGTCTTGGGGTTTACCCGGCCTCGATCAGCCGGGCGGCCTCGTCGCGCTCGAACAGGTAGAGGAGCAACCTCAAGCCGCGGCCCTTCTCGTCCGCGAGCCGCTCGTCGCGTTTGAGCGCGGCTTCAGCCTCCGCCCGCGCCCGAGCCAGAAGGCCGCCATGGATGTCGAGCCGGGCGAAGCGAAAGCCGGGCGCGCCGGCCTGCCGGGCGCCGAGCACGTCGCCCTCGCCGCGTAGCTTCAAATCCTCTTCGGCGATGCGGAAACCGTCCTCGGTCTCGCGCAAGATCTCGAGCCGCGCGCGCGCCGCTTCGCTAAGCGGTCCCTTGTAGAGGAGCAGACAGGCCGAGCGGCTCGTTCCGCGACCAACGCGCCCGCGCAACTGGTGCAATTGCGCGAGCCCGAAGCGTTCGGCGTGCTCGATGATCATGATTGTCGCATCCGGCACGTCGACGCCAACCTCGACCACCGTGGTCGCAACCAGGATCGTCGTTGTCCCGCGCTGGAAGCGCTCCATCGCCGCGTCGCGGTCTGCGCCGGCCATCTTGCCGTGCGCGAGGCCAACGGAGTCGCCGAAGATGGCGCTAAGCGCTTCAGCACGCTCTTCGGCCGCAGCGACGTCCAGCGTCTCACTCTCGTCAACCAACGGACAAATCCAGTAGGCGCGCGCGCCCGAGGCCAGAGCCTGCGAGAGGCGAGCCACCACCTCGTCGAGCCGTTCGATCGGCAAGATGCGCGTATCGATCGGCTGGCGCCCCGGCGGCTTCTCCCGCAGAGCGGAGACGTCCATGTCGCCGAAATAGGCGAGCACGAGCGAACGCGGGATCGGCGTCGCCGTCATCACGAGAAGGTCGACGGCCTCGCCCTTGGAGGCGAGGGCAAGGCGTTGGCGGACCCCGAACCGATGCTGCTCGTCGACCACTGCGAGCCCGAGATCGGCGAAGGCTACGCTTTCCTGAAACAGCGCATGCGTGCCGATAGCGATGTCGATCGTTCCTTCCGCCAACGCGGCGAGAGAAGCGCGCCGGGCGGCTGCCTTATCGCGTCCGGTCATGAGCGCGACGCGAAGGCCGACGCTCGCCGCGAGCGGGGCCATGCGTTCGTAGTGCTGGCGGGCGAGAATCTCGGTCGGCGCCATCATCGCCGCCTGCCTCCCGGCTTCGACCACCTCGGCCATCGCCAGTAGCGCAACGACGGTTTTGCCTGATCCGACGTCGCCCTGCAGGAGCCTCAGCATGCGCTTTTCGGCTCTGAGATCGGCGCGGATGTCCTCGACCGCCTGGCGTTGCGCGCGCGTCAGCGAAAAGGGCAGGGCTGCCTCAAGGCGTCGCGCCAACGCGCCTTCAGCCCGATGCGCTCGGCCGGGAATGGCGCGCATGCGCGCCCGCACGAGGAGGAGCGCGAGCTGGTTGGCGAAGAGCTCGTCATAGGCGAGCCGCGTCGCCGCCGGACCGGCCGGGTCGATATCCGCGGGAGCCCCGGGGCGGTGCATCACGCCGAGCGCTTGCGCGACGCTCGGCAATTTCAGATCGCTCAGGGTCTTTTCGCTCACCCATTCCGGCAGTGGCGGCAGGCGCTTGAGCGCGCCCTCCGCGGCGCGGGCGACTGTGCGCTGATAGAGGCCGTCCGTCAGTCCATAGACCGGCTCGACCGATGGGAGGCGATCGAGTTCCTCCGCTGTCATCACCCGATCGGGATGAACCATCTGGCGGCGGCCGTCCCAGAGCTCGAGCTTGCCGGAAATCCAGCGCGTGGCCCCGACCGGCAGCCGCGACCGCACCCATTCATGATTGGCGAGGAAAAAGACCAGCTCGACGTCCCCGGTGTCGTCCTCGACCAGCACTTTGAACGGCGCCCGGGAGCGCGAGTTTGGCGGCCCGTGGTGCTCGGTCACCTTGGCTTCGATGGTGACGATCGTGCCCGGAATTGCGTCGCGGATCTTGGGGCGCGCGCGGCGGTCGACGGTCGCCTGCGGCAGGTGGAAGAGGACGTCGAGGACCCGAGCGCCCTGCGGCTTGTCGAGCAGCCGGTCGAAGAGCTTCGCGTTCTTTGGCCCGATCCCCGGCAAGGCGTCGGCAGGCGCGAACAGGGGATCGAGAGCCGAGGGACGCATCCGAGTTTATAGCAAGATCGGCGGGAATTGCGG
>CAVPEE010000031.1:0-72150 GCA_963702825.1 uncultured Alphaproteobacteria bacterium
AATGTGCGAAGACCAGGATTGTGTGGCGTTCCTCGATGTCTGGTCGGTGCTCTTTAATGAATTGTGAGCCCGTCAATGACGACTGACAGTCAAACCGCGCCTGAATCGGCGAGTGGGCTCGCGGGAGCGAGCACCCGACCCCTTCTTGAGGGCGAACGCCGGTGGCGCCTGCCGATCGCCTATGGGTCGATCGCTTCGGTTGCGCTGGGCGTCGACCTCGCGCTTATCCTTGGGAGCGCCACGTTCGCTGAGACGGTCTATCACAAGCTTCCCGACGAGTTCGGGGGCGAATTTTCTCACACGCTTGCAGCGGCTATCTTTGTCGCCATTCTCTTCGTCGCCGCGATGCGGGTGCAGAAGCTTTACAGCCCAACCCGCCTGATGGTGTGGGACGACCAGGTTCGCGCGGTGCTGGGCGCCTGGTGCGGAGCTTTCTTGATCCTGGCCTCAGGCGTTTTCAGCTGGGGCATGAGCCAAGACCTCTCGCGCGGCGACGTGCTCCTGTTTTGGGCGGGCGGCGTCGTCGTGCTTCTCGCGCACCGGGCCGCCTGGAGATTTGCGCTGCCGCGCGCACTGGAGAGCGGGGCGCTACGGGGTCGCACGATCGTCAGCGTTGCGTGCGAGCAGAGCGTGCCGCCGCACTTCACCGAGAATTTGACCCGGCACGGCTACCATGCGGTGGCCCACTTCCACATATCCGATAGCGAAGCGGGCGCTGGAGAGGTCATCGAGAGCATCATCTCGCTCTGCCGCACGTCCGATATTCAAGAAGTCATGCTGTTCGTCGATCCCGAGCACATGTCGAACGTGCGGTGGATCGCGCGACGGCTCCGGGTGCTCCCCTTGCCTGTGACGCTGGTTCCGTTCGGAACGCTGGCGCTCTTGTTTCAGCGCGCGCGCTACGACATTGGCGATACGGTTGCGATCGAGCTTCAACGGGCGGCGCTCTCGCCGACCGAGCAGGCGGCCAAGCGCGCGATCGACATCATTCTGTCGTTGCTTGCTTTGGTTGTCTTGTCGCCGATCTTGCTTGCCGCCGCGCTCGCGATCCGGCTGGACTCGCCTGGTCCGGCCCTGTTCCGGCAGACCCGGCACGGTTTCAACGGGCGGCCGTTCCGGATCTACAAGTTTCGCACCATGACCGTCATGGAGAATGGCGACATCATTCAGCAGGCGCAGAAGGTCGACAAGCGAGTGACCCGGGTCGGCAAATGGCTGCGTCGGTACAGCATCGACGAACTACCACAACTGCTTAACGTATTTCTTGGTGATATGTCTCTCGTCGGGCCTCGGCCGCACGCCTCGGCGCATGAGCGCCATTTCACGTCAGCCATCGAGAAATATGCGTTCCGTCACCACATGAAGTCCGGTATTACCGGGTGGGCTCAGGTTCACGGCGCCCGCGGCGAGACGGATACGCTCGATAAGATGGAGCGCCGGGTCGAGCTCGATATTTGGTACATTAACAACTGGAGTATTTGGCTAGATTTCTCCGTCATGATAAGGACGGTTCTGGTCGTATTTACAGACGACAACGCGCATTGAAGGCGGGGGCGCTGGCGCAACATTCGGTCGCTGAGGGCGCGCGGTTCGAGCATCTGGGACGCGAGAGAACTTAGGCATGTCAATCGAGTCGGTAAAAACTCGGCCCGTTCGGTCGGCCTCCCTATGGGACCGCGCCGAAGGCCGCGGCGTCAATCTGGTTTTCCTTGGGGCGCTTGCGGCCTCATTCTTTGTCGCTTACCTGCCGACCTACTTGAGGCTCGCGGGGGGCGCGTGGCAAACCGAGCAGGAGGGGCATGGTCCCCTCATTATGCTGGCCGCCGCATGGTTGGCTTGGCAGCAGCGCGACAGGCTGAAGGCGATCGAATTGCGCCCGGCCCCGATCGCCGGCTGGATCATTTTGCTCCTTTCGCTCCTGTTGATGGCGGTCACGCGGTCACAGGACATCCCGATGATCGAGGTTGCGACCCAGATCCCGGTGCTGTTGGGATGCCTGCTCCTTATCGGCGGTTGGCCGCTGGCCCGCGTTTTCGCCTTTCCGCTTGCCTTTCTAATATTCTCGGTGCCGCCTCCCAACTGGCTGCTCGATGCCTTCACCGTGCCGCTGAAGGTCGCAATTTCCGACATCGTTTCGAATGCCCTTTACGATCTCGGCTACCCCGTGGCGCAGAACGGCGTCATGATTATGATCGGCTCTTACGAACTCATGGTCAAAGACGCGTGCTCTGGCGTGAATTCGATTTTCGCCCTGTCGGCGATCGGGATTTTCTATATTCATGAATTTGTGGGCAACCACCCGATCCGGAAGGTGCTCTTGATCCTTTCGATTGTTCCAATCACCATCTTGGCAAATGTCTTTCGGGTCGTGACGCTGGTTTTGGGCGCCTATTATATTGGGGTCGACACCATCGAGGGCCTGTTTCACGACCTGACAGGCATAGCGTTGTTTGTCTTCGCGCTCGTCCTGTTCTTCCTTCTGGATCGCGTCCTCATCGCCGCCGAATTCCTCGTTGGGAAGACGCTCGGACCAAAAAACGCGAGAAGCGCCGCATGAAGGCCTGCCACGAAAATTCGGCGACGCGCGATTTAGACGCGCGCGCAGGCATTTTGTTTGTGCCTTAGCCGGATTGGCGGTTGCTTTACAGTTTTGCAGCATGATTGGGGTAAGGCGAACGGCTTGCTAATTGCGCGCGGCCGAAACAGTTGGACGCACCTGATGCAGACCGTCTATGATTTCGTTACTGTCATATGCTTCATATGCGTTGTCGTGACCTATTTCATGTTCACCGAAGGGGGCATGAAAATCTTGGCGCATTTCATGCTGCCGGCCGCGGCCTTCGCGATCGCCAATCAGGTCGGCAACCACGCCGGAAGTGACGTCCTCATGAATATCCTGGCTGTCGTTCTGATCGTCGCCGGAATCGGCTACACCTTCATTATCGTTAGACACACCCCCGCTTGATCGGAGACGCACCGCCCCGCTCGGAGACGGTTGTTCACCCTTGAAAGCAAAGCGCTGCGCTTGCCGGGCGCTCGCGGTATCTTGCGGTCGCTTTGACGCAAGCAACGCAATTCTAGCGAAAAAAGTCCGAGAAAAGAGGCGCTGTTCGAGCGCCGGCGCGTTCAGGAAGCCCACCGGGCGGCAAAGACCGCTTCCCGTTGGAATTTAACAGTCAAGTTCAGCAGCTAACAATGGCGGCCCTCTATTGCTCGGCTCGGCGCGCTGTCCCGCGCCGTGACCGAGGCACGATGGCATGATCACCGCCGCACAGATTCAAACGATCCGAGACAACGATCCGGGCGCCATCTTGCCGGGCATCGATACGATGACCGGCAATCCGTACGCCACGTCTTCGCTGCTCGACGTCACGAAAATCAGCCAAAACAACAAGGCGCCCTACTATTATTCCCCGTCTGCAAATATCGTGTACGTAACTCAGGCCGGCGCTGTGCTCAGCGGCATAAATTTCGGCAGCGCGACGGTGTATATCGAGGCGAACAACGTCACAATAAAGGACTGCACATTCTCTGATACGACGGGTTTTTGGGGCGTATCTCAACCCTCCGGTGTCAGCGGCGCCACAGTAGAGAACTGTACCTTCACGGGCAGCAAATTACCGACTGAGAAAAACGTCTGGATCAGTTCCGTTTTGGGCATAACAATTGAGGACAACACCTTTTTGAATTCGCCAGCCGATACGATTGCCATTCAGCAAGGCGTCGTGACCGGAAACTACATGTCTGGAGAGGGATATGCGACGCTGGCGCATGGCGATGCGATCTACGTTCCGGACACGACTGGGCCCGTCACCATCTCTGACAATTTCATTGAAGAGACGCCACATGCCGGTGCGCAGGGCTATTCCAACTCCGACCTTCGCATTACGACCGAATACGGTAACGTCAACGACGTGACCGTTTCAGGCAATTATCTGATCGGCGCTGGGTTTGAGTTTGAAGCTGGAACTCCGGGCTCCAGCAACACAATGAGCAACGTGTCGATCACCAACAACGACGTCGGATTCGGACTCTTCGGTCAATATTTCCCAGGCACGACCAACTATGCGACCGTGTCCGGGAACACGACCGTCGACTTCTCGAATCCCACCGACTCAACCCAGGCCCTCGCGGCCTATATCGCTGCCGGACTTCCAACCGCGAATTCATGGTCCGTGAACGGCGGGTCTCAAGGCCCGGGGGGGCCGCCGGGGCCGATCACGACGATCGGCGACGGCGTGGTGTCGCAGCACCTGGGTGCGGGCGCCACCGAAACGAATTTTGTCGGTGGTTACGGCCAACAACTTCTGTTCGGCGGGCAGGGCGCCAACATTCTCACCTATCTCGCCATCGGCGATGGCGGCGATCTGGTGACCGCTTTCGATCCGGCGAAAGACGTGATCGATCTCAGCCGCATCGACGCCGACATCCTCACACCGGGCGTACAGAACTTTACCTTCATTGGCTCCGCTCCATTCAGCGGTGGCGCTCAGGTGCGCTATCAACTGGATCCGACAAACGACACCACCACTGTTCAGGCGACCCTCGCCGGCGATATCATGGCCGATTTTACCATCACGCTTGAGGGACTGAGACCGCTCACGGCCGCCAACTTCGCGCTCACGCCGACTCAGTCGACGGCCGCCCTCGCCAATGGCGCGGCCTTAACCTACACCCAGGTCACGACGGCCGCTGGCGCGCCGACTGAATACGCGTATTCCAACGTCCAGGGGACGGCCTATACTTCGTACGAATCGTTCTACGGCTCAACTTACGAAGACCTTGCGGCGGACGATCTGAACCTGAGTTCGAACGCAAACGAACTCGTCCTCTACGACCCCAGTCAGACGGTCACGAGGGGCGGCGGCAGCGAAACCCTGCAGGTGGGGACGGGCAGCGATCCGCTCGCCTACCATGCCATCGAGACCATCGACGCGACCACCAGCGGCGGCGAGCAGTTCATCTTTAGCGCGGGCTTCGGCAAGGAAACGATCAACGGCTATAACGCCTCGGGCGCAAGTCCGGATTCAATCCAGCTGGCGAAATCGGCTTTCTCCTATCTGACCGCCGGCATGACACAGGCGGAGGACCTGGCGGCCGTCATGTCCCAAGCCACCAGGACCTCGTCCGGCCTGACGATCCATGACACGCACGGCGACAGCCTCACGCTTACGGGCGTGACCCCCTCGATGGTCGCCGTCAACCCCGCCATGTTGCAATTCACGTAACTTCCGCGCCGACCTATCGCGTGTTCGTCCCCCCGTGACTACGCGCGCGCCGCGAGAAGGCGGGAGCGGCGGCTGAACGGCCAAGCGATGAGGCGCGTGGCCGCCCACCCCCAAAGCGCGGCGAGGCCGCCGGCCGTCAGAGCGCCGACCGACAGGGGCTCGGCGGGTTCATAGTTGTCGAGCGTGCTTTGTGCGATCTTCGGGTCAAAGCTGGTGGCGACGACGTAGAGGCGCATGAGCGGCCCGGACGAGTTCATGGCCTGAATCTGCGCGTTGAGACGCTCCGAGCGATTGATCGCCTTGCCCATGTCCTCGCCGCGTTCGCGCGCCAAGCGGTCGGAATTGTCGTCGAGCCGCTTCAAACCCTCGGCGCGGGTGAGGTTCTGGCGCTGAATCTCGCTGTCGAACTCGGACACGATCCGGTTGAGCTCTTCGAGCGCGCCGCCCAGGCGCTGGCGGTATTGTTGCGCGAATTCGGGCGCCTGCGAGCCGATCAATCCGGCCAGCACGGCGATCGCCAAGGCTAGTCTGCGCGCCAACATCGATTGACCCGTCTGATGGACCGGGGAAGATCATAGCGCGCGTCCAACTCGATTGGGCGGAACCGCGGTCCCAGGTTTAAGCAACGGGATAACGCGCGAGGCGGCGGCTTCAGCCGGCCAGCCCAATCGCACCCCCGATTTTTTCTCCCGGCGCCGTGGTAAAGTGCGCCCATGTCCCAGAGCGTTTCGGCGCGGAGCGCACTTTGGCCGGGCGTTCCTCTCGCGCTGGCGTCGGCTCTCCTGTTCGGCGCCTCGACCCCATTCGCGAAACTGCTCGTGGAAACGAGCAATCCCCAACTCTTGGCCGGTCTTCTCTATCTGGGGGCGGGCGTTGGCCTCACGATCGGCCAGGCGACGCGCTCCATCCTCGGCTTTCGAAACTCGGAGGCGCCGTTACGGCGCGCTGATGCGCCTTGGATGATCGCAATCGTCACGTTCGGCGGAATCCTGGGGCCGCTGTTCCTGATGCTGGGATTGGCCCGCACTTCCGCCGCGTCCGGGTCCCTTCTCCTGAACCTCGAGGGACTGGCGACCATGGCGATCGCTTGGGTCGTCTTTCGCGAAAATGTCGACCGAAGACTGCTCCTCGGCGCGGCGGCGATTCTTGCAGGCGCGGTCGCCCTGTCCTGGCAAGGCCAGGGAATTCGCCTCGACGAGGGCGGGTTGCTGATCGCCGCCGCCTGCCTTGCATGGGGCATCGACAACAACCTCACCCGGAAGCTTTCGGCGGCTGATCCTGTGGTCATTGCGCTGATCAAGGGCGTTGTGGCCGGAAGCGTGAATCTGATCGTGGCGCTGCTTCTTGGAGCGCGCTTGCCATCGATCGGCGCGACGGGCGCGGCGTTGGTCGTCGGATTCTGCGGCGTGGGCTTGAGTCTCGTGCTGTTTGTCCTGGCGCTGCGCCATCTCGGCAGCGCTCGGACTGGAGCTTATTTCTCACTCGCGCCGTTCCTTGGCGCCGTCATCGCGATCGCCATGCTAGGCGAGCCGATCACTCCGCAACTGGTCATTGCGGGCTTGTTGATGGCGTTCGGCGTCTGGCTGCATCTGACCGAACGGCATGCCCATGACCATACACACGAGGCGATCGAGCACGAGCACAGCCACGTCCACGACGACCATCATCGCCATGTGCACGAGGGGCCGGTGACCGAGCCGCATTCTCACTGGCACCGGCATGAACCGCTTCGACACCAGCATGCGCATTACCCGGACATCCACCATCGCCATGAGCACGGCTAGGCATCGGACATGGACAACCTTTCGAAATTATGCGGCCGCGTATCTGGCTTGGCCATGAGATAGGCGGCTTCTCAGTCCGCGGAAATCTGCTATCTTCAATCGGTGGCTGATGAAAAACGCACAGAGATCGACTGGCAGGACCTGCGGATTTTCCTCGCCCTTGGGCGGCATGGAAGCCTGTCGGCTGCCGCCCGCGCCCTTGGCGTGAACCACGCGACGATCGCGCGGCGCCTTCATTCCCTCGAGGACAGTCTCGGCGAGAAGCTGGTCGAGCGCCGTCCCGAAGGCTTCGTGCTGACCCTTGCGGGAACCCACGCTTTGGCCGTCGCCGGCGATATGGACAGCGCATCGCACATGTTGGGTCGCGCAGGGCCGGATGGCGCGCCGAAGGGCCTCGTTCGCATCAACGCGCCGCCCGGACTGACTCACGGCTACCTCATCGCGAAGCTCTCGGAGATGGCGGCAGCCCATCCGGGTCTCGACATCGACCTGGCGACGGACGTGAGGTCCATCAGCCTCGAGCGCCACGAGGCCGATATCGCCGTGCGGATGGGCCGGCCCGACGATGGCGACGTGATCGCCAAGCCTGTCGCGACGATCGCCTATGGCTTCTATGCGACAGCCGAAGTGCGTGAGCGGCTGGTCGCAGGCGAGGAGCCGGCCTTCATCACCTTCGACGAGGCTGACGCCCACTTGCCCGAAGCGGTCTGGCTCTCCCGGCATTTTCCCCGCGCGCGCCGCCCCTTCCGCGCGAGCAACCAGTTCGCTCAAGGCATCGCCGCGCGCTCAGGCGTCGGCGTCGTGCTTCTCCCCCACTACATCGGCCGGGCCGAGTCCAGTTTGCGGCGGTGTGATCTCGGACCCGTTCTCGCGCCGCGGGAGGTGTTCGTGGTCCGGCGGCGGCAGAACGCGAGGACGATGCCGATCAACGTGGTCGTCGATTACCTCGTCAGCGTGTTCAAGGAGGACCGGGCGCTCTTCGAGGACAGAGCTCGACTAGGTCCTGGAGCCGACTATTGCGGTAGCGACGCTAGACCCGGCTTTTTGACGATCGCGGCAGTCGCCAGGTCGAGCGCGAGGGCCGCGACCATGGCCGCCGAACCGATCAGGAACAGTGGCCGATAGTCGCCGCCATTACGCGCGAAGACGAAAGAGAGGCCATAGGCAGCCGCAGCCTGCATCAGCGCGAAGCCGACAGTGGCGAAACTCCAGGCCGCCTTTTGCTGTTCGACATGGTGCGGGAGAAGCTCGCTGATCCGGCCGAGGGCCAGGGGGATCGTCCCGGTCAGGAAGGATCCGACGATGACGCTCGAAAGGATCAGCCAGATCCATCCCAGACCGAAGGCCGGGAGGGCGACCGCTCCGGCCTCCAGGAGAAGAGCAAGACGCAGCATCGGCCCGAAGCCTATGCGGTCGGCAAGGCGCCCTGTCGCGAGCGGCCCGACGGTGGCGGCGATCCCGAAGACCACCCAGAACTCCGAGCCGACCTCGACGCCCTTGCCCATGCCGCGCGCCACGAAGTCGACCAGGAAGATCATGTGCGGCAGCCAGCCGACCGCGTTGAGGGCGTACACGACATAGAGCGAGCGCAGCGCCGGCAGGCGGGGCGTAGCGAGTTTGCGCGCAGGCGCAGGCGTCGGCGCGGCGGATGGCCATCCGCTCCATCCAACGACCGTGAGGATGAACGACAGCGCGCCCAGACCGAACCAGGCCGCGCTCACGCCGAGTTGCAGCAAGAGCGGAACGAGCGTGCCCGAGGCCACAATGCCCGCGCCAACGCCCATGAAGATCGCTCCGCCAGCCAGGCCTCGTCGCGAAGCGCTGATGCTGGGCAGCACGGTTGGCGCCGCGAGAACCATCAGCGCGCCGCCGGCAAAGCCAGCGGCGGAGCGCCAAGCGAAGAACCAGGCGAAGTTGAGCGGGAAAGCGCAGGCGAAGAAGGCGAGGCTCGCCAGCGCCATCGAGGCTCTCAGCACGGTCACGACGCGCACGCGCGCCGAAATCGGACGTCCGAGAAGCGCGCCGGCGAGATAGCCCGCAAGGTTGGCCGCGCCCAGATAGGCGGCGGTCGCGGGCTCAAACCAGTGCGCGCCGACGATGGCCGGCAGGAGCGGAGAATAGGCGAAGCGGGCGAGCCCGATTCCGATCAGGCTCGCGCAAAAGGCGCAGAGCACCCCACGCCACGCGGGGACGTGACGGCGGTAGGATAGCGGCTCCTGTGTGGCCGACGCGCTCGAGGTCATCACTCTACCGTCTCGTTGGTGCGCGGCGAACCGGCCGCGTCCGCCCTCGTGTGGTCGGATTCCGAATGATCGGCCCCTAGGACCGCCGCTCGATAATAAGGCGTCCCGGCGTGTGGATAAGTCGCTATTCTGGCTCAGCCGCTGATCGAAAACGCACAGACGGGGCGAATCGCTCCAGCGTACTATGCCACTCCTGACCGTATCGGTCTGAACGACGCGCACTGGCTCAGCGATCATCACCCAAGCACGAAAGGATAGAACTTTGACCGACGCTCTGACCCACGGCGTGCACCATGTCGGTCTTGCCGTTCGCGACCTCGACGAGGCCACGAGCTTCTTCTGCGGAACCCTGGGCTTCAAGGAGGTGGGCCGGAACGACGTCTACCCGGCCGTGTTCGTCTCCGATGGCGGCGTCACTCTCACCATTTGGCGTGTCAGCGATCCTCAAAACGCGGTGGCGTTCAACCGCAAGACCAATATCGGCCTGCACCATCTCGCGCTCGCGGTCGCGGATCAGGCGGCGCTCGCTACGGTTTACGAGCGCGTTCGCAGCCATCCCGGCGTCGTGGTCGAGTTCGCGCCGGAGCCTGTCCGCGCGGGCTCGACCACACATCACTTCATCTGCGCCATACCCGGCGGCATCCGGATCGAGTTCGCGACGCGCGCGGGTTGACGCAAGACAACGGGCGGGAAGCGCGCGGCCTTAAGCCCTCTCATGAACCTGGCCGATTCCGAGCGTCGCACCCACCCGCCGCGCGGTCACTTCGCGCCGCGCAATCAGCTCGGCCGAATTTCGACGCCCCGCTTCCACGATCTCCGGAGGCGCCGTGTGGGGCCGCCCGCTCTGAAAAGGGGGCTCTGGCGCGTAGGCGATCTCAAGCTGGATGAGGTGGGCGGCCGGGACACCGCGCACCTCAGCGGCAAGATGAAAGGCGGCGTCGATCCCAGACGTGGCGCCGGCGGCGAAGATCCAATTCCCGTCGACCACGACCCGATCGTCCACGGGGATCGCGCCGAACCAGGGCAGGAGGTGGAACGACGCCCAGTGCGTGGTCGCCCGCTTGCCATGGATGAGACCCGCCCCTCCAAAGAGCAGCGCGCCCGTGCAGACGGAAAGGACCTTCGTCGCGCCAGCCGCTTGGCTGCGCAGCCAGCCGAGAACCTCTTCATCCTCCATCAAGGCCTGCTGACCCGGCCCGCCGGGAACGTGCAGGATGTCGAGCTGCGGCGCTTCCGCCAGCGTCGCGTCCGGCATGATGCGCAGCCCCATCACGTCGCGCACCGGGTCCATTGTTTTTGCATAGATGCGGTGGGTCGAATTGGGGAGGCGAGAGAGCACTTCGAACGGGCCAGTGAGGTCGATCTGGTCGAGATCCTCGAACAGGAGCGACCCGATATTCAGGTGAACATTTTCAGGAATCATGACGTCCTCATCTTGTCGCGGGGTGAGACGGCGCGGCGCTGTTAGGCGCGCCACTCGTGTTCCTGGAACATCGGCTCGAGCGGCGGCTCGGCGACGTTCAGGGTATAGTTGGTGATGGTGGAGGCGGCGCTGACCGCCAGCGCTTCCAGCGCCTGGTCCGGTTTGAAGCCGGCGGAGAGGAGCGCCGTAACCGCCGCATCGCCCACGTGGCCTCGCTTTTCGATGAGCGCGCGGGCGTAAGCCGAGAGGGCCGCGTAACGCAGCTCCCGCGGCGCGCGGCGTTCGCGGATTGCCTGCACGTCTGCCGGAGTAAGCCCCGCTTTCAGCGCGAGATAGCTATGGAAGGCGACCGCCCAGGCGCAGCTGTTGGTGACGGCATTGGTCAGAAGCAGGGTCTGGATCTCGGGTTCGGTAAATGTCCCGCTATGCACGCCCTGGAACAGCGGAACAAAGATGTTGGCTAGAACCGGCGAATTGGCGATGACGCCGGCCACGTTCGGGACCATGCCGAAGGTCTGCTGCAGTTTCTCCAGCGGCGCCCTGGATCCTTCGGGCGCCCGGTCGATCGTCTGGATTTCAAAGATGGACATCTCAACGCTCCTTGGCTTGGGAATTAAGCTCGACATCGCCAATTTAGGCGGGCACGGTTTGACGATGTCGCCAAACGCCCCACAAATCTCGCCAATCGCGCCGCGGCGGGTCGAAGTGCTGGTCTTTCCGGACGTTCAGCTCTTGGACGTGGCCGGACCGGTCCAGGTGTTCGCCGCGGCCAACGACCAGGCCAATAGGCCCCGCGCGCCCTCGCCTTACAGTATCCGGGTGATCGCCCCTGAAGGCGCCCAGGTACGAGCCACGTCGGGACTGGCGTTCGCGACCGAGCCGCTGCCCGACCCGGCCGAGCCGCTCGACACTTTGATCGTGGCTGGCGGACAGGGCGCCATACGCGGCGCCGAGGATGCGAGCTTGGTCGAATGGCTTAAGGTCCGCGCCGGCGCCGCGCGGCGGACGGCCTCGGTCTGCACCGGCGCATTCCTGCTTGCGGCGACGGGCCTCCTCGATCGGCGCCGCGCCGTCACGCACTGGGAATATTGCGATTTGCTCCGCCGGCTCCATCCCGACGTGACGGTGGAGCCCGATCCGATCTTTGTGCACGATGGCCCCATCTGGAGCTCGGCCGGCGTGACGGCCGGCATCGACCTGTCGCTGGCGCTGGTGGAGGAAGACCTCGGGCGGGCGATTGCGCTGGCTGTCGCGCGCTACCTGGTGGTGTTTCTCAAGCGGCCGGGCGGACAGGCGCAATTCAGCGCGGCGCTCTCGCTGCAGTCGGCCGATGACCATTTCGCCGATCTGAACGGCTGGCTCATGGAACACCTCGCCGAGGACCTGCCGCTCTCGCGACTCGCCGCGCAGGCGGCCATGAGCGAGCGGACCTTCCTGCGCCGCTATCGGGAGGCGACGGGCCTCACTCCGGCGCGCGCGATCGAGCGGCTGCGCGTCGAGGCGGCCCGCCAGTTCCTCGCCGAGACTCGCCTGCCCGCCAAGCGGATCGCGGCGCGCTGCGGGTTCGGCTCGGAAGAGACGATGCGGCGAAGTTTCGTGCGCCTCCAGGGCGTGAGTCCGCAGGACTATCGACAGCGTTTCGGCGGCGGATAAGGTGACGTGGTCAGGCAAAGAAAATTCCGCCGCGCCGCTTCGCGCTGGGCGCCCCTGGTTCGTTTTGCGGTCTTTCGACGGCTGGCGTCCGGGCGACCTCAGCGCCGACGTGGTCGCCGGTCTGACACTCGCCGCGATCGCTATTCCCTCGCAGATGGCGACCGCGCGCCTCGCCAACCTCACGCCTCAGATCGGTTTGTTTGCTCTTGTCGCCGCCGCGATCGGGTTCGCGCTTTTTGGCGACAGCCGGCGCCTTTCGGTCGGCGCCGATTCGACCATCGCGCCGATTTTCGCCGGCGCGCTTGCGGTGCTCACGGCGACGGGGCCAGAGCATTATCCTGCAGCCGCGGCGGCGCTCAGCCTTGCAGTCGGGCTCATTCTCATTTGCGCCGGCGTCTTCAGGTTCGGCTTCGTCGCTGATCTTCTGTCCATTCCGGTGACGACGGGCTTTCTCCTCGGCATCGCCGGCCATATTCTCATTCTGCAGGCGCCCGCGGTGCTCGGCGTCGAACCAAATCTCGGTCCGCTTGTTCAGCAGGCCCTGTCCCTCATTGCGCGCGCTCCAGCGGCCAATCCCTGGACGTTGGCGATCGGCCTTGGCGTGCTTGCGATCATGCTTGTGGGCGAAAGCGTTAGCCCACGTTTTCCCGGGGCTCTCATTGGCCTTTGCCTCGCTGGGCTGGCGACGATTACGCTCGGTCTCGAAGCCAAAGGCGTGGCGACGCTCGGGTCGATCACTGGCGCAGCGCCCCATTTCTCGCTGCCCGCGATTTCCTGGGACGACATTCACGTCGTCGCGCCGCTCGCCGTGCTCATTGCGCTCGTGGTGATGGTGCAGACAGCGGCGACGACGCGGTCTTTCCCCAACAGCGCGGAAGGTCCGGACGTCAACCGGGATTTCATCGGCGTCGGGGTGGCCAACGCCTTCTGTGGTCTCATCGGCGCCTTTCCCGTCGATGCGAGCCCGCCTTCGACGGCGGTCGCCGCGGAGGCGGGCTGCAGGTCGCAGCTTGCGGGGTTGATTTCGGCCGCGGCGGCGGTCTGCGTTTTCCTGTTCGCGAGCGGAGCCCTCGCCCATCTGCCCTCCGCCGCGTTGGCGGGCGTCCTCCTCTTCGTCGCGATACGTCTCGTGCGCGTTGGCGTGATGGTCGACGTGTGGAGGCGAAGCCGAGCCGAGTTTCTGCTGATCCTCGTGACCGCGCTTGCCATTGTCGCGCTCCCGATCGAGCAGGGCGTGGGCCTCGGCGTGCTGCTGTCGGTGCTGCATGGCGTCTGGACGACGACCCGCGCCCAGGCGATCGAACTTGAGCGCATTCCCGGCACGTCGATCTGGTGGCCGAACGACGAAGGATGTCCAAGGCGAGTTCGTTCCCGCCGTCCGGGTCATCGCGCTGCAGGCGCCTCTGTCGTTTCTCAACGCCTACAATTTTCGTCGCGCCATCGAGCGCTTCTGCAGTCAAGATCCGCCGCCGAAGCTGATCGTGATCGAAGCGAATGCGCTGGTCGAGATCGACTATACCGGCGCGACCGTGCTTGCGGAGGTCATTCGACAGCTGCGCGGCCGGGGCGTCGACGTCGCCGTCGCGCGGCTCGAATCCGTGCGCGCGCAGGAAAGCTTCGCGCGGCTTGGACTGTTCGCGCTGATCGGACGCGACCACGTTTTCCGCAGCGTGCAAGAGGCGATCGACGCGCTGGGCCCGCGCATCGCCTGATGCGTCCGGTCGAACCGGATTTTTGTCGCAGATCGAATGGCGCTATGCTGCACGAGCCATTCGCCGGAGTTGCGTCGGAGGCGCGGACATTGGACGTTTTGAGATTGAGGTTGCGAGCGCGCGTCTAATGACGGACATTCCCATCGGCGTCGTCACCATATCCGATCGCGCCTCGCGAGGCGTCTATGAGGATAAGGGCGGCCCGGGCATCGAGGCGGCGCTCAAGGAGCTTCTGGCGACGCCGTGGCGGCCGGAGCGCCGTATTGTGCCCGACGAGCGGCCGGCGATCGAAGCCGCGCTGATTGTGCTTGCCGACGAGACGCGCTGCTCGCTGATCCTCACGACGGGGGGCACCGGGACCCGCGCCGCGCGATGTCACGCCGGAAGCGACGGAGGCGGTCTGCGACCGAATGCTGCCTGGCTTCGGCGAACTCATGCGCCTGAAAAGCTTGGCCGAAGTCCCAACAGCGATTCTGTCGCGCCAGGTCGCGGGGACCCGCGGCTCGAGCCTCATCATCAATCTTCCGGGCAAGCCCGCAGCGATCCGCACCTGCCTCGACGCCGTGTTCGCCGCCGTGCCTTATTGCATCGACCTTATCGGCGGCGCGCGCCTGGAAACCGATCCGAGGTTCTGCATGGCGTTCCGACCTAAGGCGTAAGGCGGGCGCGACATACCGTATTTCGATCACGTGAAGTTGAATTCTTCGCCGTGATTTCGCCTTCTCCAGTCTTCGGCTGCCATAATTGGGGAATGGTCTTTTTTCCATTGGCTTACTAAATCAACGGCTCAGTGGAGAGTTGGGGAGCCTATGTCGGTCGTTCAGATCGTCGAGCCGGAGACCGAAGTTCGCGTTGCAATGCGCGAAATCGGGGCGAAGGCGCGAGTTGCCGCGCGGGAAGTCGCCAACGCGCCGGCGGAGCAGAAGAACCGCGCGCTTCTCGCTGGCGCGCGCTTCTTGCGCGAACGCGCGGACGACATTCTGGCCGCCAACGCGCTGGATTGCGGGGACGCCCGCGCGAAAGGCTTGAGCGCGGCGTTGATCGATCGGCTCACGCTCAATCCGGCCCGGATCGAGGCGATGGCGCGCGGGGTCGAGGAGGTCGCGGCTTTGCCCGATCCGGTCGGGCGGGTGCTCGCGACCTTCAGCCGCCCCAATGGCCTTCTCATCGAGCGCGTGGCGACGCCGCTCGGGGTCGTTGGCGTGATCTATGAGAGCCGCCCCAATGTGACGGCTGATGCTGGCGCGCTCTGCCTCAAGAGCGGCAATGCGGTGGTGCTGCGCGGCGGCTCGGACAGTCTTCGCTCGTCGGCGGCGATCCAGGCCTGCCTGGTCGCGGGCTTGAAGGAAGCCGGTCTGCCGGAGGCTGCGATTTCGCGCGCCCCCTTCGCCGCGCGCGAGGCGGTCGGCGAGATGCTGGAGGGCCTCGGCGGCGCGCTCGACGTGATCGTGCCGCGCGGAGGAAAGAGCCTGGTCGAGCGCGTTCAGCGCGAGGCGCGCGTGCCGGTTTTCGCCCATCTCGAAGGCGTTGTGCATGTGTACGTCGATCGGGCGGCGGATTTCGACAAGGCGCTGAAGATCATCGTCAACGCCAAGATGCGGCGCACCGGAATCTGCGGCGCGGCCGAAACATTGCTGGTGCATCGCGCTGTCGCCCCGTTCCTGCTGGGCAAGCTGATCGGCGCGCTGATCAAGGCCGGCTGCGCAGTGCGCGGCGATGAGGCCGCGCGTGAGGCCGACGCGCGGGTGACGCCGGCGACCGAAGAGGACTGGCGCACGGAATATCTCGACGCGATCATCACCGTCGGCGTCGTCGACAGTCTCGACGCGGCGATCAACCATATCGAGGCTTACGGATCGCATCATACGGATTGCATCGTGACCGAGGACAAGGCCGCGGCGGAGCGGTTCTTGAAGGAGGTCGATTCGGCCATCGTCCTGCACAACGCCTCGACCCAGTTCGCGGACGGAGGCGAGTTCGGCTTCGGCGCCGAAATCGGCATCGCCACCGGGCGCATGCATGCGCGCGGGCCGGTGGGGGTCGAACAGCTCTGCACCTTCAAGTACCGCGTGCGCGGCGACGGGCAGACGCGGCCTTAATCCGGTTCGCCGAGGCGGATCGGCTGCAAATGCGGGCCGCTCGCGGCGAGTTTGGGCCGCGGCGCCGCCGCGATCCCTCGGTTTCGCACAAGTTTTCTTGCCCTCGGGGTTGATTGCGCGACTCCCCTATGGCCGCTAAGCCCTGCGTAGGCCTCGCGAAAAATGATTCGCCGGGGCAGAGACGATTGTGAGCGGCGCAAAGTGCGCCGAGCCGGACCGAAGGGTCACGACGATGAAATTCGAGCGCTTGCGCCTGACCGGCTTCAAGAGCTTTTGCGACAGTGCTGAGTTCAAGAATCGAGCCCGGCCTGACCGGCGTCGTCGGGCCGAACGGCTGCGGCAAGTCGAACCTCGTCGAGGCCCTGCGCTGGGTGATGGGCGAGAGCTCGTTCAAGAACATGCGCGCCTCCGGCATGGAGGACGTGATCTTCTCAGGCTCTGGCCGGCGTCCCTCGCGCAACAACGCGGAGGTCGGGCTCCTGCTCAGCAATTCCGACCGACGCGCGCCCGCCGCCTTCAATGATTCCGAGACGATCGAGGTCACGAGGCGCATCGAGCGCGACGCCGGCTCGACCTACCGGGTCAACGGCAAGGAGGTGCGCGCGCGCGACGTGCAGCTCCTGTTCGCCGACGCGTCTACGGGAGCGCGCTCGCCTTCGCTGGTGCGACAGGGCCAGATTGGCGAGATCATTTCCGCCAAGCCCCAGGCGCGCCGCCTGATCCTGGAGGAAGCCGCGGGCGTCTCCGGCCTCCACTCGCGGCGGCACGAAGCCGAGCTCCGGCTGAAGGGCGCCGAGGACAATCTCACCCGCGTCGAGGATGTGCTGAAGCAGATCGACGCCCAGGTCGACAGTCTCAAGCGTCAGGCGCGCCAGTCGAACCGCTACCGCGAGCTCGCTGGCGCGATCCGCCGTCACGAGGCGCTGGCGCGCCTCATCGCCTGGCGCGAACATGAGGCGGCGTTCGCCGAGGCGCGCCGGCGGCTCGACGCCGACCTCCTCGAAGTCGCCGAGCGCACGCGCGCGCAAGCCGAGGCCGCGCGCCTGCAGGCGCTCGCCGCTGCAGCCTTGCCGCCCTTGCGCGAGGAGGAAGCTCGTCGCGGCGCGGCCTTGCATCGCATCGCGCTCGCCCGCGAGGCGCTCGAAGCGGAAGAGAAGCGCGCGAAGGAGCGTGAGGCAGAACTTGACCGTCGCTTGGCGCAATTCGCCGGCGATCTTCAGCGCGAGGAAGCACTGATCGCGGACGCGGCTAGCGTCATGGACCGGCTCGCAGCCGAGGAGAGTGCGCTGGCGGAGCAAGGAGCCCAGGCGGACGAGGACGCGGCTCAGGCGCGAGAAGCGGAGCAAGGCGCTGAGCGTCGCCTCGCCAGCGCTGAGAGCACGCTTGCGGAAGCCCAAGCCGCCGCGTCCGACCTCGCCGCTCGTCGCCGGGCGCTGGTCGCCACCTTCGAAGAGGAGGGGCGGCGCCTCACGCGCCTGGAAGCGGAATATTCCGGAATCGAGCGCGAGCGCGGCGCGCTCAGCGCGGCGGGTTTTGAGGAGACCGAACGCGCGGCGCGCGCTCAGGCCGTCGCCGAGGCCGCCGAGGCGCTCGCCGCCGCCGAGCGCGAAACTCTGGCGACCGAAGAGCGCCACGCCGCAGCGCGCGAGGCCGAGGCGCAACGTCGCGGGCCGTTGGCTGAAGCCGAACGCGCTGCGCAAAGGTTGGAGACGGAGGCGCGCACGGTCGCGGGCCTGCTCGGCTCCGACACGAGCGGCCCATGGCCTCGGGCGGTCGACGCGGTCAGCGTCGCGCGCGGCTATGAGGCGGCGCTTGGCGCCGCGTTGGGTGACGATCTCGACGCCTCGGTCGACGAGGCGGCGCCCGCGCACTGGTCGCTGATCGCGCCCGCCGACGAGGATCCATCGCTGCCGGCCGGAGCCGATCCGCTTGCAGGCCGCGTTTCCGCGCCGCCCGCGCTCGCCCGGCGCCTGGCGCAGGTCGGCATGGTCGCTCGCGTGGAGGGCAAGCGGCTCGCCCAAGAGCTTAAACCCGGGCAGCGGCTCGTGTCGCTCGAAGGGGATCTGTGGCGCTGGGACGGCTTCGTCTCCGCCGCCGAAGCGCCGACTGCGGCCGCCCGTCGCCTGGTGGAAAAGAATAGACTTGGCGACCTCGAGCGGGAAGCCGAGGCGGCGCGTCAGGCGGCGGCCGCGTTGAGCGTCGAAGCGGCGAGCGCCGCCAGCGCGTCCAGAGAAGCCGCCGCGGCGGAAACGGAATGGCGTGGGCGGGTCCGCGCCGCGCGGACGGCATCGGATTCCGCCCGCGACGCCCTGGCGCAATTCGAACGCGCGCGCGCCCAAACCCTTTCGCGGTTGTCGGCGGTGGAAGAGGCCTTCTCGCGCGCCGGCGCTGCCCGCAATGAGGCGGCCGAACGCAAGGCCGGCGCGGAGGCCGCGCTTGATGAGCTTGGCTCGGGGGACGATGTCGCGGAGAGCCTCGAGCACGCGCGCGAGGCTGCCGCGCGCGATCGAACCGCCTTCGCCGAAGCCCGGGCGACGGCGCAATCCATTGCCCGCGAGACTGCGGCCCGCGCCACACGGCGCGATGCAATCGCCGCAGAGCGATCGTCCTGGGATGAGCGGCGCGACCGCGCCCAAAGCCGCATTGCCGAGCTTGGCGAGCGCCGGGCGGAAGCGGAGCGCGAGCGGGCGGAGCTCGCCGACGCCCCGACCGACTTTTCTCGGACGCGCCGCGCGCTCGCCGACGAACATGGCGAGGCGGAATTCGCGCGCAAGGAGGCCGCCGACGCGCTCGCGCTAGGCGAAACCGCGCTCGCCGACGCCGACCGCGCCGCCCGTCTGGCGCTCGAAGCCATGAGCGCCGCGCGCGAGCAGCGCGCCGCTTCCGAGGAGCGCCTGGAAGGCGCCCGCGCGCGGGACGAAGAGCTTAAGCACGCGATCGCGAGCGAACTTGATTGTGAGCCGTCGGGCCTCGCCGCGCTTGCCGATCATAAAGCCGACAAGCCGCTGCCCGGCGGCGTCGAGGTCGAACGCAAGCTCGAGAATTTGCGCCAGGAGCGCGAGCGGCTCGGCGCGGTCAATCTGCGCGCTGACGACGAACTCGTCGAAGTCCTTGCGAGCCGCGACAAGCTTATCGCCGAGCGCGACGACCTGACCGAAGCAATCAAGCGCCTGCGCGGCGCGATTGGCACCCTCAATCAGGAAGGGCGCGAGCGGCTCATCGCGGCTTTCGATGTCGTCAACAACCATTTCAAGGATTTGTTTTCGACCTTGTTCGAGGGCGGCCAGGCGGAATTGCAACTGATCGAATCCGACGATCCGCTCGAGGCGGGCCTCGAACTTCTCGCCCAGCCGCCGGGCAAGAAGCCGCAGACGCTGACCCTTCTTTCCGGCGGCGAACAGGCGCTGACCGCGCTTGCGCTCATCTTCGCCGTGTTCCTCACCAACCCAGCGCCGATCTGCGTGCTCGACGAGGTCGACGCGCCGCTCGACGACTATAATGTCGAGCGCTTCTGCGATCTGCTCGAAGCCATGCGCAAGCGCGCCGACACCCGCTTCGTCGCCATCACCCACAACCCCATCACCATGGCGCGGATGGACCGCCTGTTCGGCGTCACTATGGCCGAACGCGGGGTCAGCCAGCTCGTGTCGGTCGAGCTGGCGGAGGCGCAGGAATTCGCCGAGGCGGGGTGAAGAAGCGGGAGAAGCGCTCAGCATGATGGGTTGGGCCCAAAAGAGATCGCCTTGCTGAGGGCCGCTGCAGTCGCGTCATGCTCGGGTCGCGAACAACCCTCAATCAGGCAGCCGCGATTCCGTTCGTTTCAGGCGACCCGCTGCCGAAGGCGGCGCCTAAGACCGGCAAGGCCAACGAATCCGACGCCCACCAGCACCCAAGTGCCCGGCTCGGGGATCGTGGGCACGGCGTTGCCGACATTGGGGCTCACTACGATGCTGTACTCGCTCGCATTGGGAAAGGTCGGAGCGACAAATAGATGGGGGTCTGCGCTCACCGTGCCGCCGTTGAAACTCGCGCCGCGGGCGCCGCCCGCCTCGACCTCGAGGTGTACGCCTTGGTTAAACGACGTGCCCGTCGTGACGTAAGCCGTGTCCGACAAGGCATCAACCTCAAGGACGCCGCTGAAGTTCGTCTCGCCAGTCCCAGCGCCGCATCCTAGACCCCCTGAATTGCATATCACGAAGCTCGCCGTGGTATTGGCGGCGACCTGCATCGGAAGGAAAGCCGCCACCACGCCCTCGCCGACGCCCGCTGGACGGAAGAGGCGTGGGCGTTCCTCGCGAGCCTCCATCCCGCCGGAGCCGACCGCCGGACCACCGAACGCAAGAACCCGGGCCAAGCCGGCGCGGGAGCGCCTCCCGCTTTCCCTGCGATTAAGACATGGCCGGGATGACGGCTGCCGCGGAGGTCGCTCTTTACGCCGCCTTCTCAAGCCGCTCGGCGATCCAGAGCTTGACCAGCGCTTGGCGGGTTACACCCAGCCGGCGGGCTTCACGGTCGAGCGCTTCGACGACCCAAGCCGGGAAGTCGACGTTGACGCGTTTGAGCTCAAGGTTAGGGCGGCGCGCCCTCTTCCAGTCGACATCGCCGGAGATGTCTGCGCCTGCGTCGAATTTCTCGTCGAAATCACGCGCTTTCATAGGCCTCGATCTCCTCCTTGCGCGACGCCAGATTAATTCCGCGATCGTCTCCGTACAAATGCGCTTTGAATTGGCGCCGCCGGTGCGACGCACTCGCGCCGTCATCTTTTGCTTCCTCTCGGGAACAGTCGCGCGTCGGGAGGCATCTTATGCCCGGGAGCGCGAAAATGCGTCTCGGTCGAGGAGGCCGCCATGGAAGAGATGATGATCAACGACTATGCGCGCCAGCTTATGGATGCGCACGGCCAGCGGGCGATTGCGGAAGCTGCTCAACGTGCGGCCGAGTCTGAACGGAACAATGACGGCGACGAGGCGAAGACTTGGCGGCGTGTCGAAGCGGCGCTGAAGGCGATGCGCGGGCCGATCGCGAGCTGACGTCACGCGCCGAGCTGATTCCGGGTGATGCGATAGCCGGCGCTCGCAAAAAAATCGACAATTTCTTGCCGTCCCGGCGGGACGGTGGTATTGTTTTTCAGAAAGGGCAGGAAACTCGGATCGCCTTGTTCATAGATGTCCGCGCCCTCGAATCGGAAGTCAAAGCCTAAGGGACATGACTTGGAAATGGCGCCGCAAGCCATTGAAATCGCTAAAAACGGACTCGGAAAATGGCGATCCGCGGCCCTGCTGTCCTTCAGCAAACAGCGCCATGGCAACCGCTGTCATCGGCCCCTCGCTATTCACTGACGACTGAAGTTTACGGCGTCCGCGAAGCCTCCGGAAGCAACGCCAGCCTCGGCGATTTGGCGGCGAAGATCGGGCGACGTCAGCGCGGCGAGTTCCTCCTGGTAACGATAACCGGGCGCTGCTCCCGCGAAGCCAGAAGAGGTCGCCGGATGCGTGTAGATTTCGGTGACCCCTTCCGGCAAATGCGCGATGAGCCCCCGAAGCCGCGATTGGGTCATGGCGCCGCTCCAGGCGAGGCCGAAGACCTGATCAGGCGTGGCGACGCCAGCCCGCCTGAGGCGCGCGCGCTGAACGCGCGCCAATGGGGCCAAGGCGGACGCGGTTAAGCCAGGCCGCGCGCCGTCGATTCGCGCCAGGACGCCCTGAGGCTCCACTGGCGCGCGAACCGCAGGCGCTCCGAATTCCTTCAGCCAGCTCAATGACCGCCGACAGAATTGAAGGATGCAGGTGAAAATGCTTGTGCGCGGTGACGTGATCGAGCTTGAGGCCCGTCGCGCGGAACGCCTCGAACTGAGCGCGGATTTCCGCCCGCATTTGCCTGCGCACATGGGGCAGAAAAAACATCGCCGCGCCGGCGAGCGCCATATTCGCCCGAAACCGGCCCGCTCATCGACCAGATCAGGGACGGCCGACGGCGGCAGCACCGGCTCGGCGTCGACCAGCGCCAGATGCAGCCCGACAGCAAGCCTCGGCAAGCGCCGCGCCAGCTCCACAGCCCGGGCCGCCGCCGGCGCTCCAACCATCAGGCTCGCTGTGGTGAGAATACCTTCAACATGCGCGCGCTCGATCGCCTGGTTGACCTCGTCGGCGAGACCGAAATCATCGGCCGTGACGATCAGGTATTTCAGTGCGCCGTCTCGTGCCGCTCGCGTAAGAAACGGAAGAACTCCACACCCTCGCGAAGGCGCCGCTTCATGACCTCAGGGCTCCTGACCATCTCGCCGACGATCGAGGCGATCTTGCCCGGGCGGAAATAGAAGCTGCGGTAGAAGGTGTCGACGGAATCGAAGATCTCGGTGTGGCTCAAGCCGGGATAACTCAGAGGCGCGATCTGCCTCCCGTCTTCATTCACGAGGTCCATGTTGACGTCCTCGAGCCAGCCATTCTCCAGCGCCTGCTTATAAAGGAACGTCCCTGGGTAGGGCGCAGCCAAGGACACCTGCAGCGTGTGTGGGTTGACCTCTTTGGCGAACTCGATCGTCTCCTTGATCGTCTCGGGCGTCTCGCCGGGCAGGCCCAAGATGAACGTGCCATGGATCCTGATGCCGAGCTCGCGGCAATCCTTGGCGAACCGCTTCGCGACATCGACCCGCATGCCCTTCTTGATGTTGTGCAGGATCTGCTGGTTGCCGCTCTCATAGCCGACCAGCAGGAGCCTGAGGCCGTTGTCGCGCAGCACCTTGAGCGTGGCGCGCGGCACATTGGCCTTGGCGTTGCAGGACCAGGTGACGCCAAGCTTGCCGAGCTCTCGCGCGATCGCCTCGGCGCGCGGCAGGTCGTCGGTGAAAGTGTCGTCGTCGAAGAAGAATTCCTTGACCTCCGGAAAAGCCGCCTTCGCCCACTTCATTTCATCGATGACGTGGCCGACGGAACGTGTGCGGTAACGATGCCCGCCGACCGTTTGTGGCCACAGGCAGAACGTGCACCGCGACTTGCAGCCTCGCCCGGTGTAAAAGGACATGTAGGGGTGCTTGAGATAGCCGCCGAAATATTTGGTGATATCTAAATCGCGTTTGTAGACAGGCGTGACGAAGGGCAGATCGTCCATGTTTTCCAGGATCGGCCGGTCGGGCGTGTGCTGGATCTGGCCGTTGGCGTCTCGATAAGAAAGCCCCAGGATCGACTTCCAGTCCCGCCCGTCGGCGACGTCTTTGATCGTGAAATCAAATTCGTTGCGAGCGGCGAAGTCGACAAGCGGCGCGGCTTTCAAGGTTCCTTCGGCGTCGACCGCAGCCTTGGCGCCGATCAACCCGACTTTCAGCGCCGGATTGGCGTCCTTGAGAGCCGTGATCGCCTTCACATCCGAGGCGAAGGAGGGCGTTGAGGTGTGCACGACGGCGAGGTCGAAATTCTTCGCCTGCGCCGCAACCTCGGCCATTGAGGTGTTGTGCGGCGGCGCGTCGATCAGCTTGCTGTCTGCTACCAGCGCGGCCGGCTGCGCAAGCCAGGTCGGGTACCAGAACGACGCGACCTCGCGCTTCGTCTGGTAACGAGCGCCCGCGCCCCCGTCGAACCCATCGAAGGAGGGGGCCTGAAGAAACAGCGTGCGCATGACCTTATCGCCTTTCCATAAGATGCTGAGCCGACCCGCGGTTCAACGTCGCCAGGAGGGTTCCGTCCCGGCCGACAGCAAAATCCTGTCCCCGCCAGGCCACTTTTGTTGACGAAAAGCTGGCTAGATAAATCGCGAACGAAAGGATGTCTCGAACAAAAAGAAGAGCATAGCTGGGGTCTGGCAATTCAAATTGGCGCGTGAGGCGATATTTCAAGAACAGCCGACACGCCAGTGCGCATAGAATCGCCGCCACGCCTAGACCGTCAAACCCACGAAGCGCAGCCCCGATCAGGGCCAACGGCAAGGCGTGGGTGAGTCCGCTGCCGATATAACCGACCGGATCGACGGTGAAAATCGTGCGCGCCCAGCGCAACTCATGCCGAACCATCTCGTGAAGCGATCTTTCCTCGAACGCGTGGGCGACGAGCATTGGGGAGACGACCACATTCAGTCCGATCTCACGCACGGCTTTGCCGATGCCGTAATCATCAGCCAGTTGGTTGGCGACTGTCTTGAAGCCTCCGATCCGCGATAGTGTTTCTCGCGATAAAGCGATTGTCGCGCCGAGACATGGCCGCGCCAGGCCAAGCGCGAGGCCAAGGATCGTGGTCGGCAGAAAATGATCGTGCACGGCCATGGCGGACAGCCGCGACCAGAAGCCGCCGCTCGGCAGACCTCGGTAGAGGCAGGTGACCGCTCCGACGCCGGGCTGCGCCAGCGTGGCCGCCAACGTGCTCAAATAGTTTGGACCAACGGCCACGTCACTGTCGGCGGCGACAATGACAGAGTGGCGAGCGACCTCAGCCATATTGATGAGGTTGGAGACCTTGCGGTTGCTCCCATGCGTGGCCGCGTTCACGACGAGTTGAACATCAAGCTCGGGATATCGCGCAATCAGCGATCTGACGACCGGGATCGCGCTATCGTCCGGATCCTGGACGCCGAAGACGAATTGAATTTTGCCCGGATAATCCTGATGAAAATACGTTTCAATGTTCTCGGACAGTAGCGCTTCGGCGCGGAAGAGGGGCTTCAGAATTGAGATGTCCGGCCAAGTCGTGGGAGCTTCGGCGGCCCGCCGACGAGAAAACCCGCGCGCCGCCCAGACGGCGCCTAGGGCGCATAATGAGCCAAAGACGCTGACCGCGATGCAAACCAGCGAGAGCCAGGCCGTTGTGAGCGCGGCAATCTGTTCGAGACCGTAATTCATCCTTCGATCCGGTTGTTCCCGGCGCGAGCTGCGCGAGCGAGCCGGGATTTAAGGCGCCGATTCTCGCTAGAATCGTGTACGGACCGCGACGACATGGTGATGCTTTGGTTACGGCTTTGTGACGACAGTTGCGTGAACCGTGGCGAAGCTTATGCGGGCAGTCTTGCGAATGAGGTGGCGGCGCTTGCTCCTGCCTGCTATCTCCGCGCCCGGTAAGCTCAGGCGGCCGGGCTGCCCGTGCTTCGCCCGCTCGCGGCGCCTCCCACCACTGGAGCTCATGTCGCGCCGTGATAGCCTGGGGAATGAACCGGTTTGCCGGCGCGCTTTTTGCCGGCGACGAAGCGAGGCTCGCGCCAGAGCCGCTGATCGCCGAAGCGGCAAAGGGCGCGCGCCTTGACGCCAAGCCGCTAGCCGACCCTCGCCTGATCGAGGCGCTAGGCGCCCTCACTTCCAGTCTCCACAAGGAGGCGTCGCTGTCGCCGTTTGGGCGCCTCGCGGCCCGTTGGGACATCGAGCGGATGCTCTCGACGCTGTTGATTCTTGCCGACGTGGAGCGCGAAGATCCCGCCATCCTGACGCGGCCGCTCGCGTCGCCGATCTTCATTACCGGCCTGCCGCGCAGCGGCACGACCTTCCTGCATGGCTTGCTTGCGGAGGATCCCCTCAATCGCGCCCCTCGCATCTGGGAGGCGATCTATCCGCGTCCTGAGCATCGCGCCGCTCAGTTTGGCGCAGGGCGCAGGAAGGTTGCGCTGCAGCTCCGTATCTTCAACCGGCTCTCGCCAGGGATCAGAAACCTGCATCCGATCGAGGCAGATGCGCCGGAGGAATGCATCGAGATTACGAGCCAGGTATTCCGCAGCCCGCGCTACGATGACGTCTATCGCGCTCCGTCCTATCGCGCCTGGCTCGATGCATCCGGCTTTGACGAAGGCTACCAGTTCCTTGCGCGGTTCCTTCGTCACCTTCAGGGGCGAGCCCAACCACCGCGGCGTTGGATCCTGAAATCGCCCGAACATGTTTTCTCCATCGACGCGCTTACCCGCGTTTTTCCTGACGCGAAGCTCGTGTTCGTGCACCGAGATCCCGGTCATGTGCTCGTCTCAGCCGCCCGGCTGACGGAGCTCCTGCGCGCGCCCTTCACCACTGCGATTGATCGGCGGGAGATCGGCCGCAAGGTAGCCGACTACTGGCAAGACGGGATGCAGCGGATGGTCAAAGTCGCGGACGATGTGTCCTTTCCGCTGCGCTCCCGGCTGCTTCACGTGCAATATCGCTCGCTCGTCTCCGATCCAATTGGAACGATCGCACAGATCTACAACGCGTTCGGTCTCGAGTTCTCGCAGGAAGCGCGGGAGGCGATGTCGGCTAAAGTCGTGCGTGCGCCGAACGGCGGCTACGGCGCCAACCGTTACCTGCCCGAGGAATTCGGAATCGATCCGGAGCGTGAGCGCGATCGCGCCTCCGTCTATATCGAGCGCTTCGGAATCGCGAGCTCGCTGTCGGTTTAAGGCAAGGCTGGGCTTCTCCAGGGCTCGTCTCGACCATGCAGGGGTCTCAGTCTCGCCCGCTTCAGGGGACCGCGTCGCACGCATTTTGCCCGGCCTTGCCGCTTCAAGCGTCACGGCATTTCCTTTTGACTGACACACCTCCGACAACTGATGCGGCTACGAGAAACGCGCTCTCGATGTGATGGCTCGAAAATCCATCACGTCGGCGGAGTTTCAAAGGCGCTGTTGTATCGGGTTCGGTCCACCGTGCTGTACGCACGATCGCGGCGTTATGGGATCACCAGATTGAGCTAGGTGCGGCTCAATAGCGGGAGCGGTCACCTCACTCGAGGCCGCACGGGCCGCTCTCGCTTCTCCATCGGGGGCCGAAAACGCTATTTGGCGAAGCGGAGACGGCGCCAGGCATTACCCTTACAACCAAAATTCGTGATCGCCTCGCGCCGGAACGAACGGCGGCTCCCCGAGTTCGGATTGCATCATGCCGAACACTCCGCAGCCCGAGCAGCCGATCGCCGTTCCCAAGCCTGACGTGGTCCGTCCGCCCACGCCATTGGAAGAGCCGCAACCCGAGAAGGGTCCCGACCTGCCCCAACCGGGCCCCGACGTTGTGGTTCCACCGGGACCCGAGGTGATCACGCCGCCACAACCGCAAGAAATTCCCCCGGCGCCTCCGGGTTAAAGGCCGCGCCCGGTCGTTCCAAACAAGGAGCGGAACGCCAATGCGCTGCTTGGCAAGGCCTCTTCTTTCGACCGCTAGCAGGAGGATCGTGGGCGGCGCGGCGCCTTGCCTTCGGCCTCGTCCCTCGCGGTTTCGCCACGACGCTCCTTCGCTTTCGTATGGCGGAGATGCTCCTCGTTTTCTTTCGGCGTCTGCTGATTGGATTCGCCAGCCTCGCTGAGAGCGATGGCGATCGCCTGCTTACGATTTTTCACCTTCTGTCCGCTCGTCCCCGAACGAAGTTCGCCATGCTTGAACTCGTGCATGACCCGTTCGACGGTTTCCTTCTGCGGCTCGGACTCGCGCGGCGCCATTTGTCATCTCCATTTGACGTGGCCTCGACCTTATTAAACTTGGATCCGACGAAGCGGTTCCGGGCGGCGCTGAACGCAAGTGACGGCGGCTAGCGAGACGTCCGCGTTGGAACCGACGTCGTCTACGCTCGTTGAGCGACATACGCTGCGGGCTCAGAACGGAGGTTCGTGGATGAGCGCTCGAAGGACGCGCGGCGAGTTCGTTGATTTACGCTCACGGCCCGCCGCACCGATGGAGGCGAGATCCGCGGAAACGCTTCCGAATGAACCGGGGAAATGGCAATTCGAGCCGAAATGGGACGGCTTTCGCTGCCTGGCTTTCAAGGATGGCGGCGCGGTCGACTTGAGGGGAAAATCCGGGACGTCGCTGGGCCGCTTTTTCCCTGAGGTTGTGGCGACGCTGCTGGACCTCCCATTCGAGCAATTTGTCGTCGACGGCGAACTGGTCATCGAGTTGAACGGGCGTATGACTTTTGACGGGTTGCAAGCCAGGCTGCATCCCGCCCCGAGCCGAATTCGTCGTCTATCCCAGGAAACGCCGGCGCGACTGATCCTTTTCGACATGCTCGTCGGGCCCGATGGCTCGCCAGTGGAGGCTTTGCCGCTCACTGAGCGGCGAAGCGCGCTCGAAGCCTTCGGCGAGAAGGCTGCCGTTGCCGGAAAGCTCATCGTCACGCCCTGCACGCGCGATCTGGCGCAGGCGACGCAATGGCTTAACGATTTCGATCGCGATGGAAGGGACGGGGTCGTCGCCAAGCGGCTGGACGAGAAATATCTCAGCGGCGAGCGCGCGATGATCAAGGTCAAGCGCTTGCGGACCGCCGATTGTGTGGTCGGAGGCTTTCGATACTTGAGCGGCAGCGACGAGGTGGGATCCTTGCTGCTAGGTCTCTACAACGCGCAAGGCCTGCTGGATCATGTCGGCTTCACTTCGACGATCGCCAATGACGAGCGGCAAGCGCTGACCCGAAAGCTGCGCGCTTTGCAGGCAGCGCCAGGTTTCACGGGCAAGGCGCCCGGCGGGCCCAGCCGCTGGAGCACGGAACGCAGCGGCGAATGGGAGCCGCTGCGGCCGGAGCTGGTCGTCGAGGTCCGATACGACCATGTGACGAGCGACCGGTTCCGCCATGGGACCAAGCTCTGCGCTTCAGGCCCGACAAGTCGCCACGGCAGTGCTCGATCGATCAGATCATCGCGCCGCCTCGAGCCGAGAGCGGATAACGAAGGCCGCAGATGCAACTCCGGCGCGAAACTCGTGCAAATAAGAGCAAGCTAAATGAGCCTAAACGCCAGTAAACGCTAGTAAAAGTGCTAGCGTTTACTAGCGTTTATTTTTCCGAATCGAGCCTTTTCAATGGATTACAGCCGATTCAAATAAAAAATTTGCCTCCGCTTTTGAATTCGCGCCTTGAGTTGTAGACGCAGGGCTGAAAATCCTCGTTTCCCGCGGCTCGCCCGGCGGTGCGCAAAGTCCTCATTGCCGAACAGCATAGCGTAGATTTCTGATTAAGGCAAGACAATGATAGGACCACACGAGGCTGGCCAATGTCGGTCAGGTGGCGCAGGCAATTCCTCAATCCCGCGGCGCATTGGCGCCAGGAAAGCGACCCGGATGCGGGGCGACGTCGCCAATTCAACCGCATTTCGACGCATCTGTGCGACGCCGGCCGCCAGAATTCGCTGGCTGACCTGCGGGCGCCGGCGCCCGGAACATCCTCGTCGTCGAGGATGAACACCTCATCGCCATGGGCTTGGCCGAAGCCCTGCAAGACGCCGGCTCAATTGTGCTTGGCCCGGTCCCGACTGTCGACAAGGCGATCAAGAAAATCGAGTCGGAGCCTCACATCGACGGCGCGGTTGTGGACGTCAACCTTGGCGGGATGCTTGCCTACCCCGTCGCGGACCTGCTCATCGCCAGGAAGATTCCCTTCGTCTTTACCTCAGGCTATGAGGACAACCTTCTTCGGGACCGATATTCTCAAGTTAAGAATTGCGCCAAACCCTATCTGTTCTCGGCGATGGAGGAAGCGCTGGTCGAGGCCATGTCGCTCTCATGACGACTCAGGCGCTAAAACGCTAGTATAGAGGCCCCACAAGTCCTCGGCGCCCCGCGCTTGGCCAATTTGGAGCCATAGACCTGTCCCCGTGAGCGTCCCCGCATGAGAGACTCATATGCCGCTTCGAATTGAGGATTACGCCGTCATCGGGAATTGTGAGACGGCAGCGCTGGTTGGGCGCGACGGCTCGATCGATTGGCTATGCCTGCCACGTTTCGACAGCGCCGCGTGTTTTTCCGCCCTCCTCGGCGGCCCTGAGCACGGACGGTGGCTGATCGCGCCTACGCAAAATGACGTAGAGATCACACGACGCTATCTGAGCAACACTCTAATCCTCGAAACGGTTTTCACCACAACGGACGGTTCGGTCTCGCTCACCGATTTCATGTACAGGCGCAACGGCTCGTCCGAGTTGGTGCGCATCGTCAGGGGCCTTCAGGGCGAGGTCCCCATGCGGACCGAACTCGTCGTCCAATTCGACTACGGCGACATCGTGCCGTGGGTGTCTCAGCAGCAGGACGGGCGGCTTCTCTTCATTGCCGGCCCGGACAGAGTGCTGCTCGATACGAACGTGCAGACGCGCGGAGAGGATCTTCGCACCGTCGGCGACTTCTCCGTCCGCGAGGGCGAAGAAGCAAGCTTCGTACTCAACTGGTCGCCGTCATTTCGCGCGGCTCCTCCGCCGTTCTCAGGCGAGGAACTCGCGGAGGCGCGCAAACAAGTCCATTCCTTCTGGACCGGCTGGGCGACGGCTTTCAAGCCAGCGGACCATTGGGGCGAGGCGGTTCTTCGCTCGCTTCTGACTTTGAAGGCGCTCGCGCACTGGGAGACCGGCGGCATTGTCGCGGCCGCGACGACCTCCTTGCCCGAACAGCTCGGCGGGCCGCGCAATTGGGACTATCGCTATTGCTGGCTTCGGGACGCGACCTTCACCCTTTATGCGTTGATTGGGGCTGGCATTCTCGACGAAGCGAAGGCGTGGCACGAGTGGCTCCTGCGCGCCGTCGCCGGGGCGCCCGACGATCTGCAGATTCTCTACGGGGTGGCGGGCGAACGGCGGCTCCAGGAATTCGAAATTCCATGGCTGCCGGGCTACGAAGGCTCGGCTCCGGTCCGAATCGGTAACGGCGCCGTCGGACAGCTCCAACTCGATGTCTATGGTGAAGTGCTCGACGCCTTTTACGTCGCGCGCCGCGCCGGCCTCTCGACTAGCGACGCGACTTGGGCGTTGGAATGCTCCCTCCTTTTGCACCTCGAGAAAATTTGGCGAAGAGCCTGACGAAGGCATCTGGGAAGTGCGAGGCGGTCGGCGCCACTTCACGCATTCGAAGGTGATGGCGTGGGTCGCGTTCGACCGCGCGGTGCGCTCAATCGAGGAATTCGGGCTCGAGGGACCGCTCGAGCGCTGGCGAGACGTTCGCGCTGCAATTCATGACGAGGTGTGCGAGCGCGGGTATGATCCGAAGGAAAACACGTTCGTCCAATCTTTCGGCGATCCGACGCTGGACGCAAGTCTGCTCCTCATCCCCATCGTCGGCTTTTTGCCGCCTGACGATCCCCGCGTCCAAGGCACGGTCGCCGCAGTCGAACGCAAGCTCCTTCGCGAGGGATTCGTGATGCGCTACGACACCGGAACCGCGGTCGACGGCTTGCCGCCCGGGGAGGGCGCTTTCCTCGCCTGCAGCTTCTGGCTGGTCGATACCTATGTGCTGCTCGGGCGGTACGAGGAGGCGCGGGCTTTATTCGAGCGCCTGTTGGCATTGCGCAATGACGTCGGGCTGCTGGCGGAGGAATACGATCCTCATAGCGGTCGTCAGCTTGGCAACTTCCCCCAGGCGTTCTCGCATCTCGCGCTCATCAATGCCGCGCATAGCCTCAGCACCTGGGAGGGGGCGGCTCGCCTGCGCTCGCAGAAGTCGGAGCCGGTTCAGTCAGGGGCGGAGGTGGGCGCGCCGGGCTGACGTTAAAGAAAACTCGCGAGCGAGCCGGCTGATGATGTTCAATCAAAAAACCATGTGCGCGCCGCCGACCTTCGTTCTATTTTACCTAGAACAGCAGGCCGGGGGCGGCGGATAAGACTCAGCGGAGGAAGTTTCTCATGGACGACCTCGCCTATGGCAAACGGAACAAGCGAGGAGACTGGACGCCAAGCGCCTACCTCGCCATTGCTCCCGTTTTCGTGCTGCCGCCTCGGCCTCTCGCTTTTCTCAAATGGCTCCCAGGCTATTTTCTGCCTTGGAACCTACTCTTCGCCGCGTCCGCAGTCGCCTACGCGCTTTTCGTGCTTCCGGATGTCGAAGTCATGAAGACCTTGGCCTGGGGCTGGATCCTCAGGCTCTTTATCGTCAACTGCGTGGCGGTGTTCCTGTTCTATAGCGCCTTCGAGTACCGGCTCTATATGTCGCGGGCTCAAGGAAACCGCTTCAAGTACCACGCTAAATTTCCCAATGACCAGAAGAACAGCGCCTTCCTGTTCCGCAGCCAGAACCTAGAGGGCATCATCCGGGGATTCGGGACGGGCGTGCCGATCTGGACGGCCTACGAGGTCGGGATCCTCTTCGCCTTCGCCAACGGCTACGCGCCCTGGCTCTCCTTTGCCCAGCATCCTCTCTATCTCGGATGCCTCGCGCTGCTCGTGCCGATCTTTCACGAGTTCCACTTCTTCTGCATTCACCGGCTGATCCACTGGCCGCCGCTTTACCGCTCAGTGCACAGCGTCCATCACCACTCGGTCAATCCGTCGCCCTGGTCGTCGCTGTCGATGCATCCGGTCGAGCAGCTTCTCTATTTCTCATCGTCGCTCATCCACGTGATCATTCCTTCGAACCCGGTCCTGGCGCTCTATCAGCTGCATTACGCGGGGTTCGGCGCAATTGTCGGCCATATCGGCTTCGACAAGATCGAGACCAGGCAAAGAGACCGCCTTCGACAGCCACGCCTACGGCCACTACCTCCACCATAAATATTTCGAGGTGAACTATGGCGACGGGCTCGTGCCTTTGGACAAGCTGTTCGGCACCTGGCACGACGGCTCGCCCGAGGCCGAGGCGCGGATGAACGCGCGCTACGAGAAGCGCAAGGCGCGGCTCAACGCGGTCAAAGCGGCGAGCTGAAGCGTCTTAAGACGAAGGCGCGAATTGTAGCCGCGCTCGCTGAGCGCGGCGACGCGGTCGCCGACCGCGTCTACAAGGTCACGCCCCCGTCACCCGCCAGATCACATTGCCGACGTCGTCGGCGACCAAGAGCGAGCCGTCCGGGCCCAACGCCACGCCCACGGGTCGCCCGAACGAGGACTTCTCGTCGGGCGCGAGAAAGCCGCTCAGAATCTCGCGCGACGGCCCGACCGGACGTCCATTCGCGAATGGCACGAAGATAACCTTGTAGCCGCTCAGCGTGCTTCGGTTCCAGGAGCCATGTTGCCCGATCACCATGCCTTCGGGAAAGCCTGGAAGCACGCCGGCAGGCAGCCAGCAGAGCCCGAGCGACGCGGTGTGTCCGCCGAGCGCGTAGTCTGGTTGGATTGCGCTCGCGACCAACGCCGCATCTTGAGGCACGCGGTCGTCCACCGTCTTGCCCCAGTAGCAGTAAGGCCAGCCGTAGAAGCCGCCGTCGCGAACCGAGGTGAGGTAATCGGGCGGCGTCTCATCGCCCAGGCCGTCGCGCTCGTTGACGACCGTCCAGAGCGCGCCGGTCTGAGGCTCCCACGCCAGTCCGACCGGATTGCGCAGGCCGGACGCGAAGATGCGGCTCTTGCCGCTCGCCAAGTCGAGCTCATGAATCGCGGCCCGGCCCTTTTCGACCGCCATGCCCTTGTCGGCGATGTTGGTCAGCGAGCCGACCCCGATGAAGAGCTTGGTCTTGTCGGGAGACAAAAGCAGGCTGCGGGTCCAGTGGCCGCCGCCGTTGTGCGTGGTCAGCCTGCGGCCGGGCTCAGTGATGCGGTTCGCGCCCGTCGTGTAGGGATACGCAACCACGCCATCGGTGTTGCCGACGTAGAGCGTATCGGCGAGAAGCGCCATGCCGAATGGCTGCTTGAGGCCGTCGAGGAACGTGTTCTTCGTCTCGGCGACGCCGTCGCGATCGCTGTCGCGCAAGAGCGTGATGCGGTTTGGGCTGTCGCCGAGCGCCGCCGCGCGTCTCATCGTCGCGACCATGGCGTAGTCGAACAGAGAATTGATCGGATCCGGCGTAGTCAGCGCCTCGGCCACGAGCACGTCGCCATTCGGCAGCACGTGGATCCATCGCGGATGCTTGAGATCGGTCGCAAACGCGTTGACCTTAAGCCCAGGAGCGGGGTTCGGCGCTTGTCCCCGGCTCCACCCCTTGGCGGTCGGCATCTTGAGCGTTGGGAGGCTGCCCTGCGGCTTGGCGGCCGGTATCGTTGGGTTGCCGCCGAAGGCTTGTGTGACCTTTCGGCCATCCTGCCCCCGCAACACGATCGTTGCGGCGCCGATCTGCTCAACGACACGGGAGAAAATTTCTGAAAACGCCATCGTTAGTGTCCCTCGAATATCGCGCGCATCTTAGTACAGGCTTTTGACGTTTGCGTGCGGAAAGCGAGCCGTCAGCGCAGATTGTAGCGCGCGCGCAGGTCGCTCACTTCGGCCGGCGTCAACGGGCGGATCGCCTGGCCGCGCAGCATGAGGAAGAGCTTGGCCGTCTCCTCGAGCTCCTCCGTCGCATATTGGGCGTTCTCGAGCGACGTGCCCGCGACGACGGGGCCATGATTGGCGAGCAGCACCGCATGGTGCTCGCCGGCCAGGGCTCCGACCGCTTTGGCCAGACTTTCGTCGCCAGGCGGAAAATAGGGCGCAAGCGGCAACCGCCCGACGCGCATCACGAAATAGGCGGTGAGCGGCGGCAGCGCGTCACGCGGGTCGACGTCGGCGAGCAGGCTGACGGCGACCGAATGGGTCGAATGAAGATGCACCACCGCGCGGGCGTCGGCGCGCTCCTTGTACATGCAGAAGTGCAGGAACGCTTCCTTGGTCGGCTTGCCGCCCGAGACCAGGCGGCCCTCACTGTCGAACTTGGACAGGTTCGCCGGATCGAGCTTACCCAACGAGGCGTTGGTCGGCGTCATCAGCCAGCCGCCGTCGGCTCAAGCGAACGCTGATGTTCCCCGTCGATCCGAAAGTGAGCCCACGGGAAAAGAGCGAGAGGCCGACCTCGCAGATTTCATCGCGCGCCCGCGTCTCGTCGCTCACAACAGTTCCCTTTATCGCGTCATGGACAGCGCGCGGGTGAAGAAGTCTCGTCCGCCGAAATTGCCGGACTTGAGCGCCATCTGCAATTCGCCGCCCTTTCGCCCGACCGTGCGCATGAGCGGCACCCCCGGCGCGATTTCCGGTCCGAGACGGAACGCCGAAACGCCCAGCCGGTCGACCGCGGCGCCGGACGTCTCACCGCCTGCGACGACGAGTCTGCGCACGCCGAAGTCCACAAGTCCGGACGCGATCTCGGCGAGCGCGTGTTCGATCGCGTGGCCAGACTTGTCTCGGCCGTAGCGCGCCTGGAGCGCCGCGACCTGTTCCGGCGCCTCGCTCGACGCGATCAGGACCGGGCCTGACCCGATGCGGTCCTTCGCCCAGTTCAGCGCCCGATCGGTCTCGCCTGCGCCCTTGATCAGCGCCTCGGAAGAGAGACGCAGCACGGGAATCTCATTCTCGACCGCCGCGATCTGCTCGAGCGTCGCGCGTGAGCACGACCCCGCCAGAATCGCAGCGCTCCCGCCTACGGCCTCGAGCGCAGCGGCGTGCGCCGTCCCCGCGCGGCCGCGCGCCAGCGCGCGCGCAAGACCAAGGCCAAGGCCCGAGGCGCCGACAGAGAACGCGCTCTCAGCCGCCGCGTCGCCGAGCGCTTCGAGATCGCGCTCGAAGACGGCGTCGACAATCGCCGTGCCATAGCCTTGCGCCGTCAGCTCAGCGCGCGCGCGGGAGACCGCCTCGCTTCCCTGTTCGACAGTCATGAGGTCGATGAGTCCGACGGAGCCTTTCGACTGCCGTTGCAACACCCGCACGAGATTGGAATCGTGCATCGGATTGAGCGGATGGTCCTTGAGCGGGCTCTCGTTCAAGGGCGTCGAGCCGACGAATAGGTGACCGAGGTAGACAGTCCGCCCGGTCTCCGGAAAAGCCGGCGTCACGAGCGCGCAGCCGCCGTGCGCCTTGGCGCCCAAGGCGTCCGCCACAGGCCCGATGTTGCCGGCGTCGGTCGAGTCAAACGTGGAGCAGACTTTGTACATCACGTGTCGCGCGCCGCGCGCCGACAGCCAGTCATAGGCGGCTGTGGCCGCCTCGACCGCTTGCCGAGGCCTCGACCGACCGGATCTTCAGCGCCACGACAATCGCTTCCGCGTCATCGACCTTCAAGCCGGACGCAGGCACGCCGATGGTCTGAATGGTCGAGAGGCCATTGCGATTGAGCGTGTTCGCGAGATCGGAGGCGCCCGTATAGTCGTCGGCGACGGCGCCCAACAACAGCGGCATGTCAAACCCTCCTGTAGGGCTTAAACCAGGCGAGCCCCTCGAGCGTGCCGGCGCGCGGATTGTATTCGCATCCGATAGCGCCGTCGTAGCCAAGCCGGTCGAACTCCGCGAACAGATACGGGAAGTTGAGCTCCTCGCCGTCCGGCTCATGTCGCGATGGGACGGATGCGACCTGGATGTGGCCGACGATCGGTTGCAGGGCGCGGAACGACATCGTCACATCGCCGTGCAGGATCTGCCGGTGATAGACATCGAATTGCAGCTTCACGTTCGGCAAGCCGAGGCTCTCGATGAGCGCGCTCGTATAGGCGAAATCGTTGAGGAAATAGTCGGGCATGTTGCGCGTGTTGATCGGCTCGAGAAGCAGATCGACGCCGCGCTCGGCAAGAATCGGCGCCGCATACGAGATCGCGCGCCGGTAGCTGGCCTCAGCCTCGGCGTCCTTGCGCGAGGCGTTCCCAGCCATCATGTGGACGCGTTTGACCTTGGTCGCCGCGACATAGTCGAGCGCGCGCTTAAGTCCCGACTTGAATTCGTCGAACCGCGCGGGCAGAGCGGCCAGTCCCCGCTCGCCTTCGTCCCAGCGTCCAGGCGGCAGGTTGAACAAAGCCTGGGTGAGGCGATTGCGCTCGAGCCGCTCGGCGATCGCCTCGGGGGAATGGTCGTAAGGAAACAGAAACTCGACCGCCGCGAAGCCCGCTTCCGCCGCCGCGTCGAAACGGTCGAGGAACGCGTGCTCGGTGAACATCATCGATAGGTTGGCGGCGAACTTGGGCACATGTCTTTGCTCCGGTAAGGCTAGCGTCGCGTTCGCGGGCTCAAGAGCCGCTCCGCCAGAACGGCCGCGATGATGATGGCGCCGATGGCGGAGCCTTGCCAGAATGGCGAGACGCCGAGCAGATTGAGGCCGTTGCGGATCATCACCATGATGAACACGCCGATCAGCGTTCCGATGATCGTGCCTCGGCCGCCATAGAGGCTCGCGCCGCCGATGACCACCGCGGCGATGGCGTCCAGCTCGAGCCCGGTGCCGGCGAGCGGATCGATGGACAGGATCTGGGACGACATGAGCGTCGCGGCGATTGCGGAGAGCGCGCCCGAGACCACGTAGGGCAGGACGCTGTAGAAGAGGACGTTGAGACCGGCCGTGCGCGCCGCCTCGCGGTTCGAGCCGACCGCGTAAATCGTGCGCCCGCCCTTGGTGTAGGTGAGATAGGCCCAGGCGAGCGCGTAGAGCACGAGCAAGGTGAGGACGTTGGCCTGGATGCCGAAAACCTCGGTGTAGACGAGATCGTTCAGTTGCGGCGGGATGTCGCTGATCGAAGTCTGGCCCGAGAATATGTAGGCAAGGCTCCTTCCGATCGCCATGACGCCGAGCGTGATGACGAAGGCGGCGAGGTCGAAATAGGCGATCAACAATCCTGAGAAGAGCCCGATCCCAGCGCCGGCGAGCGTTGCGAGCGTGATCGCGATGGGAATCGAAAAGTGATGCAGCGAAAGGCCAAGGATGACGCCGGTGAGGCCGACGACGGAGCCCACGGACAGGTCGATGCCGCCGGTCAGAATGACGAAGGTCATGCCGATCGCCACAATTCCGGTGACGACCGATTGGTCGAGCAGATTGAGAAGATTGTTGGTCTTAAGGAAGTAAGGCGAGAGCAGGGACAACGCGACGGCGATGATGATCGCGAGCGCCAGCATCCTCAGTTCGAGCGGAGCCGAACGAAGGCTGAAGCCTCGCGCGGGGCGGTTCCCGGACGTGGGTTGAGGCGCAACGGCTCCGATCGGTTTCGAGGTGTCTTGGGTCATAGCGTCGCGCGAAAGCGGTCTTGAATTGCGGAGCGCATCGCCTCCGCCGGCGGAGCGGGAGTGTCGGGCCGGATCACGACACCGATCGATCCCAATTCATGGCCGCGGTGGCTGCGGACATCGACCAGCAGGCTTTTCAGGCCGCTTGTCGGATCGAGCACGAAGTCCGAGGAGCGCGCCCGCAAAGCCGTTGAGATCGGCGTCTCATCGAATCGCGGCGCCGAGCCTGCGCTGAGCGAAGGATCAGCCTTTGCGTTCGCGGTCGCGGTGTTGAGGCAGAACACGCGATCGTTGTCGAGGATCGCCCAGAAGGCAGCGCCGTCGCACTGATTGGCGAGCTCCTGCAAAAGGCGGCGGTAACGCTCCATCGAGGCGCGAGGCGCGGCCAAGAGCGTCAGCTTCTCTTCATCGAGATAAGCGGCCGGGACGTCGGCGATCGAAGCGCCATCGCTGACCACGATCACGCGATCGGCGAGCCCAAGCAGTTCTTCGAATTCCGACGAAACAATGAGGATCGCCGCCCCGGTCGCGGCGATGTCGCGCAGGATCGCGTAGATCGAGGCCCGCGTGCCGATGTCCACGCCCTTAGTCGGCTCGTCCAGGATCAACACTTTGGGCTCCAGCAGCAGCCATCGCGCGATGATGATCTTCTGCTGCATGCCGCCGGAGAAGTTCAAGAGGTTCGGCTCGGACAGTCGGTCGGGCGGCAGTTCGAGCCGCGCCATCAGTTCGTCGATCTTGCGCTCCCTTTTGCCATAGCCGAGGCCGAACCCGCGATGCGCGCCGAGATGGGCGAGCAGCAGATTCTCGCGCACGGAAAGGTCCGGCACGATGGACTGGCGGCGGCGATCCTCGGCGACAAATCCGATGCCGGCGCGGATCGCCTCGGACGGAGAGCGCGGCGCGAACGGCTTTCCCTCGTAACGCACTTCGCCCCCGGCGCGGGGACGCAGGCCGAAGAGCGTCTCGACCGTCTCGGAGCGGCCGGCGCCGACAAGCCCGCCGAGGCCCGAGAATCTCGCCGCGATGCAAGTCGAACGAAATGTCGCGCACCATCGGAGGCGCCCGGAGTGCGCGAACGGACAGCACCGGCTCGCCACGCGTGTCGACGGGCGCGGAGGAGGCCGCATAGATCGACCCGAGATCCCGCCCGACCATCAAGCGCACGAGCTCGGTCTGGTTCAGGCTCGAAGTGGGCCTCGAGGCCGCGACCGTGCGTCCTTCGCGCATCACGGTGATCTCGTCCGAGATCGCAAACACCTCTTCCAGACGATGCGAGACGAACACGATCGCGCATTGCGCGCTTCGAGCCGCGCGATCACATCAAACAGGCGCTCGACTTCGCTTGGGCTCAAGGACGCCGTCGGCTCGTCGAAAATGATGAGATTGGCCTTGAGCGCGAGCGCTTTCGCAATCTCGACGAGCTGGCGCTGCGCGGCGGAGAGATCACGCGCCTCCGCGTCGAGCGAGACCGCGTGCTCTTGACCCAGATCGGCGAGAATCTCGCTCGCCCGCCGGCGCATCGTCGGGCGCGACAGCCGGCCTGGCCGGCCGAGATCGGGGAGGAAAATGTTCTCCAGCACCGAGAGGTCCGGCGCAAGGCTGGTCTCCTGCATGACCATGGCGATGCCTGCGTCGAGCGCCTCGCGCGGGCTGCGGACGTCTCGCGGCGCGCCGCGATAGAGGATCTCGCCGCCGTCGCGACGGACGTGACCGGAAATGACGCGGGAGAGCGTCGACTTGCCCGCGCCATTGGCGCCCAAGAGCGCATGGGTGACGCCCGGCCGCAAGGTGAGGTTTGCGCCGACGAGCGCGCGCGTCTGCGCGAAGCTCTTCGAGATCGCGCGCGCCTCCAGAAGCGGAGCTGCCGGGTCTGTCATCGTTTCAGTCATGAGGGAGGCCGGCGCTGACGCGCCGGCCCGTCTTTGTTACTGGATTTCGTTGGCGAACACGGTCTCTTTGATGGTCGGCAGGATCTGGTCGATGTTCTTGCTGGTGGCGACCACGATCGGCACCAGGATCTGCTTCTCAGGCGTCTCGCCCTTCAGCGCCGCGGCCAGAGCTTCGCCCGATTTCACGCCCATGAGATAGGGCTGCTGCATGCCGGAGGCGACGATGTCGCCCTTCTTCAGAAGGTCGACGAACTCCGGAATGCCGTCGAAGGCGGCGACAAGAAGCGTGCCGTCGCGATGGCCCGCCTTGATGGCGCGAAGCGCGCCAAGGGTCGGCTGGTCGGTCTGGATGAACATGCCCTTCATGTTCGGGTTGGCGGTCAGCATGTCCTGGGTGAACTTGAAGGTCTCGTCGGCGGTATAGGATTGCATCTGCTGCAGGCCCGCCTCCTTGGTGAGGCCCGCCGTCTTCATCGCGTCGCGGAAACCCGCGGTGCGGGCCTGGCCGTTCTTGCGCGCTTGCGAGATCGTGACGAGACCGACCGAGCCGTCGGTCCAGCCCTTGTCCTTGAGCGCCGCCGCCAGCGCCTCGCCTACTCCGTGCGCGCCCTGATAGTTGTCGGAGATGACGAACGAGACATACTCGCCGCTGTTGGTGCCGATGTCCGCGACAACGACCGGAATCTTCGCGCGCGCGGCAAGCGCAAGCACGCTCGGCGCGGTCGAGCTGTCGGTTGGCGAAATGGCGATGCCCGCGACGCCGCGCGCGATCGCGTCCTGCGCATTCTTGAGTTGGGTCTCGGCGCTGTTGTGAGAATCGAGCGCCGTATAGGAATAGCCGGCCTTCTTGGCTTCGGCCTCGATTCCCTTGGAGAGGTAGCGCCAGAACGGCAAGTCGAGCCCTGGCGTCAGATACACAATTTCTTTCGTATCGGCGGCGCGCGCGGGCGCGGCGAATCCCATTGTTGTGGCGGCGAGCGCCGACACGATGGATATGAGACTTCGACGGCTGAGTTTCATTTGCTTTCCTCCCAATTTGCCGGACTTCCCGGCGTTGACGATTGCGGCTCTGTTCATGCGGCGCGGTCGAAGTCAAGCCGTCTTCTTCGGCTTCGGTTCGTCCGCGAGGATCTCGACCGTCGTTGCGTAGATCCGATCGATATGCCGCCCGATCGCGTCGGTCGCCGCCTGCGGATCGTGGGCACTGAGCGCCTTGAAGATCGCGACATGATCGAGATAGCTCTTCTCGATCGCGCCTGGCTGAGAGACAGCGGTCCTGCGGTGGTCGAGCATGAACGTATAGAGATCGGTGACAAAGTCCGCGAGCAACGGGTTGCCGCAGCTGCGATAGATCGTGAGATGAAACTCCCGGTCGCAGATCAGGAAATGGACGGGATCGCGCATCGTCTGTTTCTGGATCGCCAGCGACTGTTCGAGGCGGGCAAGCGTCGAATCGTCGATGTGGACGGCCGCCTCGGCGGCGACGGCGCGCTCGATCAGCAGGCGCGACTTATGCACGGAATCGAGCTCATAGGAATTGATCGCGCTCGGGCTGGCGACGCCGATCTTCAGCGTGTCGATCTTCCGGCTGACGACACGCGTGCGCGAGCCCTGGCTCACCGCCACGACCCCGATCGCCGCCAGCGTTTGGATCGCGCCGCGCACGGTCTCACGACTGACCGACAAGCAGCGCGGCGAGTTCTCGCTCGCTCGGCAGTTCTTCGCCGACCTGAAGGATGCCCGACGCGATGAGCGAGGCAAGTTTGTCGCTGATCCGTTCGCGCACCGTGCGCCGGCCGATCTCGGCTCTCAGATGCGGAACTTGGGCGAAGACGCTCATCGGCGGCGCGCGCAAACTCATTCCGTCAAATTGCTCCACGCCCCGCTGGTCTGGTGACTAGACCAGCACGTGGACTTGTGTGTTGTCAAGCGTGCGCTGGCGTGGCGAAGCCAGGCGTTTTGTCATTCCCGCGAAAGCCGGAATCCATCGTCTTGGCCAAGCGCTGGATACCCGCTTTCGCGGGCATGACATGGGTTGGATAGAGTGGGACAGTAACGAACTCTCAGACGGAATCGCAGCCGGCGAAACGGACTCTGTAGACGCGGTTGTTGACTACGCCGCTGTCATTCCCGCGCAAGCGGGAATCCATGGTCACGGCCAACCCTGCTGGATGCCCGCTTTCGCGGGCATGACACGAGACGGCGCCAGGCCATTGCGCGGGGGACGCTTAAGAACTCAGAGCTGCATCGACGACCGTCTCTGGAACGCCGGAGACGATCAGCTCGAGCACTTCCTTTTCCGTCGTGTCGGCAATCGCGCGTTCGCCGACATTGCGTCCGCGCTTCAGCACCATCACCCGATCGCCGACCTCGAATATGTCGTTCAGGCGATGCGAGATGATGATCTGCGAGACGCGGTGTCGCTTCAGCTCAAGCATCGTCTCCAGGAGACGATTGGTCGCGGTCACCGAGAGATTGGCGGTCGGCTCGTCGAAAATCACGACCTTGGGCTCGAAGGAAATGGCGCGCGCGATCGCCACGGATTGCTGACGGCCGCCGGAAAGGCTTTCGACCTTCTGATAGACCGAGTTCACGTCGACCTTCAGGCGGTCAAGGATCGTTCGCGCGTCATGATGCATGCGCGGGCGATCGACGAAGAGTCCGAACCGGCGCGGCCACCGGCCGAGAAAAATGTTCTGGCTGACGTCGAGATTTCCGCACAAGTGCAAAGTCCTGGTAGATCATCTCGATGCCGAGATCGCGGCTCTCGTGCGGACTCTTGAAATGCACCGGCTCGCCGTCGACCAGCACGTCGCCCGTATCTCGTTGGTAGGCGCCGGTCATAATTTTCATGAGCGTCGACTTGCCCGCCGAATTGTCGCCGACGAGACCGAGGACTTCTCCCGGCATCAGGGTCAGATGCACGTCGACCAGCGCTCTGACCGGGCCGAAGCTCTTGTCGATCGAACGCATCTCCACGACCGGGCGGCTCATGCCTTGGCCTCCTTGACAGGCTCGACGCGCGTCGGCTCTTCGGCGACGCGTCTTCGGCCGAACCATTGGCCGAGGATATTGTGCTGGCGCAGCCAGATGTCGCCGACCACCGCGACGATCAGAATGAGGCCGATGAAGACGTTCTGCCATTGCTGCGGCAGGACGAAGGACGAGCCGTCCTTCAGGATGATCTGGAGCGACAAGAGCGAGCGAATGAGCGTGATCACTGCCGCGCCCGCAAGCGAGCCGATCATCGTGCCATAGCCGCCGAAGATCGATCCGCCGCCGATGATGATTGAGGAGATGCTGTCGAGCTCGCGCAACTGGCCAGCGGTCGGAATGAAGCTGCGATAGAAGGCGTCGTAGATAATTCCGGCGCAGGCGGCGCAGATCGATGAGATCAGGAAAGAGGTGAAACGCACCCGCCGCGTATTGACGCCAGCGAAATTCGCGGCGCGTTCGTTGCCGCCGATCGCGTAGACCTTCTCCCCGAAGGTGGTGTGAGCGAGCACGATTCCGGCAATCAGCGCAACGAGCAGGACAAAGATGGTCTGCACGCTGACCGCCTTGGCGACGGCGAGCCAGAGGCCGCCAGTCGGCGCTACGCCCATGACGTCGAGGAGCTCGTAAAGGTTTCGTCCGATGAGATTGAACGATTCCGGAAAGCCGTTGAGCTGGGTGCCGGCGACAATCGAGGATCCGATTCCGCGCGCCCAATAGAATGTGCCCAAGCGTGGCGATGAAGGCTGGCAGACCGACGTAAGCCGTGAGCCAGCCGTTGATGAGGCCTGCGACGACGCCAGCCAGGATTCCGCCGCCGACCGCGGCCAGCGGTCCCCAGTCCGTGTCCTTCATGATCACGGCGGCGACAGCGCCGGACAAAGCCAGCACGGAACCGACGGAAAGGTCGATGTCGCCATTGGCCATCACAAAGGTGAGGCCGACAGCGAGAAGCGCGATCTCGGAGAACGCGAGCAGAATCGCAAAGCTGTTGTCGAGGCCGCCCCAGAAATCTGGCCGGGCCCATAGGCCGAACAGCCAAAGCGCGACCATCAGGATCACGGCCGCCGCGTCTCGTCGGTAGAAGAAGGCGGCGAGCCCGCGTTTGCCCAAGCCCCGCGCCTGCACGTTCGCGCCGCGGGTCTGGACGCCCAAGATCGCGACGCCGCCGAGATCGGGGACCGGCGGCGGCGGCCGGCCGCGCAGCCACGCCCAGAGGCGGGGAATGGCGCGGCGTCGGACGAGCCAGGGCTCGATCAGCACCGCGATGATGAGGATCATCCCAAGGCAGGCCGGAACCGCGCCGGGCGGCAGCTGCGTCACCGCCGCCACCTGCGTGGTCTCGCCGTCGCCGAGGTCGATTGTGCGGGTGGTGGGAATGCCTTCGCGCAGAACCTTGTCGATGAGCCCGATGAGGATCGCGCCCAGACACGAGCCGAAGATTCGTCCCCGGCCGCCAAAAATCGCCGCTCCGCCGACGATCACCGACGAAATGGCGATGAGTTCCAGGCCAAAGCCGGCCAGCGGATCCGCGTCCTTGTTCTGCGCGACGCTCATCAGGCCCGCAATCACCGCGCAGAGCGAGGAGAGAACATAAGAGCGCATGCGCACGAAGCGCGTGTTGATGCCGGCGTAGCGCGCCGCCTGTTCGTTGCCGCCGACGGAATAAGTCGTCCAGCCGATCGTGGTGTAGGCGAGCGCCGTCGCGGCGATCCCGGCGATGACGATGAAGAGGATGATCTGATTGTTGAAGCCGAGCGCGTTGATCTCGCCCAGATGGAAGAAAGCGGGATAATCCCCGGCCTTGATTTCGAAGGCGATGTTCTTGCCGCCGGTGAGGCCGAGGATCACGCCGCGGCCGATGAACAGCATCGTCAGCGTCGCGATGAAGGCCGGCACTTCCAGGACCGTGACCATGAAGCCGTTGATCAGTCCGATCGTCAGGCCCATGACCAGGCACCAGGCGACGGCCGTCCAGATGCCCATGTCGAAATAGGTCGGCGCGAAAATCATGCCGAAGATCGTTGCCGTTAGGCCGAACGTCGACCCGACCGACAGATCCAGCTCCTTGTTGACGATGACGAAGGTCATGCCGATCGCGAGCACGCCGTAGCGCGAGGCGTCGCGCAGAACAGAAAAGAGCGCGTCGGTCGATCCGAAGAAAGCGGGATTGAGATAGAGCCCAGCCGCGTACAGAAACGCCATAATGACGAGAAGGCCGACCTCCCAGCCTCCGAAGAGGAGGGGAGCCTCGCGCCCCATGTCACGAACGCTTGCGTCGTTGGTGAAAGCGGTCATCTACGCTGCTGCTTGATCTGACGCTGCACGGATGCTGCGTCGAAGGCGCGTGAGCGAAGCCTCAGGCCCCTCTCACGCGCGCGGACAAAGCGTTCAGTTCTCGAAGCGCTTGCCGACCTTGTCGACATTGTCCTTGGTCACAAGCTGCGCGCGTGTGTCCAGGTTCGCGGCCGCAATGTTGCGATCAAGTTGCAGATAGAGCTGCATGACCGGGTAGAAGCCCTGCAGGAAGGGTTGTTGTCCGAGGGAGCCCTGCAACGCGCCGGTCTTGATCTGCTCGAGCTGCTTCGGGCCAAGGTCGAAGCCAAAGGCGCAGATCTTGTTGTTGAGCTTGAGCTGCGAGACGGCGTCGCCGATTGCGGGCGTCACGCCGCCGTTCGGTCCGAAGAGTCCGACCACGTCCTTGCGGCTCTCGATCAACTGCACGATCGGCGCGGCGGTGATATCGGCGCCGACATCGACGCCGATGTTGTTGGGCCCTGCGTCGACCTTGAAATCCTGCAGGCGGTTGGCGGCCTTGAGGGCCTTGACCGTCGCCTGGAAGGCCGCGGTCACGCGGTTGTTGACCTCGATGTTGCCGACCGGCACCGTGTTCGGGAACAGGATCGAGCCGCCTTTGATGTTGTTTTTGATCAGGCACTTCACGATCGCCTCGCCGCCGATCGCGGCTGCTGAAGCGAGCTGACCGGTGTGGCTGATGTTGCTGCGGTCAAGCAGCGTTCCATCGAACGAGTTGGTCGTCGCGACAACGACGCCGCGGTCTTCGAGCTTCTTGATGATGTCGTTATAGGCGCCGACCTGCGGCGTCGTCATGATCACGCCGTTGATGGTCGGATCGTTGACGATTTGATTCAAGATCTGGATTTCGCGCGGGATGTCGTCCATCGGCGCTTCGGACCCGAGCTTGATCAGGTTGATTCCGAAGGCGTTGGCGGCGACTTGCGCACCCACATAGACAGGATCGAAGAAGCCGTTGCCTGCGGTGTGGGTGATGATTGCGAAAGTGAGCGGCTTGCCGTCTTTCTTGGTGGTCGCCCCTTCTTTCGCGGCGTCCTCCCACGTGTAGCCGCCGACCGCCTTGTTGATCGCGCCCGACTGGGCGAAGGCCCCCGAGCCCCAGAGACAAAATGCCGCGACAGCCGCAGCGACGCCTAGCCTTCTTTTCATAGCGTTCCTCCTCGTGATCAGCTCTTGATCGCGTAGTCTCAACGGAACGCCGGAGCGCCTCAGGGAGGCGTCCCATCCGCTACGTTGGCGCGCGACAGATCGACTTTGGCCAATCCAATCGGAGTAAGCCTAGGATTTTCGGATTTGGCAACTCAGCTTTGCTGCCGTCGTCGGTTGGACCGGCAGCCTATGGCGCGGCGGGAAGCGGACGCTGCGTAAAGCTTCGCGGGGCTTAGAGGGAACCGATCAAGTCGCTCTGATCGTTATTATCTGCGCCATTCAGTTATTAATTTTTTTAGAGGACGCACGGCAAATAGGAGCTGCGGCTCGAGTGGTCTCGAGAGCATTTGGGACGCGACGCCATTCGCCAGCCTTGTCGCATCTTCATGCCTTCACCCTAACTGAGCGTCGTCTGAATGCCGTTCTCCAATCTAAAATACGCAGAAGGATCGCGACCCACGGCCGGCGCCTCGATTGCGACGGCCAGTCCGATCTTGACCGCGGGAAGCGGCATCACCAAGCCGGCGGCCAATCCGCGCGACGACGGAACGAACGCACAACAGCGATCGCCGGGCGCGCGAGCCGTCCAAACCATTTTGGAGCGCAGCTTTTTACCCGGCGCCGAGGAAGCCGCGGTCGAGAAAGCGCCTTCAGCGACCAAGCGCTTCATCAATGCCGTGATGGCGAGGCGCTTTCTTAAGATCGCGCTGGGGATTGGGCTCGTGGTCGCCTTCGGCTGGGCGCCGCTGCGAGCGATGCTGGCGACAACCAGCGTCGAGGCCATCGTCAACGCCCGTATCGAGACGATCCGTGCGCCCATCGAAGGCATCGTCCAGGCGCCGGCTGAGAAGACGGCAAATTGGAGCTCGACCGCCGCGCCTCCCAAACTCACGATCAGCAACCCCTATGCCGATCGAAGCCGCCTCGACGAGCTTCGGCGCGACCTGAACACGCTTGAGTCGCAAGAGGAGACGCTTGGGCGCCAATCCCAATTGACGCAAACCGCGCTCGACACGATCAATCTTCAGGCCGAAAAATACCGTGCCGGCCGCCTCAAGTTGATCGACGCGAGACTTGCGAGACAGACGGCGGAGCTTCAAGCCACGAGCGCGAAAACGTCTCAAACGACGGCCTCCAAGCGACGCAGCGACCATTTGCAGCAAACGGGCTTTATTTCGGGAGCCGACAGCGACCGGGTCCAATACGAATGGAACGCCGCGACCTCCGCCGAAGCAGCGGCTCAGAAGCGTCTCGAGGAAACGAAAGTCGAACACGACGCGGTCGCCGACGGCGTGTTCATCGGCGACAGCTACAACGATGCCCCAAGCTCGATTCAGCGCGAGACCGAACTCAAGATGAAAAAGGGCGAGCTTGACGCCCAGCTCGCCGGAGTGCGGACGCAAATCAAGCACATCACCGATCAGATTTCAGAGGAAGAGGCGCGCGTCCGGCTCCGTTCCGAAGCCATTGTCGCTCTGCCGTCGAAGGGCCGTGTTTGGGAGATGCTGGTCGGGTCGGGCGAGTTTGTGAACAAAGGCCAAGACCTCTTGCGCGTGCTCGACTGCTCGCATCCGATTGTCAGCGCGAATGTCGACGAGCGGGTCTACAACCGTCTCGAGGTCGGAAGCCCAGCGACGTTTCGGCCGCTCCAGGACGGCAAGACCTATCACGGGACGGTCACAAATTTGACGGGCGCCGCCGGAGCGCCGGCGAATTTCGCTATCGCCCCGATCAATCTGCGCAAGAGTCCCTTTTACGTGACGATCGCCATGGATGACATGGGCGAGGCCGGCTGCTCGATCGGGCGAACCGGAACGGTCACCTTCGGAGACGCTCCTGCGGAATCCGCGCGCGCGGGAAGCGGCGAAGCCGGTCCGCATCTCAAGGGCTCGATTTCCGAAAGCTGATGCCGGTGTTTGGCGTTATCGACGATTTTGTTCTCGCGGCCCTCCAGCCGGCGTTGGTGACGCTGGGGCTTTTCTTCGTCTGCGCGGCACTCTGGCCAAGACCTGTCGCGATGGGTCGAGCCTTCATGGCCGCAGGCAGCTTCGCCATGATGACTCAATATGCATGGTGGCGGATCACGGAAACGCTGCCCGCGCCCGCATTCAGCTTCGAATACGCGCTTGCGCTCGCCTTTCTCATGGCTGAGCTCGTTGGAATCATAACCGCCGCGCTGTCGTTGCTGTTCCTCACCCGGACACGAGATCGATCGCCTGACGCAGACGCGAATGTTGAATGGCTTTCATCGCTGGAACACCCTCCCTCGATCGACGTGCTCATCTGCTCGTACAACGAAGAGAAAGAGATCCTGGAGCGCACGATCGTCGGCGCGCTCGGCATGGACTATCCCAATTTTCGCGTCTGGATGCTTGACGACAGCCGCCGCGCCTGGGTGAAGACGCTCTGCGCTGAGCTCGGTTGTCGCTACCTCTCGCGGTCAGACAATGTGCACGCCAAAGCTGGAAACATCAACCACGCGCTGAAACATATCGCTGCGTTGCCCAACCCTCCCGAATTCGTCTCGATCCTCGACGCGGATTTCGTGCCTACTCCGCAGTTCTTGAAACGCGCCATGTTGTTGTTTCGCGATTCCGACGATTGGCGTCGTGCAAACGCCGCAACATTTCGTCAATCCCGACCCCATTCAGATCAATCTCGGCGCGACCAAATTCTGGCCAGACGAACAGCGCTTCTTCTTCGACATCGTGCTCCCGGCCAAGGATGCGTGGTCCGCCGCATTCTGTTGCGGCACGTCTTCGATCGTCAGGATGGCGCCGCTGATGGAGATCGGCGGCTTCCCGACGGATTCGGTGACCGAGGACTATCTCTTGAGCCTGCGGCTCAAGGAGAAGGGCTTTCTCACCGCCTATTTGAATGAGCCCCTGACCTATGGGCTCGCTCCCGAAGGCCTGAAAGAATACATCACGCAGCGGAGCCGATGGTGCCTTGGCTTCATGCAGATCGCGCGCGGCCGCAGCGGCCCGCTTTCCGTAAGTTCGCCGCTTGCGTTCATCGACCGCCTGTCGCTGACGGAGGTGTTCCTCAATTGGACCGCGGTTCCTCTTTCGCGGGCCATCGGTCTCATCATCCCGCCCTTGTCGCTTGCCCTCGGTCTTCACCCTTTCCACGCTTCGCTTTACGACCTCGCGACTCGCTTCCTGCCGTATTTTCTCTGGAGCGGTCTCGTGATGAGCTGGCTCTCCGGCGGAAAAGTCATGCCGATCTTGTTCGACGTGAGTCAGATCATCGTGATGCCGCAGATCTTGAAGGCTGCTTTGTTTGGGCTCGCGCGGCCGCAGGGGCAAAAATTCCAGGTGACCGCAAAAGGCGGCGATCGCAATCATGGCTTTGTCGAATGGACGGTCATGCGTCCCTTCGTCATTCTCATCGTCCTGTCGCTTGCGGCGGTCCTGTGGGCCTTCTACGTGAACGGGGGATCGAACGAGATTCACTACTCGAGTCCTGCGCTGGCTTGGACCTGGTACAATCTGATTGTCCTCGTCGTGCTCTGCTTTGTTTGCGTCGAGCGGCCTCGCCACCGAGCCGCTGAGCGGTTCGCATCGCGCGAACTGGTTTCGGTGAGAACGGCCGACCGCACGCAGCTCATGCAACTCGCCGACGTTTCCATCACCGGCGCGCGCATCTTTGGCGTTCCGCCCGGCGCTCCGGGGCAATCGATCGCGCTCGAGCTGCCGAACTTTCCGTCTCAGCAACAATCGTCCGTCGAGAAGGGGACACGTTCGCCGTCGCTTTCAACCACACTTTGAAGTCAAGGGTGGCTGCGATCCAGCATTTCTATTCCGGCGGGTATTTAAGACCGCTCGGCTCGATCCGCATTCTGCGCGTCGCGGAATTGGTGGTTCGAAGGGTGTTCGACTAGAGCGGATTGCGGCTCTTGTAGACGCGGTCGTTGACCGCGTAGCCTCGCTCAGCGAGCGCGCCTACAATTGGCGCCTCGACCCAAACATAATTTGCCCTAGTCGCTAGGCCGGGGTTTTCCCACCTTCCCCAATCACTCCGCGCCGAAACTTTCGCTGTCCGCGCCGAGCTCCGCCGCATGTCAGGGGTGTCGGTCGCGAGCATGAGATCAAGCTGGATGGCGATATCGGGCTTCAGCGCTTGGGCGGCGGGCATCGCGCCGCGCAGATTGTATTCTTCCTGGGTCGAGAAAACGAAATGGATTGTCGGTCGCTGACGAATGGGCGCGAGAAGCCGCGCCACCTCCACGATCACAGCGCAGCCAGCGCGATCGTCGACCGAGGCTCCGGCGATCTTGTCTTCGGCAAGCGTGAAGGCTCTCGGCGCATAGACAATCGGAGAACCGACCTTGACGCCTGCGGACAAGGCGGCTTCGGCGCTTGAGAAGCCAGCGTCGACCAGGATCTCCTGGTAGGGAACGACACGATACTTTTCCTCAGGGCTTGTCGCGTGGTGGCTCTTGTTGCCGATGACCGCGGGGATGTCGCGACCCTCGCCAACGCAGATGAGAAGCTCCTGCGCGGCGAGCGCCCGTTCAGGGACGCCGCCGAGACGCTCGAGCCGGATGAATCCGCCCGCCTCGATTTTCCGGACGACGAATCCGAGCTGGTCCATGTGGGCGAACAGCATCACGCTTGGCCGGTTCGGGTCGCCTTCTGCGGTGGCGATCAAATTGCCAAGCCGATCGGTCGTCGTTGCGAGGCCTAAACCAGCCATTTCGGCAGCCAGGCGCTTACGCACACGGCCTTCGTGTCCGCTGAGGCCGGGGATCAGCATGAGCTCCATCGTGAGCGCCCGGAGGCGCTCGCGCGACGGACCGGCGCCGGACACTGGAGCCCCGGCTATTTGCCCGCTCCCGCGGTTAGCCCCATGACGATGTAGCGCTCGAGAAAAATCCCGATGAGCAGCAGCGGCGTGATGGCCGCGGTCGCGAGCGCCGCGATCGTCCACCAATTGATGCCGGAGGAGCCCGTCTGACTCGCCACCATGACGGGCAAGGTCTGCGCGTCGAACCCGGTCAGGAGCGAAGCGAAGAAGTACTCGTTCCAGCAGAGGACGAGCGACAGGATGAAGGCCGCGACCATGCCAGGCAACGCGATGGGCAAGACGATGCGGAGGAAGGCTCCCCAGATCGTGCAGCCGTCCACCAGCGCCGCCTGTTCCATCTCCATCGGGATGGTGTCGAACTGATCGCGCATCACCCAGATCACGATCGGCAGAACCATCAAGGTGTAGATGAGGATGAGGCCGATCCGCGTGTCGAGCAGCGCCAGCCCCTTGTAGAGAACGAGAAACGGCAGCGCGAGAACCACCGGAGGCAGGATGAGCTGGGACACGAAGAAGAAGGAGATGTCCTTGTTCCGCCACGGGCCGAACTTGTAGTCGAAACGGCTGAGCCCGTAGGCGGCAAGCGAGCCGATGACAATCGCCAAGGCAGAGGCGCCGACCGAGCAGATGACGCTGTTGATGAATTTTCTTAGGAACTCCTCGCGCACGTTCGAGGTGTTGAAAATCGTGTCGGGCGAAAGGCCGAGCGACTGCCAGCCCCTCCAGCTCGGCACGAAATCGACCCAAGGAATGAGGTGGCCTTGCGTAACGTCGCGCCCGAGCTTCACCGAGGTCGAGAGGGTCCAGTAGATGGGAAAGAGCGCGATGAAGGTCCAGATGATCAGGAGCGCGTAGATTGCGAAGCGTCCGACAAGGCGGGCAAAACTCCGCGGCGCGACGGTGTCGTCGCGCTCAGCGAGCGCATTGGCGTCCGCGGCCGCGTCGACGGTCATCGCCAGCTCTCCGTCCTGATCGCGCGCCTCATGTCACTTTCCGCACATAGCGGCTGGCCACGTTCAGGATGAGCGTGATGAAGATGATGATAATGATGAGATAGACCTCAGCCACCATCGTCGCATAGCCGACATTCGAGCGATCGCGGTATTCGCGGAAGACGAAGCTCGAGATCGTGTCCGTCGCGCCGCCCGGACCGCCGGACGTGACGTTGATGACGATGTCGGCGAGTTTCAATTCGAAAATGATGCGAAGCACGATCGCCGTCACGCTGACCGGCAGCATGAGGGGGAAGGTGATCTCCCAGAAGGACTGCCAGCCGGTCGCGCCGTCGACTTTGGCGGCCTCCTTCACCTCGTGCGGCAACGCCTGCAACCCAGCGAGCAGCAGGATCACCATGAAGGGGATCCACACCCACGCGTCCATCGCGATGATGGTCGTCCGGGCGATCCAAGGATCGGAGAAGAAGGCGGGGTTAGACCAGCCGAGCCATCTGGCGAAATTCGCCAGAGGCCCGAAGCGGTTTTCCATGAGCGACTTGCCGATCATCCAGCCGATCGCTACGGGGCTCAGCATGAAGGGCAGGAGGAAGGCGACACGAAAGAACTTGCGACCGCGAATGTCGGCGTTGAGCAGGAGCGCAAGCCCGAAGGCGATCGCGTATTGGACGATCACGGTCGCCACATAGAAGACCATGTTGGCGAGCGCGTTCCAAAAATAGGAATTGCTCCAAAGCGTACGGAGATTGTCGAGGCCGTTGAAATGGTGGCCGCCCTGCGCGTTGAGGTTCCAGTCGGTGAAGGCAATGTAGAGCCCGAACAGGGTCGGGAAAATCACCATCGCGCCGGTGAACAAGAGAGCGGGCAGCACGAACAGCCGTTGCCGTCCGAGCTCGCCATATTCCAGGATCTGCGCGATCCCCAACGCGACGCCCCAGACGAGGAACGCATAGAGCGTCGGGCGCCAGTCGATAAAGCCGAGGCTCAACAGTCCCGCTGCGTTCGCGAGCTCCAGCGCCGCCACGACCAAGAGCAGCGCCGAGGCCAGCCGAAACACCCAGCGCCCGAGCGACAGTCGCCCGGGAGCGACGTCCTCGCGCGCCGCTTCAAGTCTTCCGCTGCTCATGACCCCGCTAATCCGTACCCGGCGGTCCGCATGTCGACAAGAACCTTCGAGCTTCCGCCCACGACGCCCCGAAGGCGCGTCGTGGGCGCAAAGTCTCCGTCAACGCTGCTCAGGTCAGACCCATCGCGATCCGATAATACTTGACCTGGTTCTCCCGGCCGAGCTTGTCGGTCAGCTTCTCCCAGGCCGCCGCCACGTTGTCTGCGCCCTGCTGCGCCGTCTCCTTGCCGGCGAACACCTTGGCCAACTCGTCTTCCGCTATGCTGTAGTACTGGAAGATGCCTGGGATGCGCGGTTCGATCGCCGAGTTCGGATGATTGTAGGAGGTCGACTGCGAGTCCATGTACGACCCGATATACTTCTTGTCGTAACCGGCGAGCGCCCACAGGTCGAGATTGGTGTGGCTCTTGCGATAGGGCTGGAAGCCCGATGGATAAGCCGCCGTCCACATAGACAGGTCCTTGCCGCCGAGATGCGCCGCCGCGCTCCAGGCCGCCTTGTGACGCTGTGCATCGCCGTCCACCGACTTCATCACGTAGATGCCCCAGCCAAGGTAGGCCATGTTGGGCGCGATGTTCGGGCCGGTCGGGAGCTTCTCCCACGCTCCTTTGCGGAAGTTGTAGACGTCGTCCGAAGCGGGCAGGATGTCGAAGTCGAGCATGTCGCCGATCGTCGCCGTGTCGCTTGTCTTGGCGACCGTGCCGATGTCGCCCCACCATTCCAGGAGCGCTCCCGTGCCCGGCAGGAATTGCTGGAACGCGGTCGTGCCGGGATCGGCGTTGATCTGGTCCGCCGGCTCGTAGGGCAGAAGGTCGACGACGTCCTGGATCGCGCGCACCCAGCCCGGGTTGTTGACGAGCGGCTTCATGTTCTCGTCGAACATCCAGTTCTTTTCGCCGGGATACTTGGTATAAGCCGTCGAGCGGCTCGCGGTGAAATAGAACTGGAACCCGCCCCAAGGCTTCGGCTGGTCGAGGAAGCCATAGACGTCCTTGCCCTTGACCTTCTTGCCTTTGAGGAACTTGGTGACCTGCTGCACTTGCTGCCAGGTCTTTGGCGGGCCCCAGTCCGTCAAGCCGGCCTTGTCTTTCCAATCCGCCCATTGCTTGGCGAGATCGCCGTCGCCGAAGACGTCGGTGCGTCGGTTCATCGTGTGGCAATCGCTGTCGATGGTGACGCGATGGATTTTTCCATTCCAGGTGCCGACCGGCGGCTTGAGGTAATTGACGATGTCGTCGAAGTCGATCTGCGTCTTGACCCAGTCGGGCATATCGGAGAGCAGGTCCTTGACGCCCATGTCGCCCTCGAACGGCGCGCCCATCTCGATGATGTCGAAATCGACGGTGCCGGTAGCGATCGACTGTTGAAGGCGCGCATTGTAGTCGGCCTGGGCGAGGTCGATCCACTTGATCTTCGCCCCGGTATAGGCCTCCCATGGCGTCAGGAAGCCGCGGAACAGGAAGTTGTGCAGGTTCTGGTTGTTGAGGCCCATGAAGGAGAAATTGACGCCGGCGAATTCTCCTGGCTTCACGTTGGCCTTGGTCGGTCCAAGGCAGAGCTCGCCGACTTTCTGCCAGTCGGCGTCGGTCGGCGAGCCGTTTCCGGCTCCTGGAATCTTCATGATCTGTGCGACGACGCTGTCCTCAGCGAAGGACGGCGTCGACGATAGAACGGACGAGCTTGCCGCCAGCGCAGCGGCGCCCGCCGCTCCTTTCAGGACATCGCGCCGGCTTCTCTGCATCGCCATAAGCGTTTCGTAGACGTGCACACGCATGGATTGTTCCTCCCTCTCGCGCCGCGTAGCTCCGGACCCAAGCCCAGACGTTGCGCCGCGCTCGCACTCAGCCAAGCGCTCGGCTCACGCAGGAGACAAGACTAAGCGGGCGCTTCGCGGCAAGTCAATTACGCGCACCCTGGGCATTTGCCCGCTCGACGCCAAGCGCTTTGCGCAAGTGCGCGAGAATGCGGTCCCGCCCTTTTATTCCAAGCTCGACGCTCGCCTCGCGGGCGGAGCGGGAATACCATTCGTCCTCTGAGATCCGCGACTTGTCGACGCCCTCCGGCAGGAGCGCCATAAGCAGCGAGGTCTCGCCCTGGCCGGCGTGATCGAACGGGTAGCCCTCCATGACCGAAGCCAGCATGAGAGGGTGCGCCTTGATCCAGTTGAAAGGGTCGTCGGCAGTCGACTGCTGCTTATAATAGTCGGCCATCAATTCCGCGCCCCACCATCCCTCGCCGCGTTCCGCCTCGAGGAAGGCGAAGATGGCCTGTCGGGCCGCGAGTTTGAACGCGAGGTCCGTCGGCATGCCGACCGTGAAATTCTCGGTCTGATGATGGATGACGATGTGAATGTTGCGGAAGCCGATGCGCAAGAGCCCGGTCAACATCGCCTTGGCGAGGGGCAAGAGCGCCTCGGCGTCGACGTGCAGCGTACCCGTGCGTTCCGGCGGCGCCACGGCGTAGCTCGCCGCGCCATAGTAAAAGGGCGGCAGGATGACGAGGTTTGTCTCGCTTTCCAGGATCTCGAGGATTGCGGTCACGGCGAGCGTGTCCATGCCCACCGCCATGTGCTCGCCATGGTATTCAAGCACCCCTAAGGGCAGGACGACGGGCCAATTGCCGTCGATGGCCGTACGAATCTGGTGCGGCAGCATCAGTTCGTAACGCACGCGGCCTCCTGCGTCGTCCCGCGCTTCTATTCCAGCCGCTTGCCGCTTTCGGCGTCGAACAGGTGGACCGCGTCCAGGTTTGGCGAGAGCAGCAGGGTTTCGCCCGGCTGAGCCGACAGGCGGTCACGGAAGACGGTGACGATCGGATGGCCTCCGACCTTGGCGAACACCTGGGTTTCCGAGCCGGTCGGCTCGACCACGGAAACCTCGGCCTTGAAGTCGCTGCCGATGGCGAGATGCTCCGGCCGAATACCATAGATGCAAGGGCGTCCGTCAATGTTACTCGGCGCCGATTTGAGAGGCAGCTCCACGCCGCCTTCGGTAACGAAAACAGGCTTGCCTTTGACGGTGATAGACCCTTTGAGCAAATTCATCGACGGCGATCCGATAAAGCTGGCGACGAAAAGGGTCGCCGGCTGGTCGTAGAGATCAAGCGGGGCGCCCATCTGCTCCACCACGCCGTCGCGCATGACCACGATTCGATCGGCCATCGTCATCGCCTCGATCTGGTCGTGCGTCACATAGACCGTCGTGGTTTTCAGGCGTTGATGCAGCTCCTTGATTTCGGCGCGCATCTGCACACGCAACTGAGCGTCCAGATTTGAGAGCGGCTCGTCGAACAGAAAGACCTGCGGATCGCGCACGATCGCCCGCCCCATCGCGACACGCTGCCGTTGTCCGCCCGACAACTGCCGCGGGTAGCGGGAAAGATAGGGAACGACATGGAGGATGTCGGCGGCCCGCTTAACGCGCGCCTGGATCTCATCCTTCGGCGTATTGCGCAGCTTTAGCCCAAAGCTCATGTTCTGTTCGACAGTTTTGTGCGGGTAGAGCGCGTAGTTCTGAAACACCATCGCAATGTCGCGATCCCTCGGCGGCAGGTTGTTGACCACCCGGGCTCCGATCTTGACCTTTCCCTCCGTGATCGATTCGAGACCCGCGATCATGCGTAGAAGCGTGGATTTCCCACAGCCGGACGGCCCCACGAGCGTGACGAATTCCCCATCCGCGATCGAAAGAGAGACGCCGTGAATGACTTCGACGCCACCATAGGCCTTGCGTGCGTTGACAACGTCGACCGACGCCATTCTTCTCTCCAAACGCGATTTTTAATGCGGTGTCAGGCCTCAGCGTAGTTCATTGACGAATTGGCGTCGAGCGCCGAGACGAGTGAGACGGGGGAAATTGCAGGCGACAGACGCCAACAGTTTGGGCGGCTAGCTCGCCGCAGAAGCAAACATTGAAAGGGAGGGGAAATGACCGAGGGGCATAAGCCGCGCATCGCGGTCGTTGGCAGCAACATGGTGGACCTCGTCACCTATGTGGATCGGATGCCGATCAAGGGTGAAACCGTCGAGGCGCCGAGCTTTGAAATGGGACACGGCGGCAAGGGCGCCAATCAGGCGGTCGCCGCCGCCAAGCTGGGCGCCGCGGTGGTGATGGTCACCGCCGTTGGCGACGACATGTTTGCCGACGCCACCATCCGCAATCTTGAGGCGGTTGGGGTCGATACAAGCCATGTTCGGCGCGTCAAGGGGAAGCCGAGCGGGGTTGCGCCGATCATGGTCGAGCCGAACGGCGAAAACTCGATCCTGATCGTAAAAGGAGCGAACGCCGATCTTTCACCCGCCGACATCGATCGCGCCGCCGATGTTCTGAAGACTTGCGATCTCATCCTGATGCAGCTCGAAGTCCCGCTCGAAACCGTCTATGCGGCCATCGCCTTCGGCAAGCGACACGGCGTGAAGACGGTCCTCAACCCGGCTCCGGCGACGGCGGCGCTCGATGTGGATCGAATTCGTGATGTGACGTTCTTCATCCCCAACGAAACCGAGCTTGCGATCCTGACCGGCATGCCGGTTGATACGGAATCGAGCATCGTGACCGCCGCGCGAAGTTTGCTCGACAAAGGTTTTGGGACCGTGATTGTCACGCTGGGATCGCGCGGCGCGCTTCTCACAACGCCGACCGACGCGCGAAGAATTGAGCCGGTTCCGGTAAAGGCTGTCGATACGACGGGCGCCGGCGACGCCTTCGTGGGGAGTTTTGCGCGTTTCTTTGCCGACGGCGTTCCTCTGGAGGCTGCTTTAAAGCAAGCGGCGCGTTACGCGGCGGATTCCGTGACCCGGCGCGGCACCCAGAAAGCCTATGCATCCGCGGATGAATTCAAGAAGTTTTGCGAGACTTTGGGTCAAGAAAGGTAGACGGCCTCGACAACGCTTGACGAAGCTTTTGCAGCAGCGTGAAATGTTCGCCGCGACGTCATGGGAGCCAACGATACAAAGAGATCCCCGCTTGTCATGAGTCCTCCTCCCGTTGATCGAACCGCATCCTCGGACACGCCGCTCGTGCGCGTTCAAGGAATGACCAAGAGCTTCGGCGGGGTTCGTGCGCTCCGCGGAGTGAGCTTTGAGGTGCGGGCCGGCGAGGTCCATGCGCTTCTGGGGGAGAACGGCGCCGGCAAGTCAACGCTGATTAAAATTCTCAGCGGCGTGCACAGCTTCGATAGCGGCACGATCGAGATCGAGGGCGCGCCGGTCGCATTCAACAGTCCCGCGGACTCGCGCAAGGCCGGAATCGCGGTGGTGTACCAGGACCTCAGCCTCGTCGAGTCCCTGTCCGTCGGCGCCAACCTGATGCTGAACCGGGAGCCCACGAGCCGCTTCGGTTTTCTCAAGAAGCGACAGCTGATGGCGGAGGCCGAGGACTTTCTCAAGCGGCACAAGATCCCTCTCGATTCGCGCGCAACCGTCGGCTCGTTGCCATTCGCCTACCGGCAGATGACCGAGATCTGTAAGGCGCTGATGGGGCGGGTGCGCGTGCTTATCCTGGACGAGCCGACCTCCGCGCTGAGCAGCGACGAAGAGCAGATCCTGTTCGACGCGGTTGAAACGGTCGTCAGGCAGAATGTCGGCGTCATCTATGTGACCCATCGCCTCAACGAGGTGTTCCGTATCTCCAATCGCGTCACCGTCTTGCGCGACGGCGCCAACGTTGGCACGTTCAACACCTCCGAGACCGACATGAGGACGCTGGTCGCGGCAATCGTCGGGCCAAAGCAGGCGAAAGCTGAGCCGAAAGAGCCCCGAGAGGACGAGAGGCCAGATGGCGCGGCCATATCCTCGAGCAAGCGTGAGCTTCTTGCTCTGTCCGGCGTCGTCAACGACCGCCTCCGCGGCGTCGACCTCTCGCTGATGGATGGGGAAATCCACGGCCTTGCTGGCCTGATCGGCAGCGGGCGCACCGAGATTCTTGAGACAGTCTTCGCGCTCCGTCCGATTGAAGGAGGCGAGCTCCGCCTCGACGGCGCTGCCCAGCACATGCGAGGCGCGGCCGAGGCAATCGAAAAAGGCGTCGCGCTCGTGCCGGAAGATCGGCAGGCGCAAGGACTGGTGCTCGACCACTCGATCGAGCGAAATTTCAGCCTGCCCCGGTTGCCGCACTTCTCCTGGGCAAGTTGGGTTCGACGCGGCGCCGAGACCGTGGAGACGGAGGCGGCGATCAATCGCCTGTCGATCAAGGCGCCTGGTCCTTCGACCCGCGTTCGCAATCTTTCCGGAGGCAACCAACAAAAGGTGGTCTTCGCCAAATGGAACAATGAACGCACCCGCATCCTGCTGCTCGACGAACCGACTGTCGGCGTCGACGTCGGCGCGCGCGAGGAAATCTATGGTCTCATCAGGGATGCGGCGCGGAGCGGCGCCGGCGTGCTCATCGTCTCGTCTGATCTCCACGAGCTGATCCTGCTATGCAACCGGATTTCGATTGTCGTTGACGGCCGCGTGACCGCCACGCTCGGCCGCGACGAATTCGGCGACGCGGAACACCTCCATGAACTCATCCAGATGAGCCAGAGGGAACAGGGACAAGCGGCGTGACGGATCGCCTTGCGACCACTGCCGTTGCGGCCGCGCCCGAACGGCGCCGCGCCTCGACGCTGGTGCAAACGCTGTTGCGCAGCGAATGGCCATGGATGCTCTATCTGGCCTTCGTCGTGCTTCTTGTCGTCTTCAGTTTCGCCTCGCCGTGGTTCTTGTCGATCGACAATTTTCTGAACATTGGTCGACAGACGACGCTGGTGTCGATCGCCGCGATTGGCATGACCTTCGTGATTATCGCGGGCCAGATCGATCTCTCCGTTGCATCAACCCTTGCGCTTTCGGGGATGGCCGCTGCCCTCGCCATGGCGCATCTCGCCAACTTCTGGTTTGTCGGCGCGTTGGCTGGTCTCGGCACCGGCGCGCTGGTCGGCCTCATCAACGGGACGCTTACGACGCGGCTCGCCATCCCGTCGTTCCTTGTCACCTTGGGCACGCTGAGCGCCGCGCGCGGCCTTGCGATGATGGTGACGGACACGAAGCCCGTCATCATCACCAACGAGCGCTATTTCCGGATCTTCGGCGAGGGCAATCTGTTCGGCCTGCCGGCGCCGATCGCCTGGACATTGGCCGCGACGATCGGCGGCGTTCTGCTGCTACACTACAACATCTTCGGGCGCCGGATTTATGCAGCCGGCGGCAATCCGACGGCGGCTCTTTATTCCGGCATCCAGATCAAGCGCGTGACGACCTGGGCCTTTGTGCTGACGGGCGCGCTCGCGGGCCTCGCGGCGCTGATCCTCTCCGCTCGCTCGCACGCGGCTCGGCCAGACGTCGTGCAAGGCATGGAGCTCGACGTCATCGCCTCCGTCATTCTCGGAGGATGCAGCCTGTTCGGGGGCCGTGGATTTATTCTTGGAACGCTGCTCGGCAGTCTCATCATTGGAACGCTCAACAACGGACTTGTGCTCTTGGGCGTAAGCTCGCCGATGCAGCTCATCATCAAGGGCGCGATCATCGTCGCCGCCGTCGCCTTCACGAAACGCTAGCCTGCCAGAAGCGGGCCAGGGAGGGGCATGTTGTCGGCCCCAAATAAAAACGACGACTTGAGGGAAGGCCAAGGAGTAGGACCAATGAGAGTTTCCACACCTGTCAGATTCGCACTGGCGTCTAGCGTCGCTGTGGGCGCGCTTGCGTTTCTATCGTCCGCCGCTCTCGCCGAAGCGCCGGCAAGCTGCGTCAAGGGGGTCGATCTCGCGACGCTCGGGCCGACCTCGATCGTTGGCCAGGGCCCGCATGGCGAGAAGGCCGCCTCCGTCGATGAGCTGAAGCTCAGCGACTCCGACGCCGAGAAGGTGAAGGCAGGCCATTTCAAGGTCGGCATCTCGATGCAGACCGTCAATCTCGACTGGTCGCAATTGCAGGTGCAGGGCATCACCGACACGCTGAAGAAATATGGCGTCTCGGTCACCGGCGTCGCATCGGCCGAATACCAGGTCGACAAACAGATCGCGGACATTGAAAACACGATCCAGCAGCATCCCGACGGCATCATCTCGATCCCCGTCGATTTCACCGCGACCGCGCCGACCTACAAGAAGGTGTCCCAAGCGGGGATCAAGCTCGTGTTCATGGACAGCATTCCGACGGGGCTCGAGCATCCGAAGGAATATGCTTCGATGATCTCGGCCGACAGCCAGGGCAACGGCCAGATCGCCGCGCAGATCCTCGCGTCCTGCGTAGACAAGGGCGGCACGATCGGACTCGTCAATTTTGGCGTCGACTATTTCAGCACCAACGAGCGCACGAAGGGCGTTCGCGAGTGGATGCAGAAGAACCGCCCCGACATCAAAATGAAGCAGGTCGACTTTACCGACCCGGCGAAGGTGTCGCAGATCGCCGGCGATTTCCTCACAGCCAATCCGGACATCAAGGGTGTGTTCGCGGTTTGGGACCAGCCAGCGCTCGACACGCTTTCCTCGATGCGCGCGCAGAATATCGACATCCCGGTCACGACCGTCGACCTCGGCCTGCAATCGGCGATCGAGATCGCCAAGGGCGGTCCGCTCAAGGCGACGGGTTCGCAGCGTCCTTATGATCAAGGCGCGGCGGAAGCGATGGCGATGATGAACGCGCTGATCGGCAAGGACACGCCAGCCTGGGTTGGCGTCCAGTCGCTGCCGGTCGTGCAGTCCAATGTCCTCGAATCGTTCAAGACCGTGTTCAAAAAAGATCCGCCTGCAGAACTCACGGACGCCTGCAACGCAGCAAAACCGGCCTGCAATTGAGAAGTTCGCGCTAACGCCTGCTGCATTTGGGTAGAATCGATGGCGTTAGCGCCCCCGCCCCCTCTTGTGGGGGCGGGCAGGGGTGGGGGGTCGCGCGGACCAAGGAGATTATCGAATGCGCCATTGCTGGCTCGTCGCGTAGGACGGCCCGACCCCCCTCCTCTATCCTCCCCCACAAGGAGGCGCGACAGCGCAATCCGCGCGTAAACTCAAGAGCAGAAGGCGCTAACGCGCGTGCTGCGGGCGTCGAAATGACGCCCGCACACCCTCGAGCTTCAGCCGGCTTCGAGTTCGAGCCCTCGCTTGCGGAACAGCGCTTCCGGCGACGGCGACCGGCCGCGAAAGGCTCGATAGGCCTCGTCATAGTCGCGGCTGCCGCCGGCCGCATAAACGAAATCATTGAGACGCTTGGCGATCGCGGGATCGAAGATGTCGCCACTTTCCTCGAACGCTTCGAAGCCATCGGCATCGAGCACTTCCGACCACAGATAGCTGTAATAGGCGGCCGAATAGCCGCCCGAGAAAATATGCTGAAAATGCGGAGTTCTGTGACGCATGCCGATCGCCTCGGGCATGCCGATCCGCTTGAGTTCCTTGCGCTCGAACGCGACGACATCGACGTCGACGGGCGACGGATCGAGATGGAGCTTCAGGTCGACCAGCGCGGAGGCGGTATATTCGACGGTCGCCCAGCCCTGATTGAATCGGCGCGCGGCGAGAAGCTTGTCGACCAGCGCCTCGGGCATCGGCTCGCCGGTTTTATAGTGGAGCGCAAAGCGGCGCAGCATCTCTGGCTGCAAGATCCAATGCTCAAAGACTTGGGAGGGAAACTCAACGAAATCGCCAGCGACATGAGTGCCGGAAATGCGCGGATAGACGACGTCCGACAGCATGCCGTGTAGAGCCATGGCCGAATTCATGGAACAGCGTCCGCGCGTCGTCGACGCTCAAAAGACTGGCCTCGCCGTCGCCGCCCTTGGCGAAGTTCATCACGTTGACGACGATCGGCAATTGCGGTCCGTCAAGCTTCTGCTGGCCGCGGAAGCCGCTCATCCACGCCCCGCTGCGCTTTGAGGGCCTCGCGAAATAATCGCCCAGGAACAGCGCTTTTGGCGCGCCGTCACGCCCTTTCACTTCCCATGCGCGAACGTCGGGATGATAGAGCTTGAGGTCGAAGCGCTCGGTAAAGCTCAAGGCCGAACAGGCGGCTTGCGGCGTAGAAGGCCGCGTCGATCATGCGGTCGAGCTGCAGATAAGGCTTGAGCTCGCCCTCGTCGAAGTCGAACTCGGCCTTGCGTCGCTTTTCCGCGAGATAGCGCCAATCCCAAGGCGCGAGTTTGAAATTGCCGCCCTCGCTTGCTGCAATCGCCTGCAGCGCCTCTTCGTCTTTCCGCGCCCGAGCGACGCCCGGAGCCCAGACCGACTCGAGCAGATCAAGCGCCGCCTCGCGGCGTTTTCGCCATTGTGTCGTCGAGGCGGTAGTGAGCATAAGTCTCGTAGCCCAACAGCCGCGCGCGCTCGGCTCTCAAACGCACCATTTCGGCGGCGATGGCGCGATTGTCGGCCGCCGCGCCATTTTCACCCCGCGCCGTCCAGGCGCGAAACGCGGTCTCGCGAAGATCGCGGCGCGCCGAGAATTGCAGGAAGGGCTCGACGCTCGATCGCGAGAGCGTGACCGCGTACTTGCCGGGATGGCCCCGGTCGGCGGCGGCGCGCGCGGCGCTCGCGATGAAGAAATCGGGCAGACCCTCAAGGTCGGGCTGGTCGAGCAGCATGAGCCAGTCTTTTTCGTCCGCCAGCACGTGCTGACCGAACTCTGCCCCAAGCGTCGCCAGCCGCTCGGCGATTGCGGCCAGTCGCGCTTTGGCGTCGGACGAGGCGGCCGCGCCCGCGCGAGTGAAATCGAGATGATAGCGGTCGAGCACACGCGCCTGTTCGGCCGAAAGCGCGAGTTTGGCGGCGTCCGCCTTGAGCGCGTCGACGCGCTTGAACAAAGCCTCGTTCAGATAGGTCTCGCTGCGGTGACGCGCGAGCTTGGGCGCGATTTCGCGCTCGATCGCCTGCAGCTCGTCATTCGTGTGGGCGCCAACCAGATTGAAAAAAACGCTGGCCACTCTGTCGAGGCTGCGGCCGCCGCGCTCCAGCGCGTCAATCGTATTGGCGAAGGACGGCGGTTCGGGATTGGCGGCGATCCCGTCGATCTCCGCTCGCGCTTGGCTCAGCGCCGCGTCGAAGGCCGGCCGGAATTGGCGAGGCTCGAAGCGGTCGAACGGCGGCGACTCGAATGGCCCGGTCCAGGGTTCGAGAAGTGGATTCGTGTCGATCTGGGAACGGGTCATGAAGGGTCTCGCGGCTGCCTCCCTCAGCTAGGAGGCTGAGCCGCGATCCGCAACCCGACGAATCGGTAAGCGTCCGCTGCCAGCGGCGCGCTGGATCGCGGCAATTCGACCGGGCGTCGCGGCGGCGGAGTCGCTCGAGGCGCTTTGGGGTCTTGTGACCAGTATGGTTGGCTGCATGTCAAGAATGACAGAGGTAGGGTCGGTTGGCTCTGGCGACGCCAAGGCTAGCGGGTCATTTTCACACTGTTTGAACGCCCGTATTTTGTCATGCCCGCGAATGCAGGCGTCGGGACTTGCCCTCCAAATGCGGCATTTGTCCTGGATTCCCGTTTCGCGGGCGCGATACGTTGTTTTTCAACCGGGGCGCCATTCGTTCAGTGTGATCGAAATGGATGGGCGCTATTTTTTTAAACTTGTGTCGATCTGCTTGGGGCTGGTTCGTCGAGATCAGTAGCGAGATCGTTCGGCGATGACGCCGCGGCTCGCCCGATAAGGAGTTTTCAGATGCGCTTTATGTTCATAGTCAAATCCGCCCACCATGGAGCGCCTACGCCTGAGCTCCTGGAGGCGATGAACAAGCTCGCCGATCGGGAAATCAAAGCCGGGCGCCTGCTCGATATGGGAGGGCTGACGCCCCTCGTCGCCGGCGCGCAAGTTCGCATAACGAACGGCAAACTCGGCGTTGTCGACGGCCCGTTTGTGGAGGCCAAAGAGGTCATCGGCGGCTACGCGATTTTCGAATTGCCGGGCAAAGAAGAGGCAGTGGCCTCTGCGACGGAATTCATGCAGCTCCACAAGGATCTCTCGCCGGGTTGGGAAGGGGTATGCGAACTGCGAGCATTTGCCACCTGACGCGGAAACCCGGCAAGGGAGTCGGATGACGGCGGACGAAACCCATCGCGCGGTCTTGGCGGTTTGGCGAATCGAGCAGCCCCGGCTGATCACCAGCCTGGCCAGGATGGTGCGCGATGTGCCGCTGGCAGAGGATTTGACGCAAGAAGCCCTGTTGGCCGCCCTCGAGCAGTGGCCCTTGGCGGGCGTCCCCGAAAAACCCGGCGCCTGGCTAATGGCGACCGCCAGGCGCCGGGCAGTGGATCATTTGCGCCGCCGCCGGATGCTTGAGCGCAAGAACGAGATGATCACTCGGGACATGGAGGCGGAGCAGCAGGCGATGCCCGATCTGGACTCCGCCCTGGACGACGACATCGGCGATGAGCTGCTTCGGCTGATCTTCACCGCCTGCCACCCCCGCCTGCCCCGCGAGGCTCGCGCCGCGCTGGCGCTGCGGATGATTTGCGGCCTGACGACGGAGGAGATCGCGAGGGCGTTCCTCCTGCCGAATGGGACAATCGCTCAGCGCATCGTGCGCGCAAAGCGAACTCTTTCGGAATCGGGGCTGACTTACGAGACACCACGCGGCGAGGAGCTCTCGGCTAGGCTCTCCTCGGTCCTGGAGGTCGTCTACCTCATTTTCAACGAGGGCTATACGGCGGCGTCGGGCGAGGAGTGGCAGCGTCCCCAGCTCTGCAATGAGGCGCTTCGCCTTGGCCGCGTGCTCACTTCCATAGCGCCGCACGAGTCCGAAGCTTACGGACTCATGGCCTTGATGGAGTTGAACGCCTCGCGAATGTCGGCGCGCACTGACGCAACCGGCGAGCCGATCCTCATCTTGGATCAGAACCGAGCGCTTTGGGACCAGTTCCAGATCCGGCGCGGGATGCAGGCGCTCGCGCGAGCTCATGAACTCGGTGGAGCGGGCGGCGTTTACGCCTTGCAGGCGGCAATTGTCGCCTGCCACGCACAGGCGAGGACGGCCAAGGAAACCGACTGGTCACGGATATCAGCGCTCTACGCCGAGCTCGCCACGATTGCGCCCTCGCCAATCGTCGAGCTCAACCGCGCTGTCGCTGTCAGCATGGCCGAGGGGCCGGAAGCGGCTTTGGCGATCGTTGACCGCCTTGTGCGGGACCCGAGACTCAAGAACTATCATCTGCTGCTAAGCGTCCGAGGCGATCTGCTCGACAAGCTCGGGCGTTATGGGGAAGCGCGCGCCGAATTCGAAGCGGCCGCGGGCTTGGCAGGAAACAGGCGCGAACGCGACTTGCTGAGGCGGCGCGCGGCCAAGGCAGCGGAGCTGAGAATGTCGTCTTAGTCTGTCGCCGGACCGGAGAGGGACTGGCGGAGCGACGGGGGAAGCCGCGCCGGATGGCCGTCGCGAATCGCCGGGACCAGCAACCGTGGCGGCGGCGATTTCCGTATCGAGGCGAAAGATCTGTTGCCGAAATGCGATCCACGTGCCGCGCGGTTACGCAGGTCTCCACAACCCTAGGCGTTGTTTCGCGGCCCGTTCTTCAGGTCCCGGCGGCGAGCTTGATTTAGCACGCCGCCCGCGGATCCTCGCCTTACTGCCCGCCCGCCTGCACCTTCTTCACATAGGCGAACCGATCCCGACAGGACGTGACATGCCCTGCACGGACCCGACAATATTGCTGGTATTGCTGGAGTTTTCATGGTATTTGATGAAGGGACGCGACAGATAGCGTCACGATAGGTCCGCTGGTTGGGTCCGTAAGAGGTCCGCGGACCTGAAAGGACTGAGTTCGTGAGGTTCACCCAGCGCAGGATCGAGGAATTCAAGTGTCCGCCCGGAAAGCGGGACAAGCTCGCATTCGATGACGAGCAGCGCGGATTAGGTCTCAGGGTGACCGCGACTGGCGCTAAGAGCTACCTTATCCAATACACGCTCGGCGGCAGGAAGCGGCGCATTCCGCTCGGCTCGTGCTCGGCGATCTCGCTGGCAGACGCCCGGAAAGCCGCCGCCAAGCTCATGGGCGAGCTTGCCTCGGGCAGGGACCCTGTGGCCGAGCGCAAGGCGGCGGCAGCGCCCGCCGAACTGACGTTCGACGCCCTGATCAGCGAGTGGGCTTCGCGGCATCTGGCGCATCGCCGGCCGCACTATGCCTCGGAAGCGACGCGAGCGCTGCGCTTTGCGTTCGCCAAACAGTTGAAGACTCCGGCGGCCTCGGTGACCACAAAGGTCGTCAGAGCGATCCTGAACGCGATCGCAGACGACGGCCGGCGAGCGATTGCGCGGCTAACCGGCGCGTATGGACGAGCGGCCTATGGCTGGGCCATTCACGCGGACCTGATCGATGTCAATCCCTTCATCGGGATCAGGCTCGTCGAGGCTGTCGCCTCGCGGGAACGTGTCTTGTCGGATGCCGAGCTTCGGGCAATCTGGCAAGCCACTGAGGACTGGTCCCCATACAACAGCATCGTCAGACTGCTGGTCTTGACCGGCGCGCGACGTGCGGAAGTCGCGGGCATGAAATTGTCGGAATTGGACCCAGAGCGCACCACATGGACGATCCCGGCAGGCAGGACGAAGAACCATCGGGTGCACATTCTGCCAATATCGCCGCAAGCAAGGGCGGTCCTGATCAGCCAGCCTCATTTCGAGCAGGACGACCGGGTGTTCTTCGGTTTCCGGGGTTTTGCGCATGCCAAGCTCGGGCTCGACGCCCGGAGCGACGTCACCGGCTGGCGGCTGCACGATTTGAGGAGGACTGTCGCTACCGGGCTGCAACGCCTCGGCGTCCGGCTTGAGGTGACCGAAAGCGTTTTGAACCATGTCTCGGGCAGCCGCGCCGGTATCGTAGGCGTCTATCAGCGCCATGATTGGGCGGAGGAAAAGCGCGCGGCGCTCAACGCCTGGGGCGAGCATATCGCGGCAATCGTCGAGGGGCGCACGGCGGCCGAGAAGGTGACCCGATTGCGCCGGAGCGCGTGATGAACGATGAAGCCGACAAAAGACGTAGACTTGGGGAAGCCGCGGAGATTGCGCGCCTAATATGGAATGCAGCGCAACCACTCAAGCCGTCCCTCCTGGATGATGGCCGGGCTGAGGAATTAGGCTCCGCGTTGAAGAAAGCTGCGCATTGGTATCGTCTCGCTGCACCGAAGCGACCGCCGCGTGAAAGGGAGCGATTGAAACGCATCCGAGACACGGCTAAAAAGCTATCTAAACTGCTCGCCGAGGACCCGGAAACACTGCTTCGAATAGAGCTAGAAATTCCGCGTTCATTCGATGAAAAAAAGCTATCTGAACTGCTCGCCGAGAACGAGAGAACACAGCTTCTAGTAGAGCTAGAAATTCCGCATTCATTGGATCGTGACATCGTCAAGGGGGTTGATATCATCAAGGACGCTGCGGACCGCGCCCTCTTCGCTCGCGACGAGTCCGGCGAGATCGTTCAGAGACGGCGCGGGAGCGCCATCCTCGAGGAACGGTTCGGCTCTCCCGCGCGCTTGTTCGTTTGCCTCTTGGCGGCAGCTTACGAGAAAGCGACCGGCGCGAAGGCTGGCGTGACCTTCAATGTTGTAACGCAAAAGATTGAAGGCCCCTTCGTTCGATTCGTGTCCGAATCAGCTGGGCAACTCAGCATCCCATTCCCGGATGAAGAGACCATCAAGAGATCGACGTCCGCAAGACGCTGAAACATCCGCGCTAAATTTCTAGCACGGGTGACCATTATCGCGAGCCCTCATTTTCTGTCTTTCCTTGGCGCGTCAATTCGCGAAACAGGGATGACCCATGCAGATTCTATCTTATGGCGAAGCGGCCGCGCGCGCCGGAGTCGTGCGCCGCACACTCGAACGCCTGATCTCGGTTGGCGAAGGCCCCGCCATCGTTGAGGTGTCGACGCGCCGTCGAGGCATTCTCGACTGCGATCTGGATGCTTGGCTCCTGAAACGTCGTCGACCGGCGCCTGGTCCGACCGCCGAAGCCGACGCAGCTTGAGAGATGGTCGACCAAACTGCGGAGAGATCCGCAGGCCCGCGCGATGCGGCCGGCGGCTCCCGACATCTTCGATGCTTGGCGGCGCGAGGTATCGGGATACCGCACTTTCAGCCGCGGAGCAAGGCTCAACCGCGGTTGAGGCCCACAACCCGCAGCGCCTCTACCGACATCACGTCGACGACGCTCGGCTGCGCCACCTGTGCGGTCACCTCCACCAGCTCGGCCCCCGATCAGCGGACCGGCCGCGAGATCGCCGCCGCGTCATGGGCGGCGCCATGATCCCGAGCGACTTGATCGAGCGCGCTAGCACCGTGCGCATTGAAGATGAGATCGAGCGGCGAGGGATCAAGCTCGTTGGCCGGGTCGATCGCTGCGGCCCCTGCCCTCAATGCGGCGGCAAGGATCGCTTCAGCATCAACGTCCGGAAACAGGTTTTCCTTTGCCGCGGCTGCGCCGCGCGCGGCAACGTCATCGCTCTCGTCCGTTTTCTTGACGGCTGCGGCTTCCACGAGGCCCTCGAGTATCTGACCGGCGAGCGGGCGCCAGCGCCGTCCAGACCGGCGCCGGCCGCGACGGATGCCCCGCGCGATGATGACCGCGACGCCCGCGCCCTCATACTCGCGAGGCAGATCGCGTTGCGTCCCATCCTTGGGTCGAGCTTCCATGACGGAGATGATCGCGCCGCTGCACGGGTCATCCACGAAGGACGCAAGGTCGGCAAGGCGAAGACACTCGGCTCGCCTGCAGGGATTATCCGCCTCACGCCAGACGAAGACGTGCTCGGACGCCTGCATATCGCCGAGGGCCTCGAAACCGCGCTCGCGGGCATGTCGAAAGGCCTTAGGCCCATGTGGGCGGCCGGCTCGACCGCTCTCATGGCGAAGTTGCCCGCCGTCTCAGGGATCAAGGCGCTCACTATCATCGCCGACCATGACGCGAACGGCGCGGGCGAACGCGCGGCGGCCGAGGTCGCGGCACGATGGCGCGAGGCGGGGAAAGAGGCCCGCGTCTGGAGGCCGAAGTCCATAGGTGACCTGAACGACATCCTGATCGGAGGCGCGAAGTAATGGACCGTCAGAGCCCCGAGGAGTTTCTCGCTCGCCACGGCGAATTCGTGGACCCGGCCAAACTCGAGGCGCTCACGCGCCAGGCCGAGAAATTCGCCAGAGAGAAGGCAAACGGAGGGTCGCCCCCGACAGGCTCGCAGCCGGACGATTTTCCGAAAAACGCCGAAGTCCCGGCTAAGCGTAGCAATGTAGCAATTGTAGCAGGGTCAGAGCCGCTGCCTCTCGTTCCCCCGATTCCGCCGGCGCGACCCTATCCGCTCGCTGCCCTCGGCGAGGTGCTATCTGGCGCGGCTGAAAGCATCGCGGCGAAATGCCAGTGCTCCCCGGCCTTGGCGGCGCAGGCCGTTCTCGCCGTCGCCTCATTGGCCGCGCAGCGGCTCGCGGACATCCGGCTTCCCTTCCGCCAGACGAGGCCGCTCAGCCTGTATTTCGTGACCATTGCCGCCTCGGGCGATCGTAAATCGACGGCAGACAACGAGGCGCTAATTCCGGTCCGGATGTATGAGAAGAATCTCAAGCGGGAGTATGAAACCGCCCACAGCGCTTGGCGAGTCCGATATGCCGCATGGGACGCAGAGCGCAGGAAAATCGAGAACGATAAGAGCTTAGACCGCCCCGGCCGCGAGGCGGAGCTAACGGTCCTTGGAAATGCGCCGATTGAGCCAATCAAGCCCTTGCTGACGGCTCCCGAGCCGACAGTCGAAGCCCTCGCTAAGCATTGGCCGGTTTTGCCAGGCGCGCTCGGCCTCTTCAGTTCGGAAGGCGGCCAGATGACTGGGGGCCATGGGTTCGGCCCAGACCATCGGCTTAAAACCGCCGCAGCGCTTTCGGCGTTGTGGGATGGAGCCGGGATCCGCCGCTTACGGGCAGGCGACGGTATTACGGATCTGCCAGGCAGGCGTTTGGCGCTTCACTTAATGGTTCAGCCGGATGTGGCGGCAGCCTTCCTTTCGGAGACCATCTTGCGGGATCAAGGTCTCTTGTCGCGGCTCCTGGTCGCCGCGCCCGAAACCCTTGCTGGAAAGCGCGCATGGCGCGAGGTGGCGAGCGAGCTCGACCCGCTGATGAGACGCTATACCGCCGTCATTCTCGGTCTTTTGGAGCGCCCAGCGCCCAGCGCCAACGAGATGGGCAACGAATTGACGCCCCCGGCCCTCGACTTGAGTGAGGGAGCAAAGGCCGCGTGGGTTGCCTTCCATGATCGGATCGAGGCGGCGATGGCGCAAGACGCTGAGCTTGAATACCTCCGAGACGTAGCGGGTAAGGCGGCGGAAAACGCGCTGCGTATCGCCGCCGTGCTGACCGTCATCGAGAGCCCCGGCGCCTCAATCATCAAACCCGAAGAGATGGCCGCAGGCTGCGAATTGATGACTTGGTATGTCTCCGAGGCGCTGCGCCTTTCTGGCATGCACCGACAACCCCCCGCCATACGCGCCGCAATCAAGCTGCACGAATGGTTGAAGGCGAAACGCAAGACGGAGGTTACGCGCTCAGAAGTCATGCAGTTTGGTCCCGCGCCCATGCGTCAAAAAGCGGAGGCAGATGCAGCATTGGCGACGCTCGAAGAGCATGGATGGATAGTTCGCGCCCGCGATTCCAAAGCCGCTAAATGGACCGTAGTTCAGGGAGCAACCCCGTGAGCGCACTATTCGATCCCGAAGAAATCATGAAGGAGGTTCGCGCCGCCGCAAACCTCTCGCCCCCTGCTAAAACCGCTAATCTGCTAAAGAGCGCTGAGGCCGGCGCGTCCGACTTTAGCAGATTAGCAGCTTTAGCAGCCTCCCAGGATCCCGCGAAGGCCTTTGAAGCTGAAAAAAGCTCCCCGCAAGTTGGAATAGCGCAGACAGACAACCACGGCGTGCGCCCTGCTAAATTGCCAGAGAACGAGCCGAATTTTAGCAGATTAGCAGCTTTAGCAGCCTCTCCCGCCCCCGCGAGCTTCTTCGACCACCGGTGCGCCGTCTGCGCCCAGCCTGCGCGCTTCGGATACGAGGTGCGCTTACTGCGCGGTGAGGAAGGGCGATGGTTCTGCGCCGCCCATCGGCCAGAGGCAGGGAGGGCCTGAA
>CAVPEE010000032.1:0-51519 GCA_963702825.1 uncultured Alphaproteobacteria bacterium
GATGGCGCGCCGCTGCCGCCGGGGTCGAAATATTGGCTCGGCACGGACACGCTTGGCCGCGATCTCCTGGACGCGTCTCTCCTCTACGGCGCGCGCACGTCGCTTGTCATCGGACTCGTCGCAAACGGGGTCGCGGTGATGATCGGAATGATCGTCGGTGTCGTGGCCGGCGAGGAATGCGCGAGCGGGTTTGTCGGGAATGCGCTGATGCGCTTCACCGATCTCATGATGGCCTTCCCGGCGCTTCTGCTGGCGATCGTTTTGGCCGCCCTGCTCAGGCCGAGCCTGTGGATCGTCGCGCTGGTGATCGCGTTGGTCAATTGGGTCCAGGTGGCGCGGATCATTTACACCGAGACACGAGGACTTGTGGAGCGCGACTTCATTCTGGCCGAACGCTCGCTTCGCGCCGGGCACATGCGCATCGTTTTTCGCCACATCGCGCCGCATCTTTTGCCAAGCGCGATCGTGTGGGGAACGCTCGGTGTTGCGACGACGGTGCTGTTGGAGGCGACGCTTTCCTTCCTCGGCGTCGGCGTGCAGCCGCCGCAGCCCTCGTGGGGCAACACATCTACGAGAGCCAGAGCTACTTTCAGGCCGCCCCGTGGCTCGTTTTCATCCCCGGCGCGATCATTCTCGCGACAGCGCTCTCGTTCAACCTGGTCGGCGATGCGCTGCGCGACCTGCTCGACCCAACCCAGCGGGGACGCGGCTGATGGCGGCGCTCCTGGCTCGACGGCTGATCCAGGCGGTCGCCGTATTGTTGGGCGTCGCCGTTATCACTTTCCTGCTTTTGCACTATCTGCCCGCCGATCCGGCGGCGCTTGTCGCGGGCCGTAGCGCCAACGCGCAGATGATCGCCAGCGTTCGCCATCAGCTTGGCCTCGATCTGCCTGTGCCTTTGCAGTTCTGGCGCTATCTGACTGGGCTCGTTCGAGGCGACCTTGGGCGCTCCTATGTCCAGCGCAGTGAAGTCGCCACGCTCGTCATGGCGCGCATTCCCGCGACACTTGTGTTGATGGCCTGCGGCATTCTCGTTGAGGTCACTCTTGGGCTCACGCTCGGCGTCATCGCGGCCTTGCGTCGTAACGGCTTTGTCGATCGCATCGTGATGATGTTTGCTTTCGTCGGCGTGTCGTCGCCGCAGTTTGTGGTCGCTCTGCTGCTGCTTTACGTCTTCGCCGCCCGTCTAGGCTGGTTTCCGATGAGTGGCTTCGGCACGCCGGCGCATGTCGTTCTGCCGGCGCTGACGCTTGGGCTCCTGGGCGCAGGATGGTACGCGCGAATGGTGCGTTCGGCCATGATCGACGTCCTCAATCAGGACTACGTCCGCACCGCTCGCGCCAAAGGCTTGAGCTTTTCGCGCGTCGTTCTAAGGCACGCCCTGCCGAACGCGCTTCTCCCCATCGTCGCGATGATCGGGATCGACATTGGCCAGTTCATGGGCGGCGTCGTCGTAGTCGAGGCCGTCTACGGTTGGCCCGGCATCGGACAGCTCGCCTGGCAGGCGATCCAGGAAGTGGATGTGCCGATCATCATGGGCGTGACGCTCGTGTCCTCGCTCGCGATTGTCCTCGGCAATTTGCTCGCCGATCTCGTGGCCCCGCTGCTTGATCCGCGAATCCGCGTCCATTGAGTTCAAACGAGAGGGAGAGGTGATGAACACGAAACTGCTGAAGAGCGCCGCAATGGCGCTAGCCCTTGGCGCGGGCCTCGCGACTTTCGCCCACGCCGCCGACACGCCCAGTCAGGGCGGCACGATCGTCGTCACCTACAAGGACGACATGGCGACCCTTGACCCCGCCATTGGTTACGACTGGCAGAATTGGTCGATGATCAACGGCCTGTTCTCGCGCCTCGTGGACTACAAATTCGGCACGACCGAAATCGTTCCTCTGCTCGCCGACAGCTGGACCATATCGCCCGACGGACTGGTCTATACTTTCAAGCTCAACCCTAAGGCCAAGTTCACCAACGGCCGGAAGGTCACGGCGGCGGATATCAAATATTCCATTGAACGCAGCGTGAATCCGAAGACCCAAGGCCCTGGCGGCGGCTTTTATCATTCCATCGTTGGCCAGGATAAGATGGCGGACGGCTCAGCGACGACCATCTCCGGCATCGAGACGCCCGACAAGTCGACCGTCAAGTTTACGCTGAGCCAGCCCGACGCGACCTTCCTCAACGTGCTCGCGCTCAATTTCTCTTCTGCGGTGCCGAAGGAAGTCGTCGAGGCGCGAGGGCGCCGACTTCGGCAAGAAGCCGGTCGGATCGGGCGCTTTCAAGCTCGACGAATGGGTGCCCGGCCAGCGTCTCGTCTTTTCGCGCAACGCCGACTTTTTCGGCAACCGCCCAAATCTCGACGGCTTCAGAGTCGAAATCGGCCAGGAGCCGCTGGTTGCGACCCTCAGGCTTCAGAAGGGCGAAGTGGACATCGCAGGCGACGGCATACCGCCGGCGAAATATCTGGAGATCAAAAACTCCACCGACGCCAAGGACATGATCGTCGACCGCGAGCAGTTCGAGACGAGCTACATCACGATCAACACGACCAAGAAGCCGATGGACGACGTGCGCGTCCGCAAGGCCATCAACATGGCGATCAACAAAGATCGCATCGTACGCATCATCAACGGTCGTGCGACGCCGGCCGGCCAGGTGCTGCCGCCGCTAATGCCGGGCTACGATAAAGCCTACAAAGGTTACCCCTACGATGTCGAAGGCGCGAAGAAGCTCATGGAGGAGGCCGGCCTCAAGGATGGCTTCGAAACGACCCTTTATGCGATGAACACAGACCCCAATCCGCGCATCGCTCAGGCGATCCAGCAGGACCTGGCGGCCATCGGCATCAAGGCGGAGATCAAGGCGCTCGCGCAGCCAGAGGTCATTGCGGCAGGCGGCAACAAGGATCAGGCGGCCCTGACCTGGTCCGGCGGCATGGGCTGGATCGCCGACTTCCCGACCCCTCCGACTTCTACGGGCCAATTCTCGGTTGCGGGGGCGCCGTCCCCGGCGGATGGAACTGGTCATGGTTCTGCGACAAGACCTTCGAGGATCGCGGGACCAAAGCGGACGCGATGTCGAAGCCGGAGCAGAAGGATGAGCGGTTCAAGGTCTGGGCGCAGATCTTCACCGACATCCAGTCGCAACAGGCGCCTTGGGCGCCCGTGTTCAACGAGCGGCGGGTCGTTGCCAAGTCCAAGCGTATGGGCGGTGCGGACGAAATCTACATCGATCCGACTCGGATCATCGACTACGAGGCCATCTACATCAAGAAATGATCCGCCCGGCCTCGTCCTCGGCGCGGGCGACCTACGCCGGCAAGGACGAGGCCCCGGCGCCAAGTGGAGCGAGGCTGGCGATAGGAGGCGTTCGGCAACGCGACCCTCGTGTTGGACTTGAATTGAAATAACGCCCCGCTGCCGCTTCGCCGTGGCACGGCAGCGGTTTCTCCGTGCGACACGACTTGAAGGACATCCCATGTGCGTCGCCTGCAACCATACGATCCATCGCAAGAACCATAATTTCGCCTGGAGCCGCGACTTCGCGCCGGCGCTGAGGTGCAAGCCTGGCGAGACGATCCACTTCGAATGCCTCGATGCTGGCGATGGGCATTTCAAACGCGGCTCGACGTCCGCCGACGTGGCGACGCTTGACTTCAGCCGTGTCAATCCCGTGACCGGGCCAGTCTACGTCGAGGGCGCCCAACCGGGCGACGCGCTTAAGATCACCTTCCGAAAGTTTATCCCATCAGGTTTCGGGTGGACCGCCAACATTCCCGGATTCGGCCTGTTGGCCGATCAATTTCCCGATCCCGCGCTCCACCTTTGGACCTACGATCCTTCAACGATGGCGCCGGCCCTCTATGGTCCGAAGGGAAAGGTGCCCCTGAAGGCGTTCGCCGGCGAAGTCGGCCTCGCGCCCGCCGAGCCTGGCCAGCATTCCGTCGTGCCGCCGCGCGCGGTTGGCGGAAACCTGGACATCCGCGACCTCGCTGAGGGAACAACGCTCTACCTTCCGGTGGAGGTCGAAGGGGCGCTCTTCTCCGTCGGCGACACGCACGCGGCGCAAGGCGACGGCGAAGTGTGCGGCACCGCCATCGAAAGCCAGATGGACGTTGAACTCACGCTCGATCTGGTCAAGGGCGCCAATCTGAAGAGCCCGCGTTTCTCAACTCCTGGTCCCGTCACGCGTCATCTCGACGGCGCGGGTTACGAGGCGACGACTGGTCTCGGGCCGGATCTGATGACGGCTACGCGGGAAGCGGTCGCGCGCATGATCGACCTGCTTGCAGCCGAGCATGGCCTTAATCCCGTCGACGCCTATCTGCTCCTCTCCGTCTGTGGAGATTTGCGCATCAGCGAGGTCGTGGATCAGCCGAACTGGATCGTTTCCTTCTATTTTCCGCGGATCGTCTTCGCCTAGATGACGGAGCCAATTCTCGCTGTTCGGGATCTCTCTGTCGACGCGCGGACGCCTGAAGGTTTGCGCCCGGTGCTCGAAGGCGTGAGCTTCACGCTTCATCCCGGCGAGACCTTATGCCTCGCAGGGGAATCGGGCTCGGGCAAGTCGCTGACGGCGCTTTCCATCATGCGCTTGCTGTCGCTGTCGTTAAAGCCGCGGTCGGGATCGGTTCGTCTCGCTGGGCGCGAACTGACGACTCTGAGCGAACGGGCCATGCGGCGCGTGCGCGGCGGGGAGATCGCGATGATCTTCCAGGAGCCGATGACCTCGCTCAATCCTGTCATGACGGTTGGCTCTCAGCTTACGGAAGCCATTCGCACGCACGACGACGCCGACTCGAGAGGAGCGGAAGTCCGCGCCCTCGCCATGCTTGAGGCCGTGCACATGACCGAGCCCGCACGGCGCATGGGCCAGTATCCGCATGAGCTGTCGGGCGGCATGAGGCAGCGCGTTATGATCGCAATGGCGCTGTCGTGCCGGCCAAAGGTGCTGATCGCAGACGAGCCGACCACTGCACTGGATGTCACCGTCCAGGCCCAGATCCTCAAGCTGATGCGGGAGCTGCGGGCCGATTTCGGCGCGGCCATCCTGCTGATCACTCACGATATGGGTGTCGTCGCGGAAATGGCCGACCGCGTGGCGGTCATGAAGTCAGGCCGCGTGGTGGAGCACGGCGCAACACTCGACATATTCGAACGTCCGCGCGAGGCGTATACGCGCCAATTGCTCGACGCCGTGCCCCGCCTCGGCGCCTTCGCCGGAACGGACGGGCCGCCGCGTGTGACGTCTGCGCCGCCCATCGCGCTCTCGCGCGACCCGGTTCTCTTCGTTCATGATCTCAGTGTGACTTACCGTCGCGCGAGGCGCTGGTTCGGCGGGGGAGGGGCGCCAACGCCAACCGTCAGCGGTGTGAGCTTTGAACTGCACGCGGGGCGCACGCTTGGCCTCGTCGGCGAGAGCGGCTCGGGCAAGTCGACAATCGGAAAGGCTGTGCTCGGCCTCATTCCCTTCGCGGGCGAGGTCGTCATTGATGGCGTGTCGATCTCGGGCCTGTCTTCCGCGGAAATGAGACCCGTGCGCCGCAAAGCGCAGATGATCTTTCAGGATCCATATGCGTCGCTCGATCCGCGCATGTCTGTCGGCGCCGCGATCGGCGAGCCCTTGACGATCCACAGCGTTGGAACAGCCGCCGAACGGCGCGAGCGCGTCGCGATGCTCTTGAAACGCGTCCACCTCTCGCCCGATCACGCAAGCCGCTATCCGCACGAATTCTCTGGCGGACAACGTCAGCGCATCTGCATCGCGCGAGCGCTGGCGCTCGAACCGCGTGTCATCGTAGCGGACGAAAGCGTCTCCGCGCTCGACGTGTCTGTGCGCGGCCAGGTGCTGGATCTGCTTCTCGAACTGCAGGAAGAGATGGGTCTCGCCTATCTCTTCATCTCGCATGATATGGCGGTGATCGAACGCATGAGCCATGACGTCGCGGTGATGCGCGACGGCGAGTTCGTGGAATACGGAACCCGGCGGCAGGTGTTCGAGAACCCGACCCAAGACTATACGAAGGCGCTAATGCGGGCTGTCCCCGTTCCGATCCCGCGGCGCGAAACGAGCGACGTCCGACCCGAGCTGCAGCAGACCTGAACGCGTGGCCCGCGACGCCGCCGCCCAGTGACAAATCATAAAGCCATATCAAGAGCTTAGTCGGTGGCGGAGAGGGAGGGATTCGAACCCCCGGTACACTTGCGCGTACTCCGCATTTCGAGTGCGGTGCGATCGACCACTCTGCCACCTCTCCGGGTGCAACGGCGAGGCTTAAACCCACGCCGCAAGGTCGGCGCGCCGCTTACCATGGGCGGTCACCGCCGGCAAGACGGCCTCGCGCTTCGTGGGAACGCAACGAGTCGCAAAACGACACTAAGCAGCGGCTTCGACCCCTTCCCAGGCGATCTGCGCCACAAACGGCATGGACTCGCCGACTTGCCGGGCGAGCTCCGGGTTCGAGGCGTTGCCGTCGAGCGAACGCTTATAGACGCCCTGGTGGATCGCGATGCTGCGGAAGAAGCTGAAGGCGACGAGGAAGGTCCAGTCTGGAATGCTCTCAAGCCCCATGCGCTTACAATAGGCGGCGACATATTCGTCTTCGGTCGGTATGCCGTTGGCGGCGCGGTCAACGCCGCCGAGGCCTCGATAGCGGACATTCGGGAGCCGCCACTGCATGCATTGGTAGGCGAGGTCCGCGTGAGGATGGCCGAGGGTCGACAGCTCCCAATCGAGAACCGCAAGCAGACGCGGCGCGCTTGAATCGAAGATCATGTTGTCGATGCGCCAGTCGCCGTGCACCAGCGCGACGCGGCCATCGTCGGCGGGAACTCTGTCCGCAAGCCAGGCGATGAGGCGCTCCATGTCCTCGATTCGCCCCGTCTCGCTCGCCCGGTACTGATCCGTCCAGCGTTGGTACTGACGGGAGAAATAGCCGCCTGGCTTGCCATAGTCTGAGAGGCCCGCGGCCGCGACGTCGATCGAGTGCAGGCGCGCCAGACCCTCGTTCATCACGTCATAGATCGGGCGCCGATCGTCGCGCGGAAGCTCGGGCAGCGCCGGGTCCCAGAGGACGCGGCCGTCGACGAACGCCATGAGATAGAAGGCCGTGCCGATCACGCCCTCGTCCTCGCAGAGCGCGAGCACGCGGGGGGCTGGATAGCTCACGCCTTCGAGCGCCTTCAGCACGCGGAACTCGCGCTCGATCATGTGGGCCATTTTTAAGAGCTTGCCCGGCGGCTTGCGGCGCAGCACGTAACGGCCGCTTGCAGCTTCGATCAGATAGGTCGGGTTCGATTGTCCGGTCGGGAATTTCTTCGCCACGCTCGGGCCGCGCCAGCCCTCGACATGGGCTTTCGCCCACGCGTCGAGCGCGCTCGTATCCTCAGGGAAAGCGCCGCTCACTGCGCGCCGGTCTCGTTGCTGTAGCGCTTCATCTCGGCTTTCGCGATCACGCGCCGATGCACGGCGTCGGGCCCGTCGGCGAGGCGCAACGTGCGCACATGGGTCCACATGCGGGCGAGCGGGAAATCCTGGCTGACGCCGCCCCCGCCATGCATCTGCACCGCCTGATCGATCACTTCGAGCGCGATCCGCGGCGCGATCACCTTGATCTGCGAGATGAGCGGCGCCGCGGCGCGCGCGCCTTGCGTGTCCATCGCCCAGGCGGCTTTCAGGCACAGCAGGCGGGCCATTTCGATGCTCATTCGCGCTTCGGCGATGATGTCGGGATTGGCGCCAAGGCGCGCCAGCTTTTGCCCGAACGCCGTGCGTGCGGCGGCGCGCCGGCACATCGCCTCGAGCGCCCGCTCGGCCTGGCCGATCGCGCGCATGCAATGGTGGATGCGCCCCGGTCCGAGCCGACCCTGCGCGATCTCAAAGCCGCGTCCGCGGCCGAGGATCATGGCGTCCTTGGGGATCCTGACGTCGCGAAAGCGGATATGCATGTGGCCGTGCGGCGCGTCGTCGTCGCCGTAGACTTTCATCGCTCTCAAGACCTCGATGCCCTTCGTCGCGGCGGGCACGAACAGCATCGAATGACGCGCGTGCGGCGTGGCGTCGGGATCGGTCAGCGTCATGGTGATGTAGAGCGAGCAGCGCGGATCGCCGGCCCCGGACGACCACCATTTCTCGCCGTTGAGCACCCATTCGTCGCCGTCGAGCCGCGCGTCCATGGCGATGTTGGTCGCGTCCGATGAGGCGACGCCGGGCTCGGTCATGAGATAGGCGGAACGCGCGCGCCCTTCGAGGAGATCCGGGAGCCAGCGCGCCTTCTGCTCGGGCGTGCCGAAGCGCTCGATCACTTCCATGTTGCCGGTGTCGGGGGCCGAGCAATTGAAGACCTCGGAGGCGAGCGGGGACCAGCCCATTTCCTCGGCGAGATAGGCGTATTCGACCGTGGTGAGGCCGAAGCCCTTGTCGGAGCCGGTGAGCCAGAAGTTCCACAGGCCCTTGGCGCGCGCCTTGGCCTTCAGGGATTCTCGGATCTCGATAAAGCGCTTGGTCGGCTTGAAGCGATCGCCGTCGCGCCCGACCTCGGCATGGTATTCCTCCTCGAGCGGCATGATCTCGTCGCGCACCATCGCCCGGACGGCGGCGATGAGCGGACGGACTTTATCGGTGGCGCCGAGATCCACGTGCTCCTCCCTCGAGTTTACCGGCGCGATATGACGCGCAAACGGCGCGCCCGGCAAGCGCGCGCAGGCTCCCGTCCACTTCCGGGAACCGCGCTATCGGAGCCCCAGCGGCCGAAATAAACGAGCGTAAGCGTCAATAAACGCAAATAAACGTTAGTAAAATTGCTTTCATTTACTAACGTTTATTTTTTGGAATCGGGACTTTTCAATGGGTTACGGCCAATTCAAATAAAAAAATTCGTCTGGTATCTGTTGTCGCGCCGCCCGCCTAGCGGGGTGTGCGATCATCCCCGCGACCTGGCGCTCCCCAACGCCAGTGAATTCGAACGGACCGGAATCTTGGTCGTCGCCGCGCTCGGCGCTTGCGAGGGGAAGCGCCACTTGGCTCATGGCGAGGTGGATGGCTGTCTCGTCGCGTTCGGCTTCGGGATCGAACAGCCGTGCGGCCTGTTCGAGCGCAGCCAAGTCCATTCGTGCGGCGTCGATCCTTGCTTCATAGGCGGCGATCGTCGCCGCGATCTGATCCCGTTTGCGGCGCAGGGCGGAGGCGATGTGCATCTGATGAAGATAGAACAAAACAGGAACAATGTCAATGCCAATTCAGAATTGTCGGAGCTGTATCTTCTACCTAAGCCTCGGAAAAGGCTAAGTGAATATCCTTTCCGCAAGCCCTCAGGGTCGCTTTAATTACGGTGGTGGAGAATTCCTCGCCGTCGCGAAGCCCGCGTGCGTTGTTGAGCCTTCGGCGCCGATATCCTTGACGTCCAGGCTTGGGCGCGGCGGTCGCGATCCGGCGGGGCAGAACGGAGGGCGAGGAATCACGAGCTCGGTGTCGCGCTTGACATTTAATACGTACGTACGTATTAAATGCTCATGCCCAAGCCTTCAAACCGCGACCGTATCCTCGAAGCCGGCCTCAAGGTCATGTTCCGCAAAGGCTATGGCGGGGCAGGGGTGCGCGACATCGTCGCCGAGGCGCCAGCCCCGCAGGGCTCGTTCACCAACCACTTCCGCTCGAAGGAGGAGTTCGCGCGCGAGGTGCTCGACCGCTATTTCGCCGACCTCAAGCGGCTCGTCGCCGAAGTGCTGGACGACGCAAACCGTCGCCCGCGCGAGCGTCTGAGGCGCTATCTCGACCTCATCACCGATCGCCTCGTTGAGGCCGAGTTCAGCCGCGGCTGTCTGATCGGCGATTTCAGTCTCGAGGCCGCGCCGCAAAGCGAGATGCTGCGGACGCGGCTCGCGCGAGATCTTCGCCGAATGGCGCGCGCCCTTCGCCGCATGCATCGCCGAGGGGCAGGGCGCCGGCGAGATCGCCGCGACCTTCGCGCCGCATGACCTTGCCGAGTTCCTGCTCTCCTCCTGGGAGGGCGCCATCCTGCGCATGAAAGTCGAGCGCAACGCCGAACCGCTCGAGCGCTTCAAGCGCATCGTTTTCATGACCGTGTTCAAGGAGCCATGACCATGAATGACGTCAACCTGCCCAAGCTTTCCGTGCTCGATTCCGAGATGGCCTACCGAGAGGCAGGCTCGCGCGATGCGCCGGTCGCGCTCTTCCTGCACGGCAATCCCACCTCATCCTACATCTGGCGCAACATTATCCCGCTCGTCGCGCCGGTGGCCCATTGCATCGCTCCGGACCTCATCGGCTTCGGTCAGTCGGGCAAGCCGGACATCGCCTATCGCTTCGAGGATCACGCGCGCTATCTCGACGCCTTCATCGCGAAGATGGGGATCGGCTCGGCCTATCTCGTGGCGCAGGACTGGGGAAGCGGGCTCGCGCTTTCACCTCGCCGAGCGCCGCCCGGATTTCGTGCGCGGCCTCGCCTTCATGGAGTTCATCAGGCCGATCCCGACCTGGGACGAGTTCCTAAGGGGCTCGCCGGCGCGCGAGATGTTCCGCAAGTTCCGAACGCCCGGCGAAGGTGAGAAACTGATCCTCGAGAACAACGCTTTCGTCGAGCTGATGCCGGGAGCAATACGGCGCAAGCTCACCGACGAGGAGATGGCGGTCTATCGCGCGCCGTTTCCGACGCCCGAGTCACGGCGGCCGACCTGGCGCTTCCCGAACGAATTGCCGATCGCCGGCGAGCCCGCCGACGTCTACGCGACGATGGAGCGCGCGCATGAAGCGCTCGCCGCCTCGACCTATCCGAAGCTTCTGTTCGCCGCCGAGCCGGGCGCGCTCGTCCCGCCGGCGTATCGCGGAGGACCTCGCCGGCAAGCTCAAGGATTGCCGGTTCGTCAAGCTTGGAGACGGCATTCATTTTCTGCAGGAGGATCATCCCGAGACGATCGGACGATCCGTCGCCGCCTTCATCGCTGAAGTCGAAGGCCGCAGAGGCAAGAGCGCGGCGTAAGTGGGCGGCTTTGGTGGACGCGCCGCCCCTCTCCTACGGGAGAGGGGTTGGGGGTGAGGGTTCTCGCGCACCGCGTGGCCCCTCATCCGGCGCCACAGCCCGTCGAAAGACGGGCGTCTTTCGACGCCCTATCGCGCCACCTTCTCCCGGAGGGAGAAGGAAGACCGCCGTCGCGGCTCGATTCAGCGAAGCGCTTTCGAGAACCAAATGCGCGCGTGGCCGGGCGGAAAATCATTGAGCCGGCCGAACTCCCGATAACCGAGCCGCTCGTAAAACTTCGGCGCCTGAAACGTGAATGTGTCGAGATAAGCCCCGCGACAGCCCTGCGCTCGCGCGGCCGCTTCCGCGCCAGCCATGAGCTGCGAGCCGACCCCATGCTTGCGATACGCGTCAGCGACCCACAGCCAATTGACGAACAGCCACTCGAACGCCAGCACGAAACGAATTCCGGCCTGAACGACTTCGTCTTCGTCGCGGCCGATGATCCAGCGCGGCGACCAGTCGGTTCTCAAGCCGAGCCCCGTCGCATGCGCGGTGAGCCCCGATTCGATGGCGCGAATGGTCGCTTCGCTCGGCGACGTCTCCGCGGCGAACGTCAGCGACGACGTCTCTTTGGAGGCCGTCACAGCTTCACCACCTGCCCCGTGCGCATGCTCTCGTCGGCGGCGAAAACGATGCGCAGCGAGTTGATCGCATCTTCGAGATGCTCGCTAAGATCGACCTCGCCACGGATCGCCTTGAGGAACAGGCGCTGCTCGCGCTCGCAGAGCTCCTGATGGCCGGGCTCGTCCTTGGTCGATTCGATCTCATCGGGATGCGCGAAGGAGCCGTCGGCTTTGAGCCCGGCATGATGAATGCGCAGCGCATTGGTCCGGGTGTGATTGTCGTGGTCGGAGGATTTGACGCCCACGTCCGTCTGCTCCTTGGAGACGATCGAGACGCAGCCCTTGGGTCCGATCATGTCCTTCACGAAGAACGCGGTTTCGCTGATCATCGGGCCCCAGCCGCACTCGTACCAGCCGACCGAGCCATCATCGAAGGCGAGGTGGAGATGGCCGTAATTGACCATCGTCGACGCGATCTCGTCGGTGAGCCGCGCGCCGACGGCGTGCACGGAGACCGGCTTCGCCCGCGTCACCTGGCACATGATGTCGACATAATGCACGCCGCAGTCGACGATCGGCGAGGTCGAGCGCATGAGGTTCTTGTGCACCTGCCAGAACGAGCCCGACGATTGCTGATTGAGGTTCATGCGCATGACGAGCGGCTTGCCGAGCGTGCGGCCGATCTCGACGAAGCGCGTCCATGAGGGATGGACGCGCAGGATATAGCCGACCAGCAGCGCCTTGTTCGCCTTGCGCGCCGCGGCGACGACCTTTTCCGCCGCTTCGAGCGATTCCGCGAGCGGCTTTTCGCAGAACACATGCGCGCCCGCGGCGAGCGCTTCGAGCGCCATCGGCGCATGATGTTCGGTATAGGTGTTGATCGAAACCGCGTCGGGCTTGAGCGCTTGAAGCGCTTCGGTGAGGCCGTCAAAGCGCGGAACGCCGGGAAACGCCGTGTCGAGATCGGCTCGCGCCGCGGCGTTGCGGGTGCACAGGCCCACGAGCTCGAAGCCGTCGATCGCCTGATAGGCGCGCGCGTGGCTCATGCCCATGGTGCCGAGCCCGACGACGAGGACGCGCTGGCGCTTCGTGACGTTCGGCTTTGCGCGCTTCGCTCAATTTGACGTCTCCATCGGCGCCGGGGCTTGTCATGCTCGCGGTCGATAGGCCTGCTTCGGTCCCTGACGTGACCAACGGTCGCGGTCCTCACGCGGCAGGCTGCTTCATCAGCCACTCATGCGCCGGATCGTTGTGAAAGCGCCAGACGCGCTTCGGTCCCGCCATGACGTTGAGATAGTAGAGATCATAGCCGTGCGGCGCGCCGACCGGATGATAGCCTTTCGGCACCAGGACGACGTCGCCGTCGCCCACCGCCAGCGTCTCGTCGAGCGAACGGTCGTCGGTGTAGATGCGCTGGAGAGCGAAGCCCTGGGCGGGCTTCAGGCGGTGGTAATAGGTTTCCTCGAGATAGGATTCGTCCGGCAGCGCGTCGCGGTCGTGCTTGTGCGGCGGATAGCTCGACCAATTGCCGCCAGGGGTGATGACTTCGACCACCAGCACGCTCTCGGCCTCGGCGTCTTCGGGCAGAACGTTGCGGACATGGCGCGCGTTCGAGCCGGTTCCGCGGGTGAGCGTCCCGACATCGCCCGGCTTGATGACGCGAGCCTTGAATTTCCCGCTGGCCGGCGCCGAGCACAAGGCCAGTTGGCAATCCGACGCCGCCTCGATCGTCGCCGCGCTATTCGGCGGCAGATAGACCGACCACGGCAGCCCGTCGAACACGTTTCCCCGCTCGCCAATCGTTCCAGAATCGAAGCCGTCCGCGCTCACGCGCGCTTTGCCTGAGAGAATGACGACGCAGACCTCTTCGCCGCCGGTGTCGAGCTTGGACTTCGCGCCTTGTTTCAGCGTCCGCGTCTCGAAGCCGACATAGCGCCATCCGGCGCTGGCCGGGGTGATGCGATGGCCGACGCCGTCGGCGCCTTTTTGCGGATGAACGAGCAGTTTCGATTGCGCCATTGCGTTCCTCTGATCCCTCTCGTCCCGTTAGCCGGCGCCGGATGCGCTTCTATCCTACCGCAAGCGGGACGACCCAGAAACATCGCGCAGCGAGCGCAGTTTTACGAACAACGTGTGTTGCGCCGCATAACGTTATGCGTTATGATCGCGTATGATTCAGAGCTTTGCTGACGAGGAAACAGCTCTGATCTGGTCGGGACGCCGAAGCCGCCGGCTCCCGTTTGACATGCAGGCGACCGCGTTGCGCAAGCTGCGTCTGCTCAATCAGGCGCGGGCGCTTAGCGATCTTCGTGTTCCGCCCGGCAATCGCCTTGAGGGCCTGAAGGGCGAAAGGGCGGGGCAATATTCGATTCGCATCAATGACCAGTGGCGAATCTGCTTTGATGTGGCGGGAAGGAGGTCCGGCCGATGTCCAAATCGTCGACTATCACTGATGTCGAGTATTTGCCTAACCCGACGCCGGGCGAAATCTTGTTGGAAGACTTCCTCCGCCCGCTGGGCCTCAGCCAAACTGCGCTCGCTGTCGCCGTGCGCGTCCCGCCGCGCCGGATCAACGAGATTGTGCTCGGCAAGCGCGCGGTCACGGCGGATACCGATCTGCGCCTGACCCGGTATTTCGGCCTCACGCCGGGCTTCTTCCTTGGTCTGCAGGCCGATCACGATTTGATGGCTCGCCGCCGCGAGATCGGCGCCGATCTTGAGGCGATCAAGCCGCGGGCGGCTTGATCTTCCCTCACCCCCGACCCCTCTCCCGAAAGGAGAGGGGAGACTACACCAATCCCGCTTCCTTCAGCGCGGCGCGGATATGCGCCACGCCCTTTTTCGCATAGGGCAGGGCAGGGGCCTTTTTCGGGTCCTGCTCGGCTTCGAGGACGACCCAGCCGGAATAGCCCTTAAGCTCGTCGAACACCGACACATAGTCGATCGCGCCGTCGCCCGGCACGGTATAGACGCCGAGCTCCTTGCCCTGGCCCAAAATCGAATCAAGGAAACTCCAGTCGCCGGCGTTGGATTCGCGCATCTTCGCCTCGCGCACGTCCTTGCAGTGCACATGACCAATGCGCGAACGATAAGCGCGCGCGAGCCCAGCCGGATCAGCGCCGCCCCAGCGCGCATGTCCGGTGTCGAGCAGCAAATGCACGGGCGGCTTGGTGTGGGCCATGAGCGCGTCGATGTCGCGTTCCGCCTGGATGATCGTGCCCATGTGATGATGGTAGCAGAGCTTGAGGCCCTCGTCGGCCAGTCGCTCGGCGAACTCGGTCATCTTGGCGCCGTATCCGGCCCAGTCACTTTTATGCAGCCGCGGGCGCTCGGACAACGGCTTCGAGCGGTCGCCGTGGATGGCGTTCGACGTCTCGGCCACGATGACGATGTCGGTCCCAGCGCCTTTGGTCATTGCGATATGCGATTTCGCCGCCTTGAACTCCTCGCGCGCCGAACGCTTGAGCAACTCGGTCGAGTACCAGCCGCCAACGAAGCTCAGGCCAAACTCGGCGAGCTTGTCCTTCAGCGCCGCTCCATCGCTGGGCAGCTTGTGGCCCTTCTCCATGCCGACGACGCCGGCTTCCTTCGCCTGAGCGAGGCAGGTCTCAAGGGGCGTGTCGCCGCCGATCTCCTGCAAGTCGTCGTTGCTCCAGCCGATCGGATTGGCGCCGATGCGAATGCTCATCTCAGTCTCCAACCCGCTGCAACGTCTTGGCCTCCTCGTAGCCGCGGCGCGCGGCGTCGACCTCCTTCCGCTCGGAGACCGCCGGCACGGCGACATCCCACCAGAAGCCGCCCGCGTCTGTCGATCCCATAGGATCGGTGTCGATGACAATCACCTGCGTCGACTTTGCTGTGCGCGCCGTCTTGAACGCCGTCTCAAGGTCCGCGATCGACTTGACCTTCACCGATTCCGCCCCAAGAGCGCGCGCGTGGGCGACGAAATCGACCTCCGGCATCGCCTCGTGCCGCACATCGCGCAGAAGGTTGTTGAACGGCGCGCCTCCGGTCGCCTGTTGCAGCCGGTTGATGCAGCCGAAGCCGCGGTTGTCGTTGACGACGATGATGAGCTTCTTTCCCAGCATCACCGAAGTGGCGATCTCCGAATTCATCATGAGATACGAGCCGTCGCCGAGGACCACCAACACTTCGCGGTCCGGCAGAGCCATCTTGACGCCGATCCCGCCGGCGATCTCGTAGCCCATGCACGAATAGCCATACTCGAGATGGTAGCCGAGCGGCGCGCCCGCGCGCCATAGCTTGTGCAATTCTCCCGGCAGTCCGCCAGAGGCGCAGACAACGACGTCTGACTTCTCGCCCGCGCGCATGAGCGCGCCGAGCACTTCGGCGTCGGTCGGCGCCGGCGCGTTGGTTGGCGCGGTGTAGCGGGCGGCGGTCGTCTCCCACTCGGCCTTGGCCTTGGCGGCTTCGTCGCTCCACGCGCGCGGCGCCTTCCAGGCGTCGAGCTTGGAATCGAGCGCGGCAAGCGCCGTCCGGGCATCGCCGACGACAGACAAAGCCTGATGCTTGGCCGCATCGAAAGGCTGGACGTTGAGGCTGATCAATCGCCGATCCGGGTTCTTGAACAAAGCCCAGGAGCCGGTGGTGAAGTCCGCGAACCGCGTGCCGACGCCGACGATCACGTCGGCTTGCGAGGCAAGGGCGTTGGCCGCGCCAGTTCCGGTGACGCCGACCGCGCCCATGGCCAAAGGATGATCGACCGGCGTCGCCGACTTGCCGGCTTGCGTCTCGCCGACGGGAATTCCACGCTTGGCGCAGAAGTCGATGAGCTCCCGCTCCGCGTCGGAATAAAGGACGCCGCCGCCGCAGACCACAAAAGGCTTTTTGGCCTGTTTCAAGACCGCCGCCGCTTCCTCGATCTCGTGCGAGTCGGGCGCGATGCGGCGCGTACGATGCACGCGCTCGTCGAAGAAGCTGGCTGGATAGTCATAGGCCTCGGTCTGCACGTCCTGGCAGAAGGCGAGCGTCACTGGCCCGCATTCGGCCGGATCGGTCAGAACCGAGATCGCCCGCGTCAGCGCCGGCACGATCTGCTCGGGACGGGTGATGCGATCGAAATAGCGCGACACCGGACGGAAGCAATCATTGGCGCTCACCGTGCCGTCACCGAAGTCCTCGACCTGTTGCAGAACCGGGTCAGGCCTTCGGTTGGCGAAAACGTCGCCGGGTATCAGGAGCACCGGTAGCCGATTGACATGCGCGACAGCGGCGGCGGTGACCATATTGGTCGCGCCGGGACCGATCGAGGTCGTGCAGGCCATCATCCGCCTGCGGCGCGAGGCTTTGGCGAAAGCGATCGCGGCATGCGCCATCGCCTGCTCGTTATGGGCGCGATAGGTGGGGAGAGAGTCGCGCGCGGCGAACAGCGCTTCGCCGATTCCGGCCACATTGCCGTGGCCGAAAATTGCGAACACGCCCTCGAACAGGCGCTGCTTGCGCCCGTCGATTTCAACCTGCTGGGCGCTCAAAAAGCGAACCATCGCCTGGGCGGCGGTCAATCGAATCGTTGTCATGGCGCTTCCCCGCTTCGATCAATGTTTATCGGTCGGCAGCGTTCTCATCTCCGCCTCGCGCGTCCGCACCCTTGCGCCAGAGATCGCCCAATCGCGCAAATGCGGCGGCCATGCGGTCGGTCGCCTCGCGATCGTCGATACGGCCAGCGAACCACTCGACCGCCGGCTCGGCGAAGATCGTGCGCCCGACCGCGAAGCCTTTGACCACGCTGCAATTGTGCGCCAGCGCGAAGGCTTGCGCCAGATCCTTTTCCGGCGCCTCAAGCCCAAGCAGCATCACGCCGCGGCATAAGGGATCGCCAGTCTCAATGGCGCGAGCGATGTTGTCCCACGCCGCTTCGCTGGCCTGGCCCTCCAGCTTCCACCAGTCCGGCTGAATTCCAATCGCATAAAGCCGCTCGATGACGCGCGCGACCGTTCGGTCGTCGACCGGCCCGTTCTTGCTCGCAATGATCTCGATCAACAACTCGCGCTCAAGCCGGCGCGCGGCGTCGTGCAGGCGCAAGAGCTCGCGCTCCTGCCGCGCCTTCATCTCCGGCGGATCGTCGGGGTGATAGAAGCACAGACACTTGATCGTATGCGCGACCGGCCATTCGACGAGCTTGGCGCCGAGCGAGCCGCCGGACTCGAACTCAAGCGGACGCGAGCCTGGCTCCTCGACCGGTCGGCCGATCCAGAAGTTATGATCGACGGCGCGAAACAGCGCCTCGCGCCCATATTTGCCGTCGAGCAGCATGCCATAGCCGGGACGGCCCGCGGCGACTTTGGCCGCGGCCTCAACCGCCAGCAGCTTGAAGGCGCTGATGCGCTCGCGAGGGCTCCCCGCGGCGTCGGCGATCTTCTCGAGCTGCGCGCGATGGTCGATGGCGAACGCCATGATTGTCGGCGCTTCGGTTCGGCGCGTCGTCGCCCAGTGGATGTGATTGAGCGCCTCATCGCGGCGCAGCGCCCGATGGGGCGAGCCGTGCTCGAGGAAGCGGCTAAGCTCAGCCCAGGTCGGATATTCGGCCGAGCACAAGAGGCGCGAGACGGCGAAGGCGCCGTTGGCGTTGGCATAGGCGCAGCAGGTCTCGAGCGGCTCGTCGCGCAGCCAGCCGCGCAGAAACCCCGACATGAACGCATCGCCCGCGCCGAGCACGTTATAGACTTCGACCGGGAAGCCCGGTCCCTTGACGCCTTGTTCGAGTGAATCGGGAATGGCGTCGGGGAAGACAACGCAGCCCATCGGACCGCGCTTGAGCACCAGCGTCGCTTGGCTTATGGCGCGCACGGCTTTCAGCGCGGCCAGCGGATCGTCCGCTCCGCCCGCGATCATCATCTCTTCTTCGGTGCCGACGATGAGATCGCATTGCGGCAGGATGTCGCTGAGGCTCTTCGTGACCTCGCCCGACTTGATGTAGCGCTCCTCGCCCGCGCCATGGCCGGCTAGGCCCCACAGGTTTGGCCGGTAATCGATGTCGAACACGACTTTGCGCCCGGCGGCGCGCGCGATCCGCATCGCCTTTCGTTGCGCGGCGGCCGTGTTCGCGCGCGCGAAATGGGTGCCGCTCACGAGGACTGCTTTCGCGCTTTCGATGTAATGAGGATCGATGTCGCCTTCGTCGAGCGCGCTGTCAGCGCAATTCTCGCGATAGAAGATGAGCGGGAAGGTCTTTTCGTCGCGGATGCCGAGCAGCACGAGCGCGGTAAGGCGGACCGGATCGGTTCGGACGCCGTAACATCGACGCCCTCGCGCGCGCATTGCTCGCGGATGAACCGGCCCATGTGCTCGTCGCCGACGCGGGTGATGAGGCCGCTTTTCAGACCGAGCCGTGCGGTGCCGATGGCGATGTTCGTCGGGCAACCGCCGACAGCCTTGGAGAAGCTCGCCATGTCCTCGAGACGCCCGCCCACTTGCGCGCCATAGAGGTCGACCGACGAGCGGCCGATGGTGATGACGTCCAGGCGGGGATTAAGCGCCATGGGCGACTCCAGACTCAAGGTTCGAGCGGCGGGTCGCTGGTTCCGAGAACGTTCTGGTCAAAATCGATGTTGGACCCGGTCATCAACCCGGACTCGTCGGAGCAGAGATAAGCGCAAGCACGCGCCACTTCCTTGGGATCGATCAAACGACCGAAAGGCTTTGCCTTGACAGCCTCCTCGAGCCAGCCGTCCTTGGCGCCGTGGTAGGTCTTCTGGATATTGTCCTCGCCTGGCGTCGACATCCAGCCGATGTTGAGCCCATTCACACGAATGCGGAATTTGAGCAGCGAATGGGCGACGTTGCGGGTCAATGTGGCGAGCGCGCCCTTGGAGGCGCAATAAGCGATGTTGAACGGCTGGCCGCCGTGGGCCGACATCGACTGGATGTTGACGATTGAGCCCGCAATCTTCTCCCGGCGCATGATGCGCACGCTCTCCTGAATGAGGAAGAACGGCCCGCGGACGTTCGCGTCGAAGATCTCGTTGTAGCGCTCCTCGGTGGTGTCGAAAATATTGCCGCGATCGGTCAGCGCGGCGGCGTTGACCAGCGCATCGACGCGGCCGAAGCGCTCGTCCGCCTTGGCGACCACGTTGCGAGCAGTCGGCGACCTTCGTGAGATCCGCCTGGACGAAGACTGTTGGACAGCCTGCCGCCGAAATTTCGCTTGCGACTCGCTCGCCCCTTTCTGCGTTCCGACCACAGATCACGAGCCCCGCTGCGCCGCGCTCGGCGAATAACCGCGCGATGGCCTCGCCCAGACCCTGCGTGCCGCCGGTGACGATCGCGACCTTGCCGCCCAGATGAGCCGGCCCTCGATAGGCCGAACGCGCGGACGCGCCGGCCTCGGGCGCGGAGGTGTTGGCCATGGGCGTTTTCTCCTAAGGCTTCTCGCCGGAGCGCGTGAGCGGAATGACCAGGCTTGCCGCCGCTCTGCGTCACCAGAATGAAACAAAAATTCTATTCCTAAGTCAATATGGAACGTATATTCTTTTTTGGAGCGCCCCGATGGGTCGGGGCGCTTGGAGGAGGAGCCCCATGAAATTTGGAATTATCGGCGCGGGCCGGATCGGCAAGATCCACGGCGGCAATGTCGCGGCGCGCTCCGACAGCGAGGTGACCTTCGTTGCCGACGCGGACCCCGCGGCAGGCGCCGCTTTGGCCAAGGCGACTGGGGCTAAGGTCGCCGAAATCGACGCGATCCTCGCCTCCAAGGACGTTGACGCGGTCGCCATCTGCTCGCCGACGGACACACACGCCGATCTCATCGAGCGCGCCGCGCGCGCCAAGAAGGCGATCTTCTGCGAGAAGCCGATCCACCTCGACGTCGAGCGCGTTCGCGCCTGCCTTGAAGTCGTCAAGCAAACCGGCGCGACGCTCATGGTCGGCTTCAATCGCCGCTTCGATCCCAATTTCTCCGCGCTGCGCAAGCGTGTCGCCGAGGGCGCGATCGGCGCTCTTGAAATCCTCTCGATCACCTCGCGCGACCCCGGGCCGCCCCCGATCTCCTATATCGAGCGCTCCGGCGGCCTGTTTCGCGACATGATGATCCATGACTTCGATTTGGCGCGTTTCATCCTCGGCGAGGAGCCGGTGGCGGTGAGCGCGATGGGGTCGGCGCTGGTCGACAAGGCGATCGGGGACGTTGGCGATATCGACACCGCGGTTGTCATCATGGAGACCGCGTCCGGCAAGGTGGCGCAGATCTCCAATTCGCGGCGCGCAGCCTATGGCTATGATCAGCGGGTCGAGGCGCATGGCCTGAACGGCATGGTTCATGCCGCGAACGTGCGCGAGACGACGGTCGAGTTTGCCGGCGCGCACGGCTTCACCAGCGACAAGGCGCTCAATTTTTTCCTCGAGCGCTATGAGGCCGCCTATCGCAACGAGCTCGATGCGTTCATCAGCGCGGTGAAGTCAGGCAAGAAGCCTCACCCTGATGGTGAAGACGGTCTGAAGGCGCTTCTGCTTGCCGACGCAGCCTATCGGTCCTGGAAAACCAAGCAGCGGGTCGCGGTCGGTTGACAGCGTGGGCGGCCATTCCGCTTGCGCCTCAATCCGCATGGCCCTATAGGCGGCGGCTCCAACGGGAAGGCAGCATGGCGCAAGCCCAGAAACGACGCCCGGCTTCGAACTGGGCGCCGGTCGAGGCGCCGCCGCCAAAGCCGCCGACATTCATCGATCGTCTGATCGACGCCATTACGCGTCACCGTTCCGCGCTTCGGCGGCTTGGCTTGGCCGCGAGCGTCATCATCATTGCCGGCGCGCTGACGATCTTTGTGCGCACGATCGCGCACATCGATCCGAACAAATTCAGGGCGGCGATCGCCGGGACGAGCGGCGATCAGTTCATGCTCTCCTTCGCCTTCACCGCGTTGAGCTACCTCGCGCTCACCGGCTATGACGGGCTCGCGCTTCGCCACCTTCAGATCAAGGTCCCTTACCGGCTGACGGCGCTGGCGTCCTTCGCCAGCTACGCGCTTTCCTTCACGCTCGGGTTTCCCTTGGTGACAGGGGGCGCGGTCCGTTATTGGATTTATGGACCAGCGGGGCTGTCTGCCGGCAAGATCGCGAGCCTCACGGTCGTGGCGGGAATAACCTTCTGGCTGGGGATGGGGCTCGTGGTCGGCGCGGGGTTCCTGTCGGCGTCCGATCCGATCGCCGACATCGATCATTTCCATCCGCTGGCCAATCGTCTGATCGGCTTGGGCGCCATCGCTGCGCTGATCGTCTACTTTGTTTGGATCACGCGCATGCGATGGCGGCGCGCTGCGGTTGTCGGCAATTTCAAGCTTCCAGGCCCACGGCTGACCCTGGGGCAAATGGCGCTTGGCGTCATTGACATCTGCTCGGCGTCGGCGGCGCTCTATGTTCTGCTGCCACAGGATAAAAGCTTCGGTTTCCCAACCTTCGCCACGCTCTACTCGTTCGCCGCCATGCTCGGCATCGCCAGCCACGCGCCTGGCGGCCTTGGCGTTTTCGAAGCGACGATCCTCCAGGGCGTCGGCGGCTCCCAGGACGCTGTGCTGGCCTCGCTCCTCCTCTTTCGCGGAATTTATTACGCCGTCCCTTTCATCGCCGCGATGGCGATGCTGGGCGGCGTCGAGGCGGTGCGCCGCTGGCGTTCGCTGCGCGAAGCGATGTCGGCCCGGTTGGACGACTAGCGGCTTAAGCGATGAGCCGTCTCGACACACAAAAACTCGCCGACCTCGTGGGATCGCCGTTCGCGGCGCAGCTGGTCGCCGCGATGCCGGAGCCCGCCGTCATTGTGAGTTCGGACGAGCGCGCGGCGGCCGCCAACAGGCCGGCGCTCAGCCTGTTGCCTGGTCTTAGAGTCGGCGATCCGTTCGTGCTGGGCCTACGCGCGCCCGACGTCCTCGACGCGCGGCGCCGTGTGATGGCGAGCGGCGAAGCCGAGACGGTGCAGTGGAGCGAGCGCGTGCCGGTCGAACGGTTGTTCGACGTCTATGTCGCTCCGCTCGCGACGGCCGAGGGCGAAGTCGTGGCGACGCTCATCACCTTGCGCGATCAGACCGAAGCGCGGCGCGTCGAGCGTCTGCGCGTCGACTTTATCGCCAACGCCAGCCACGAGCTGCGCACGCCGCTCGCCTCGCTGGTCGGCTTCATCGAGACCCTGCAGGGATCGGCGCACGATGACGCGAAGGCGCGCGACCGGTTCCTCGTCATCATGCGCGAGCAGGGGCGACGCATGGCCCGGCTGATCGAAGACCTGCTGTCGCTTTCCCGCATCGAACAGAAGCAGCACTTGAGGCCCGAACACGTCGTCGATCTGGCGCAGACGACCCGCGGCGTCGTCGATGCGCTGACGCCGATGGCCAACGACCTCGGCGTTGAGATCCGTCTCAGCGCCGAGCAGCCGGTGCTGGTGGCCGGCGACCGTGACGAGCTCTTGCGCGTGGCCGAGAACCTGATCGAGAACGCGATCAAATACGGCGTCCGCCTCGATTCAGAGGCCGCCGGGGTGGTGGACGTCGCCGTCTCGACGACCGAAAAGGAGGGCGCCTTGACTGTGCGCGACTACGGACACGGCATCGCGCCCGAGCACCTGCCGCGGCTGACCGAGCGATTCTACCGGGTCGATCCGACCCAGAGCCGGGCCAAGAACGGCACCGGTCTTGGCCTCGCCATCGTCAAGCATATCCTCACCCGCCACCGGGGCAGGCTGACGATCACCAGCCGCGTCAACCAGGGATCCTCGTTCGTCGCCACCGTGCCGCTGCATCCGACAACGAAGCCCTGAGCGCGCGGCCTCGGAGTTCGGCTCCGACGCCAAATAAAACCAAGCAAAACCAAATAAATCCAAGGAAAAAAGCTTGGATTTCCTTGGATTCCTTTGGCCGAATCAGGACTTTTCAAAGGGTTACGGCGAATCCAAATAAAAAATCTTCTGGTCGTGTTACACTGTGGCGCAAATACCACGAATCGCGTTTCCCTCGTCTTCGCCGGCGTCGCCGCGTGGGCCGGCGCGAGGCGCGGACCCGGGCCGGTCAGCAGAACAATGATTAGCACAGATCCGGTTTTTCCGCAAACAAATGCGCAAAAATTTCACCGCGCCCACCGTCGAGGCGCGGACTCAGCGTGACCTCAGAACGAGGCCGACGGTGGCGCTCGTTGGGCCCCAATACAGATGCATTTCCGAGGCAAACGGCGCGTGGACACGGGCTTTTCGGGACGCCTGCTTCACACGCCTCTCTTGGAAACCCCCACTTCGCGGCCTCCTCAGAACGTGAGTGTCCCGCGCCGCTTGCGGTTGAAAGACGGGTCGCCCGAAGCCCATGCTCGCGGCGAGATTCGCCTGGTTTCGCTGTGTAGGAAATAAGCAAATGTACTGTGTGATTTAGACGAAGGACGCGGCATTATCCGCTAGCGCCTCAACTAAACGCCGCGCTTGCGGTCAGCCGTGGATGGTTTCGCCGCGCTCCAGCATAGCGACGAAACGCGTGATCTTGCGAGCGCGCGCCACTGGCGTCTTCACCGCGCCGATGCGGTAGAGGATGGCGTAGCGGTTGGCCCCCGTGAGCGTGGCGAAGAAGGCCGCCGCTTTGGGATTGGCGTCGAGCGCAGCGGCAAGGTCGGGCGGCGCCTCGGCGGCGCTGGCTGGGGCATAGGCCACATCCCAGCGGCCGTCCGATTTGGCCATCTCGATCTGGGCGAGGCCGGCGGGACGCATCCGACCTTCGGCGAGAAGTTCGGTCGCGCGCCGACGATTGAGTTCCGACCACTTGCTTCGCGGTTTGCGGGGCGTGAAGCGGATCAGCCAGAAGTGGTCATCGTACCTGTCCAGTTGGCCGTCGATCCAGCCATGGCAGAGAGCGGCGTCGATCGCCTCCGACTTGGTGAGCGTCCGCTCGGGCGCGCCCTTCTTCGCGAGCCGCAGCCAAAGCCCAGGCGCGATTGGGCCTTGGGACGCGAGCCAGGCGTCGAATGCGGGAGGGTCGGCGAACGCCAGGATCGGCAGGCCGGCGCGCATTTCGTTTGTCTCCAGTTCGCCTTTCATGGCGTCGTCAGGCTCCGTGGCGCGTCGTCAGTTGGTGGGCTTCACACTTTCGTTTGTGAATAATTCTCAGAACGTCACACTTAGCCCCCTCCCGTGCTTGTGGCTTGGCGACGCCCATGTCATGCGCCAGAAATCGCTGGGTAGGAACGGAACTGATGCACCGTCTGGCTTGGGCAGGGGCGACGCTGGTGCTTGCGGCGGTCGCTTTCGCCGCAGGAAGAATGACGCTGGGCGCGCGGATCATGCCGGAAATTGTCGCCACATTGCCCAACGACGAATCCCAATTCTCGCGCGAACTCGACGCTCGATTTCGCGAGCGTTTCCCGCTCGGAACCAGCCAAGACAAGCTGATCGGCTACCTCGTCGGGGCAAACTTTGCTCCGGACTGGCCTCAACACGACGCCAATGCGAGCCTATTCGTTTTCAACGGTTTGATGTGCGACAGAATCGCGCGTGTGCTGTGGCGAGCCGACGCCGCGGGTGCGCTCACTTATATTAGCGGCGCTTACGAAAGCCATTGTTTGTGAGCGGTCCAAATCGGACGCTGTAACGACTCCGGAGCGGCCGTCGCGATTCGCGACGGCGTCGCCTGACTGGACCTCGCATCAACGGAAAGCTGGCCTGCCGCGGGCGGTCCGCTCAGCGAGGGAGAGCCCGCCGAGAGCGATCGCGATCGCGTCGCCGGTCCTGGGCCGGCTGGTAGGCGAGGCCGCCATGGTAGGTGCAATAGGGGCCGGTCGCCGTGGGCGAGCCGCAATAGCGGAATTCGGACGTCGCCGGGTCGCCCAGCGGCCAGCGGCACATCAATTCTTTCAGTTCGACGATCGTCACCCGAAGCGACATCGGCAGGACGACGCTCTCGAATTCCTCTTGGCTCTCAAGCTCTGACAACGCCTCCGGGGCGAGCGCGAACGCCGTCGACCCGCGCATCATTCGGGGGGCGGGAGCGCTGAGGCGCGGGGAGACGACCCGATGCACTGGCGGGGGCGCCAGGCGCCGAGGACGTGGAGCGCTCGTGCTCGGCGTTTTAGCCCGGCCCGCCAGGCCCAGCCGATGCACCTTTCCGATCACGGCGTTTCGGGTCACGCCATTGCCGAGCAGGTTCGCGATCTGACTCGCGCTCTTGCCATCGATCCAATGCTGCTTGAGCTGTTCGACTATCTCGTCCGTCCAAGCCATTTGTCGCCTCGTTCGTCAATCCTCGCCAAAGGCGGCGCAATACGCAGAATCCCACCCCGTCGCCCGGCGAGGAGCCCGCCGGGCCTAACGCTGACCAGCACTCGATTTGGAACCCTTCCCACGACATCTCGTGGGCCTCGAGGTGAAAACTACACTACTCGTTGAATCACGCGCAAGAGTCCCTGGCGCCCGTTGAACAGGCTTTTCCCCAACTCTTCGCGTTTGGGTTGAGGAGAGCGAGGCGCACTTTCGAATGCCTGAGTCGGATCAGCGCGTTAGCGCTTTACCGAGCCGAGACGACGGCGGACGCCCTTTCTCGACGGGAAATCGCGTGAAGTCGGCTCGCGCTTCATGTCGGCGGGTTGCGGCGTAGCGCTCGCTCGGTCGAGCGTGAGAAAATATTTCGCGGCCCGTCACAGAGGCGACAAAGAGCCCCGCTACACCCGCCAGGGCTTTGGACGCTGAGCGCGCTCTATTGAATCTCTATGGAAAATTCGCGACTTAAGCGCGATCGTGGCGCCGAACTTGCCTGATGCGACTTGCGTGATGCGCGCCCTACGTGATGCGCGCGATCGTGGTGTGATCTATATCACAAAATAAGTTCGTCGCGTGATGTTTAGTTGTAGGCGCCGGGTGGTTAATGGTGTAGGCGGAAAGAGACCGTACAGCGGTCCCCGGAGAGGGCTTAACTCGGGGGATCTATGAAGCCGTCGGATTCCTTGGCTGGTGGGCAAACGTTGTTCTCTTTGGGGACAAGCAGATTTGCGTCGGCGACCGTCCTGGCGGCGCTCGCCCTGATCGCGGCCCCGGCCGCTAAGGCGGACGTGGTCGAGACCTTCAATCTGTCCGGCAATTTCAGCAGTTTCCTTTGGCCACTCCGGTCGCGTTCACCGGAACGATCAATGTGGACTTCAGCGACAACTTCGCCAAGGAAACGGTGCAGTCCATAAGCATCACTGTCCATGGGCGCCCCGTCTTCAACCAAAGCCCAGTCCTTGAGCTTGGCGATTCGGCCAGCCAAGCGGTGATCGACGCGTCCAACAGCAGTCTGGCGATACGCTGACTTTGACGTTCGCCACAGCTCGAGCCGGCGCCTTGGGCTGGCTTCGACGAGGGCGGGATTACTGGCGGTCAAGTGATTTTTAGTGGTCTGACCGGAGTTCTCCTGAACGCGATCGGCGACGTTACGCGCGACCCGTCCGGCCCCGTTATTCTCGACCCGCCCCCAATCGACCCGCCCGACCCGCCCACCCTTGCCGTTCCGGAGCTCTCGACCTGGGCGATGATGCTCTCGGCTTCGCGGGCCTCGGCCTCGCCGCGAAGGGCCGGCGCGCCTTGGGCTTCCTGCGCGGCAGAGCCTAAGCCGCATTCCGCTTCGGGGCTCCGTCGGTTCGGAGCGCGCTCGCCGCGCGATTTGACCACATCGCGCGCCTTCCGCTATAGTCAAGGCGCACTTGGCAGCCGCCCTAGCGGGGCGGCGTTTTTATTTCGCCGACCGCACGCCGATCTCGAGAGGCCGGTTTCTCGAGACATCACAAGGAGTTGACGGTGAGCATCGCCGACGCGACTTCCGCCATGGTTCCGACCTATGCCCGGGCCAAGGTCGCTTTCGAGCGAGGCGAGGGCTGCTGGCTCGTTTCGACAAATGGCGAGCGCTATCTCGATTTTGGCGCCGGCATCGCCGTGACCTCGGTCGGCCACGCCCATCCTCATCTCGTCGAGGCGCTGACCAATCAGGGCTCGAAGCTGTGGCACGTTTCGAACCTCTATCAGAACCCCGAAGGCGAGCGCTATGCCAAGCGCCTCACCGAGGCGACCTTCGCCGACCTCGTTTTCTTCGCCAATTCAGGCGCCGAGGCCAACGAAGCGGCGATCAAGATGGCGCGCCGGCGCCATTCGGTTGACGGCCATCCCGAGCGCTTTCGCACGCTCACCTTCGAGGGCGCGTTCCATGGCCGGACGCTCGCCACGATCGCCGCCGGCGGCCAGGCCAAATATCTCGACGGCTTCGGCCCCAAGGTCGATGGCTTCGACCAGATTCCGCTGACCGACCTCAAGGCGGTCGAGGCGGCGATCGGGCCGGAGACCGGCATGATCATGATCGAGCCGATCCAGGGCGAGGGCGGGGTGCGGGTCATACCGCCGGCGTTCCTGCGCGGTTTGCGCGAGATCTGCGACCGGCGCGACCTGCTTTTGATTTTCGACGAAGTGCAGACCGGCGTCGGCCGCACGGGGCGCTTCTACGCCTACGAGCATTGCGGCATTCATCCCGATATTCTCACCTCCGCCAAGGGCATCGGCGCGGGCTTTCCGATGTCGGCCTGCCTCGCGACCGCGGACGCCGCCCGCGGTCTCACGGTCGGCGTCCATGGCACCACGTTTGGCGGCAATCCGCTGGCGATGGCGGTCGGCAACGCCACCCTCGACGTCATTCTAGCCCCTGGCTTCCTCGAGCGGGTCGCGAGGCTCGGTCTGGACATGCGCCAGCGGCTGGCGGAGCTCAAGGATCGGCACCACGACGTGATCGAGGAGATTCGCGGCGAGGGGCTGATGATCGGCCTCAAGCTGAAGGTCCCTCCGGCCACTTTCGCTGACGCCGCGCTGGAGCAGAAGCTCCTCCTCATTCCCGCCGGCGACAATGTCGTGCGCGTCGTTCCGCCTCTCGTGGTCACCGATGAGGAGATGGCTGAAGGCGTACGGCGGCTCGACGCGGCTTGTGAAGCGGTCAAAGAGCGCCTCGCGGTGGCGATCAACTGAAAGAGCCATGAACGCGACGGTTCAGACCCAGCCCAGGCATTTCCTCGATCTGCTCGAGCTTTCCACCGGGCAACTCCGCGGCATCCTCAACAGCGCCGCGGCGATCAAAGCGGCGCGGGTCAAAGGCGCGGAAGCGTCGTCGCGTCCGCTCGTCGGCAAGACCTTGGCGATGATCTTCGACCGGCCGTCGACCCGCACCCGCGTCTCGTTCGATGTCGGCATGCGCGAGCTCGGCGGCGAGTCGATCATGCTGACCGGGGCTGAGATGCAACTGGGTCGCGGCGAGACCATCGCCGACACCGCGCGCGTGCTCTCGCGCTATGTGGACGCGATCGTCATTCGCATCCTCTCTCATGACGACATGCAGGAAATGGCGGCGCACGCGACAGTGCCGGTGATCAATGGCCTGACCAAGCAGTCGCATCCCTGCCAGGTGCTGGCCGATCTCATGACGTTCGAGGAGAAGCGCGGGCCCATTCGCGGCCGCAAGATCGCCTGGTCCGGCGACTACAACAATGTGCTGTCGTCCTGGATCGACGCTTCCGCACAGTTCGACTTTCGGCTCGAAATCGCCTGTCCGCCGGAACTGCAGCCGGGCAAGCAGCGGCTCGAGGCCGCGCGGAAGGCGGGAGCGAACATCGCGGTCGGCGTCGACCCGATGATTGCGGCGCAAGACGCCGCCGCGGTCATCTCGGATTGCTGGGTGTCGATGGGCGACGAAGACGAGGGCCGGCGCCACAATTTGCTCGCGCCCTACCAGGTCAACGCCAAGCTCATGAGCCACGCCGCGGCGGACGCCATCTTCATGCACTGCCTGCCCGCCCATCGCGGCGAGGAGGTCACCGACGAAGTGATCGACGGCCCGCAATCGGTCGTGTTCGACGAGGCTGAAAACCGCTTGCACGCGCAGAAAGGCGTGCTCGCCTGGTGTCTCGGAGCGGCGCCATGACTGTGCTTGAGCGCGCCGCCTCGGCTGAGGTCGTCGACGACATCGTGCTGCCGTTCGCCGTCGAATCCTTGAGCACGCGCGGTCGCCTTGTGCGCTTAGGCGCAACAATCGATCTTTTGCTGAAGCGTCACGACTATCCAGAAGCAGTGTCGAGGCTGGTGGGGGAGGCGGTGACGCTGGCCGCGCTCTTGGGCTCGACGCTGAAGACGAGCGGCCGCTTTCAATTGCAGACCAAAAGCGACGGGCCCGTCACCATGCTGTTGGTCGATTTCGACGCGCCGTCGCATTTGCGGGCGCTGGCTCGGTTCGACAGGGAAAGGCTCAAGTCCGCGTCGCACGCCGGCGGCGACCTGCTCGGCCATGGGCATCTCGCCTTCACCATCGATCCGGGCGGCGATATGAACCGCTATCAGGGCGTGATCGCGCTCGAGGGCCAGGGATTGGAAGCGGCGGCGCATCATTACTTCGAACGATCGGAGCAGATCCCGACGCTGGTGCGGCTCGCGGTCGGCGAGATCGTCACCCCTGGCGGCGCGGCCTGGCGGGCCGGCGGACTTGTCGTGCAATATCTGCCCGGTGAGGGCGGCCGGCGACTGCAGGCGGACTTCCCGCCAGGCGACGCGCCCGAGGGCGTCGAGCCGCACACCATTACGGAAGACGACGCGTGGACCGAGGCCAAAACGCGCGCGGCGACGACCGAAGCCCACGAGCTGATCGACCCGACGCTGTCAAGCGAGCGGCTCCTGTTTCGCTTGTTCAACGAGCGCGGCGTGCGCGTCTATGCGTCGACGCCGCTTGCCGCCGTCTGCCGCTGTTCCGCCGAGGGGGTCGACGCGATGCTGCGCTCTTTTCCGCCGGAAGAGGTCAGGGAGATGGTGGGCGACGACGGCATGATCGGCGTCACCTGCGAATTCTGCTCGACCAAGAGAACCTTCAACCCAGCCGATTACGGCGCGTAAGGACGTAAGCCGCGCCAATGGACGAAAGCGCCTTCGCGGCCAGGCTCGCCGAATCCCAGGCTGGAATTGAGCGCGAGCTGGAAAACCTGCTTGAGGCTGAAGCCGAAACCCGGCGAGCCGGCGCGGCCCAAGCGCCTCATGGAGGCGATGCGCTATGCGACGCTTGGCGGCGGCAAACGTCTCAGGCCTTTCCTCACCGTCGAGACGGCGCAAGCGCTAGGGCGAACGGACAACGGGCCAAAGCGCGCGGGCGCGGCGATCGAATGCATCCACGCCTATTCGTTGATCCACGACGATCTGCCGTCGATGGATGATGACGACCTGAGGCGCGGGCGCCCGACGACCCACCGCGCGTTCGACGAGGCGACGGCGATTCTCGCCGGAGACGGCCTGCAGGCGCTGGCGTTCGAAATCCTCGCCGATCCCGCGACCGACACAAGCGCGGACGTGCGCGTCGCGCTTTGTCTGGGCCTCGCGCGCGCCGCGGGTCTCGCGGGAATGGTGGGCGGGCAGATGCTTGATATTGACGCCGAGAAGTCGACGGCGCCGCTTTCGGTTGAGGAGATCAGGCTCCTGCAGGCAATGAAGACCGGCGCGCTGCTCAAATTCAGCGTCGAGGCGGGAGCGATCCTGGCGGGCGCGGACGCGAAAGCGCGCGTGGCGCTTGGAGTTTACGGGCGCGCAATCGGCGCGGCGTTTCAGATCGCCGACGACATTCTCGATGTCGAAAGCGACGCGGCGACGCTTGGCAAGCGCGCCGGCAAGGACGCCGAGCAGAACAAGGGCACCCTGGTCGGATCGTTGGGGCTCGAGGGCGCGCGCCGCGAGCTCGACCGCCTTGTCGATGAGGCGATCTCCTCGGTCGATGCGGCTGGAGTGGGCGCCGAGGGCGACATGCTGCGCGCGACGGCGCGCTTCGTCGCCATGCGGAAGAACTGAGGGCGATGGGGCCGCCTGTAGACGCGATCGCTGATCGCGTCGGCCGCGGTCCAAAGGGCGTCCGGAAGGACGCCCGTCGACCGACGGGCTATTGTAGACGCGATCGCTGATCGCGTCAGCCGCGGTCAACGACCGCGGCTACATGCTCCGCCGCCTCACTTCGCCGCGGGGCTCTCCTCCTCGACGCCCACCGCATAGCCGAGGCCGCGCGCGGTCTTGATGATGTCGACGCCGAGCTTCTTGCGCAATCGCCCGATGAACACTTCGATCGTGTTCGAGTCGCGGTCGAAATCCTGCTCGTAAAGATGTTCGACAATCTCACTGCGCGAGATGATGCGCCCGGTGTGGTGCATGAGATAGGAGAGCAGGCGATACTCGTGGCTCGTGAGCTTGATCGCCACGTTGTTGACCGTGACGCGCCCGGCGCGGGCGTCGAGCCTGACCGGGCCGACCGTCAGATCGCTGGAGGCGTGGCCGGCGGCGCGCCGCAGCAGCGCGCGCAGGCGCGCCAGCACTTCCTCCATATGGAAGGGTTTGGCGACATAATCGTCGGCGCCGGCGTCAATGCCCTGGACCTTGTCGCTCCATCGATCGCGAGCGGTGAGGATCAAGACCGGCATCGTGCGTCCGGCCTTGCGCCAGGCTTCGAGGATCGAGATCCCGTCGCGTTTGGGCAGGCCGATGTCGAGCACGACCGCGTCGTAAGGCTCGGTGTCGCCGCGAAACCAGCCTTCCTCGCCGTCGAACGCCCGGTCGACCGCATAGCCTGCCGCCTCAAGCGCCGTGCTGACACTTGACGGTTCAGATCCCGATCGTCCTCGACAACCAAAAGCCGCATGGGGCGCCTGCTAACCCTGATTCCCGCCGAAATCAATTCTTGACGGGCGGCTCGTGGGCCTCGTGAGTTTCGTGCGGCTCGTGAGCTTCGTGCGGCTCGTGAGCTTCGTGCGGCTCATGCGGCGGGCGCGAAGCGATTTTCCCCGTCCCAGCCTCCATATCGACATGCACGAGGCGCCCGTCCCGATGCAGGAGGGTGATCTCGTAAATGAAATCGTCTCCGGTGCGGCAGAGCCTTGCCGACAGCGCCTCGGCCTTGCGTTGCGCGCCCGCGAACTTAAGCGCCGCGAAGGGCTCAAGCAGGTGACGGGACTTGACCGTCTCGCGCGTCTCGGCGGCGTTGAGACAGGCCGGCTTCGCCGCAACAACGTGCACCTCAGCTTCGGCGGCCTTCGCCGCCGGACATCCCATAGAGGCGCACCCCACCCCAGCGGCGTAAGCCGCCGAGCGCATGAGGGCCCACAAACCCCCGGCGCGGCAAAGCATGGCGAGCGCGGCCATGACGGCAAAGCCTCTGTTGCGAATATTTGATGCCCCATGTTCGCGCTGGCGGCTGAATGCAATGTGAATGGTCAAGGCGCGCGATTGCGGCCTCAATGGATGACGCGCGCGAAAGCGGGCGGAAAAGCGGCGATCTGCGGGCGGGGCAATTGATGCGCGACGCCTTCTGGCGCATGAAGCCAGCCCAATGACCTCGCCGCTCTCCCGCTTCCTTCAATCGCTGACGCTTGCCGCGGCGCTTGTCGCGCCGCTCGCTTCGGCGCGCGCGCTTGTCGGCGCCGAGCCCGACAGCCGCTTCGCCGACCGGGTGGCGATGGTGCTGATCCGTGGAGGCGACAAGGCCGGCTTCTGCACAGGCTTAGTGTTGAGCCCGCGCGTTCTTCTGACCGCCGCCCATTGCCTGAGACCCTTGCGGGACATGGCGGTTCACTATCGCGACGCCGCGGACGGGGCGGTCATCATTCCGGTCGATGCGGCGATCGCCCACCCGCTTTACCGCGCCGACGCGATCAAGGCGCGCGCCCTCTCGATCGACCTCGCTCTTATCCGGACGGCGCGGCCGCTGTCCTCTCGCTTCGCCGGCGCAGCGATTGGCGACGGCGGGCCGCCGCCGATCGGCGCGTCAGCGATCGTCTCCGGCTATGGCGCGGCGCGCGAGGGCGACTGGTCGTCGGGCGGGGAGCTGCGCAGCGTCACGCTTGCCGTGCGCGAGCCGGCGTCGACGGTTCTCATTTGGGCCGCCGATCCGACCGGAAGGGCGGCCGGCGCCTGCAGCGGCGATTCCGGCGCGCCCGTCTGGTCGGCGGACGGATCGACCGCGATCGCCATCGTCGCTTGGGCGCAAGCCGCGCATGGGCGCGGTTGCGGCGGCCTGACGCAGGGTCCCCTGCTCGCGCCGCTGAAAGGTTGGATCGAGCAGACCGAGCGGAGGCTTGCGGGGGCGGCTAAGCCGCCTTCAAAAGCCCAAGCTCCGACAGGCTCCGCGCCGTGGCCAAAACCGAATCCCTCGGGCTTCTCGGCGCCCAGCCGAGCAGGCGACGCGCCTTTTCATTGGACGCGTTCTTGCGTTTGCCAAGCTCGGGCAGAATTCCTTTGACCTGAGAGTCGAACAGCCCGACCACGCGCATGAGCCAAGAGGGCAAGGCGCGGGTCGGAACCTTGCGCGCGATGTCGCCCGCGCCCTCCTTAAGCATTTGAGCGATCTCGCGCATACTCACGAAATCCCCACCGATGGCGAGAAACCGTTCGCCGCGCGCGGCCGGGTCAGTCATGCATTTGAGGTGCAGATCGGCGACGTCGCGCACATCGACCGCGCCGATCGAGAGATCAGGGCAGCCTGGTAAGGAGCCGTCCAAAAGACGACTGATAAGCAGGATCGAGGTCGAAGTGTCCGGTCCAAGGACCGGCCCAAAGACGCCGACCGGATTGACGACGGCGAGTTCGAGCTGGCGCCCTTCGCGCGCGATGAAATCCCAAGCCGCGCGTTCGGCGATCGTCTTTGATTTCGGATAGGGTTGCACGGTCGGATCGTTGAGGTTCGTCCAGTCCTCTTCGGTGAACACCGCGGTCCGGTCTTTCGGGCCGCCATAGCCAATGGCGGCGAAGGACGAGGTCAGCACCACGCGCTTGACGCCGGCGTCGCGCGCGGCCTTGAGCACGCGCAGCGCCCCGTCCCTGGCCGGCGCGATCAGTTCATTCTCGTCCTTGGGCACGGTACTCGGAAAGGGCGACGCGACATGCAGCACAGTGTCGCAACCGGCTGCCGCTTCAGCCCAACCCGCGTCGGCGTTCAAATCGGCGCGGAAAAGCTTCAGGCGCTCGCCGACCTCGCCGGCGCCTCCGTGACGCAACATGGCGCGCACATCGCTTTCGCGCTTGAGGTCGCGGACCGTGGCGCGCGTTTCGTGCCCCGCCGCCAAGAGCTGGACCAGACAATGGGCGCCGACGAATCCCGTGCCCCCGGTGACCAAAACGCGCGCCATAAGAGTGTTCTCCGACCGATCAGGCGATGCTACACCTTAAACCTAGGTTTAAGGTCAAGGACAATCCATGCGCATCGGGGAACTCTCGAGAAGGACGGGGATCTCGACCTCGCGCATTCGCTTTTACGAGAGACATGACGTGCTGCCGAAGCCGACCCGGAATGGGAATGGCTATCGGACCTATCCGGACACGGCGGTGAAGATCCTTGAGTTGATCGATGCTGCGCAACGATTGGGTTTCTCGCTCAGCGAAATTCGCGTCGCCCTCAGCGAAGCCGCGCCAAATTTTCCGTCACGCGCGGCGATGGCCAAGGCGTTGCGAAGCAAGCTTGAGCACATCGACCAGCACATAAAAGACGTGCGAGCCCGGCGGCGGCAGATTGTGAAGCTGCTCAAGAAGAAATGGGCGATTGAGCACTTCGAGTCGCCGCGGGCGGTTGAGGACGATGACCAGCCTTATCTCACTGGCCGACCGCGAACCGGCTTCATCTCACTGATTCCCCCGAAGGACCGACAGGAGCTTGACACACTGCCGGTCGGTCCGCCTCAGGGGTATGTGGCTGAGCTCAATATCGGTCGGCGGCGGGAGACGCCATGAACGCCATCGCCGCCTTGCAGGTCCCGCTGACCTCGCCGAGGTGCGGTCTCATGCAGTCGCCGACGCTGCCGAACGTGGCGGTGGGGCAGAATTGATGAATGTCCCCCGCGCATTGCTGCGCGGTCCAGATGGCCTTCGACAGAATTGTCGAACAGCCAACGGAGAGGTCGCCGACATGGGACTGCAAACAGGCGAGAACGCGCCCTCCGCCGGGCTTGACGCCCGCACAAAGGGAACTGACGTCGGTGGTGCAATCCCGCTCCGAGGTGAACAACCCTTCCTGCGCGCTCGCACTTCCGGCGCCCGTAAGCAGTAAAGCTGCGCCGAGCGCGATCGTAGGAACGCTGAGCGCAATCATCGAGGATGATTTCAACATGATAGCCTTCCTTTGCGTTAACCCCACCCCTCTGGCCGATCAAAGCGGCTAGCCCGTTTTTTTCTCTTTTTGGCTTCGTTCTCTCGCGCGGAGAACAGCGCTTACTATTGATTAACAATTACGGCAGCTTTGAACATGACGCAAGTCAATGATCAAGACCGCGACCCGGCCGCATTGGCATAAGCAGTCAGCGGCCCGCAGTATCGAAAGATACTCTATTGATAGTTCTCAATAATGGGCGCCAGAACGAAATATTCAAGTGTCGAAAGGGGAAAACTATTACACGCAGATTGGCCGTGTGAGAAGCAATAATTATGCTGAGCTTAAGTATTTTTTTAGATCGCGTCGCTCGTGTTGTCATCTGCTCCCTTAGCGGGCAAGCGCCGCACGCATAAAAACGCCGATCGAGAGGTCGCGCTCCTACTCCGGCAGCTTCGCAACGTTGCGCAGAATCTTGAGCAGCGTCGCGGTGAAGGCGCGGTATTCTTCCTCCTCGACGCCGTCGAAAAGCGTCTGGAACCGCGCGTGCATCATCGGCCACACCCGCTCGAACGCCGCCCGACCCTCCTCGGTGATCGAGACGTCGCGGATGCGCATGTCCTCCACCCGCCGCTGGCGCCGCACGAGCCCTTGCGCCTCGAGGATGTCGAGCGTGCGGCTCATCGTCGACTGCTCGGTCACCGCATAGGCCGACAGCTCGTTGATCGTCACCGGCGAGGAAATGCTGAGCACGGCCAGCGCCCGCATCATGGTTGTCGACATGTTGTGGAGCTTCAAGGCTTCGGCGAGATTGCCGTTCCAGCGCTCCATGATGCGGTTCATGAGGTAGGGCGCGAATTGGTTGATGCCGATCTCGCCTAGCGTCGCCTGACGCGCCTCTGGATCGACGTCCCGCTGCATGATCTGGCCGGAAAACCGCTGTTCCATGCTCATTCCATGCGGCCAGACATCAGTTAAAGCGACGACGCGAGCAGGAAGCCGGAAACCCCGCCCAAGCCTGGGCCCGGATGGGTCGAAGCGCCGATGTGATAGACGTTCGGCACGTAGGTGCGATGATTGACGCTCGACTTGAACGGGCGCCAGAGGAAAAACTGGTCGAGCGCGCAAGCGCCGCCGTAAGGGTCGCCGCCAACGAGATTGATGTTCATCGCCTCGAGGTCCGTTGGCGAGTAGGCGCGGCGCGCGAGCTTGATCTCGGCCCAGTTCTCGATATGCGCGGCGAGCCGCCGCTCGATACGGTCGGCGTAAGTCTCGCGCATGGCCTCGGTCCAGCGGCCATCGGCGGGCGCCGCAATCTCACCGGCCGCGTCGCCTTTCACGTAGCGCGGCGCTTCTGGCATCTGCAACCAAAGAATCGCCGCGCCCGGCGGGGCCCGGCTCGGATCGAGCGCGGTCGGCTGGCCGACGCAAACCGTGGGCTCCGCCGGCAGGAGGCCGCGCTCCGCCTCGTTCGCGGCGCGCGACACGCCGTCCAGTCCGCTGGTCAGATGAATGAGCGCCACCTTGGCGAGATCCGGGTCGCCGCGCCAGCGTGGGGCGCCTTTCAGCGCATAGTGGATTTGCATGTCGCCTTTGCCGTGGCGAAAGGCTTTCAGGCCTCGCCGAACCTCCGCAGGCGCCGGTATGGGCCAGTCCTTAAGCAACCCATCGTAAAGTTGCTCCGGCCCAGTCGATGAGATCACGCCCTTCGCCGCCGTGATTGTTTCCCCGCTCGCAAGTTCGACGCCGCTTGCGCGTGAGCCCGGGCCAGGGATGATGCGCACAACCTCCGCGTTCGCTCGCACCGCGCCGCCTTGATCGACAATTAGGCGCTCGAATGCGGCAAGCAGCGTCCTGGCGCCGCCGACCGCGATCGGACAGCCCGCCGCCTCGATCGCGAAAGCGATCACTTTCACCATCGCCGCTGAATACGCGCTCTCCGGTCCGAGCCCAGTGTGCAGCACCCAGGGAGCCCACAGCGCACGGACCGCGTCCGACCGGTAGGTCGTCTCGAGATAGCCACGCGCGGGTGCTAGCGCCTCGCCAAACCATTCCGCCAAGCGGCGCGGGCCTCGGCGCCAAAGCTCGCGCGCAAGCGTCTTGGCGATTCCGGACGACCATAGCGAGCCGCCCAACAGGGCGAAGAGAAACGGCGCGTCCGCCCCGAGCGCGTCCATCTCGGCCGCGAAGGCGCCTCCGTCGCCCTCCGCGAGGGCGTCGAAGGTTCTCACGTTGCGCGCGCGATCCATCGAGAGGATGACGCTCGATCCGTCTGGCCGGAGCACCGCCGTCGGCAGGTTCGTGTCGGCCATTGCGAATCCGCGCGCTTCCAGGTCCTTGCCGAGCGTCTGATAAGCGGGCGAAGTCCGGAAGAGGACCAGCGTCGTCGCCATGACGTCATGCAAAAAGCCGGGCGCGGTCACTTCTTCGGTGCGCAGGCAGCCGCCGATCGTGGAATTACGCTCGAGCACGAGCGTCGTCCGCCGCTTCTTGCCGAGCATGGCGGCGGCGACGAGAGCGTTGATTCCGCCGCCGACGAACACATAGTCGTATTCGCTCATGCCTCGTTCTCGCGAGCGAGCTTCATGTTCGTGGCGTTCGCCTGTCTTTAAGAGTTAGGGGACGATGGCGAGCGCACGCACCGGCGAGCCGGTGCCGTTGACGAACTTGAGCGGCGCCGCGATCAGGATCGCGCCTTTGGGCGGCAGCTGGTCGAGATTGCAGAGACTCGCAAGGCCGTAGCGATTGGCCTTGTGGACGAGATTGTGCGCCGGGAAAGGCGGGTTCATCCCGCCGGCCGAGCCTGCATCCGTGCCGACCGTCTCCGATCCCCAGCCGACGATGTTCTTCGTCAGCAGATATTCGATCGCTTCCGCGGTCGGCCCCGGCGAATGCGGACCTTTGTCGTCCGCGTTGAGGAACGTTTCAGCCGACCCGTTGCGCTTGTACCAGTCGGTGCGCAGCACCACCCAACTGCCGGCCTCGATGCCGCCATGCTCGCGCTCCCATTCCTTCACGCTGTCGGGGGTGAGCACATAGTCCGGATCTATCGCTGCTTCCTTTGAGCGATCGATGACGCAGACCGGGGCGACGAAGTTCTTGACCGGGATCCGGTCGGTCGTGCCGTCCTTATAATCCTTGCCGGTGATCCAATGCACGGGCGCGTCGAAATGCGTGCCGGTGTGCTCGCCGAGCTCGAGCCAGCTCCATGCCCAAAACGGCCCGTTCTGATCATAGTGCGAGATCTCGTGCACCTTCACCGCGGGCGTGTTCTTGCCGATCTGCGGCGGCAGATAGAGCACCGGGGTGTTGGGCCCGAGAGGAGCGGTCAGGTCGACAATTTTGATTGACCCCGACAGCAAGGCGGCGGCGAAGTCCGTAAGGACCTTGTTCGTGCTCATCTCCATCGCTCCTCGAAAGTTTCCTCGCGCATTCGCACGTCCCCGAATGTGTTGCGCGCGAATGCGCCTCCAACATAGCCCAGAAATATGCTGACGCAAGCAATCGGCGCCAACACGCCGAGGATGGTCCGCCAGCATTTTTCACGCAGTTCAAGCGTTGCGCGGGCCAGGCATTGGACGTAACTTCGCGCCGCCACGCTTAGGATATATGCAGCTGGCGCCTAATCGCGGAGGCAAAAACGCCGGATGGACGCTTTCGACGCCGTCGTCGTCGGCGCGGGACATAACGGCCTCGCTGCCGCGATCCACCTCTTGAACCACGGCTGGTCGGTCGCCGTGATCGAGCAGGCGGGCGAGCCGGGCGGCGCGGTCAAGACTCGCGAAGTCACCTTGCCCGGCTTCCGCCACGACCTTTGCGCGATGAACCTCTCTTTGTTCGCGGGATCGCCCTTCTTCGCTGCCTATAAAGATCAACTCGCAACGCATGGCCTCGCTTTCGCGCCCGCCGCCGACTGTTTCGCCAGCGTCTTTCGCGACCACACCTATCTTGGCGTCAGCAAGGATCTCGAAAAGACCGCGGCTGCGATCGCGGCCCTGTCGGCGAAGGACGCCGTAGCCTGGCGGGCGATGCTCGCCCGCTTCAGCGAGGAGGCGCCGCATATCTTTGGCCTGCTCGGTTCGCCCATGCCGTCCTTGGCAACCGCGCGGACTTTATGGTCCGCATGGCGCGCCAGGGGCACGCAATCGCTTCTCGATCTTGGTCGCCTTCTGCTCGCGAGCCCACGCGATTTCTTGGACGCGCATTTCGAATCGCCGAAGGTCAAGGCGATGATGGCCGCCTGGGGCATGCACCTCGATTTTCCGCCCGAGGCCGCCGGCGGCGCGCTTTTCCCCTATCTCGAATCCATGGCGAACCAGGCCTTCGGCATGGTCATCGGCGCAGGCGGCGCGGATGTCATCATTCGCGCGATGACCGGCCTCATCAAGGCGAAGGGGGGCGAGATAAGGCTCAAGTCGCCGGTCACGAGGATCGAGAGCGACGCCAGCGGCGCGACCGGTGTCATACTTCACGACGGGACGCGGATTGCCGCGAAGAAGGCGGTGATCACAAACCTTCATCCGCAGATCGTGTTTGGCCGGCTTATGAGCCCCGACCCGAAGCGCAAGGCCTTCGACGAGAAGGTCGCGCGCATTCGCGCTGGCCCCGGCACGATGATGATTCACTTGGCGCTCGAACTCATTGCCTGACTGGCGCGCCGGCCCCGAGCTGCAACGCTTCGCCTATGTTCATGTCGCGCCTGATCTTGCGATGATGAGCCGCGCATTCGCCGAGGCCGCGGCGGGTCTCCTTCCGGCCGAGCCGGTGCTGGTGGTCGGTCAGCCGACCGCGATCGACCCGACGCGCGCGCCGCCGGGCAAGCACGTGTTGTGGGTGCAAGTTAGGGTGCTTCCGGCGACAATCGCCAGCGATGCGCTGGGCCGCATTCGCGAAACGGCATGGGACGAGGTCAAGGAGCCGTATGCCGAGCGCGTGCTCGATATTCTCGAGACCTATGCGCCGGGCCTGCGCGCCAAGATACTAGGGCGCTCAATATGGTCGCCGCTCGACCTCGAGCGCGAGAACCCCTGCCTGATCGGCGGCGACAATCTGACCGGAAGTCACCATCTCGATCAGAATTTCTTTTTCAGGCCGGTTGCGGGCTACTCGCGTTACGCAACGCCGGCGCCGCGGCTCTATCTCTGCGGGGCAGGGACCTGGCCAGGCGCGGGGACAGGCGCAGCGTCGGGCTATATGCTGGCGAAAATGCTGGCGCGATGAAACGCTGAGGCGAGGACAATATGCGCATCGTCTGTATCGGCGGCGGCCCGGCCGGGCTCTATTTCGGGCTCCTCATGAAGAAGCTGCGGCCCGAGCACGAAGTCACCGTGATCGAGCGCAACAAGCCCTACGACACGTTTGGCTGGGGGGTCGTCTTTTCGGACGCGATGATGAGCGCGATGCGCGCCGCGGACCCCGAGAGCGCGGCCGAGATCGCCGACGCCTTCAACCATTGGGACGACATCGAGCTCGTGTTCAAGGGCTCGCGGCAACGTACGAGTGGTCACGGCTTTATCGGCATCGGCCGCAAGCAACTCCTGAACATCTTGCAGCGGCGTTGTGAGGCGCTTGGGGTTGAGCTCGTGTTCGAGCATGAGGTTAATTCCGACATCGAATTCCCGGACGCAGATCTCATCGTGGCGGCCGATGGTTTCAATTCGAAGATCCGTCACCGATACGCCGATCAGTTCCGGCCCGATCTTCTCGTCCGCCCCAATCGCTACATCTGGCTCGGCGTCGCCAAGGCGTTCGACGCGTTCACTTTCGACTTCCGCAAGACGGAGCACGGCTGGTTTCAGGCCCACATCTACAAGTTCGACCGAAGCACATCGACCTTCATTGTCGAAACGACCGAGGACGCCTTCGAGGCGCATGGGTTGGGCGAACTCGACCAAGATGGCTCGATCGCCTTCTGCGAGAAGATTTTCGCTGAGACACTCGACGGCGCGAAGCTCATGACCAACGCGCGCCATTTGCGCGGCTCGGCCTGGCTCAATTTCAATCGGCTGATCTGCTTGCAATGGAGCTGCTTTAACGGGCGCTCGCATGTCGTACTGGTGGGCGACGCCGCTCATACGGCTCATTTCGCCATCGGTTCGGGCACCAAGCTTGCCCTGGATGACGCCATCGAGCTTGCGCGACAGTTCGATGCGCGAGGCCACGCGCCTAAGCGTATCCCGGAGACGCTCGCGGCTTATGAGGAGATTCGCCGCGTCGATGTCGCGCGCATCCAGAACGCGGCGCGCAACGCGATGGAATGGTTTGAGGTGGTTGGCCGACGCTATGCGGATTCGCTCGAGCCGCCGCAGTTCTTCTATTCGATGCTGACGCGCTCGCAACGCATCAGCCACGAGAACTTAAGGCTGCGCGACAAGGTCTGGCTTGAAGGATACGAGCGCTGGTTCGCTCGCAAGACGGGCGTTCCGCTCGACGACGACGAACGCGCGCCCCCGCCGATGCTGACGCCCTATCGCGTGCGGGGTCTCACGCTCAAGAATCGCGTCGTCGTCTCACCGATGGCGATGTATTCGGCGACGGACGGCCTCATCGATGATTTCCACCTCGCGCATCTCGGCGCGCGCGCTCTCGGCGGAGCGGGGCTCGTCTTTGCCGAGATGACCTGCGTGTCGCCGGATGCGCGCATCACCCCGGGCTGTCTCGGCCTATGGAGCGATGCGCAAGAGTCGCAATGGAAGCGCGCCGTCGATCTCGTTCACGGCGCCGGCGCGAAAGCTGGCATTCAACTTGGTCACGCAGGCCGCAAGGGCTCGACGAAAGTCGCTTGGGAAGGCATCGATCATCCGCTCGAGACGGGCGGCTGGGAGCTGATCTCGGCGTCGGCTGTGTCCTACCTGCCGAGCGGGCTGATCCCGAAGGCCATGACGCGAGACGATATGGATCGGGTGCGCGACGACTTTATCGCTGCGACCCGACGCGCGGCGTCGGCTGGATGTGATTGGCTCGAGCTCCATTGCGCGCACGGCTACCTCCTCTCGAGCTTTCTTTCGCCCCTCTCGAACTGGCGTAATGACGAGTACGGAGGAGAACGCCTCAACCGGGCGCGCTATCCGCTCGAAGTGTTCCGCGCGATGCGCGCCGCATGGCCCGCGGATCGCCCGATGTCGGTGCGTCTCTCCTGCCATGACTGGACGCCAGGTGGAAACACTCCGGAAGACGCGACATTCTTTGCCGAACTGTTCAAGGAAGCCGGCGCCGATCTTGTCGATTGTTCGTCAGGTCAAGTCTCGAAGGCCGAGCGGCCTGTCTACGGCCGCATGTTCCAGACGCCGTTTTCTGACAAGATCCGCAACGAGGCGCATGTCGACACCATCGCCGTCGGCGCCATTTCCGAGGCCGACCACGTCAATTCGATCGTCGCGGCGGGTCGAGCTGATCTTTGCGCGATCGCCCGGCCGCATCTCGCCGATCCCGCCTGGACCTTGCACGAAGCCGCAAAGATCGGAGTGGCCGACATTGCGTGGCCCAAGCAATATTTTTCCGCCAAGGCGCAATATGAGGCGAACCTCGCAAGGGCCGCCGCAGCGCAGGCCGCGGCGACATGACAGACAAACCGCTCGACGGCCATCATGCGCTGGTGACCGGCGCAGGGAGCGGCATCGGCGCGGCGACGGCGCTTGCTCTCGCCAAGGCCGGGGCGCGCGTGAGCCTTGCGGGTCGGCGCAGCGCGCCGCTCGAGGACGTCGCGCGCGGCATGTCGCAAGGTTCCGCCGCAGTCGTCGATTCGTTCGATGTCACCTCCGAAGCCGCGGTTTCATCCGGCGTCGAAAGGGCGCGCGCCGCGTTGGGGCCGGTAACGATCCTTGTCAACAATGCCGGCGAAGCGCCAAGCGCGCCGTTCGAGAAGACAGATCCCGGCCTCTGGTCGCGCGTGCTCGCTGTGAACCTGAATGGCGCCTATCTCGTCTCTCGCGCCGTTCTCTCCGACTTGAAAGCGCGCGGCGCGGGTGCCCGGCTCATCAACATCGCGTCGACCGCGGGCCTTGTCGGCTACACCTATGTCGCCGCTTATTGCGCGGCGAAGCACGGTCTCATTGGCCTCACGCGAGCGCTGGCGCTCGAATTCGCCAAGACCGGAATCACGGTCAACGCCGTCTGCCCCGGTTTCACCGAGACGCCCCTCGTTGCGCGCGCGGTCGAAACCATAGTCGCCAAGACCGGTCGATCTGAAGCGCTGGCCAAGGCTGAACTCATCAAGTCCAATCCGCAAGGGCGCTTGGTGCGGCCAGAGGAAGTCGCCGATGCGGTGCTTTGGCTGGCGTCGCCCGGCGCGGCGTCGATAAACGGGCAGGCGATCGTGGTCGCCGGCGGGGAGGTCATGGTCGGATGAATACGCCGAATGCGATGCAGGCCTTGCGCCACCCGTTGCGCGATTATGCCGCGCGGCACTTTCGCTTCACCGCGAGCGAGGACGGGCGGGTTGCGACGGTCGCGCTCAACCGCCCCGAGCGAAAAAATCCGCTGACTTTCGACAGCTATGCCGAGCTTCGCGATCTCTTTCGGGATCTGGCCAACGGATCAGACGTTCGCGCAATCGTACTCACCGGCGCGGGCGGCAACTTCTCCTCAGGCGGCGACGTGTTCGAGATCATCGAGCCGCTGACGCGCATGACCACGCCCGACCTGCTCGCCTTCACCCGAATGACCGGCGATGTCGTCAAGGCGATGCGCAAATGCCCCCAACCGATCATCGCAGCGGTCGACGGAATCTGCGCTGGCGCTGGGGCCATCCTCGCCATGGCTTCGGATTTGCGCCTCGCAACGCCGGAAGCGAAGACCGCGTTTCTCTTCACCCGCGTCGGGCTCGCTGGCGCGGACATGGGCGCGTGTGGAATCCTGCCGCGGATCATCGGCCAAGGCCGGGCGGCGGAGCTTCTGTTTACCGGCCGAACGATGAGCGCCGCTGAAGGATCGGCCTGGGGCTTCTACAATACGCTGCATCCGAGCGCCGACCTCGAGCGGGAGGCGCTCGCGCTCGCCCGTTCGCTCGCTGACGGCCCCTGGTTTGCGCACGGGATGACCAAGACGATGCTCAACCAGGAATGGGCGATGGGACTCGACGAGCTCATCGAATCCGAAGCGCAGGCGCAGACCATCTGCATGACCACGCAGGACTTCCGGCGCGCCTTCGAGGCCTTCGCGGCCAAGCGCAAACCTGTCTTCGAGGGGGATTGATGAACGTCGCGTCACCCGCGCCTCAGATGAAGCGCGATTGGCTCGACTGGCCGTTCTTCGGCGAGTCTCATCGCGCCTTTGCCGGCGCGCTCGATCGCTTCGTCGCCTCGGGCGCGATCGCCGCGATCGATCATGGGGACGTCGACGGATCCTGCCGTCATCTGGCGCGCTCGCTTGGCGAAGCGGGCCTGCTCGACGCGGCGGTCGCGCCTCTCGACGGCGACGCTTCCGCAATCGAACTCGCGAAGCGTCTGTCTTGCGCGCGAGACGCTCGCTTATCACGACGGGCTCGCCGATTTCGCCTTCGCCATGCAGGGCCTGGGTTCCGGCGCCATTGCAATCGCAGGGTCCGACGAGCAGCGCGGGCTCGTCTTGCCAAAGGTCCGCCGCGGCGAGTGGCTCGCGGCCTTCGCGCTCTCGGAAAGAGAGGCCGGCTCCGACGTGGCGGCCATGGCCTGCACGGCGCGCAAGGACGGGAACGGATATCGCCTGGACGGCGAGAAGACCTGGATCTCGAATGGCGGGATCGCTGACGTCTATACGCTGTTCGCCCGCACCGGCGAAGCGCCGGGCGCGCGCGGCATTTCCGCGTTCCTCGTCTTCCCCGACGATCCCGGTTTCTCGATCGCCGAACGGATCGACGTCATGGCGCCGCATCCGCTGGCCACACTGCGTTTCGAGGGCTGCCGTCTTCCGGCGGACCGGCGGCTCGGCGGCCCTGGAGAGGGCTTCAAGATCGCCATGCGCACGCTCGACATCTTCCGCGCGTCCGTCGCCGCCGCGGCGCTTGGCTTCGCGCGGCGCGCGTTCGATGAGGCGCTTGCGCATGCAAAGAGCCGAAAAATGTTTGGCGCGACGCTCGCTGACCTCCAGCTTACTCAGGCCGCGCTTGGCGAGATGGCGGCGGAGATCGATGCGGCTGCGCTGCTGACCTATCGCGCCGCGTGGCGCCGGGACGTCCAGAAACTGCCGACGACAGTCGAGGCCGCCATGGCGAAGATGACCGCAACGGAGACTGCTCAGCGCGTTATCGATCGGGCGTTGCAGATGTTCGGTGGCCGCGGGGTCAGACGCGGCGAAATTGTCGAGAGCCTCTATCGCGAGATTCGCGCTTTGCGCATCTACGAAGGCGCGACCGAGGTGCAGAAACTCATCGTCGCGCGGGAGCTGATCAAGTCGCGGCCGTCGTGACGGCGGCTTGTATTCGGAGGGCGCCATGCTGAAAACGCTGCAACCGGATGGGTGGGCGAAGCCCGCCGGCTACGCCAATGGCGTCTCGGCGCGCGGACGCGTCATTCACGTCGCCGGCCAGATCGGTTGGAACAAGGACTCGAAGTTCGAGACCGACGATTTCGTCGGACAGGTTAAGCAGAGCTTGCAGAACGTCGTCGCGGTGCTCGCCTGCGACGACGCGCGCCCGGAGCACATCGTCTCGATGACCTGGTACTTCACGAATAAGCGCGAGTACCTAGACAACCTGAAGGGCGTTGGCCAAGCCTACCGCGAGACAATTGGCCGTCATTTCCCGGCGATGACCGCGATTGAGGTCTCGGCCCTCATGGAGGACCGCGCCAAAATCGAGATCCAGGCCGTCGCAATCGTGCCCGACGCTTAGGCTCGCTCCTACCCGCCGGCCCTCGCGACGAATCCGCCGCCGTCGATGACCACGGCCTGTCCGGTGATGAACGACGCGGCGTCCGACGACAGGAACAGCACGAGTTGCGCGATCTCGGACGGGTCGCTGATCCGCCCCATCGGGATCATCGGCAAGACCGTGTCCTTGGCGCTCTGCTCGCTGCCGAACATGCCGGTCAAGAGCGGCGTCATGACCGAGCCGGGAGCAATCGCGTTCACGCGAATGTTCTTGCGCGCGACTTCCAGGGCGACCGAGTTGGTGAGGCCGATGACGCCCCATTTGCTCGCGCAATAAACCGCCGTCGTGGCGAAACCCATGACGCCGAACAGCGACGATGTATTGACGATCGCGCCGCCGCCGTGAGCGATCATATGCGGCACCTGATGTTTGAGACCCAGGAATATGCCCTTCAGGTTCACATCGATGAGGAGGCTGAAGTCATCCTCGTCAAGGTCCTGGACAGGCGCGGTCTTGCCCGGCACGCCGGCATTGTTGAAGGCGACGTCGATCCGGCCGAACCGCTCGAAGGCTCGTTTATGCAGGTCGGCCATCGCTTTGGCGTCGCGGACGTCGACTTCGGCGAATTCGACGTCCCCTTTCTTCATCGCCTTGATTTCGTCCTTGAGACTCGCGCCTTGAGCGGCTCCGAGGCCGGCCACGAACAGGTTCGCTCCCGCCTTGGCGAAAGCATTGGCGGTGGCGCGCCCGATCCCGGTTGTTCCCCCAATCAGAAGGACGCTTTTGCCGGAAAAGTCATAGGTCACCTGCATCGCCAGATTCCTCCTTTAGCGCGCTGTTCGGTCCACTTAGCCGCCTAAGGGCCGAAGCCATTCATCGTGGCCTGTTCATTTTGCGCGGAGCGCTGAAAGAATGGAAACAATCTGCCCGAGCAGATTCGCCATAACTGTTATAATCAGGCCCTCACTCATCGCGCGCGATGATCCTCTGCTACCTCTCAATCCTCATCCGGGCGGGTCGAAGCGCTCGCGGAGGTTCTCCTCGCGGGCGCGACAACAAAAACATCAAATAAGGGAGGATCAAACATGACACGCATTCTGGCTGCTGCGTTATCCTTATTCATAATGGCTTCGGCGGCGCTGATCTCCACGATCGCGGGCGTCGAAGCGAAGACCCTCGGCATCGTCGCCCTGATCGCCAACGACGCGCTCAACGTCGCCGTGATCGCCGGCGCAACCGACGCCGCGAAGGCCGCCGGCTGGGACGTTAAAGTGGTCGATACCCAGGCCAGCGCAGATCAGGCGAACGCGGGCATGAGCTCGTTCGCCGTGCAGAAGGTCGACGCGATCATGGTCCTCGCCTTCGCCAGCAGCTCGATCGGCTCCGGCCTGGCCGCCGCCAACGCCGCGGGCATCCCGGTCGCGAGCTGGGGCGGCGAGATCGTCCCCGGCATCGTCGTCACGGTCAGCGGCCAGACGGTCGGCGACGATTCCGCTAAGTACCTGCTCGGCAAGGTCGGCGACAACGCCGACATTCTGGCGATGACCTTCCACCCCGGCAAGCTCTGCATCGACCGCGGCGACGCCTTCGACGCCGCCGTCAAAGGCAAGGCCGGCCTTTCCATCACTTATAACGAGGTGACCGTGCCGGGGCAGGTTCAGAACGGCAACGCCATTGCGCAGCCCTGGCTCACCGCGCATCCGGCCGGCGGCAAGAAGCCGCTTGCGATTTGGGCCTGCTGGGACGAACCGATGCAGGGCGCGGTCGCGGCGCTTCGGCAAGCAGGACGGGACGACGTCACGACTGTCGCCATCAATGGCAGCCCGCAGGGGGTGCAACTCGTCAAGGACGGCGACATGACCGCAACCGTCTGGCAGCCCGCCTATGCAGAGGGCAAGGCCATGTTCCAGGCGATCCTCGACTCGATCGCGGCCGGAAAATCCTGGGAGCCCAAGACCATTGCGATCCCGGGCATCGTCGTGACCAAGGACAACGTCGACAAGTTCCTCGCTGACCACCCGAATGGTCTCTGAGGCGGCTGGCTTAGGCGTCGTTCGCGGGGACCCTGGCGCAAACGGGATTCCCGAAGCCTGGATTGATATTCGTGGCCTTGGCAAACACTTTGCCGGGGAAGTCGCACTCCATGACGTCAACATGGGCGTCGGGCGCGGCGAGGTGCACGGGCTTGTCGGCGCGAACGGCGCCGGCAAGTCGACCCTCATTCGTTGTCTCGCGGGGGTCACCGTCCCGGACGAGGGCAAGATCCTGGTTGCGGGCGAGGAGCTTCGCTCAGGCTCGCCGCAGGCGTCAGAAAAGGCGGGGCTCGCCTTCATCCATCAGGAACTCAATCTGGTTCCCCATTTCAGCGCTCTTGAGAACATGCTCCTTGGCGCGCCCAAAGCGACGCGTCTTGGATTGATTGACTGGAAGCGTTCGAGCCGGCCCGCCAGGGCGGCTGCGGAACGCGTAGGGATCAAGTTTCCTCTCGACGCGAGAGTGTCGGACCTGTCGGTGGGCGAGCGCTGGCTCGTCATGATCAGCAAAGCCCTCGTTCGCGAAGCCTCCCTGATCGCGATGGACGAGCCGACGGCGGCGTTGTCGGGACCGGAAAGCGAGCAGTTGTTTTCGATCATACGCGATCTCGCGGCGAGCGGCGTCGCGATCCTTTATGTCTCGCATCGGCTCGACGAGGTGCTCGACCTCTGCGATCGCATAACCGTCTTCCGCGATGGCGAAGTCGCCGAGCGCACAACCCGTGGCGGGCTGGACAAGAAGGGCCTGATCCGCGCGATCGTCGGTCACGACGTCAAGGGCGCGGACGGCCGCCGCAGGATTAAGGCGGACAAAAGCGGCGTGCCCCTATTCTCCGCCCGCGACGTGGCGCGCGGCGCTGTCGTCAAAGGGGTCAGCTTCGATCTCTACCGAGGCGAGGTTCTTGGCCTCGGCGGCCTTGTCGGCTCCGGCCGCACGGAGGTCGCGCGTCTGGCTTTTGGCGTGGACCGCCTTCAGCGCGGCCATTTCGAGATGAGTGGAAAGCGCCTGACGATCGGTAGCGAAACCCAGGCGATCGAGCTTGGGATCGCGCTTGTGCCGGAGGAGCGCCGCTCCCAGGGGCTGATGCTTGCGCAGTCGGTCGCCTTCAACATCAACATCGCGTCGCTGCAATCGCTGCGGGTCGTGGATATGCTGCCCTTCCTCTCGTCCCGGAAGATGCGAAACCAGGCCGGCCGCCTGATCAAGGACCTTGGCGTCAAAACGCCGAGCCCTTCGACCAAGATTGCGAGCCTTTCGGGAGGCAATCAGCAAAAGGCGTTGATCGCGCGGTGGCTGCGCCCTGACACCAAAATCCTGATCCTCGACGAGCCCTCGCGCGGCGTCGACATCGGCGCGCGCGAGGAGATCCACAACGCCATTCGCAAACTCGCGCGGAGCGGCGTCGGCGTCATCGTCATTTCGTCCGAGGCCGAGGAATTGGCGGTCCTGGCCGACCGGATCGTGGTGATGCGCGAGGGCCATGTCGTCGGCGAGCTCACCGGCGACGACATAACCGAGGCGCGGATCGTCGAAATGAGCTACCACGACGCGGTCGGTTCCTGAGGAGAGAGGATGTGACGACCGCGATGCAAGCGGCCAAGGCGCGGACGCCGGATCTGGACTCGGGACGGCGCCGGCGGGCGGCGCTCACGTTCATTTCGCGCTACGGCACGATCATCGGCCTTCTGGCGATGATTGTGTTCTTCGCGATCAACGCGCCGGGGACGTTTCTGTCGCGGGCGAATTTCCTCAACATCCTGAGCCAGGCGTCGTTGACCGCCATCATCTCCGCGGGGCTCACATTCACGCTGGTGGTTGGCGAGTTCGACCTCAGCATCGGCAACGTCGCAAGCTTCATCGGCCTCGTCGTCGCCGGTCTCATGGCCAAGGAGCACTTGCCGATCCCGTTGGCCGTCGCGCTCGCGCTTCTGGTCGGTGTCGCCATCGGCCTCGTAAACGGCTTTCTCGTAACGAAGGTCAGGATCAACGCCGTCATCGCGACGATCGGTGTGGGCACGATGCTGACCGGCATCGGATTTTCTTACGCCGCCTTCCCAATCGCGATCGGCATCCCGCGCGCGTTCACGGAGATCTCACTGGGACGCGCGTTGTTCGGCGTGCCGAATCCGGTGTTCATCATGGCGGTGCTGCTTATCGTCATGTGGACCATCCTCAACAAGACCGATCTAGGCCAGAGGATGCAGGCGGTCGGCAGCAACATCGAAGCGGCTCGTCTCTCAGGAATTCCGCGTCGATCGGACCAAGATGTTCGCCTTCGCGACGGCGGGGTTTTGCGCGGCTCTGACAGGCGTGCTGCTCACGTCTCTCCTCGGCAGCGGAACGCTCGCCGCCGCCGACGGCTATCTCCTCGACGCTTTCGCCGCCGTGTTTCTCGGGTCGGCGACCTTGCGCGAAGGCCAGTTTCACATTGCCGGCACTCTGATCGGCGTGCTGATCCTCGCCGTCGGATTTAACGGGCTCAGCATTTTCGGCGCCCCGACCTACTTCCAGCCGATCTTCAAGGGCGGGGTGCTGGTTCTCGCTGTCGGCCTGTCGTCGCTGGCTCGCCGATACGCCTCGGCGAGCTAACGCGCCGGGGCCCTAGTACCCTCGGACAGCAGGCGGCCGCCGCTCGAGCCCAGCCAAAATCCTGGCGGCCGCCCGCCCATGCCGGGGTCGGTTGGCAGCTCGGGCAGTCCCGCTCTATGCCTCCAGGCGGGGCTCCCGCCAAGAAAGACGGGCGGTGGAGGCGGAGGCGCAGCCTGCACCACGATCTCGGGCCGATTTGGGTTCGTTCGCTTGACGACGCGTCGAGCGGGCGTCGCTGGCGCTGAAGGTTTCGCCGCTCGCATCACCGGGGCCTTCGGCGAAGGTCTGGCCAAAGCGCGGCGGGGCGTCTGGCAGCGGCCGGCTGGACCGCAGGCTGGGCTGCAAGAGACTTCTGATATTCGGTCTCGCTGTCGGCCTTCAGCGCCGCGACTTGCGCGGAATCGAGGAACGATGTCGGCGCGAAGCCGCTCTTTTTCT
>CAVPEE010000033.1:0-71021 GCA_963702825.1 uncultured Alphaproteobacteria bacterium
GCAGCCGCTCGTGAGGCTGCTCGCTGAAGACTTCGCGCGGCGTGCCCTGCACCGCGACCTGGCCGGCATCCATGAACACGACGCGCGCGGAAACGTCGCGGGCGAAGCTCATTTCGTGCGTGACCAGGATCATCGTCATGCCGTCGGCCGCCAGTTCGCGCACCACGTTCAAGACTTCGCCGACCAGCTCAGGGTCGAGCGCCGAAGTGATCTCGTCGAGCAGCAGGACTTTCGGATTCATGGCGACCGCGCGCGCAATGCCGACGCGCTGCTGCTGACCGCCCGACAATTCGTAAGGGAGGCTCTCCCGCTTGGCGGCGAGGCCCACCCGCGCGAGCCAGCGATCGGCAATGTCGCCCGCCTCGCCCTTACCCAGCCTGCGCACCTTGCGCAGGCCCAGCATCACGTTCTCGCGCGCGGTCAGATGCGGGAACAGATTGAACAGCTGAAACACCATGCCGATGTCGGCGCGAATGCGCGCGAGCTCGCGCTCTCCGCGAAGGCGGCGCGTCGGCCCTTCGCCGCTGTAGCCGACCTCCACGCCGTCGACCGCGATCGAGCCGGAATCATAGGTCTCGAGCAGGTTCACGCATCGCAGCATCGTGGTCTTGCCGCTGCCCGAGGAACCGATGACGCTGACCACTTCGCCGCGCGCGACGTCGAGATCGACGCCGCGCAGCACCTGGTTTTGGCCGAAGCTTTTGCGCAGATCGCGCACCTTCACGAGCGGATCGCCACTATTCGCGGACATAGGCGAAACGAGCCTCCAAACGTCGGCTCAACTGGGAGAGCGTGTAGTTGATGACAAAATAGATCGCCGCGCCCAGCACATAGAGCGGCAGCGGCTGGAACGTGCGGCCAATGACCTGTTGCACAGCGAGCATCAAGTCGACGATGCCGACGAGCGAGACCAGGGCGCTGCCCTTCACCGTATCCACAACCGTGTTGATCCATGGCGGCAGGAAACGGCGCAGAGCCTGGGGGAAGATGACGTAGAGCATGCGCTGCACGAAGGTGAGGCCGATCGCGCGCCCGGCTTCGGTCTGGCCCGGATGGATGGATTGCAGCGCGCCGCGCGTCACCTCGGCGACGTGGGCGGTCTCGAAGGCGGCGAGCGCGCTGACCGCCGCCCACCAGCCGCTGACATTCACCTTGAGCGCCGGCATGGCGTAGTAGACGAAGAAAATGAGGGTGATGAGCGGCAGGCCGCGCGCGATGTCGCTATAGGCGCGCACCGGCCACGCCACCCACCGCGGCGCGTAAGTCAGCGCCGTGCCGAACAGGACGCCGAGCACGAGCGCGATCGCCACCACGATGGCGGACATCTGCAACGTGACCAGCAACCCCTGCCACAGGAACGGCAGCGCCTTGAGCATGACCATCATGCGCGGCGCAACGCGAAGCGGCGTTCGAGCTGGCGCAACAGCAACAACAACGTCCAGCCCGTGACCAGGTACATCGGGGTGACGACGGAATAGACCTCGATGATGCGGAACGTGTTGGTGGAGATCCAGTTCGCGCCATAGGTGAGTTCAGGCACCGCGATCACCGAAGCGATGGCGGTGTCCTTGAACAGAGAGATGAACGCGTTCGACAAGGACGGCAGCACGATGCGCAACATCGTCGGCGTCTGCACATAAGGCGCGCGCTGCCAGGGCGTGAGCCCGATGGCGCGCCCCGCATCGATCAGGCCACGCGGAATGGCGTCCAGTCCCGCGCGAAAAACTTCCACGAGATAGGCGCCGGCATAGAGGGAAAGCGTGACGATGAAGCTCGTGGTCGCGCTGTAGGCGAAGCCGCCGACGCTCGGGATGCCGTAGAACACCAGATAGACCAGCAGGATCAGCGGCACGTTGCGGACGAATTCGACATAAGCCCCGATCAGCGTGCGGACGACGCGGCCCCGCCCTGTGCGAGCAACGCGAGCGCGAGGCCGATGATGACGCCCGCGGCGATGCCGATCGCCGCGAGCTCGAGGCTGAGCGCAAGTCCCCACCCCAACCGGCCGAAGTTGCGCCAGACGGCAGCGAAGTTGAGGTGGTAGCTCACGAGGCGCCCGGCGCCTCACATGGGCGGGAATCCGGTCACCCGTGGCGGCCGCTTCTCGCCGAAGAATTCCTCGTAGGCCTTGTCGTAGATCCCGTCTTCGTGGCCGTACATGGCGACGTCGAAGCAGGTGTTGACCAAGTGCAGCCAGTCGGGATCGCCCTGACGCACCGCGGCGCCGTAAAGCTGCGCCTGGCCGGCCATGTCGCCCTCGATGGGATTGGCGTAGATATCCGGGTTGCGCTTGACCAGCCATTTCACCGTCGAGGCGTCGACGAGCGCGACGTCGGCGCGGCCCGGCCGTGATCGCCTGAAAGACATTGGCCTGGCTGTCGAGCTGCAAAACCTGCGCCTGCGGCAAGAGCCTGTGAACGAGGTCGTCGGCATAGACGTTCGCCAGGATCGCGGCGTTCACCGCAGCGCCGGCGGCGACCAGCTCCTTCAAGGTCTTGTACTTGCTTTTCGGCGTGACCATCATGCCCGAGCCCTCGATGTAATAGGGGCGCGAGAAGGCGACGAGCTGGGCGCGCGAGGATGAAATGGTCATGAACTGGATGACGATGTCCACCTTTCCGGTCGTGATGTTCGGAACCCGCGCCGCGGGATCCTGACGCACGAAGTCAACCTTCGTGTCGTCGTCGAACAGGCCCTTGGCCAGGATGCGGGCCATGGCGATGTCCATGCCGGTCAGATTGCCCTTGTCGTCTTCGAAGTGCCACGGCGGGTTGGTGCTGCCGGTGCCGACGATGAGCTTGCCGCGATCGAGCGCCGTGCGCAGCACGCTCTGAGACGCGGCCTGCGCGGCCGCCTTCTGGGGATCGAGCACTGCGCCCGCGGCGAGAACGGCGCCAGCGGCGGCGCCGAGGCCGAGCACGTTGCGGCGTTGCATGAAGCTGTCCATGTTTCCTCCTCCTGACGGTCCGGCCGATTGGCGCGCCGCAGATCACTATACTGCTTGAGATCGCGATCTCCAGAGTGACGAGCCTGTTGATTTACGCCAGCCCCTCGGCTTTGAGCGCGCGTTGGACTGCTGGGCGCTCGGCCATTCGGTCGCGATGGTCGAGCACGCGCGGGAAGGCGCCGGGATCGACGCCGTCGACCTCCATCCAGCGCGCAATGGTGAACAGGTAGGGGTCGGCGACCGTATAAGCTTCGCCCATCGCCCACGGGCCGCGAAACATCTTCCGCTCGATGAGATCGAAGCAGGCGCCGACCGACTGCGGCACCTTCTTCTTCATCGCCTCGTGCGCCGCCGGGTCGTCCGCCCACCGATAGCCGCGAGCGCGATGCGCGTGCGCCACATGCACGGTCGAGCAGAGATAGGTCATGAAGGATTGCAGTTCAGCGAAGGCGAACGGGTCGTCGAGCGGCGCGAGCTTGGCCTCGGGATGGCTCTGCGCGATATAGGCGAGAATGGCTGGCGTTTCGGTCAACACGCCGCGCTCAGTCACGAGCGAGGGAACCCGGGCCTTCGGGTTGATCTTCAGATAATCGGGCTTCGTCTGCTCGGCGGCGCCGAAGTCGATCCATCGTGTTTCGTAGTCAGCGCCCGCCTCTTCGAGCGCGATATGCGAAGCCAGAGCGCAGGTGTTGGTGGCGTAATAGAACGTGAGCATGGAAGCCCCAGAATCATGGGGCGCGCGCGAGACGGGCGCCCTGCCCTATAACGTCACGATATAGCCGCGCCGTTCAAGCTCCTTGACGACCCGATCAGCCAAAGCCTCGGGCGACTCCTCGGCGGAATTGAGCGTGAGCTCCGGCGCCTCGGGCGCTTCATAGGGCTGATCCACGCCGGTGAAATTCTTGATCTCGCCGGCCAGCGCTCGCTTGTACAGGCCTTTGGGGTCGCGGGCGATGACGGTCTCGAGCGGGGCCTCAACGAAGATCTCGAGGAACTCGCCCTCGGCGGCCGTGTCGCGTACGAGCCGCCGTTCGGCCTTGAACGGCGAAATGAACGAGCAGAGCACGATGAGCCCCGCGTCGGTCATCAGCCTCGCCACCTCGCCGACGCGCCTGATGTTCTCGACGCGGTCGGCGGCGGTGAAGCCCAAGTCCCTGTTGAGGCCGTGACGAACGTTGTCGCCGTCAAGCAGTGTGGTGTGCACGCCGCGCGCGTGAAGTTTCGCCTCGACCAGATTCGCGATTGTAGACTTCCCCGCGCCTGACAGCCCCGTGAACCAGAGGATCGCCGGCTTCTGGTGCTTGAGCTCGGCATGCGCCTCGCGACCGACCGCGAGCCCATGCCGATGCACATTGGTTGCGCGCCTGAGCCCATGCGCGATCATGCCCGCGGCGGCGGTCTCGTTGGTGGCGCGATCGATCAAGATAAAGCCGCCGGTGTCGCGATTGTCGGCATAAGCGTCGAAGGCGACCGGCATAGTGGTGGCGATATTGCAGAAGCCGACCTCGTTGAGATCGAGCTCTTTTGCCGCCAGCTTGTCGAAATTGTTGACGTCGAGACGGTGCTTGAGCTCGGTGACCGAAGCGGGCGTCGTCCGCCCCCCAATCTTGAGCAGGTAGGACCGACCGGGCAGCATCGGCTCGGCGCTCATCCACAAGATATGCGCCGTGAACTGACCGGCGACCTCGGGGCGACTCTTCGGGCTCGACAACACGTCGCCGCGGGCGATGTCGATCTCGTCGGCTAGCGTCAGCGTGACGGCGTCGCCCGCTTCGGCGGCCTCGACCTCGCGGTCGGCGACCAGAAGGCTGGCGACCGTGCTCTCACGGCCCGAATCGGCGGCGACGACGCGATCGCCTCGCGCGATTCGTCCGCTCGGGATCGTGCCGGCGAAGCCGCGAAAATCCAGGTGCGGACGGTTGACCCATTGCACGGGCAAGCGAAAGGGCGCGTTTCGGCGATCGTCCTCGACTTCGACGCGCTCGAGATAGTCCAGCAAATGCGGGCCGGCATACCAGGGCGTGCGCGGGCTCAACGCCGACACATTGTCGCCGTGACGGGCGGAGATCGGCAGCGCGATCAGCGAGCGGAAGCCGAGCGTTTCGGCGAATTTCCGGTAGTCGGCCTCGATCTGGCGAAACACGCTCTCGCTGTAGTCGACGAGGTCGATCTTGTTCACCGCAAGCACGACATGGCGGACGCCGAGCAGCGAAACGATGATCGAATGGCGATGCGTCTGCGTGAGCAGTCCCTTGCGCGCGTCAACCAGCACGATCGCAAGATCGGCGTTGGACGCGCCGGTCGCCATGTTGCGCGTGAATTGCTCATGACCGGGCGTGTCGGCGACGATGAAGGAGCGCCTTTCGGTCGCGAAATAGCGATAAGCGACGTCGATGGTGATGCCCTGCTCGCGTTCGGCCTCGAGCCCGTCGACCAGAAGCGCATAGTCGATCGCCTCGCCTGTCGTGCCGAACTTCTTCGAGTCGCGCTCGAGCGTGGAAAGCTGGTCGTCGAAGATCAGCTTCTTCTCGTACAGCATCCGTCCGATGAGGGTGGACTTGCCGTCGTCGACCGAGCCGCAGGTCAGGAGACGCAGGGTCGGAAGAACCGCCAGATCAACGGCGACATTCATCAGAAGTACCCCTCGCGCTTTTTCTTTTCCATCGAGGAGGCTTCATCCGAGTCGATGAGGCGACCCTGGCGCTCGGAGGTGGTGGACTTGCGCATTTCGGCGATGATGTCACGGAGCGTGTCGGCTTCCGACTCAATCGCGCCGGTCAGCGGATAGCAGCCGAGGGTGCGGAAGCGAACGCGCCGCATTGTCGGCTGCTCGCCGGGCATGAGCGGCAGCCTTTCGTCGTCGACCATGATGAGCGCGCCGGAGCGCTCAACAACGGGGCGAAGCTTGGAGAAATAGAGCGGCACGACCGGAATGTTCTCGGCAAGCACGTATTCCCAAACGTCGAGCTCGGTCCAGTTGGAGAGCGGGAAGACGCGCAACGATTCGCCCTCGCGGATGCGGGTGTTGAACAATCGCCAGAGTTCAGGACGCTGGTTGCGCGGGTCCCAGGCATGCGCGGCCGAGCGATGCGAGAAGATGCGCTCCTTGGCCCGGCTCTTCTCCTCGTCTCGCCGCGCCCCGCCGAAGGCGGCGTCGAAGCGCGCCGCTATCGAGCGCCTGCCTCAGCGACTCGGTCTTCATCACCTGGGTGTGGAGCTGCGAGCCCGAGGCGATCGGCGAAATCCCACGCTTCACGCCGTCCTGGTTGATGTGGACGATCAGATCGAGGCCAAGCCGGCGCGCCGTTTCGTCGCGGAAGGCGATCATCTCGCGGAACTTCCAGGTCGTGTCGACGTGCAGCAGCGGAAACGGCGGCTTGGCCGGATAGAAGGCCTTCATCGCCACATGAAGCATGACGCTCGAATCTTTGCCGATCGAGTAGAGCATCACGGGATTGCGCATCTCAGCGACAACTTCCCGCATGATGTGAATGGACTCGGCCTCCAGCCGCTTGAGATGGGCTGGCAATACGCTCGGCATCGAGGGTTCCCTTGACAAGGCGCGGTACATAGGGGGCTTCCAGGCCGAAGGCAATGATTTAAGCTATATGATTAAGTTGTTATTTCTTGCAGACCAATCCAATTTGTTATTTCATCGTGACCGAAGCGCATTGACTCCAGGCCTCGCGGCGACCATCGATAGCGCCGCGTTCGACCGGCCGTCGAAGAGGAGATCGGCGCGTGACCAACCCCATTATCATGGCGCCGTCGATTCTGTCGGCGGATTTCGCCAAGCTCGGCCAGGAAGTGCGCGACGTCGCCGCGGCGGGCGCGGACTGGATCCATCTTGACGTGATGGACGGCCATTTCGTCCCCAACATCACCTTTGGCCCACCGGTCGTCGCCGCGCTACGGCCCCTGACGGACAAGCCCTTCGACTGTCACCTGATGATCGAGCCCTGCGACCCGTATCTCGAAGCCTTCGCCAAGGCGGGCGCCGATCACATTACGGTTCACGCCGAGGCGACCCGGCATCTCGACCGCTCGCTGCAGGAGATCCGCGCGCTCGGCAAGAAGGCGGGCGTGGCGATCAATCCCGGAACGCCGGAGAGCGCGATCGAATATGTGCTCGACCGGCTCGACTTGATCCTGGTCATGACCGTCAATCCCGGCTTCGGCGGCCAGGCGTTCATTCCCGCCATGCTCGACAAGATCGCGCGGGTGAAGCGCATGATCGGGACCGCAAGATTCACATCGAGGTCGACGGCGGCGTCGCGCCGGAGACCGCGCCGCTCCTGGCGCGCGCGGGCGCAAATGTCTTTGTCGCCGGCTCCAAGGTGTTCGAGGGCGATCCGAAGGCCTATGCCGAGAACATCCAGGAAATCCGCGCGGCGGCTTAGGGCGGCCTGGGTTTTGGCATCGAAGCGGCCGAAAGAAAACGGCTCCCATGGCAATCGATTGCAGAAAATCAGAATTTAAGGTAGGCTTGCTGCATGAGCAATCCTACCTTTTCCACAGACCATAGTCGTGGCGTTCGTTCCGGCGCTTCGAGCGCCAAGGGGAGAAGCGACGACGAAAAAATTTTACTCGGTTTATTCCTCGTAACCCATTGATAAGTCTCGTTTCGCACGAGAGAATCCAAGGAAATCCAAACAAATCCAAGGCTCAAAATCGGGGTTTTCCAAGCGGATAGGCCACAAGCCAAGAAAATCCAAACGGACCAGCCGGGCCAACGCCTTGGGTGGCTGCCGAGAAGGCGCGAGCCAGACCGACTCACCGCCCCATGCAGGCGTCCGCGAGCCGCTTGAGCTCGGCCCGGCGCTCCGGGGTGACCGTCTCCAGCCGGTCGGCGTCGCCTGAGTGGTCGATCGCGTCGGCGACGCATCGGCAGCCGGTCTCGCACTCGGCGTCCGGGCGCCCTTGGGCGACGCAGGCGCGCTGGCAGGAGGCGAGGAAGGCGCTCCTGTCCGCCTTCGGCGCCAGCGGCCCCCAGGCGGTCAGCGCCGCGAGGAGACCGATCAGGATCGGCTGATGGATGAGATAGATCGGCAGGCTGTGCCGGCCGGCGAAGCCGATCGCGCGCGCCGGCGCCGACCGGGCTCGCCAACGGTCTGGCCGCTTTAGCCACGTCCAGGACGCCGGCAAGCCGCGCGGCGCCGAGGCCGAGAAAGACGACGCCCGCCCAGGGCAGGAGCGGGCGCCAGTCGAGCGTATTCGGCAGCGCCTCGCCGAGGCCGATCCATAGGAGCCAGGGCGGATCGAAGAAGGTCGAGCGGATGAAGAACGGCGCCGCGATCGCCGCAAGGCCGATCGCGAGGCTGGCCCAGGCTGGCGCGGCCACGAACGGTCCGGCGAGGAGGCTCGCGACCGCGATGCAGTGGAGAATGCCAAAGGTGATGGGTTCGCTCGGCGCGAAGACGAAGCTGCCTGCGGTCACCAGCGCCGCCGCGCCAGCGACGATCGCGAGGCGGCGCCAGAAGGCCCGAACGTTCAGCCCGTTGCGATGGGCAAGCGCCAGCGACACACCAACCAGGAGGAGGAACGCGCTCGCCACAATGTGCGACAAGAGCCGCATCTGCGGCGTGAACGGCAGCATCGGCGGGGCGAGCCGGAAATCGGCCAGGTCCCAGCTCAGGTGGTAGATCGCCATGCCCACGAGCGCCAACCCCCGCGCGCAATCGACGGCGTCGATGCGGCCCGAGCGTTTGCTCGCGCTGTCGTCCGCGCCCGCGTCGGCGATCACGGCGCCGCGGCTTCGAACAAGGCCTCGTCGAGAATGAATGCGCCCTCGTATTCGACCGGGCCGGTCATCAGCACGTGGTCGTCCGAGCCGCGCCACTCGATGATGAGATCGCCACCCGGCAGGCGCACCGTTCCCTTGCGTTGCATAAGCTCAAGACGCGCCGCGGCGACCAGGGTCGCACAGGCGGCCGAGCCGCAGGCGAGCGTGAGACCCACGCCCCGCTCCCAAACCCGCGCCCTCACGTCGTCGCGGGCAAGAACCTGCGCGAACGTGACATTGGCCTTCTCCGGGAACATCGGATCGACCTCGATCTTTGGGCCTAGGTCCGCGGCGTCTATGCGCTCAAGATCGCGGACGAAGAACACCGCATGCGGGTTGCCCATGTTGACCACGGAAGCGGGCCCGAGCCCCGCCGGAGCTTGGCGGTCCGGCCACAAATTCACCCGCCGCGTGTCGGGCACAGCATGCTGAAGCGGAATGGTGGTCCACGCGAGGCGCGGCGGACCCATGTCGACCCGATAGGACCAGGGTCCGAGACGCTCGCATGCGATGACCCCGGCCTCGGTCTCGACGTTCACGGCGCCGACCCCGAGCTCGCGGCACAACCGATCCGCCACGCAACGCGTGCCGTTGCCGCACGCGCCAACGAGCGTCCCATCGTTGTTATAGATCAGCACGTCGGCCGCGGTTCCTGCGGTCTTCGGATCGCCGAGCACCATCATCTGATCGTAGCTGAGGCCCGGCGCCCGGTGGATGGCGCGCGCGTCTTCCGCGGTCGGACGCACGGACGAGCCGCGCAGGTCGAGCACGAGAATGGCGTTGCCAGCCCCATTCATGCGCGCGATCGTGCGATCAGCGAGAGGATGGCGAGGTATCAAGCCCTAGCGTCCTTTTGGAGTTCGAGCGCCCGTCGCCCCACGCAGGCGGGCCGACCTGTCGATCGCTCGCGCGCCGAGCTGCGTCACGGCGTCGCGCAAGCCGTCATCGGCGATCGGCGAGGCGGCGGCGCGCGCCGCGGCTTCAGCTGCGTCAGAGGGGATTGGTGCGGGCCGGCGCTTCTCCTTGAGCGGAGGCAGAGGACCTTGCCGGAAAGCGATCTTGTCGACGCATCGCCAGCCCAGATGCGCGTTCGCCCGAGCCACGATCACCGACGCGCTGTGCTGCGCCTCGAGCGCGAACGCGCTTTCGACCCTCAGCACCAGGGTCGCGGCAGCAACCGGCGCGTCGGGATCGCGTTTGGCGGCCCGCGGCGGCCATTGCAGTTCGATCGGTCGGGCGTGACGCGCGAGGTTCTCGCCGACGATGGCCGGCCAATCGGCGATCAGGCTTGTTTCGCCCAAGCCGCGCGCGGCCAGCGCCTCAGCGACCAACCCGGGGGTAAATTCAGCCAGCGACTTGGCGCCGCCCCGCGCGCGCTTCATCATCGCTTCGGCACGGAAAGTAAGGACGCGGGGCATGAGGTCGATGGCATGAGCGCCAATGTAAGCGCGCTGGCGTCCGAGGCAAAGCGAAAGGCGATTGTCGCCGGTACACTTGCCTGGTGGGACCGCTGCCGCCGGCCTCTCGCGTGGCGCGCCGAGCCGGGGGAGATCCCCGACCCCTACCGGGTTTGGCTCTCGGAGGTCTTGCTGCAGCAGACGACCGCCCAGGCAGTGACGCCTTATTATCAGGCTTTCATCGCCAAATGGCCCAGTGTCGAGGACCTGGCTGCGGCCCCAATCGAAGACGTCATGAGCGCGTTCGCGGGTCTTGGCTATTATTCGCGGGCGCGGAATCTTCATGCCTGCGCGAAGGAAATCGCTCGGCGAGGCGGGACGTTTCCGGGCGAGGAAGCCGAACTGCGCGCGCTTCCCGGCGTTGGCGCCTATACCGCGGCTGCGGTCGCTGCGATCGCCTTCGGGCGCCAAACCACGCCTGTCGACGGCAATATCGCCCGCGTTCTGGCGCGGCTCCTGGCGCTGGAAAAGCCGATCCCCCGCGCGCGAGCCGAACTCGCAACGGCGGCGCGCGCGCTGGCTCCAAGCCGCAGGGCGGGTGATTTCGCTCAAGCACTGATGGACATCGGCGCGACGCTCTGCCGCCCCCGTAATCCTGCTTGCAGCCTCTGCCCGCTAGCGGAAGACTGCGCGGCGTTCCAAGCCGGCGTCCCTGAGGTTTACCCCCGCCGCACCGAGGCGAAGGCGAGACCACGACGGCAGGGCGTTGTGTTCTTCGCCCGCCGCTCCGACGGCGCCTTCCTCGCGCGCCGCCGCCCCCCTCATGGCCTTCTGGCTTCGACGCTCGAGTTGCCGGGGACGCTCTGGACCGCGGAAGGCCTGGGCGAAGTGGTTCAGGGCGCCGCTCCGGTCGTCGCGCACTGGCGCCGACTGCCCGGCGAAGTCGAACAGGTCTTCACCCATTTCGCGCTGAGGCTCACCGTCTACGCCGCGGAGTTCGAAGGCGGCGCCCCAGCAGGCTGTTCTTGGGTCGGTTCTGACGCGGTCGGCGCGGCGGGATTCTCCGCGATGATGCGGAAGGCGGTCGAGCACGCCCTGACGCAAACGTGACGAGCGCAAATCGATTGTTATAGAAAGGTCAAGGCGTCGCCGCTAATCTCGGCAAGTGTTCAGCTGTAACGGAGCCTAATTTTGGCGCGTAAAACCAGTGCTTATCCATGGCGCCCTTGATTGCGCCGGCGGCGTTCCGCCTACCGTCCGACGAGACGCTTCGGGCTCGCTTTGGCCATATCACGACCTGGGTCTTCGACCTCGACAACACACTTTACCCTGCAGACAGCGGCATTTGGCCAAGAATCGACGAACGGATCACGCTGTTTCTAGTCGAGCTTTTCGGCATCGACGGGCAGTCCGCTCGCGCCCTGCACAAGCACTATTATTCGCGCCACGGGACGACCTTAAGCGGGCTGGTGCAGGAACACCTCGATCTAACCGAGCGCTTTCTCGACTTTGTTCACGATATCGATCGTTCCAGCCTCAAACCGGACCCCGTTCTCGCGCATGAAATCGGGAGGCTGCCGGGCCGGAAGCTAATCTTCACCAACGGGTCACGAAGCCACGCGATCTTGACGGCAAAGCAGCTCGGCCTCGACGGGCTCTTTGAAGAAGCTTTCGACATTGTCGCGGCCGGACTCACGCCAAAACCCGCCGAGGGCGCGTACGACGCCTTTTTCGAGCGATGCGGGGTTGATCCGCTATCAGCCGCGATGTTTGAGGACGTGGCTAGGAACCTTGCGGTTCCTAAGGCAAAAGGCATGACAACGACCCTGGTGACAACCAAAGCCGGCCGCCTGGATCATCGTGAGGCGCATGATCAGTCGACGACGGACGCGCTAGACGTCGCGGATTTTGTGACGGACGATCTCTCGGAATTCCTCGCGCGGCTGAACGTCCAACTCAGCATCTGACCGAACCGAGGGAAAGCGCAGGGCAACGACCAATTCCCTGGCTAGTCACTAATCGTGTTGAGCGCGTAGCGCACCGTAATAACCACGCTCAAAAACCGAAATCCTCACATCAACGCGAATGTGGCGACGCTGCGGACCAGATCATGGTAGAGATAGTTGCCGCTGACGAGCGTCCACCGGCGCTGGACAAATCCTTGAGACTGCAATCTCGTAAATCTTCGAATGATTTTCAGTTTGTCAGGCGGCATTCTTCCTGCAAGGGCGTCGGCAAGAGCGTTGGCTTGCTCAATCCGCCTTCCAAGACCACGACGCAGGAAGCTGGTGTCCAATCCCAGTTTTAAATACGGAACAAGGCCAACCTGTTTTGGAATGGAGGCATTTCCGCCGTGGACACGATACAGCGCGGTCACGGTGGGATCGCAAATGACTTTGCCCATCGCCGCTGCGATGAGCTGCGTCCACCAGTCGTGGCTAATGGCTTTCTCTGCAACTGGATTCGCCAGATCCAGAAGCGCCCGATTGATTCCAGACGCCATGCCTTGGATTGATACGCATATGAGACTTTGGCTTAGCTTGCCCATCATGCTTGGTTTAAGACGTTTCCATTTCCAATAACTGGGGCTAATCAATTCAAGATCTTTATTGACGACTGCGATGTCCGTCGCGAAGTAAATTGGCGTCGACTTGCCATACTTCGCTTCGGCCTCCTTCAGAGATCGCAACGTTAGTTCTACCTTTTCCGGCTTCCACACGTCGTCCTGATCTGCGAAAAGCACATAATCGGCTTTGGTCTCTCGCATGAGTATGGCAAAATTGGCCGTCGCAGAGCCCGTCGGCTCCCCCGCGATGACCCTGAGGCGACCGTCGAACTTCGGTTTGTAACTCTCGAGAATTTCGAGAGAGCCATCGGTCGAACCGTCGTCGCGCACGAGAACGTTAAAATCACCGGTGGTCTGGCTCAATAAGGAATCAAGCATCGCGGGAAGATAATTCTGGCCGTTCCAAACAGCCAGAATGACATCACAGGTGCTCATTGCGCGCGGACCTTCGTGCAGCCGTATCCACATGGACAGCTTCGCCTGCCCAACGGAATTGTTGCGCGAAACTAGCCGCGCAAGCTAGCCTTCGGTACGAAGGCCCCATGAGCAAATTATGATTGTTTCCAGGAGGCGAAGCGCTCCCAAGTTCCAGAATTAGGTCTTCGCCGGGTTGGGGTCAAGCGAGGGAAGCGAGGCCCATGTCCTCAAGATAACGACGCAACTTCAACATCCAGAGCAGTTTGATTGCTTGCTCGCACGAAAAGCTCGGACTGCCGCACCGCCCGGAAATGCAGATCATCTGCTGTTGAGGGCATCTTGACTTTTTTCTGGGCATTGCGGGTCTCAAGTCAACGTTCAGAACGCTCCCGCAACCGCTGCCCTAACCAGCGGCGGCCACCTGTCCGCAAGTTGATCTTCCAACCCGGCGATACTCCGGCTAGAGACAACAGCGCACTATCGATGGCGGCGATTTTCTTAAGTGGGGCGCGTTTCTGGGCTCCTGACGCCCCCGCGGCGGTAAAGCATGGCCTCGCGCTGGGGAACTCTGTCCCGATCTGGTGGTGAGATGGCGCGCGTTTCTTCCTTCAGTTCGGGCGTACCCGTCACTCTTGGCGCCTTCTACAGGTTGAATGCGACTCCGGCGGGGCGGCAACGCTGCGCGCTGCCTGACAACTTAAGGGCGTTATGATTTGTCTCTCGGCAATCCAGACGCTCTCTTGAATTCGATCGGCGGCCTCGCGTTTCGGCAGCGAAGGCTGACACATGACCGTTTCAGCTCCGCGCCGAAAGAATTCTGTGATATGGATGGGGGATGCAGGAACAAAATCGCCGAATAGGCCGCAATACTTTGTTGTTAGAAATGATCAATCCTGCGCCGGCGGCGAAACGGCCGACATTTCGATACCGTCGCCGGGTGCGAAGGTGTCTCGGTTAGCACGGATGATCATTTAAACCGTATATCGGACAATGTGGCGGCGATCGCAGCCTCATGAGCGTTCGGGGGTCGACAGATATGACAACTCGCATCCAGAACCGCTTCGCGCTATCCCAAATCGCTTCGGTCGCGATGGCGGAGACGAGACTCGCCGGACGGGCCATTCCCAACGTCCTTCGCAACCTTGCGCCGATTGTCGCTTGGGCGGTCGCGTCAATCGCTTTAGGCGTCCTTCTCGGCTTCTCCGCGGTTATTCTGCCGCCGATGGGCGCCTTTGGAATAGTCGCAATTGCTGGATTGGTGCTGCTCTGGGTGATGCCAGATCTGCCGCTCGTGTCGCCGCGACTCATTCGCGGGGCGTTCTTCGTCATGCTCGTCGCCGATCTCATCATTCCCTTTTATTACACAGTCCAGTTCTCGGGTCTGCCTTGGATTTCGGCCCGCCGGATTGCCACATTTGCCCTCATCTTGCCGTTCCTTGTCGCGGTTGCAGCGTCATCTGAAGTCCGACAACAAATCATGGAACGCGTTCGCGCCTCGTTGCTGATTTTCATATGCGCGGCCGGCTTTCTTGCTGTGGCGGCACTTTCAGTTCTCACGTCGATAAGCCCAACAGAATCCACCTCAGCCTTGGTAGACGCAGTCCTATCGTGGTATGTGCCGTTCTTTGCGATGATTTATATAGCTAGGGATAAGAATGACATCGTATTTCTATTGAAGATCATCTGCGTCTGTGCGCTATTCAATACCGGAGCCGGGGTTGTTGAGTTTTTTCTCAAGCATAGATTCTTCATCGATATCTTTCCGAAGGGTATGTTGGCGACGATGATTGAGAATAATCCTACGCTGGTAAATCTTCTGCCAAACCCACAAGATTTCAGAAACGGCCTATTCAGGGCGTCGTCGACCTTTGTCACTCCGCTTTCTTTCGGCGAATTCCAAATCATCGTCATCCCGATCGGTCTATTTTTCTTTCTGCACCGAGAGACGCTTTTTGAGAGGGCCCTCGGGGGGGCCGTTGCCTTCGGCGGAATCGTTGGAATTTTCTGCTCGGGGTCGCGAGGCGGGTTCGTCGGCGTCATCGCATCCGTCGCCGTGTTTGTCACTTTCTATTCGATTCGCAAAGCGGTGAGCAGTAGAGGAAGTCTGGTCCCAGCAATTGCTGCTCTGCTCGGCGTTATCGGCTTCGGTTGTTGCATTGGTGCGCTCATGTTCTCGCACAACTTGCACGATATGGTGCTAGGTGGCGCCGCCCAGGCGAGTAGCACGAATTCGCGATACATTCAGTGGGCCGCAGGGACGCCATACATTAAGTCAAATCCGATCACCGGGCACGGTTTCGGACTGGGAGGTCTCATTATCGGGCTGGGCCAGATCGACAGCTACATACTATCGCTCGTCGTCGAAACGGGGATCCTCGGGCTTGTCTTTTTCCTTGGTTTGCTCGTGCTTCCGGTCTGGTACGGCCTACGGAATTATCTCTCCGATATGTCGGAAGCCGGCGCGCTGGCCGGCGCATTGGCTTGTAGCTTCATTGGATTCATTATGAACAGACTCGTTCTGTCGCAGAAGGAGAATCACATGCTGGTTTTCTCTCTGCTCGCGGTCGTAATTGTTCTTAACTACGAGCTTGTTCGGAAACGAGCTACACAGCCACTAGGCGATCAATCGCTGCGGAAGAGATATCACCCCGCGGGGAGTGTTTCACCCGGCCAGCGGTCGCGCCAACCGAACCAAGCGGCGGCAACTTAACGGCCCGAGCCTCGATCGGCGACTGCCTTCGAAACTTTCCCCCCGGAAGTTGCAGCGCCGCCGATGCGAGGCCGTCAGGCCGGAGGGTGCTTTTCGGCCGCTGGATCGGGGAAAGTGTCCGTTCGTGAAGACATGAAGACGGTGAGGCGACCGGCCGCGCCTCGCAGCACCGCACGAATGGGCATCGCCCGCTCCGGGCCCGGCTCCAGCGCGGCCGCGAAAGTGGTGAGCTTCCCTTCGCCCTGGATCTCGAGCGCGATCGCTCTCGCGCGCAAGATCACGCGTCCAGTGAGGGTAAGGCGCGGTTCGGGCGCATCTGGCGCAACGATCGGAGCGACGAGTTGTCGGGCGGCGGGGTCCATCGCTTCAGCGAGCCCTTCAGCGCCGGGAAACCATGACGCGGTGTGTCCATCGTCGCCCATTCCAAGCACCACGACGTCGGCCGGCATCGGCAAATGAGCGATACGGGCGCTCGCGGCGGCCAGTTCCTGGTCCTCGGGGAGCCGAATATCGGCAAGCGGCGTAAAGCTCGCTGCTCCCGCCCGATTGCGCAATAGCCTCTCGCGCACCAATCGAGCATTGGACCGGGGGCTGTCATCGGCCACGCGCCGTTCGTCTGCAAGGGTGATTGCGACCCGTGTCCAATCCAGGTCCAAGCTCGAAAGCCTGTCAAAGAACCGAGCCGGAGACTTGCCGCCGGAGACAATGAGCACCGCGACGCCTCGCGCCGCAATCGCTGCGCGCAAACGCTCCGCGGTCCAGTCCGCCAGTCCCAGAGCCAGCTCTTCGCCGTCCGCGAATTCACGGCGGTGGAAATCGGTCCCAGTCATTCGTATTCCTCGTTCCAGGTCCGTCCGTCGCGCTCGATCAACGCGACAGACGCGTTGGGCCCCCATGTGCCGGCTGCATATGGGCGCGGCGCTTCGCCCGACTGCGCCCAGGCGTTGCGAACTGGGTCAATGAATTTCCACGCCGCCTCGACTTCATCGCGTCGCATGAACAGAGCCGCATTGCCGCGGAGCGCATCCATGAGCAACCGTTCATACGCGTCGGCAGGAGCGACCCCGAAGGCTTCGGCGAAGCTCATGTCAAGGGGCACATGCTGAAGTCGCATATCGCCAGGCCCTGGTTCTTTCACCATCATCCAAAGCTTGATCCCCTCGTCCGGCTGGACGCGCATGACCAGGCGATTGGGGGGTATGCCGTCGTGATGCATCGCGAATATGACGTGCGGCAGACGACGGAATCCAACAACGATTTCCGAGAAGCGCTGTGGCAGCCTTTTGCCCGTGCGGAAGTAGAAGGGAACTCCTGCCCATCGCCAATTGGCGATACCGAGCTTGAGGGCCACAAAGGTTTCTGTCTCGCTGCGCTCCTTGCCGATATCTTGCAGATAGCCTGGGACCGGTCCGCCGTCGGCAAAACCAGCGCGGTACTGGCCGCGTACCGTCAAGGTCGAGGCGTTAGTCTCGTCGATTGGCTGCAACGCCTTCAGCACCTTGAGCTTTTCATCCCGAAGAGAGTCCGCCTCGAGCGAATTCGGCGGCTCCATCGCCACGAGGCAAAGAAGCTGCATCATATGATTCTGGACCATGTCGCGCATGGCGCCGGCTTCTTCGTAGTAGTCGCCGCGTCCTTCGACGCCCAGGGTCTCTGCAACGGTGACCTGCACATGATCGATATGAGCGCTATTCCACACCGGCTCCAGCAAGATGTTAGCGAAACGCAGCGCCATGAGGTTCTGCACAGACTCCTTGCCGAGGTAGTGATCTATGCGGAAGATATTTCGCTCTAGGAATACAGACCCGATCACGTCGTTGATGACGGCGGCGCTCTCGCTGTCTTTGCCAATCGGCTTCTCTACGATGATGCGAGAACGAGGCGTTACGATGCCTTCGGCGCCAAGACGCTTCGCCAGGGGACAGAAGAGGTCAGGAGCGGTCGCGAGATAGTACGCACGGATGCGATCGTCGGCGCCGAGTGCGGCCTTTAGGTCTGCCCATCCGCCGTCTCCCCTGGCGTCGACTGCGATGAAATCGAGCCGTGAAAGAAACCGCTCCAACGCCGCGCTCGCGCCACCGTCGACAAGACCGAGCTTAATCAATGTGTCCTTGACGGATGCGCGGAACGCCTCGCGATCAAGGTGACGACGCGACGCGGCGACGATGCGGGTCGGTTCGGAGAACTGGTGGCTGCGTTCGCGGTGGAACAGCGCTGGATAGAGCTTGCGATGAGCCAAATCGCCCGTGCCACCAAAAACAACGAGATCGAACGGCTCAACCTTGACAATGCGTGGGGCCATAACGCCTCTATTCGGTCACTGAGAAAATCGAGCAGTGGCTCGGGGGCAGGTTCGCTTGCCCGGGCGCCAACAGACTATTGATCAACACGCCCAGAGCCAAGCCCACACGATGCACGAGACGTCAACTCGCCTGCCTCATCGCATCTTTGAACAAAACTTCTCGATCGCGGGCGAAATGCTTAATCAGTGGCAATGCCGCGCCTCCGATCGAGCCCGCGTCCGCACCGATCGAGCCAGAGACAATGTCGACATCGCTCAAACCCCGGCGATCGAGGCCGGCGAAGACCTGAGCCGTGCGGGCGGTGAGGCGCTCGCGCACCGTCGCCGGAAGCGCGCCGTCGATCACGATCGCCTCAAAGTCGATGACGGAGATCGCAGCGACCGTCGCATAGGCCAGAGCCGAGGCCGCGTCTTCAATCCAGCCGTCGAGTTGCGCCCCGAATTCGCCCCACGATTCGGGCGTCGCATAAATCGATGAGGAGTCGACGCCAGCGGCCTCCAGTCGGCGCTCTAGTTGATAAATTGACGCGCAGGCGATGAGCTGGGGAGCGACGCCGCTATTGCCCTTCGCCATGATCGGCATTGATCCGAGCGCGGCCGCGTTACCCGTGCGCCCCGAACGCAGCGCGCCGTCGAGCACCAATCCGCCGCCAAGAAACTCGCCGACGAAGAAATAGAGAAAATCACGGTAGCGCCAGCAGCGACCGAAGAAGAATTCGGCCGCGCAGGCGGCCGTGGCATCATTGCAGAGCGTCGTCGGATAAGGGCACACGGCCGCAATTTCACTTTCTGCGTCGAAGTGTCGCCAGGCGTTCATTGCGCCCTGCGGCGCGCCGATCTCCGTTTCCCAGCTCCACAACTGGAACGGAGCTGCGACGCCGAGGCCAACGATCCGTTGTTTCTGCGAGGCGCCGAGCGAACCGGCGAGCGACGGCACTAAATCTCGCACAAAAGCGAGGACTATGTTCGGTGTCGGAAACGAGTAGGGGCGGTAAGCGCGCTGGCAAATAGCGCCGCGAAAGTCGACAAGCACCAAATCACAGCCGCGTCGCCCTATTTTAAGTCCGAGCGAATAAGCGCCTTCCGGATCGATCGACAAAGGGATCGTCGGCTGTCCAACTCGGCCACGAAGCGGGGCCTCCCGCTTCAACAGTCCCTCCGCTTGCAGTCGGTTCATAATTGCAGACGTCGATTGCACTGACAGCCCTGTCAATCGCGCGACTTCAATCTTGGATACCGGGCCAAAGCGGCGCACGAGTGAGAGCAACAAACGCTCATTGTAAAGACGCACGCCCGCCTGATTCGCGCCGCCAGCATTCATGGGGGAGACGACGACAAGCGGCGAGGCTAATGCAATGTCACCCTCGAGCCCACTCACCGCATACGCGCGCGGGTCGCTATGCGCCTCCTTCATCCTCCGCCTCTGTAGTAGTATCGTAAACGACCTCGGCCGCATCATTGTATCGAGCAGGGCGTCTGTCAAGGATAATTCAAACGGATGTAGTTATCCTTGACTCTTGGCGAAACTCTGCCCTATGGAACTACGACGGCGCGAAAACGGTCACGGGCGAAAAGACATCACGTCCAGTCGCCCATGGGCCGTGATGATCGACGTCGATGTATCAACTCATCGGGAGGAAACCTGTGTCCAAGATTTCTGGATTGTTCACGTCCATCGCGGCTGCGGCGCTGTCTCTTGCCCTAGTGGGCGGGCCGGTCCATGCCGGCGAAATCGTCGGGCTCGTAACGAAAACCAACACCAATCCCTTCTTTGTCAAAATGAAAGAAGGCTTTGAGGCCAAGGCCAAAGAGGTCGGACTGACTCCTCAGTCTTATGCCGGCAAGTTCGACGGCGACAATGACGGTGAAGTCAGGGCGATCGAGCAGCTGATCGCGGCCGGCGCCAAGGGCATTCTTCTCGTGCCGAGCGATTCGACCGCTATTGTGCCCACGGTAAAGAAGGCGCGCGACGCGGGGGTCCTCGTCATCACGCTCGACACACCGCTAGACCCGGTAGATGCAGCCGACGCGCTCTTTGCCACGGACAACTATAAAGCTGGCCAGTTGATTGGCCAGTGGGCGAAAGGAACGCTAGGGGACAAGGCTAAGGACGCGAAGATCGCGACGCTCGACCTCGCGTCGAACCAACCCACCGTCGACTACCTGCGCCATAACGGCTTCCTCGATGGCTACGGCATCGCGGTCAAGGACAAGAAGCACTACGCAATGAGCGACAGCCCTCAGATCGTTGGATCGGACGTGACCAAAGGTGCGACGGAAGGCGGCCGCCAGGCGATGGAGAACATCCTTCAGAAGGCCGACCGCATCGATCTCGTCTACGCCATCAACGAACCGGCGGCCTACGGCGGCTATGCAGCGCTCAAGGCGGCAGGCAAGGAGAAGGGCGTCACTTTCGTCGGCGTCGATGGCGGGTGCCAGGGCGTGAAGTGGGTCAAGGAAGGCATCCTCGGCGCGACTTCCCAGCAATATCCGCTTCTGATGGCGGCGGACGGCGTCCAGGCGGTGGCGGACTACATCAAGACCGGCAAGAAACCGACGAGCATGGACACCGGCGAGAAGCTCGTTACGGACAAGCCGGTTCCGGGTGTTCCTTCGATCACCTCAGAAGAAGCGATGAAGATTTGCTGGGGTTGATTTCCCGCAGTGTTCGGAGCTTTAATCCGCTGAAATAAAAAGAATCCGCCGCGGTCATATCTGCGGCGGATTCAAAAAGGGCGAAGGACGACCGGAAACGAACGAGGAAGCGATGAGCGAAGCGACTGGCCGTCCCGCGCCCCGGGAGTTCGAGAGTGTTCTAACCGGCGCGACGGCGACAGTCGCCTCGTTCGAAGAAGAGCATCTCACCGTCCTCCAGCGGACGCAGCGTTTCCTTCACGCCTACCCCACTGTTGTGCCGTTCGTCGTGCTCTTGCTCGGCGTGCTGTTGGGAGTCCTCGTCAATCCTTCGCGGTTCACCGCGGCGAGCAATTTCTCGACCATACTCACCCAGGTGATGGTCATCGGCATTGTCGGCGTCGGCCAAACCCTCGTAATCCTGACGGCGGGCATCGATCTCTCGGTCGGCGTCATCATGGTCATTTCGTCAGTGGTGATGGGGCGTTTGGCCGTCTACGCCGGCGTTCCGACATTGATCGCCTTTCCGATTGGCCTCTTGGTCGGCGCCGTCTTCGGTTATCTCAACGGGATTTTGGTGACGCGGCTCAAGATGCCGCCGTTCATCGTCACGCTCGGCACGCTCAGCATCATCGGGGCGCTCAACACGTACTATTCCCAGAGCGAAACCATCGGCATGCAGGACATCGAGGAGAAAGCCTGGTTCCTGCAGATCATGGGCAATCAGATCACGATTGGCGGCGCCCGCATCATGTGGGGCACGTTCCTCATGCTCGCAGTCGCAGCCGTCGTCTGGTACGTCCTCAACCGCACCGCCTATGGCCGCCATATCTATGCTACCGGCGACGACCGGGAAGCCGCGCGGCTCGCCGGCATCAATACGGATCGCATATTACTTAGTGTTTATGTTCTAGCGGGCCTTATCGCAGCAATTGCCGGCTGGGCCCTGATCGGCCGCGTCGGCGCCATCAGCCCGACGGCGGGCGAGAACGCCAATCTCGACAGCATCACCGCGGTGGTGATCGGCGGCACGTCGCTGTTCGGCGGCAGAGGGTCGATCATCGGCACGCTGGTCGGCGCGCTGATCGTCGGCGTCTTCCGCTCCGCCGTTTCCCTCGCCGGGCTGGACGTGCTTTGGCAGGAGTTCGCTATCGGCGTCCTGATCATCGTCGCGGTTGCTCTCGACCAGTGGATCCGGAGGGTGTCGCAATGAGCGTCGAACCGGTCCTCCGGGCTCGAAGCCTCGTCAAGCGTTACGGACGGGTCACCGCGCTCGACCACGCCGACTTCGACCTTTATCCCGGCGAGATCCTCGCGGTCATTGGGGACAACGGCGCGGGCAAATCGACGCTCATCAAGGCCCTCTGTGGCGCGGTCATTCCCGATTCGGGCGAGATTCGGCTTGGTGGAGAAGTCGTTCACTTCACCTCGCCGATCGCCGCGCGCGAAGCGGGCATCGAGACCGTGTATCAGACTTTGGCTCTCTCGCCGGCGCTGTCGATCGCCGACAACATGTTCCTCGGCCGCGAGCCGCGAGCGCCAGGCGTCATGGGACAATGGTTCCGAGCGACCGATCGCGCTCGCATGGCGAAATTCGCGCGGGAGAAACTGAACGATCTCGGCCTGATGACGATCCAGAATATCCATCAGCCCGTCGAAACCTTGTCCGGCGGCCAGCGTCAGGGCGTGGCCGTGGCGCGCGCCGCGGCCTTCGCCAAGCGCGTCGTCATCATGGACGAACCGACAGCCGCGCTCGGGGTCAAGGAATCGCGTCGCGTGCTCGAACTCATTCTCGATGTGAAGAAGCGTGGGCTGCCGATCATCCTCATCTCGCACAACATGCCCCACGTGTTCGAAGTCGCAGACCGTATTCACATTCACCGCCTGGGCCGCCGTTTGACGGTCGTGGACCCGAAGTCGGTGACGATGTCGGACGCGGTCGCGATGATGACCGGCGCCATGGCCCCGCCCGTTGAAGCGGAGGCGGCCTGACGCGAGCTTTCGCGAATAACGCTGGCGCGCCCGCGCGGCGCTGGTCACGAAACCGCGATTTGCGTAAACGGCCCGCACGCGGTTGAATAGGGCCGCGCCACCGACACGGCGTTTTCCAAAAAGGAATTGACGTTTCATGCGCTATCGACCGCTTGGCCGTACGGGCCAATATGTCTCGGAAATCTGCCTTGGGGCGATGACCTTTGACGGCGGCGCCGGATTCTGGCGCGCCATCGGGACGCTCGATCAGGCCGCCTCCACCAAGCTCGTCGCCCGCGCGCTCGAAGCGGGCGTCAATTTCATCGACACGGCCAACGTCTATTCCGAAGGCCAGTCCGAGGTTCAGGTCGGCCAGGCCTTGCGCGATCTCGGGGTCAAGCGCGAGGACGTCATCATCGCGACCAAGGTTCGCGGCCGCATGGGGCCGGGGCCGAATTCCGTGGGCCTCTCGCGCGGCCATATCATGGATCAGATCGCCGGCAGCCTGAAACGGCTCGGGCTCGATCACGTGGATCTCTATCAGATCCACGGATTCGATCCCGTAACGCCGCTTGAGGAGACCCTTCGCGCGCTCGACGATTGCGTGAGCCGCGGGCTCGTCAACACGATCGGCTGCTCGAACCTCGCCGCCTGGCAGATCATGAAGGCGCTCGGCATTTCCGACAAAAGCGGGTTCGCTCGCTTCGAGACGGTGCAAGCCTATTACTCGATCGCGGGGCGCGAACTCGAGCGCGAGATCGTGCCGGTGGTCGAGGATCAGGGCCTCGGCGTGATGGTGTGGAGCCCGCTCGCCGGCGGATTTCTCTCGGGCAAATATACTCGCGACAAACGCGGCGACAACGATTCGCGCCGTACGGTGTTTGATTTCCCGCCGGTCGACAAGGAGCGCGCCTACGACATCATCGACGCCATGGCGCCGATCGCCAAGGCTCACGGCTCGTCGGTGGCGCGCGTCGCGCTCGCCTGGCTCTTGCAGCGCAAAGGCGTGATGAGCGTCATCATCGGCGCCAAGACCATTGAGCAGCTCGACGACAACCTCGCCGCCGCCGAACTCCAGCTCACGCCGGAGGAGATCGCGAAACTCGACGAGGCGAGCGCGCTCAAGCCCGAATATCCGGGCTGGATGTTGGCGCGTCAGGCCGAAGGCCGCGTGCCCGCGGCGAAGACATAAGGATTTGCGCCGCCCACAACCGGGCGACGATCTCAACAGGAGGGAAAGCCGTTGCGCAAGGTGAAATGGGGCGTGATCGGCGTCGCCAAGATCGCGACGGAAAAGGTCATCCCGGCGATGCAGCAGGGCAAAGTCTCGGAAATCGCCGCGATCGCCTCGCGCGATCCCGGCAAGGCGCGGGCGGCCGCGGAGAAGCTCGGCATTCCGCGCTCGTACGGGTCCTATGAGGAGCTGCTCGCCGATTCCGAGATCGAGGCGATCTACAATCCGCTGCCCAATGAGGGTCATGTGCCCTGGACGCTTAAAGCGCTTGCGGCGGGCAAGCACGTTTTGTGCGAGAAGCCGATCGCGCTTGATGTCGAAGAAGCGCGACAGCTTATCGACGCGCGCAACCGCTCCGGCAAGCTGGTCGCCGAAGCCTTCATGGTGCGGTTCCACCCGCAATGGCGCCGCGCGCGCGAGCTTTCGCGGGACGGGTCGATCGGGGAAACGCGCGCGATCCAGACCTTCTTCTCCTACCGGCTGCTCGACCCCGACAATGTGCGCAATCGGCCGCCCGGCGGCGGCGGGCTTTACGACATCGGCTGCTACGCGATCCTCACCGCGCGCTACATTTTCGGCGCCGAGCCGACCCGGGTCGTGGCCACGATCGACTGGGACCCGAAGTTCAAAACCGACCGGCTGGCGAGCGCTCTGCTCGAGTTCCCCGGCGGACGCCATCTGACCTTCAGCGTCGGCACGCAATTGTCGGCGCACCAGCGGGTGACGATCGTGGGCGACCAGGGGCGGATCGAAGTCATGATCCCCTTCAACGCCCCGATCGACCGCCCGACCGAGATCGCCATCGACCCCGGCGCCGATCTTATCGGCGGCGGACGGCGCGTCGAGAACACTCCCCGTCTGCGACCAGTACACGCTGCAGGGCGACGCCTTCTCGAGCGCGATTGTGGACGAGGCGAAGCTCGAGTTCCCGATCGAGGACGCGATCGCCAACATGGCCGTCATCGACGCCCTGTTCCGCTCCGCCAAGAGCGGATCCTGGGAGAAGCCCTAGGCGCCAGACGCGAAGCGGCCGGTCCGGTTTCGCCGCCAAATAAATCCAAGGAAATCCAAAGGAATCCAAGAAAAAAAGCTTGGATTTCCTTGGATTCCTTTGGCCGAATCGGGACTTATCAATGGGTTACGACGAATCCAAATAAAAAAATCTTTTCCCCTGTCACACTGTGACTAAAAAGCGACAACCCCATGCTCGCTCCTGCGCCAGCGCCCCACGGGTTCGATCCAGCGACTGGCCAAATCTATAGCATGGATTCGGATTCCCGTAAAGATATTTCACAGTCTTTCTGTTTCACTTTAAGCGCCTTCTGCTCTTGAGTTTACGCGCGGATCGCTCCGTTGCGCCTCCTTGTAACTCTGTTGTTGCCGACTCAGGCAAGATGGCCTGTGCGGTGGCGGGCGAAAGGCCGATGCCTCCCAGGGACGCCAAGCCCGTGGGGGAGTTTGGGTCTTCGCCCGTCGTTCCATCGAACCCGAACAGTCGCTTGGGCCGCCAGCGAAGCCCGCTTGCGCAAGGACGGGACAGGATGGACGCCATCGTTGTCGGCATCGACGTATCGAAGGATCGGCTGGACGTGGCGGTGCGTCCGACCGGGGAGACGTTCGCCGTCGAACGGGACGCAGAGGGTCTGAGCCGGCTGATCGCCCGGCTCGCGCCGCTCGAGCCCCAGGCGATCGCGGTCGAGGCGACCGGCGGCTATGAGACGGTCGTCGCGGCGAGCCTTTCGGCGGCGGGCCTGCCTGTCGTCGTGGTCAATCCGGCGCAGGTGCGCGCCTTCGCCAAGGCGCTCGGCAAACGAGCCAAGACCGACCCGATCGACGCGGCGGTGATCGCCCATTTCGTCGAGGCGGCCAAACCGGACATCAGGCCGATGCCCGACGAACAGACCCGGCTTCTGGCCGATCTTGTCGCTCGGCGAGGCCAGATCGTCCAGATGATCGTCGCCGAGCGCCAGCGCCAAAAGCGCCTGATCGAAAAGCGCCTGCAGAAAAGCATCGCCCGTCTGCTCGCCGCGCTGCAGAAGGAGCTCTCCAGCCTCGAGACCGACATCGACGAGGCGGTGCGCGGCTCGCCGGCCTGGCGGGAGAAAGAGGACCGGCTCGCCTCCGTGCCCGGCGTCGGGCCGACCATCGCCCGCACCCTGATCGCCGAATTGCCCGAACTCGGCCGCCTCGACCGGCGCAAAATCGCCGCCCTCGTCGGCCTCGCCCCCTGGACGCGCCAGTCCGGACAGTGGAAAGGCAAAAGCTTCATCGGCGGCGGGAGGACGCAAGTGCGCGCCGCCCTCTTCATGGGCGCTCTGGTCGCCGCCCGCCACAATTCCGCGCTCAGGGGCTTCCATCAGCGCCTCCTCGACGCCGGAAAACCAAAGCTGGTCGCAATCGTCGCCGTCGCCCGAAAGCTCCTCACCATCCTCAACGCTATCATCCGCGAGCAAAAGCCATGGCTCCCAGCTTGACAGCAAAGACAGTCGCTCCCCCCTTGTGGGGGAGGACAGAGGAGGGGGGTCGCGCCGTCCTACGCGACGAGCCAGCGATGGCGCATTCGATAATCTCCTCGGTCCGCGCGACCCCCCACCCCTGCCCGCCCCCACAAGAGGGCGGGTGCGCTAACGCCATCGATTCTATCCAAATGCAGCAGGCTCTAGGCGCCGAATTTCACGATTGCAGCCCATCGTCACGTCATTGTCATCCGGCTCTCACATTTGTTACCGCACCGCAGCATTGATTTTGCAGCGCAGCAATTTACGTACATCGGCGTCTAGGAGAGGGAGCGGTTCGTCGGGCTCGACTGGAGTTAAGACCATGAAACGCTTATCTGTAATATTACTGTCGACGGCCGCGATTTGCGCCTTCGCAATTGCAACACCGGCCGTCGCGCAGGAAACAATCATGGACCCCGAGGGCCCGGCGCCGATTACCGCCGAGCCGCCACACACACCGAGGCACGCACCCGGCAGCGGCCACGACGATGGTCCTTTCGCCGCGTTGGGCGCAGTCTTCGCGGCGCACGCGATTACGGGGAGCTCGGCCGACACGACCCAGCCCCAGGCGCGATGCCGAGTGATTCGAGACTTTAATGACGCTCACGCAAGGCCCACAACCGTCTGCTATCCTTAGCCGACCTGTTCCGAACCCTGGCGCCGTCCCTCACAAGGGGCGGCGCGAGGACGCGTCGAGCGCAAGTTCCGCGCGCACTTGGGCGCGACGACCGTGCCCAGAAGCTCGATCGAGCGCAGGATCGCCGCCTGCGGCTGGTCGCCAACCGACATCTGCATGAGAGTGCGGTCGTGACGAAAAACCTCATGCTGAGCAGTGATTTAGCGATGGTCTCGTCCGGCGTTCCGAGCATCAAATGGCCGCGCGGGCCACGGCCCTGATCGAATTGCGCGCGCGACAACGACGGCCAGGCGCTCCCGACTCGAGCGCGGTGACGCGGTCCATAGGGCGACCGTAAGGGACGCCCGTCTATCGACGGCGATTATCCGACTTGTTAGATCGGCCACGCTATATTCCTTTCACGCTGAGAGGATCCGCCGTGCGGAAGCGTTCTTAGAAAATCTGAAATACTCTAGGGGTGAGTAATTCAATTGACCGAAGTACCCCAAAATAATCATGACGATGCCGAGTCAGGCCCAAGCATCGGGTCCAACAATCAAAAAATAAATTCCGAAGGCGAGTGCTGCCGCGCTAAGACAGAAAATCAGAAAACTAAGCGTACGTGGTTAGAAAAAACCGCCGTAGCTATCGCCATTCTGGCCTTCTTTGCCGCTGCTGGGCAGTTTTGGACAGCTAGTGACACGGAAAAGAGAAGTTTGCGTGCCTATGTCAGCGTAAATTCCATCATGCCCCAATTGAAAACTGCCCCAATCGGCATCAACGTTTTTGTCCAGAATGGAGGACAAACGCCCGCTTATAACGTTCACGTTCACCTGAGTTGGGAGCCCATGCCAATTGGCGAGAAACTCCCGGCCGGATTCGGTTACCCGGACAAAGGGGACGCCGATTTGGCGAGAAGCAGCTTGGCGATTCTGAGCGGCGGAAGCGGAAGCAAGGAATTTCCATTCACGATCCCCTTCGATCACGACGAAGTTTTCTCTAAAGTAGAAAGCCACGCCAATGAGGGATATTTTTACGGCCACGTCGATTATGACGATATCTTTGACGGGCATTGGCTGACCGAAATTTGTTACCGCTACACCTTCGAAGGAACGCCAGAGAACGGTCGGCATATCTTGTCTCTGGGCCACGACCACAATCAAGCAAAGCCACGTCACCAAAATTAGAGCACCAAGGGAATTGAACCACCTTCCAAACAAGCCAAGTCACGGATAATCGCCCTATCGACGGGCTGTGGACCGCGTCACGAAGCCTAATTCAATTGAATTATTAGCCGAAACCTTTAGGAGCTCCGCCCGCACCTTGGGCACGACGACCGTGCCCAGAAGCTCGATCGAGCGCAAGATCGCGTCTTGCGGCTGGGCGCCGACCGACATCTGCATGAGAGTGCGGTCGTGGCGAAAGACCTCGTGCTGAGCGAGGATTTTGGCGATCGCCTCGTCCGGCGTGCCGACCATCAAATGTCCGCGTTGGCCCCGGCCCTGATCGAACCCAGCGCGCGACAAGGGCGGCCAGCCGCGCTCGCGGCCAATCCGGCTCGTCACCTCGGCGTAAGGACCGAAGAACGCCTCGACCGCGGCTTCGGGGGTGTCGGCGAGGAAGCCATGGCCATTGATCCCGACCAGGAGCTTGTCGGGCGCGACGCCGGCGCGGCGGCGCGCCTCGCGATACGGCCGGCGGCCATCGCCTGTAAACTTTTGGCGACGCATTTAGTCGTGCCCCCCTCATAGTCTTCGGCTAAGAGTTTTCTCTAAAGCTTTTTTCAGGGGGGGTTGATGTTGCCATTCAGCAAAGCGCGTGCGTGGGTTTTCGGCGCCGCAATTGGCGCCACGGCCCTATCAGCATCGGCGCGCGCCGATGTGTTATTTGACAGCCTCGATAGCGAGAACTCAGGAATTGTTGGATCGCCTGCGCTCGCGGCTGAGTTCGATGCCAGCTTCCAGACGGGGGCTTCGCCCGTTCGAGTGAGCGACATTGCATTATCGCTCAACTCAATATTTTCCCGTCCGGGTGATACGTTCACTGTATCGATTTTCGGTGGCGTCCCGCTCGCCGATGTCGAATTCATCCCGGCCCTTGGGCTGAACGTCGGGCCTGGAGAGACTGGAGGGCCGGCGCTCGCTTCGGTCACGCTCCCGATCTCTGACCTCTCGCCGAATTTGACCGTCGAGCACTTCAGCCAATTCGACGGGCTCCAGCTTCAGGCCAACACGTTCTATTGGATCGATCTTACTGGTTCCAGCCAAAGCCCGGGCGACCAGGCGAGCCTCGGTTGGGGCGTGACCGACGACGATTCCGGTCCCGGCGTCGCTGAAGGGTACAACAGCAGCCAGATTACAGACTTCGGCTTCTTTCCCAATGCGCCCACGCCTCCGCCAAACAACGGTGGGCCGATTTTTCAAATGGAAGTCAGCGCCGCCGCAGCGCCCGAGCCTTCCACCTGGGCGCTCATGCTGATGGGGCTCGCAGGTCTCGGGCTCGTCGCCCATCGCCGCCGGACCGGCAAACCGGCATAGCGGGCGCTGGAAGCTGAAGCCTCTGGGCGGGGAGCGGACCGCGTCCAAGGTCTAATTCAATTGCATTATTACCCGTTTTTAAGCGGAAACCTGTCATGCGCGCCGAGAGCTTTGCGATGCGCACGCCACATCGCCAAAGGGGGCCATGGGTCTGATGCAGATCATGCCCGAGACCTGGGCGGTCCTGCGTCAGCGGTATGGTCTCGGCGGCAATCCCTACGACGCGCACGACAACATCATCGCCGGTGCAGCCTACTTGCGAGAGCTGCACGATCGCTATGGCATCCCCGGCTTCCTCGCGGCCTACAACGCAGGCCCGGCGCGTTGGGAGTCCCATCTCGCGACAGGTCGACCGCTGCCCGCCGAGACACGAGCCTACCTTGTCCGGCTGGCCCCCGTCGTGGGTGGACGCATCGACGACGACACGTCGATCCTCGCCGCAGTGGTCAGGTCCTGGACGGAAGCTTCGCTCTTTCCCACTCGGCCAAACAGCGCTCCCGTCGCCGAGCCGGTAGCGCCCAAAGACCAGCCCAACCCACCGACGAGCAACACTCCAGCCTGCTTCAGGCGGATTTGCGGCTGCGCGATTTACGGCCGCGCGTGGTGGGCTTTGCCGGTACGCTTTTCCCGTACTCGTTCCACCAGGCGGTCAGCGCCTCCATCGTGGGGCGGAGCCCGCGGGCCTTCTGCGCCATCTCATATTCGACGCGAGGCGGCACTTCCGCAAACACCGTCCGCGAGATCAGTCCGTCGGCCTCGAGATCCCGCAGTTGTGTGGTCAGCATGTGTTGGGTGATGCCGGGGATCGCCTTGCGCAACTCCCCGAAGCGATAAACCCGGGAATTGAGCAGCCACAGGATTTCCAGCTTCCACTTGCCCGAGAGGAGCGAGAATGCGCGCCGCATCTCCTCGTGCATGTTGGGTTCTTCGTCGGCCATAGTCTGGTTTCCCATACTAACTGCGATAACTTCATGCTACTTGTAGATATCAACATTAGACGACATTTTCAATCTGAACACCGAGTGAGCGGATAAAAACTGCCTCTCGGTTCTCTCTGACACGACACCGATCAAGCAACTCGAACCTCAAAGGAGATGAACATGGGTAAACTCACCGGCAAAATCGCCATCGTCACGGGCGCCGGTCGCGGCATCGGTCGCGCAACAGCGAAGCTGTTCGCAGCCGAAGGCGCCAAGGTTGCCGTCGTATCGCTGACTCCCGCAAACGTTGATGCGATCGTCGCGGACATCGAGGCCGCTGGCGGCACCGCGATCGGCGTAGTCGCCGACATCGGCAAGGCGGATCAGATCAAGTTGGCGATCGACAAGACCGTGAAAGCTTTCGACGGTCTCGATATTCTTGTGATGGTGTGGACGACGCCCGCACGGCATCTGGCTCAATGAAGGGCCGTGCCAAAATGGTTGTCGTAAGAGCAACCGTTTGCAGGAGCGCCGTCCATGGGAAAGTCTATCACCAATTTGTCGTCCGTCACGACCGTGGGGCTCGATCTGGCCAAGCACGTGTTTCAGGTTCATAGCGTTGATGCTTCGGGGCGCGTTGTGGTCGCCAAGGCGATCCGGCGCAACAAGCTGCTGGAGTTTTTTGCTTCGCTGCCGCCTTGCCTGGTGGGGCTCGAGGCCTGCGGGTCGGCGCATCATTGGGCGCGCGAGCTGATCAAGCTTGGCCATGACGCGCGCATGATGCCTCCAGCTTATGTGAAGCCGTATATCCGCCGGCAGAAGAACGACGCGTCGGACGCGTCGGCGATCTGCGAGGCGGTTACACGGCCCTCGATGCGATTTGTCGGCGTGCGCTCGCTGGAGAACCAGGCGGCGTTGATGCGTCACAAGACGCGGGAGATGCTGGTCTCGCAACGCACGCGGTTGCTCAACGCGCTGCGCGGTCACTTGACTGAAGTCGGCGTCATCGCGGCGCAAGGGCCCAGACACGGCCGCGAACTGGCCGAGCTGATCGAGGCTTGCGACGAGATAATCCCGTTTGAAGTGTGCGAGGCGCTGGCGCCGCTCGTAGTGCAATTGCGAAACCTCGATGAGGCGATTGCACGGCTCGATCGCATCATCGCAGAGCTGGCGCAGAAGGACGAAACGGCGCGCCGGCTGATGAGCATTCCCGGTTTCGGTCCGATCACCGCCTCCGCGATGGCGGCGACCATTCAGGATACATCCAGCTTCGCTGGCCCGCGCGAGTTCGCCGCCTTTCTCGGGCTGACGCCCAAGCAGAACTCTTCTGGCGGCAAGCAGAAGCTCGGGCGCATCTCAAAGATGGGCAATCGGAACTTGCGCAAACTGCTCGTCGTGGGCGCGCACGCTGTGCTGTTTCACCGCAAGCCGCACACCGACCCACTGCGGATGTGGGCGAAGAGGCTTCTCGAGAAGAAGCCCTTCAAGCTTGTCGCCGTGGCTCTCGCCAACAAGATGGCGCGCATCGCGTTTGCGATCCTGCGCGGCAAGACGGTCTATCGGGAAATTCCGACCTAGCGGGCACCGGTAGCGTTAGCGGCTACGGCTCCCCAAGAGCCAAGGCAGTACGGGAATCGAGGGTGACTGAGAGGTGATGCGCAGGAAAGCGGATTGATCCTGAAGCCCAAGGCGTTGTCTGCGCAGTCAAGCGCGCTCGTGTGATTAGGGCAACGGATCAGCGGACACCATCAGGGCCGGCGGAGTCTATTCTCCGCAAAACAAGGCCGAAGACATGACCGCACCCACGACCAGCGCAACGCCGAAAATAGCCCTTGATCAGCGGGCGTCGTCCAGACATGAACAACGCCTACGATCCGATCGCGCCGTACTCTTCGATCCTCGAGCTGTCGGCCGAGCAGCTACAGCGCAATTTCGATATGGGCCCGATCGCCTATCTGCGCTTTATGCAGGCGGCCTATCCCTACCTCAAGGCCAGCGGAACGGGCCGCGTCATCAACTTCGGTTCGCAGGCCGGCATCACCGGGCAGGTGGGTCGGCCCTACAGCATGGCCAAGGAGGCTGTGCGTGCGCTGACTCGAACCGCCGCGCGCGAGTGGGCCGCCGACAACATCACGGTGAACAACGTCCTGCCGATAGCCCAGACGTGGGGGCCGGACGTCAATGCACCCCCGCCGGCTAACGCGCTCGGTCGCTTCGGCTCGCCGGAAGAAGACATCGCGCCGGTCGTGCTGTTCCTCGCCAGCAAGGATTCGCAGTACATTACGGGGTCCAGCCTGACCCCTGACGGCGGCTGGATCATCGACAGCGCGCGCTGAGCCGCGAGGAAATCCCCCTCGATCTACGGAGACAGACATAGGAGCAGCCATCGCTGCACGCCAAGGTGCGCTGACCTCGGCAAACCAACTTGCCGGATCAGGATTTAGCAGAGCCCTGATCGGGGCTGTCACAGTCAAACGAAAAGAGGAACACCATGATTGATCATATTTATCTCCCCGTCTCGGATCTGGATCGGTCGAGCGAATTCTTCAGGAAGATGCTTGAGCCGCTTGGCATCGATATGCCCTACAAGTTCGATCGGCTTCTCGGTTTCGCCATCAATGGCGAGCCGGGCTTCTGGCTGAAGATTGGCGACGTCGCCAAAGACCTTTACGTCGCATTCACCGCCAAGAGCGCGGACGCTGTCAGGGCCAGCTACAAGGCGGCGATAGACGCGGGAGCTACTTCAATCAAGGAACCGACCCTTCGGCCCGAATGGCGTGCCGACTACTTCGCGGCAAACATCGGCGCCCCGGACGGATACAACATTGAGATTGCCTATAAGCCTTGGCTCTACAAATAAAAGGTAAGGAGCCGAGGCGATCGGCGAAAGAGATCTTCGGCGACCGCGCCGTGTCATCATGCTCTCATCACAAAGGACACGAAGGCGCGCCAATCAGAGCACGAGGCGCTCGCTATGACAATTCCGCTTGAACGCAACAGGCTCTCCAGCAGGACGAGGTCATGCTGAGCCGTCGCCGCCTGATCCAAGGCGCAGCCATCCTCTCTCTGGCGCCATCATTCGCGACGACAGGTTCGGAACGAGCCGCAGCCGCGCCCGTCGGCGCCCCTTCCCGCGTCCGTCCGGGCGATCCCGGATGGCCCTCGTCCTCCGAGTGGGAGGGGCTACGGCAAGGAGTGGAGGGTCAACTCATTGCCGTGCAATCGCCGCTTGACGCCTGTCGGGCCGACCCCGACAGCGACGCGTGCCGCGCTCTCTTCAAGGAGCTGAAGAACCCATATTTCATCGGCGACAGCCCCGCGCTGACCCAAACTTGCGGCTGGCTCGATGCGTGGACCGCGCAGCCGAGCGTCTACGCGGTGGCGGCGCGCAAGACCGCGCACGTCGTCGCCGCGGTCAATTTCGCCCGCGAGAAGAATCTGCGCCTGGTCGTGAAGGGCGGCGGCCATTCCTATCTTGGCGCGTCCAACGCCGCGGACTCCCTGCTGATCTGGACGCGCGCGATGAACCAAATCACGGTCCATGATGCGTTTGTCGCGCAGGGTTGCGCAGCAAGCCAGGCGCCGCAGCCGGCGGTCACGGTGGGGGCGGGCGCCATCTGGATGCACGCCTACGAGGCCGTGACGACCGGGGCCGGCCGCTACGTGCAGGGCGGCGGCTGCGGCACGGTGGGGGTTGCTGGGCTCGTTCAGGGCGGCGGCTTCGGGTCCTATTCGAAGCAGTTCGGCGCCGCCGGCGCGTCGCTGCTGGAGGCCGAGATCGTGACCGCGGATGGCGTGGCGCGGATCGCCAACGCTTGCAGCGAGCCCGACCTGTTCTGGGCGCTGAAGGGCGGCGGGGCCGGCAGTTTCGGCGTCGTCACGCGTCTCACGCTGCGAACCTGGGACCTGCCCGACACTTTTGGCCTCGTTGCAACGACGATCCGCGCCAGGTCGGATGAGGCCTATCGCCGGCTCCTCAGCGGGTTCGTTGCTTTTTATGCGAAGGCATTGTGCAACCCGCATTGGGGCGAGCTGGCGAAGCTGTTGCCCGACAACCAGCTCGAGATCCGCATGAACTTCCAGGGCCTCGACCAGGCGGAGGCGAGCGCCATCTGGCGGCCATTTTTGGACTGGGCGGCGGCGCAGGACGATTTGACCACGACGCCGGCGGCGATCGTCGCCGGGCCGGGGCGGCATCGCTGGGATGGCTCCGCTCTCGAGGCCTTTGCGCCGGGGTCGGTGCTGTTTGACGACCGTCCCGGCGCGCCGGCCGCGAATTTCTTCTGGTCGGCCAATCTCGCCGAGGCAGGACACTTCATCCATGGCTTTGAGTCCCTCTGGGCGCCCGCGAAGCTGTTGGAGCCGGAGAAACGGGAGGTGCTGACTGACGCGTTGATGGCCGCGAGCCGGCATTGGGCGGTCGAGTTGCATTTCCAGAAAGGGCTGGCCGGCGCGCCGGCGGAGGTTCTCGACGCCGCAAGGGATACGCCGATGAACCCGGCTGTAACCGACGCGTTCATGCTGGCGATCATCGCCAGCGAGGGGCCGCCAGCTTTTCCGGGTCTTGCCGGTCACGCGCCGAACCTCGCCGCTGCGCGCCGCGACGCCGCTCGGATCGAGCAGGCTGCAGCTGAACTGCGGAAGGTGGCGCCAGAGGGTGGCGCTTACGTCGCGGAGAGCAGTTATTTTCAGGCTGACTGGCAACGGGCCTATTGGGGCGCGAATTATCCGCGGCTGCTCGCCGTCAAGCAACGCTACGATCCTGACGGCCTGTTCTTCATCCGCCACGGCGTCGGTAGCGAGGAATGGAGCGAGGATGGGTTTGTCCGTCTGGGCGGGCGGTAGAGCATTTTCGGATCGCGCCATGTCTCGACGAAGGTCAAGGCCCCGAACTCCATGAAAGCCCTTAACCCGACCGTCACTCCCGCCGCGCGGGGGCCATGATAGAATGCGCGAGAGAAAGGGCGCCGGAGCACAATGAGCAAACCGCCGATCAGCCGATTTCCAACGCCCGAGCTTGCCGATCTGCCGCAGGACATCCGCGAGCGGATCGCCGCGGTGCAGGAAAAGTCGGGCTTCGTTCCCAACGTCTTTCTGGCGCTTGCGCGAAGGCCGGACGAGTTCCGCGCCTTCTTCGCCTATCATGACGCGCTGATGGAAAAGCCCGGCGGCCTGACCAAGGCCGAGCGCGAGATGATCGTGGTCGCGACCTCGGGCGTCAACGCCTGCACCTATTGCGTCGTCGCCCACGGCGCGATCCTGCGCATCCGCGCCAAGAATCCGCTGATCGCGGATCAAGTCGCCGTCAATTATCGCAAGGCCGACCTCGCGCCACGGCACAGAGCGATGCTCGATTTCGCGGTCAAGGTGGCCGAGCGCTCGCACGCGATCGACGATGCGGACTACGAGGACCTCAAGCGCCACGGCTTCTCCGACGACGACGCCTGGGACATCGCCGCCATCGCCGCCATGTTCGCGATGTCCAACCGGCTCGCCAACGCGTTCTCGATCCGAGCCAACGATGAATTTTATCTGATGGGGCGCGAGAGCAGGAGCTGAGCGGCGTGCGCATTGGGGCATGCGAAGTCACAAGGGGAGCCATGAGCGTTTCCGTCCTTCAGCAGGCCAAGATCCAGGCGCGGGTCCTCGTCCCGCTTGTGAAAGCCATGCAGGCGGAATTGGGAGAGGAACAAGCCAACGCCATCGTGCGAAAGGCGTTGCGCGATCTCTATCGTCGCTACGGCGAAGAGTTCTGGCGCGCGAAAAACGAGGAGAGCCTCGGAAAGGCGATGACGTCGGCGTTCGCGACTTTCGCTCGCGACGACGCCCTCGACTTTGAGGTGAAGGAGCAGTCGCAAGACGCCTTCGACATCGATGTCAGGCGATGCCGCTACGCCGAGTTCTACAACGCGCTCGGCGAGCCGGAGCTCGGATTCCTGCTCATCTGCAGCGCGGATTATCTGATGGCCGAGGGATTTGGCCCGGAGATCAAGCTCACCCGTACGCAAACGATCATGCAGGGCGCGAGCCATTGCGACTTTCGCTACCGACGATCACGAACGGAGTGAAGCACGCGAACCTGCCTCTTTGCTCCACACGTTCCGGCCCAGGCGTTCGCAATGAATTCTATGTGATTGGACAGGAGAGCCGAGGTGAGACAGGAACCGCCGAGGGCTCGGGCGGGTTTTAAGCGCAGGTTATCATCACGAAGGTGGGATGAATGCGACTCGGATTTCTCGTTCTCCTCGGGCTTGTCGGCGCGACGCCGGCGTTTGCCGACGATGCGGTCCGCACCGGCGCGGCCGCATTCGGCGACTGGCGTACGGACGCGCCGGGCGTGCGCCGCCTCATCACACCCGCTGATCTGCCTGCGCCGTTTGCGACGCGCTCGACAGCGAACATGTCGCAGCACGAAGCCTGGACCGAGGCCGACGTTCCGAAGGCGCCGCCAGGGTTCGCAGTCGATCTTTTCGCCACTGGGCTCAACATGCCGCGCGTCATTCGCGTCGCGCCGAACGGCGACATCTTCCTGGCGGAAACCGGAGCGGGCCGGGTGCGCGTCTTTCACCCGGGGAAGGCCGGCGCCCCGGCGGCGCAGGGCGAGATCTTCGCCGACGGCTTGCAACGCCCGTACGGGATCGCCTTTTACCCGGCAGGATCAGATCCGAAGTTTGTTTATGTCGCGTCGCCGGACTCCGTTGTGCGCTTTCCCTATCGCAGCGGAGACATGAAGGCCTCAGGCCCCGCGGAAAAGATCGCAAGCTTGCCGAGCGGTGGCGGACACTGGACCCGCGACCTCGCCTTCTCGCCTGACGACAAGACGCTGTTCGTGTCCGTCGGCTCCGGCAGCAATGTTGACGAGGGCGCACCGCGCGCAGATCAGGCCAGCATCGCCAAAGCGCCGATCGGCGCCTCGTTCGGCGACGAGCAGCGCCGCGCCGACGTGCTCGCTTTCGATCCCGACGGCAAACACGAGCGCGTCTACGCGACCGGCATTCGCAATTGTTCGGGCCTTGCGGTCCAGCCCGGAACCGGCGCGCTCTGGTGCGCCGTCAACGAACGCGACGGACTCGGCGACGACCTGCCGCCCGACTACGTAACGCATGTCGCGCAGGGGGCTTTCTATGGCTGGCCCTGGTACTATCTCGGCGATCATCAGGACCCGCGCCACAAGGACGAGCGGGCCGACCTCGCGAACGCCATCACGACGCCCGACGTTCTCATTCAGGCGCATTCCGCGCCGCTCGCCATCGCCTTTTATGGCGCGGACCAGTTCCCCTCCGAATACAAGGGCGACGCCTTCGTCACGCTGCACGGCTCGTGGAATCGCGCCAAGCGCACCGGCTACAAAGTCGTGCGCCTGGTGATGAAGGACGGCAAGCCGACCGGCGAATACGAGGATTTTCTTGTCGGCTTCGTTGGCGACGACAAGAACGTCTGGGGCCGCCCGGTCGGGGTTGCGGTGACACACGACGGCTCGCTGCTCGTCAGCGATGACGGCAGCGGTTCGATCTGGCGCGTGTCGTATAAGGGAAAGTGACCTTCCTCCCTCGGCGCTAAAGCGCTTTCTCGATACTCAGCCCGATCGACAGAAGGCGTTCGTCGTCTCCTCCCGGAGCCAGGAACTGGACGCCTGTCGGCAAGCCCGCGGCGTCCGCTCCTGATGGCAGCGCAAGCCCGCACATCCGGAACAGGTTGCCGAGAAACGTATAGTGGATGGCGCGCAGGTTGGTGACGCGAAACGCTTCGTCGTCGCGCTCGAGCGGATCTATGGCGGGGGCGGTCATGGGGGTCGCCGGCAACACCAGGACCGCTCCCTTCAATTCGTCGGTCAGCGCTGCAATGAGCTCCTCGCGCCCGCGTTGCAGGTTGAGCGCGTCACGCTCGGGGACACGTCCCCCCAAGGCTCGCTTCACCACGCGGCGATCCATGCGTTGAGCGTCGGCGGAATCAAAGATCGCGCGGTGTTCGGCATAGGCCTCGATCGCAACGAACGAACCATATTGCGCGGAGAGCGCGCGCATCGCGCCAATCTGGGGGATCGGCCTCGACGTGACCTTGGCGCCCGCCGCCGCGAGCCGCTTCATCGTGGTCTCGAGATTGGCCCCCACTTCAGGCTGCACATCGTCGATCCCGCTCTTGTCGGGCACGACGAATTCGACGCCGCTGAGATCGATCGGGCGCACGGACGTGTTCGATTGGCCGCGCAGCGCCATGTCGATCAGCACGCAATCCTCGACCGTGTGCGCCATCGGGCCGATCGTGTCGAGCGTGCGCGAAAGGGGAAACACGCCCTGCTTGTCGATCCGCCCCTCGCTGGTCTTGAACCCGACGATGCCGCAGAAGCTTGCGGGCGCGCGGATCGAGCCGCCGGTGTCGCTGCCAATCGCGCAAGGCGCAAGGCCGCCGGCAACCGCGACGGCGGCGCCTGACGAGGAGCCTCCCGCGACGCGCGGCGTCGACGGGATCACGCGGATTTCTCGGCGTGCCGAAATGCGGATTGAGCCCAAGCGCCGAGAAGGCGAATTCCGAGAGATTGGTTTTGCCCAGGGCCACCATTCCCGCCGCGTCCAGATTCTCCACGATCGGCGCGTCACGCTCTTTCGGCGGCGAGTTCGGCATAGAGCGCCGACCCTGCGGTCGTGCGCTCGCCCGCCATGTCGACAAGGTCCTTCCAGGCGATCGGAACGCCATCGAGCGGGCCCGCCGCGCGTCCCTCACGATGACGTTTGCGGCTCGCTTCCGCTTCTTCAAGCGCGCGCTTGCGCGTGACCAGAATGAACGATGGATTGTCGCGGTCGCGTTCGATGCGATCCAAAAAGAACTTCGCGACCTCGACCGGATCGAGCCCGCCTTTCGCAATGAGACGCCCGATCTCGGCGGCGGATTGGTTTTCCAAATTGTCGATCATGTTGCGAGAGGCCTCCGTTCGCGGCGAGCCTATCGCGAGAGCGCGTTCGGCGAAACTCCGTCGCAATCCCGTTGTGCTATATTGATTTTGGAAATGTCGGCGAGGAGGCGATCTTGCGAACCTTAAGCGCAGTTTTGATTTTTGCCGCGGCCATCGCATCGCGAGCGCCTGCGTTCGCAGCAGACCCGTTTCCAGCGACCGGCGCCGCGAAGCTCGCGGCCTACTCGGTCTGCCGCTCGGCTGTGATAGTCGATATGGGGCCGGTCGGCTCAAATTCGTCCGCCGAATGCACCGGCATTGTGAAGACGCGCGACGGATCGAAGCTTCTGGACAATCTCGCGATCCGCTGCATGGAGGAATTGCAAGCGCGGCCCGCGGGTTACGCCTTCAGCGGCACGTGCATCCAGACCGACGGCGACGGCGACAAGATTTTCATGACCTACGAAGGGCCGGAAGGCGGCGTCATCGCATTGCTGGGCGGCACGGGTAAGTACCAGGACATCACGGGCAAGGGCACGTGGTCCGTCGTGGACGCGCCGGGCAACAATGCGCAGCTTTTCGCGTTCACGCTGACCTACGACATAGACTGGACGACGAAGGGGAAGTGAGGTGCAAGATCACCTTTCGTCGTCATTGCGAGGAGCGTAGCGACGAAGCAATCCAGAGAACATGGGCGCCGACGTTCTCCTGGATTGCTTCGCTATAGCCCGTCCGGAAGGACGGGCGTCTCTCGACGCCCTATGGCTCGCAATGACGGGCCGAGCCAACTGAGAGGAGACCGAACCATGTCGATCACCCCGAAACCGCCCCAGATCATCCCCTATCTCTTCTACAGCGACGTTGGCGCGGCGCTCGATTTTCTCAGTCGCGCGTTCGGCTTCAAGGAGGAGATGCGCGTCGGCACGCCGAGCGGCGGGATGCACGGGGAGGCCTCGTTTCAGGGCCAACTCGTGATGATGGGACAGGGGGCGCATGAACGCAGCATGCAGACGCCTCGGACGTCGGCGCTGCGACGATGGGCGTGTTCATTTATCTCGATGACGTCGACAAGCATTACGAATCGCCAAGGCTGCGGGCGCAGAAATCGTCCATCCGCCGAAAGACGTCGAATACGGCCGAACCTATTGGGCCGAAGATCCCGAAGGACATCCGTGGTTTTTCACGACGCCGCCGAAGGGGTAGAACCGCCGCCTCACGCCGTCGGCCCGCGACGGCGTAGGGTTGCGGACGCGCCCGCCGAATGCCGCCTTCTTGGCGGAAGGGCACAGCCGAAGGCGCCTTCACACAACTCGCGGCAGTCTGGCGCATTAAGGGAAACGTCTGGTAACACTGCGCCTTATGTCGGTCCTGCGTCAGGAATGGTTCCTCGGCTTCAGCGGGCTGACCTCGCTCGCCTTCTTCGTCCTCGGCGATACGCTATTCGGCGGGCTTGGCCATCCGCTCTGGCTCGGCATGATCTTCCTATGGCTGTTCGCGGCGATTCTGGGCTCGTCGCTCGCGGTGGTCCGCCACGCGGAATACCTGGCCGCGCGCCTTGGCGAACCCTTGGGGACGTTGCTGCTCACTCTGTCGGTCACCTTCATCGAGGTCGCCAGCATCGCCGCCATCATGCTGCATGGCGCGAACAATCCGAGCCTGGCGCGCGACACTTTGTTCGCCGTCGTGATGATCATCCTCAACGGCATGGTCGGCCTGTCGCTGCTCCTCGGCGGCTGGCGCCATCGCGAGCAGCAATACAATCTTCAGGGCGCGAACGCCTATCTCGCGGTCATCATCACGCTCGTGGTGCTGACGCTGATCCTGCCGGATTTCACCCAGACGACGCCAGGCCCCTACCTGTCTCACGAACAGGAGATGCTTCTTGCGCTGATTGGGGTCGGCCTCTACGGCACGTTTCTGGCGATGCAGACCGGCCGGCATCGCGGCTTCTTCAGCCTCGCCAACGAGCACGAGGAAGGCGCGGGCTCCGTCGTCGCCGCGCGCCGCGCCGAGCCGCTCTCGCGCCCGCGCCCTGCGGCTCAGCCATGCGGCCTTGCTGGTCGCCTATCTCCTGCCCGTGGTCTTTCTCGCCGAGCAGTTCGCGCATCCCGTCGATTACCTGATCGAGACGTTGCACGCCCCGGCGGCGATCGGCGGCGTCATCATTGCGGTCTTGGTCGCAACCCCCGAGGCGATCGGCGCTGTCCGTGCGGCCCTCGCCAACCATCTGCAGCGATCGGTCAACATCTTCCTGGGCTCGGTGCTCGCCACCATCGGGCTGACGGTGCCGTCGATCATCGTGGTCAGCCGCTTGACCGGGCTTGATATCGTGCTCGGCGTCGAGCACACGGATTTGGTGATGCTGGCGCTCACCCTGTTCCTGTGCGTCGTGACCTTCGGCAGCGGCCGAACCAACGTGATCCAGGGCGCCGTCCACGTCGTGTTGTTCGCGGTCTATCTGGCGCTGATCGTTCAGTCGTGACGCCGGTGATTTGGAGTTTCCTCGGGTTCACGCGCGCTCGCGCCGTCGCTGGCGGAGTTGAAAGGCGTCAGCGCCAAAAGGCGTGCGCGCGGCAAACATCGACGATGGCCCTACAGCTTTCCCCATCCTCCTCCGGTCGGGGTCACGATCTCGATCGCCTCGCCCGCTTCGACCTTGGTCTCGGCGCAACCGGGCAGGGTCTCGATGCGGCCGTCATTGCGGCGGACGGAATTGCGGCCGAGCTCGCCAGGGCTCCCGCCCATCATGCCGGGATTGGCGACGGCGCGAAAACCGCTGAGGATCGCCGCCTGCATCGGCCTTAGGAAACGGACGCGCCTCAGCGTGCCGTCGCCCGCGCGCCACTCGCCCTTGCCGCCAGAGCCGCGACGGATGTGGAAGTCCTCGAGCACCACCGGAAAGCGGCTCTCCAGCACCTCCGGGTCGGTCAGGCGTGAATTGGTCATGTGAACGTGAACCGCGCTCGCGCCATTGAAGCCCGGACCAGCGGGCGCGCCGGAGCAGATGGTCTCGTAATATTGATAGGTGTCGTCGCCGAAGGTGAAGTTGTTCATCGTCCCTTGCGATGAGCTCATCGCCCGGAGCGCGGCGAACAAGGTGTTGGTCACGATCTGCGACACCTCGACATTGCCCGCCACCACCGCGGCCGGATATTTGGGCGACAGCATCGAGCCTTCCGGCACGATGATGCGGATCGGCCGCAGGCAGCCGGCGTTCATCGGGATGTCGTCGTCGACCATGACCCGAAACACGTAGAGGATCGCAGCGCGCGTCACCGGCTCGGGCGCGTTGAAATTCGACGCCTGCTGCGGCGACGTGCCGGTGAAATCGACCGTCGCTTCGCGCCTCTCCTTGTCGACGCTGATCTTGACCTTGATGATTGCGCCCTGATCGGAAACGCTCTCCGCCTCGCCGTCGGCAAGCCTGTCCAGGACGCGGCGCACGCTTTCGTCCGCGTTGTCCTGAACGTGGCCCATATAGGCCTCGACCACCTCAAGCGAAAACATCTCGACCATGCGCTTGAGCTCTCGCACCCCCTTTTCATTGGCGGCGATCTGCGCCTTGAGATCGTTCACGTTTTGCAGCGGATTGCGCGCCGGATAAGGCCCGCTCTTCAAGAGCGCGTAGAGTTCGCGCTCGCGGAAGCGGCCGCGGTCGACGAGCAAGAAATTGTCGATATAGATCCCCTCCTCATGGATCGAGATCGCAAGCGGACTCATCGATCGCATGCCTTTTCATTGCGGCGATCTGCGCCTTGAGGTCGTTGACGTTCTGCAGCGGATTGCGCGCCGGATAAGGCCCGCTCTTCAAGAGCGCGTAGAGTTCGCGCTCGCGGAAGCGGCCGCGGTCGACGAGCAGAAAATTGTCGATATAGACGCCCTCCTCGTGGATCGAGGTCGCGAGCGGGCTCATCGATCCGGCACCTGGCGCTGTTCCGCCAATATCGGCGTGATGGCCGCGCGAGGCGGTCCAGAACAGGATCGTTTCGCCGCGTTCGTCGAAGACCGGCGTGCAGACGGTGATGTCGGGCAGATGGGTGCCGCCGTTGTAAGGGGCGTTGAGCGCAAACACATCGCCTGGGCGGATGCGCCCTTTATTGTCGCGGATGATCGACTCGACCGAGCGGTCCATCGAGCCCAGATGCACCGGCATGTGCGGCGCATTGGCGATGAGGCGTCCCTCACGATCGAACACGGCGCAGGAAAAGTCGAGCCGCTCCTTGATGTTGACCGAATAGGCGGTGTTCTGCAGCGTCACGCCCATCTGCTCGGCGATCGACATGAAGAGATGATTGAAGATCTCGAGCATGACCGGATCGGCTTTGGTTCCAACCGCCTCGCGTCGCTGCATGGGCTCGACCCGCGTCATCACCACATGGTTTTTCGCCGTGATCTCGGCGCGCCAGCCCTGTTCGACGACGATCGTCTGATGCGGCTCGATGATGAGCGCCGGCCCATCGACGGCGGCGCCGACGGCAAGCGCCTCGCGCAAAAAGACATTCGCCTCTCGCCAGGCCCCATGCGAAAAGAACCGCGTCGCGCGGGCGGGCTGTAGCCGCGCTTGCTGAGCGCGGCCGACGCGGTCCAAAGGGCGTTCGGGGGGACGCCCGTCTCCCGACGGGCTATGGACCGCGTCTACAGAGATCCGCTCCGCCAGCCGCGCGGCGCCGCCCACCGCCTCGACCGACACGGCTTCGATAACGATCGCCTTGTTTCGATCGATGAAGCCGAAGCGGCTTTTATGGGCGCTCTCGAAGGCGCGCCGCATCCCTGCAGGCGTTGTTAGCGGGACTTCGATCGTCGTATCTGACCCCGAATAGCGCAGCTGCGCGCGGCGATGGATCTTGATCGCCTCCCGCGCGACCCCCTGCCCCTCGACCTCGGCGACCGCCGCGTCTGAAAGCTGATCCGCAATGGCCGCGACCCGAACGAGCGCGTCGATGCGAAGGGGCTCGTCGACCCCCTGCGCGCGCTGGGCGGCGATGTCGGCCAGTCCCATGCCATAGGCCGAAAGCAGGGACGAAAATGGATGGATGAGGACGGTGGAAATCGCCAGGGCGTCGGCGACGTCGCAGGCGTGCTGGCCGCCCGCGCCGCCGAAACAATTGAGCGCATAGCGCGTGACGTCGTAGCCCCGCGCGACCGAGATCGTCTTGATCGCCTCGGCCATCTTTGCGACGGCAATGGCGAGAAATCCGTCGGCGACCGCCTCCGGCTCCCGCCCGTCGCCGATATCGCGCGCGAGCGCCGCGAAGCGCTCGCGCACGATCTTGTCGTCGAGCGGCTCGTCGCTGCGAGGGCCGAACACTTTCGGGAACAGATCGGGGATCAGCTTGCCCGTCATCAGATTGGCGTCGGTGACCGTGAGCGGACCGCCGCGGCGATAGGCTGCGGGTCCGGGATCGGCGCCGGCGGAAGCGGGGCCGACACGAAAGCGCGCGCCATCGAATGAGAGGATCGAGCCGCCTCCCGCGGCGACGGTGTGGATTTTCATCATCGGCGCGCGCATGCGAACGCCTGCGACTTCGGTCTCGAAGGCGCGCTCGAATTCGCCGTCGAAATGGGCGACGTCGGTCGAGGTGCCGCCCATGTCGAAGCCGATGATGCGCTTGAAGCCGGCGCTGATCCCGGTGCGCGCCATCGCCACCACGCCCCCGGCAGGGCCTGACAGGATCGCGTCCTTGCCGGCGAATAAGCCTGCCGAAGTGAGGCCGCCCGACGACATCATGAACATGACGCGCGCGCCGGTGCGCTCGAGGTCGAGATCGCGCGACACCCGGCTGACATAACGCGCGAGGATCGGCGAAAGATAAGCGTCGACCACGGTCGTGTCGCCGCGCGAAACGAGCTTGATGAGCGCCGAAGCGACATGGCTTTCGGAGACTTGGGCAAAGCCGAGCTCGCGGGCGATCTTCGCGACCACGCGCTCATGCGCCGGATAGCGATAGGCGTGCATGAACACGATCGCGACGGCGTCGTAGCCTTGAGCGCGCGCTTCCGCCAGCGCGGCGCGCACGCGGTCAGGATCCGGAGCGACTTCGACCGCGCCGTCCGCCCGCACGCGCTCGTCGATCTCGACGACGCCGGAATAAAGCTGCTCGGGCTTTACGATGTTGCGCGCGAATATGCGCGGGCGCGCCTGGTAGCCGATCTCGAGCGCGTCACGAAATCCACGCGTGGTTACGAGCAGCGTGCGTTCGCCCCGCCGCTCGAGCAGAGCGTTGGTGGCGACGGTCGTTCCCATCTTGACGGCGCGCATGGCGCCGGCAGGAATTGGCTCTCCCGAAGCGAGGCCCAAGAGCCGGCGAATCGCTTCAACCGCGGCGTCCGTGTAGGCCGGACTCTCGGACAGAAGTTTGATCGGATGCAGGCGCCCACGCGGATCGCGGCCGATCACGTCGGTGAACGTGCCGCCGCGATCGATCCAGAAGTCCCAGGCCCCCGCTGGCTTTTTTTTGGACGAGCCGCGCTTCGCGTTCACGTTTGGTTGATCTCCGGTTCGGGTTCTCTCTTTGCCGCGAGCCCGCTAATGGTCCTATCATTGAGGCAAATCAAACGAGAAACGAGGGGAACTTCGACATGGAAACCGTGAAGTTTGGCAAAACCGGCATGCAGGTGTCGAAGCTCTGCCTCGGCTGCATGACCTACGGCTCGACGAAATGGCGCGAATGGGTGCTGGAGGAAGAAGCTTCGCGTCCGTTCATCCGCGAGGCGCTGGAGAAAGGCATCAATTTTTTCGACACCGCGGATGTTTATTCGCAAGGGGTCAGCGAGGAAATCCTCGGCCGCGCGCTCAAGGAATACGCCAAGCGGCCAGACGTGGTGATCGCGACCAAAGTGCACGGCGTGATGGGGCCGAGCGCCAACGCCAAGGGCCTGTCGCGCAAGCATATCATGGAGGCGATCGACGCTTCGCTGAAGCGTCTCGGCACCGACTACGTCGATCTCTACCAGATCCACCGCTTCGATCCGCTGACCCCGATGGAAGAGACGCTGGAAGCGCTGAACGACGTCGTGCGCGCCGGCAAGGCGCTCTATATCGGCGCGTCGTCAATGTACGCCTGGCAGTTCGCGCGCATGCTCGACATCGCGCGCGCCAAGGGCCACGCCGAATTCGTCTCGATGCAGAACTATTACAACCTCGTCTATCGCGAGGAAGAGCGCGAGATGATGCCGTTGTGCGCGAACGACGGCATCGCCGTCATTCCCTGGTCGCCGATGGCGCGCGGCTATCTCGCAGGGTCCGGCGTCGGCGCCAACGCTTCGACCACGCGAGGCCGCACCGATCCGTTCAGCGTGACCTTGGGGCTCGGTTCGCGGCAGGACGAGTCGATCCGCAAGCGCGTGGTCGAGACCGCGGAAAAGTTGAACACCAAGCCCGCGGTGGTTGCGCTCGCGTGGGTGCTGTCCAAGCCGTTCGTGACTTCGCCGATCATCGGCGCCTCGAAGCCCCATCACCTTGCCGACGCGGTTGCAGCGACGGAGCTCAAGCTTGACGCGCGCACCATCGCCAAGCTCGAGGAGCCGTATAGCGCGAAGCCGGTGGCCGGCCACGGGTAGCGGACCGCCAGGCTCCTGCTTATGTATGAGCTTGCATGACTTGAAGCCTTCGAGGAGGCCCCGATGACTCAAGCAGGAACCAAGGATCATCCAATCACGATCGAGCCGATCCATGAGCGCGTGCGGGTGATCTGGCATGGACGAACGATCGGAGACAGCAAAACGGCATTGGAGCTGCGCGAGGCGAACTATCCGCCGGTTGTCTATGTGCCGCGCGCCGACATGGACATGAGCGCGCTTGAACGCACGGCCCGCCTAACGACTTGCCCTTACAAGGGCGAGGCGAATTACTACTCGATCACCGACGGCAAGGCGCGCGACGACAACGCCGTGTGGACTTACGAGCTGCCGATAGCGGGGGTGGGTGAGATCGGGTCCCACCTCGCATTTTATCCTGACAAGGTGGAGATCACGCGCGGCGGATGAGATCCATTCCGCGCGCCGGTTGAAAACGGCTCACCCCGGCGCGCTTGGTGCAGGTCGCTAGCCGGTATTCGCGCGAAGCGAACGAACCGTCGCTGTGCTTTGCGCCCGCATTGATCTAGAATGGCCCTGACTCGGTTGGGATAGGGAATAAGAACAATGCTGTTCGACGGCGGATTTACGTTCGGCAATTTTATTGCCGACGCCTTCACCATATTCATGTTCATATTGTGGTTCTGGCTGCTCATCGTGGTGTCGGGCGATCTCTTCCGCCGTCACGACGTGTCCGGCTTCGCCAAGGTGCTCTGGGTCATCGCGTTCGTCCTGTTCTCCTACCTCGGCGTCTTCGCCTATCTTCTCACGCAAGGACGGGGCATGGCGGAGCGCAACAGGGCGCAAGCCAGCGAGGCGCGCGAGGAATTGCGACACATCGTCGGTTTCAGCGCCGCGGACGAGATCGTGAAGCTCGACAAGCTGAAGTCGGCGGGCTCGATCACCGAGCAGGAATACGGCCGCCTGAGAGCCAAGCTGGTCCAATAAAGGCGCGAGCGCGAACGCGGGTTCGGCGCCGAAGAGATCATCAAGAGGGCTCTCAAGGAGCCCGACGTCAGGGAGGCGGACAATGTGCGTCAATTGCGACAAGTGACGGGATTGGCCGGCGGGATTTCATGAAGTTCAGCGCGGCAGGCGCGATCGCGCTCGGAGTTGGAGGCGCGCCGCCTGCGGCGCGGGCGGAGGAAGGCGCGCCGACCGCGCTCTCCCCCCAGGATGCGCTCGCGGCGCTCAAATCGGGCAATGAGCGCTATGTGAGCAGTCCGGAGCTTTGCACTTCCCATCTCGCGGAAAGCCGGACCGCTGTCGCCGCGCACCAGGCGCCCTGGGCGACAATCATCTCTTGCGCCGACAGCCGCGTGCCTCCTGAGCTCATCTTTGCCAGTCACGGCGTCGGCGAACTGTTCATCGCGCGCGACGCTGGCAATCTCGTTGACGTCGGAACGCTCGGCACGATCGAATATGGCGCCGCCGTCCTCGGCTCTCCGCTCATCGTCATCCTCGCGCACACCGCCTGCGGCGCAGTGAAGGCCGCCTGCGACATTGTGACCAAGAACGCGACTTATCCCGGCGTCATCGGCCGCATGATCGAGCCCATCGTGCCGGCGGCGCTTGCGGTGCGCAATGATTCCGGCGACTTCGCGGATAACACCGCGAAGGAGAGCGCGAAGCGGACCGCGGCGAACTTGCCCACTCTGAGCAAGATCGTCTCCGATCTGGTGGCCTCGGGAAAGGTGAAGATCGTGGCGGCGATCTATGACCTGCAAACCGGCGTGGTCACTTACCTCGATTAGCGGGCGGGGCCGAGCGATCGGTCGCGGAGCGCAGCGCGAGCGGTTAGGATCAGCTATATGATCGCAATGCGCGGCGCTGAGTTTGGCTCGCTACAGTCCGATGATACTCGGCCGCAAGATAGTCGCGCAGATTCGCGCTCCGAGCCCGCTGCGCTAAGACGGAATCGTCATCGCGAGGAGCGAAGCGACGCGGCGATCCAGGAGCCGCAGGGCACCCTACGTTCCTCTGGATTGCTTCTCCGCGTTCGCCCAGTCGCAATGACGGCGCTGGTTCGACCCAAATGCCATGTTCGCTAAGCAAATTCGTACTCGATTGCGGAACACAATCTCATGACCACGAAGGGCAAGACCGTTCTCATAACCGGCTCGACCGATGGCGTCGGCCGCTATGTCGCCGAGCGCCTGGCCGCGCAGGGCTGGCGCGTCATCGTCCACGGCCGCGATCGAGCGCGCGGCGAGGCTGTGGTTGAGCGCATCGCACAGCAAGGGGGCAAGGCGCGCTTTCTTGTCGCTGACCTCGCCTCGCTCGCCGAGGTTCGCTCTCTCGCTGACGCCGTGCGGCGCGATGGCGACGGCCTCGATGCGCTCGTCAACAACGCCGGGATCGGCACCAGCGGGGCGCGGCGCGAACTCAGCGCCGACGGCTTCGAGTTGCGCTTCGCGGTCAATTATCTCGCCGGCTTTTTGCTGACGCGTCTCATGCTGCCCATGCTGGCGAGCCGCAATTCCGCGCGCATCGTCAACGTTTCGTCGGCGGGCCAACAGGCGATCGACTTCTCCGACGTGATGCTCACTCGCGGCTATAGCGGCGTGCGCGCCTATTGTCAGAGCAAGCTGGCGCAAATCCTCTTCACCGTTGATCTCGCCAAGGAGCTCGCGGGACAAAACATCACGGTCAATTGTCTGCATCCAGCGACTTATATGGACACGACAATGGTTCGCTTGAGCGGCGTCCGGCCGATCAGCACCGTGGAGCAAGGCGGCGCGGCGATTCTGCAGCTCGTCGATGAGCCCGCGCTTGCGGGCCGAAGCGGGCTCTATTTCAACGGCATGCAGGAATCGCGCGCCGACCGCCAAGCCTACGACGAGGACGCCCGCAGACGCCTGCGCGCGCTGAGCTTCGATCTCGTGGGCCTCCCCGATCCGCTGGCGGGCCCGGCAAATTAGGACGAAGCGACCTTCGCTGGCTTTGTTCGCTCTGCAACAAACGCGCGGCTGACAGGCCGCCACGACATTCATCGAGCGTTAATCGCTCCCCATATCTGTTGGCGCGCCAGCATCGTGCTGGCCAGACTAGCGTGGGTGTTGCCCCTGCACTAATCTACTGACTGGCCACGAACGTCAGGATGATAGCCATGGCTGGCCGCCTCTTTGGGAGCCAACGAAATGGATATGATTGCGGCCGTGGCCGCGAAGAAGCTTGGCAAGTATCTTGCCAAGGACTTCCGCGAACTCTTTGGCTCGGGTCAGAACGACGAGGCCGAGCGCCTGGGCGCGCTGGCCCGGACGACGATCGAATGCATCGCCAGGAGCGACGCGCTCTACCACACCTACGAACACACGATGCTCGTATCCATGGTCGGCCGCGACATTTTGCATGGGCGGACGCTGGCGCACACGGTTCAGCCTGAGGATTACATCCACCTCATCGTCGCCTGCCTTTTGCACGACATCGGCTTCGTCCGCGGCGTCCTGAGCGGCGACACCAAGACTGAGTTCGTCATCGACAAGAACGGGCGAACGGTTACGCTGCCGCGTGGAGCCTCGGACGCGTCGCTTGCCGCCTATCATGTTGATCGATCAAAGTTGTTCGTCTACGAGCGCCTCGGGAAGTCGACGACGATCGATCCCGACCGTGTCGCCGCCGCGATCGAACTGACCCGCTTTCCCCCGACCCCGACTTCGGACTCCGATCAGCCCGGACTCGAGCCGCGGCTGGTTCAGGCCGCCGATCTGATCGGGCAGCTTGGCGATCCCTTGTATCCGAGGAAGGCCAATGCGCTGTTCTACGAGTTCGAGGAGCTCGGCAGCAACCGGCAGTACGGCTATTCTTCTCCTGCTGACCTGGTCGAGAAGTTCCCCGGATTTTACTGGAACACGGTCTCGGGACATCTCGAGGAGGGGATGAAATATCTGAGCCTGACGGCCTCAGGCCGCCAGTGGATCGCCAATTTGCACAACCATATTTTCAACGCCGAGCACTTCAATTGGCAGATGGGCCCGCAGATCTGAGCCCCGCGAGCTGCCCGCGAAGACCATAAGCTCGTTATCGCTCCGATGACGGCCGTCGATCGCGTGCGGACTCAAGCGCCGCTGCGAGCGCGCGTCGCAGCGCATGCATCTGATCCAAGAGATGCAGGACGACCCCAAGCCCCTCGTGGTTCACGCCCATATTGTCTTTGAGGTCGCGAATGAGGTTGGCGCGCGCCAGATCCATGTCGGTGAAGGCGAGCTCGTCGGCCGTGCGAGCGGGGATGAGCCACTCCTCCTCGATCCAGATCGAGAGCGTCTGGCGGTCGAGCCGGGCGCGCTCTAGGAATTCACGCTCGTTGATCATCGCTCACATCTCCTTGCGCGGATCGTAGGCTCCGGCCGGCTTCCAGTCGGCCAGGAAGGCGTCGAGCTCGGGCTCGGCCTCGGTCGGCATCATCACTTTGAGCTTGACCAGTTCGTCGCCCGTGCGGCCGCGCGTCTTCACGCCCTTGCCGCGGAGGCGCAGCACGTCGCCGGTGTTCGATCGCTTCGGGATTTTGAGCATGACGCTTCCCGTGGTCGTCCGCGTTCTGACTTCGGCCCCCAGCGCCGCCTCCTTCACACTGATCGGCAAATCGAGCAGGATGTCGGCGCCCTCGCGGGTGAAATAGCGGTGCGGCTTGACCACGATCTGCACCAGCGCGTCGCCGGGCGGGCCCTCGCCCGGGCTCGGCGCGCCCTTGCCGCGCAGCCTGAGGGTCTGCCCGTCCTCGACGCCGGCGGGAATGGTCACATCCAACGTCCCGCCTTGCGGCAACGTGATCGTGTTGGCGGCGCCGTTCACAGCGTCTAGGAAATCAACCGGAAGCTCGTAATGCAGGTCCGCGCCCGGCCGGCGCCGCGCCTGCTCGGCGCTGCGGCGCAGCAGCTCCGCGAACAGGTCGTCGCCCTGCGCAAAGTCCCCGTAAGCCGACTGGCCCTCGTAAGGATGGCCGCCCTCGGCGGCGTAATCGCGGTAATATCGCGCGTTGGGAGGCGCCTTCTCCGCCCCCGAGGCGTCGATCTCGCCGGCGTCGAAGCGTCGCCGCTTCTCCGGGTCGGAAAGCAGATCGTTGGCTGCGGCGACTTCCTTGAACCGCTCCTCCGCCTGCTTGTCGCCTGGATTGAGATCCGGGTGCAGCTTCTTGGCCAGCTTTCGGTAGGCGGTTCGGATCTCGTCGGCCGAGGCGGTCTTGGCGACGCCGAGGATCTCATAGGGGTCTTTCATAGCTCCTCCGGAGGCGATCGACAGACGAGGCTATTGACTTCGATTGCCGAGGCAAGCGTTGTCCCTTGTCACATCGACCACGTCAGGCGTTGTTGTGTCCCGCGTTCTATCAAACCTCATCGACGAGATGCGCCAGGTTGGGGGGCACGCGACGTTTTATTTCGCGCTCGGCGGGGCGCCCTTCCGTCGTCATCGACTTCCTGCCGCCCTGGATTTTGGCTTGTCGGAAACGTTCGAATTACGCAGATTGGCGCTCCGAATCGCGGCCGTGTGGCGAATGTGGGACGGATGACGTCAACCTCAGCGCGAAAAGGCCGGTTGCGATGACGACAATCGCGCTTTACGGCCTCGCGACATTTGCGGCCTTATTCGGCGGCGGAATCCTGGGTTTGCTGGCGGGCAAGCTTATGCCTGAAAAGTATCATGACGACTCAACCAGGGCCATCGTGCAAACCGCCACCGGTATGGTCTCCCTGCTTGCGGCGTTGGTTCTTGGTCTATTGGTCGCCACAGCGAAGAATAAGTTCGACACTAGCAATAAGCAGACCGAAGAATATGCCGCGAGCTTGATGCTGCTCGATCGCGAGCTGGTGAATTTCGGACCCGGCGCTAACGAGACAAAATCCCTGCTTCGAAAATATACCGCCGCAAAAATCGCAGAGACTTGGCATCAAACAGAGAATCCCAAACCAAAGCTTGGCAGCCCTCACGCCTGGCAATTGCTCGAGAGTTTGCAGCTGAGCATTCGCAACCTCAAACCTGAGTTCGAGGCTCAACGCTCAGCCCTGGCCAACGCATCGAGCATCGCCGCCGAACTGAACAAGACGACATGGCTCGAAAGAGCGGAGGAAATGGACCATGTCCAGCATCCGTTCATACTTATCCTGTTGGCGTGGTTCGCCATTCTATTTTTTAGCATTGGCCTCTTCGCGCCCCGCAATGGATTGGTGATCGCGGCGCTGGGGGTGGGCGCCCTTTCAATCGCCGGCGCCGTCGTCCTGATTACGGACCTGGACTCGCCGTTCGAGGGAATTCTCGTCGTCTCGGCGGAGCCGATGCAGGAAGCATTGGCCAGAATCAGCGCCCCATAACAGCGGCTCAGCCGCGGCGATAAGGGCGCCTTGGCAAAGATGCGGGCAGATTCTCCAGCCGCCGCCCTGCCAGCGAAGGCGTGTATAGCGACCAGAGCAAGTAAAAAACCGACCGGCCCCGCTTTCTCGTCCCTTCATGCGCGCGTCAAGATGCGCAGGTTATCTTGCGCGTGTTCTGGTTATCTTGCGCGTGCTCTGGCGGTAATTCGCCGCTGACTAGATCTCGATTGTGAAATCGCGCAATCGTGTTCCGGAAGCTACGGCAGGATGATTGACTTGTGACCGAAACAGAGCAAAAATGAGGCAAGACCATTGATCTCAGGGCACAATTGCCGCGGCGCCCACGTGAGTTTGCGGCCACAGTAGAGGAAACACCATGTCGGGCACGATTATCAACCTTATCATCCAGCTCATTGCTGGCGCGATCGGCGGCAACGCGGTCGGCGCGGCGGCAAAGAATGTGAACCTCGGAACCGCGGGCAACACCATCGCCGGCGCTCTGGGCGGCGCGGCCGGCGGGTCGCTCCTGACCTCGCTCATCCCGATGCTGCAGGGGGCCACCGGCGGCATGGATATCGGCGCCCTTGTTGGCCAACTGGTCGGCGGCGGCGTGTCCGGCGCGATCGTCTCGGCGATTGTCGGCATGGTCATGAACAGCATGAAGAGCGCCTGAGCGCTTTTTCGCTGCCATCGAAATACTGCTGTCCAGCCTGGGCTCTTTAACGCTAGGATTGAACGCTAGGATTGCGAGGCGCCCGGGAAGGCGCCCTTTTTTCAACCAACCAGAGCGCCGCTGGCGTCAGGAGCATGAGTCATGGGACTGATCAGTTTCGTCAAAAGCGCCGGAGAGAAGCTGTTCGGCGCCAGTGAAGCGAAGGCGGCGACGGCCGACGACTTGCACAAAGAGCTTGCGAAACATGGGCTCGACGCGTCGAACGTGAAGATAGCGGTCGACGGAGACAAGGTGCATGTCACGGGCAGCGCCGCGAACACGGAGCAAGCCGAAAAGATCGCCATCGCGCTCGGCAACACGGTCGGCGTGCAGACGGTGCAGAACGACATCAAGCCGGCTGCAGCCACGCCGGAATCGAAGTTCTATACGGTCAAGAGCGGCGACACCCTGTGGGCGATTTCCGAGAGGGAATACGGCAAGGGCAACGGCGGAAAGTATGACGTCATCTTCCAGGCCAACCGGCCGATGCTGACCCACCCCGACAAGATCTATCCCGGCCAGGTGCTGCGCATCCCACCGCTGAGCTGAAGTTCGGCTTCGCAGTTCGTCCCTTACCAGGACGAGTGGTCGGCCAACGCTGGATGATCTTTCCAACTCACGGCGTCGAACAGCACGACGAACCTTTGGCCAGCGCAATCGCTCAGCTTGCAGGCGAAAGCGCCGCGTGTCGATGCAGGAATTCGATTTCGATACGCACCACGTTGTCGTGGTCCTCGCCGCCCTTGTAAGGGCCATAGTGACCGCCTCGGCTGCGGTGGAGCTGACTTTTTGGCGCGCAATCGGCGACGCGCAGCGCCGGACCGATCGGCGCGATTGTGTCGGTCTCCGCCACGATCAGTAGGATCGGGCAACGGATGTTGGCTGCCTTCCTGACCGGTCGGTGCGCGCCGATACCGAGCAGAGAGCGAGCCGCAACACGGTTGTGCCAGTCCGTGCCTTTGGGGGGAGTAATGAGCGACAGGCCGGCGATGGCATCCTCGCTAGCGATTGCGCCGAACTCGCCAGACGCTGCGCTCGCAGTGATGTAGATGGGTGGGCGTCCGACCAGCGAACCGAGCTTGTCGAGCGAACCGACCGAGACCAGACGTAGCAGTCGAGTGAGCGGCACATTTTTCGTGCCGGCGAGCCCGTCAACCAGCGGGCACTGGGCGATCGCACCGCGCAGACGAACGTCGGTGGCGGCGATCTCGACCACATGCATCCCCGAGAACGATGTTCCCCATATGAATATCCGCTTTGCATCGATGTCGGGGTTGGCGGCAGCCCAGTCGATTACGGTGCGATAGTCCTCGCGCTGGCGCGGTATTGACGTTACTTCGCGAGGCTCGCCACTCGAGTCGCCCCAATGGCGGTAGTCGAAAGCAATGGCAGTGAGCCCTTCGCGACAGAAGCGCTCCGCGAACGGCTCGAGGCCGCCTGCCTTAACGCCAGCGAACCCATGCGCCATCACGACGGCCGGGTGCGGGCCATGCCCATCGGGCTGGTATACCCACGCCTCCAGGTCGTCCCCAGAAGCCGTCGGAATACGCACAGTGGTGCGGAAAACTGAGGCGTCGTCACCCATTCTCATCACGTCCCGAGATCAGAGCGATGCTGCTGCGCCCAGGCTTCCAGCTTGATTGGCGGCCGGCCGAGCAGCGTCGCAACGGTGTCGGTCGTCACCGCGCTGTAGGCCATGCGTCCATCAAAGGTCTGCCGCGCCCATTCGAGCATGCTCGCCGCATAGTTCGCCTCAATGTTGCCCGGCATGACAACCTGGCCGGAAGCGACGCCAACCGCGAGGTCGTCCGGCGTCATGACGAGGGCCTGGATCGGGCGGTCCGTCGCCCTGCTCAGCACTCCCGCGACCTCCGTCCCGTTCAGGAGGTCGGTCGACAGGTAGTAGTTCTTCCCCGCGTGGCGCTCCGGCCCTTCCGCCAGCACCTTAGCTGCTACAGCGGCGATATCGTCGCTGGCGACCCAGCCCACGCGCTTGTCGCCCATTGGCCAACGCAACGCGCCACCCACGGGACGCATGACCGTCAGCAGGTTTTCCATGAAGACATGCGGATGGAGGTGACACCAAGCCACGCCGCTTCCCTCGATGTAGCGTTCGACGAGCTCGTGCCAGGCGAAATGCGGATCGGTCGAGCGACCGTTTCCGAAGACGCCAAGATGGACGATGAAGCTGACGCCGGCCTCCACCGCCGCATCTGTGATCGTCTTCATCTGATGGACCATGTGGATGGTGTAGCCCGTCATCAGGAATAGGCGGTCGATCCCCTCCAGCGCCGCGGGAAAGCTCTGCGGATCGTCCAGGTCGATGAGGACGGCAGCCTTGCCCTCGTCCTTCCAGCTAGCCACGGTCCGTGGATCACGCGCACCGCGGACGACCTCGACGCCGCCCCTCTCGCCCAGCTGCGCGACTATGGCGCCGCCGTTCAACCCGCTGGCGCCGAGCACGAGGACGCGGGGCCGGTCTGATCCTTTGTCTCGTTCACCCATGATGATCTCCAGTTCTCTTAAAAAAACAGCGATCTGTTTGCGCTGGCGTAATTCATTGCCAAGAACGACAGGCATGGAACGCGAGATTCGCTTACAGGCGCGCACCGCCGTCGGCCGCGATCTCGGCGCCGTTGATGTAGCTGGCCGCGTCCGAGACCAGAAAGGCGACAAGTTCCGCGACTTCGTTTGCCTCCAGCGCGATGACGCTGAACCCATTTGCAATCCAGATACCATATGATATCGGAATGTCAAGTGGTATCTTAAACGCCAACGAAGCCGGCGCGTTTGCCTTGGCCTTTGGCTCAGGGCAGCGCTTAGCGTTGCGCGAGAAGCTTCAGCAAGGCGCCGATCACCCGGCCTGCGGTGCTGCGTGCGCCAGGTTTCGCCTGCGGGTGTTGCAGGCTGAGACCATGCGCCAGAGCGGTCATGCAGCCGGCAAGGTCGCGCGGGTCCATGGGAAGCGGGACGGACTGGGCTTCGAAGAAGCGCTCGAGGATTCGCGCCAGGGCGCGGGTCTGCTGATCCTGCAGCGCGTAATATCGTTTTGCGAAGACTGGATTTCGGCGCGCGTGGAGTTGCAGCTCTGTAACCAGGAGCGGACAGTCGCTATCGCAGTGCATTGTTTCGAGCCATGCGCTCAGCGCCGCGGACAGTTGGTGCGGGGGGAGACTGACGATCCGTCCAAGTTCCGCCATATCGCGCTCCATGTAGACGCGCAACAGCTCGAGGAAGACCGCCTCTTTGCTCTCGAAATTGGAATAGATTGCGCCCTTCGAGTAGCCGGCCTCCGCCGTTATCAGGTCAATCGACGCGCCGCCGTATCCGTGGCCTGCAAGGACCCGCTCGGCCGCGGCAAGCAGCCGCTCCCGGGTTAGCGCCTGCTGCTCGGCGCGTGTCAAACGTACAGGCCGCATAGTCCCTCACTATGGTTTGCTACTTAGGTCGACATGGATTATCGCGATACCATCTGACTTTCAAGTTACAGACAGTATCTATAGGCGAGGCGGCGGCGGCCACGGCCCGCTCGCACTTCAGCGATGGCTTCGTGTCGGACACCGCCTACAAGCTAGGCGACATCAAGGACGGATGCAGTAAGAGGGGCGCGCCTCGCCGGTCGTCCGACGGCCCAAGGCGAACTTCGGAAATGGCGGCCTGCCAGAGCGCACGCCAAAAGACGCCGCCTGTCCCCACCGCCCACTGGTTATGCTTACTTCGCGTCCAGCCCGTAGAGCGTGTGCAGCGTGCGCACGGCGAGCTCGGTATACGCGTCGTCGATCAGCATCGAGAACTTGATTTCCGACGTTGTGATGGCGCGGATATTTATGCCCTTCTCGGCCAGCGCCTTGAAGGCGCGCGCGGCGACGCCGGAATGCGAGCGCATGCCGACCCCGATCGCCGAGATCTTCACCACATCCTGCGCCCCGTGCAGCTTGGCGTAGCCGATCTTGGCCTTGCGCTGCTTGAGCAGATTCATGGCGCGCTCGTATTCGGTCGCGGGCACGGTGAAGGTGATGTCGGTCGTCGTCGTGTCGTCGGAGACGACCTGGATGATCATGTCGACGTTGATGTTGGCGTCGGCCAGCGGCCCGAAGATCGCTGCGGCGACCCCGGGCTTGTCGGCGACATCGCGCAAAGTGATTTGGGCCTCGTCGCGCGAGAAGGCGATGCCGGTGACGACCTCCTGCTCCATGATATCCTCCTCGTCGCAGATGAGCGTGCCAAGCTGAGGGTGCGCCGGATCGTCGAAGGACGAGCGCACATAGAGCTTGACCTTGTTCACCATCGCCAATTCGACCGAGCGCACCTGCAGCACTTTGGCGCCCAGCGAAGCCATTTCCAGCATTTCCTCGAACGCCACTTTGGCAAGCCGGCGCGCCTTCGGCACGACGCGCGGGTCGGACGTGTAGACGCCGTCGACGTCGGTATAGATATCGCAACGGTCGGCCGAGATCGCCGCGGCAAGCGCGACAGCCGAAGTGTCCGAACCGCCGCGCCCGAGCGTCGTCACCCGATTGGTGGCTTTGTGCACGCCCTGGAAACCGGCGACGACGGCGATCTCGCCCGCCGCAAACCCCTCGCCCAGCCGCGTTCCGTCGATGCCAGCAATGCGGGCTGAGCCATGCGCGTCGTCGGTGACGAGTGGAATTTGCCACCCCGCCCATGAGCGCGCCTTGAGCCCCATGTCCTTGAGCACCAGCGCGAGCAGGCCGGCCGTCACCAGTTCGCCCGAGGCGACGACGAAATCATATTCGGGGTTGTCGAAGTGAGAGCCTGCTTCCTTGCACCAGGCGACAAGCTCGTTGGTCTTGCCCGCCATCGCCGAGACGACGACCGCGACCTCCGAACCGGCGTCGATTTCTCGTTTCACATGCGCGGCGACGTTGCGGATGCGTTGAAGGTCGGCGACCGACGTGCCGCCGAATTTCATCACCAGACGCGGCATAGTTCCTTAGGCCTTGGGGGAGACGCGCAGACTCGCGCGATGCGTGGGGGCGGCCTATAAAGGCGCGCGCCGGATGGGTCAACGCTGAGCCGCCCAGGCGAAGGGCGCGGAAAAAGGTCGCGATGTCAGTCAGGCCGTCGCCGAGCATCATGTCCGAGGAGGTCGCGCGCTTCGAGGCGCTGGGCGACACGTGGTGGGATCCGGAAGGCCCGATGGCGCCGCTTCATCGCGTGAACCCGGTCCGGATCGGCTGGGCGCGCGACCTGATCGTGCGGCATTTCAAGCTTGAGACGGGGGTCGGCGCGCCGCTCGCCGGAATCGACCTCCTCGACGTTGGCTGCGGGGCTGGACTGTTCGCCGAGCCGCTGGCTCGGCTCGGCGCCAATGTCGTCGGCGTCGATCCGGCGCCCGCCGCGATCGAGGCCGCCCGCCATCATGCCGAGGAGACGGGCGCCAAGCTCGCCTATCGCATGGGCACGGTCGAGGACCTGGCGGAGGAGCCGCGGCTTTTCGATGTCGTCAGCGCGATGGAGGTGATCGAGCACGCGGCCGATCCGAAACGCTTCGTCGCTGCCGCCGCCTCGCTGGTCAAGCCCGGCGGGCTTTTGCTCGTCTCGACTCTCAACCGCACGTTGAGGAGCTTCGCCCTCGCCATCGTCGGCGCCGAATATGTCTTGCGCTGGCTCGAGCCTGGAACGCACCGCTGGGAGCAATTCGTGACGCCGCTCGAGCTCACCGGCTTCGCCCGCGCCGCGGGCTTAAGGCGCAAGAGCCTGCGCGGCATGGTCTACGATCCGTTCAGGCGCGACTGGCGCCTCTCGTCCGATACGGGCGTGAACTATTTGTTCGCCGCGATGAAGCCGGACGTGTAGCTTTAAACCTCAATCGCCCATACGGGAGCGGCCGCTTCGGGGCGGATACCGGCCGGGGCGATCGCGCTGTAATGGCAAGAATGCGCAAATAGCGGCCATTCCGGTGCTCGGCTTGGCAAGCAGACCGAAAGACGCGCACGGCTTGCGGCGATGCAAAAATCGACATTTTCCGGCCGTTCCGCCCGCCGCGTCTGGCCGTCGCCGAGAGCGGTCTGCGCCGAAGGTGCCTGCGGCCTGGCTCCCTCACGCCCCGCTGGCCATCCGGCCTATGTTGTTGTTAGCGGCCATTCAAAATACTTGACCTAACAACATATGATAACTCATAGTAGCAACTGCAAAGGAGATTCGCGACCTTGATCAAAAATCAGATTTTTGTAGGAGACTGCACCGAGATAATGCGCGGATTCCCCGATTCCATTGTGTCGTGTTGCATTACTGATCCCCCATGCAATTACGAATTTGTTGGCCACAAATGGGATGACGAGGAGATTACTCGTCGTCTCGAAAGGACTCGCTCGTCCGAAAGCAAAACACTCGTGAAGAATATTCCTTATGGAAGCGGTCTTGCTGGAGGCGTGAGAAACAAAAATTGGTACGAGCGGAATCGCCAGAACATATTGGACTATGAGAACTGGTGTGTTGCATGGGGTACTGAGTTATTTCGTGTCTGCAAACCTGGAGCTACGGTGGCGTCTTTAACAGCACGCGCACGGCGGCACATGTGCAAGTAGCGTTGGAACGAGCTGGTTTCTATGCTCGTGATACAGTGGTCTATAGAAGGTCGAGTGGGATCCCGAAGGGGATAAATATAAGAGATCAGCTTACGAAGCGAGATGTATCTAACGCTGAAACGTGGGATGGCTGGCACAGCTGCCTTCGTGGGGAGTGGGAGGCAGTATGTATAGTGCAAAAGCCCCTCGCGACCAATTATATTGAGACGGCTATGACGTTTGGTACTGGATTATTCTATACGAAGTCATCTGATGGCGGGTTTCAGTCGAATATCTTGGAAAATATCCCACGCGGGCGCACGGAAGACTTTAATGTCCACTGTACTGTTAAGCCACTTCCCCTAATGAAGAAGTTGGTTGAGATATTTGCGCCGCGCCACGGTGGTTCCTTGGTGTTAGACCCGTTCGCCGGGTCCGGCACAACCCTAGTAGCTGCCAAAGAAGCTGGACTTCCCTTCGTCGGGATAGAGATCGAACCACGCTATGTCGAAATTTGCCATAAGCGCCTCGCGCGCGACACTCGTCATCGTCCGCAATCACCTACGCGGAAGGCAATGTCCGCGAAACAGGAAATACCGCTTTTCGACGCGCTAGAAATCCCTCAAGATCAAAGCCAGTAAGAGTCTTGATAAAGAGAAAGGACTGCGCTCCAACATTCACCTGCCAACCACCGGCGTTACAAGCTGTTATTGCCGCAGTGAGATTGTCTTCTCGAAGAATAAGAAACACCGGTACGAGTCCCTGATCCTTTAGCAGCGGCCCATAGGATTTAAATTTCTTGAGTGTGCCAGAGTCGCCGGAACCGATCCGGTATTTTGTATCGATGGCAAAATTATCAACGATGAAATCACAAGGTTCGTCGGCCCCAATTCGTAAAGCGGGCTTATAAGAAGTCAATTTTCGACAAGCTTGGCTGACAAGTAGTTGCAACACATTCCCAGCTCTCGTCCCCAGTACTGACGATTCTCTCGCTTAATCACAGGCAATAGAGAGAAGACGTCCATTAAAACATCATGATCATCATTCTCTTCAGAATATATCTTGTCTGCAAACGATGACTGGTATTGTCGCAAAATCGCGTCCAGCCGGTTTGTGTCAGTCATTGCTGACTAGGGCTGCAAGAGTGGTAGAGAGAGCTTTCGCAATAACTTCAGCGTTCCGGAGAGTTAAATTGCGCTCACCACGTTCAACAGAACCAATATACGTTCTATGGAGTCCACTTCTGTGCGCAAGTTCGTCCTGCGAAATATTGTTAATCTTGCGAGTGCGTTTCATGTTCATGGCGAATCGTTGGATTGCGTCCATAGCGCAACGGAGAGTGCCGTACTGCCGCCTATACGTCGACAGACTCTGAGTAGCGCTTGGTCGCGCCCAACAACGTCCGCTTCACGTCGATTTGCAACACTCGCGGGCTCGCACAGTTTGTTCGGTTGGCCGAAGCCGGTCCAGCTGATTGAGCTTTGACCTGGCCGCCGGAGGAGGCGGCTGAGGGAAACGGCCGGGGCGGCAATCGGTTGCAGAAAATCAGAATCCAGGTTAAGCTTGCTCGATGAACACTTCTGCGCTTCCGCATAGCCGCGCAGGCGGCCTTCCGTTCCGCCGCTTCGAACGCCCCGAGGGGCAGAAGGGCTACGAAAAACTTTTCAGCGAAAATCCCGTGTAACCCATTGATAAGTCTCGTTTCGTACGAGAAAATCCAAGGAAAATCCAAGGAAATCCAACCCCCTGAATTAGGGGTTTTCAAAGCAAAACAGCCACAGGCCAAGAAATCCCAAACGGACCCGCCCCGCTGCCGAGAGGGACGCTAGTCCAACTCGATCCCTAGGCCAGGCGCGTCAACCCTGGGGTCACTTCCCCGGGCATTCCTTCTGCAGCCGGTCCATCGCCTGCGAGAACCCGCCAAGCGCATAGGTGTCGATTGACTGGTGGCCTCTGAGCGACGCCGCCTTGACCACCAGTTTCACGCCTTTGCGCATTTCGGCGATCAGCGCGCTCTCTTTCGCCGCGTTCTTGACCCAGAGGTTTCCGCCCTTGGGAAGCATCTCGAACGACGCCTGGTCCACCAGGGCGACCGGGGCCGCGGCGGCGGCGGACGTCTTCGATTTGGCGTCCGACTTCGAAGGCTTCTCACCCGGCTTGGCGTCGGTCTTTGATTCGGCCGTATCGCCCCCCGAGACGTCGAAGCCCATGATGAAGGACACTTCGTTGCGCACCCCTTCCGACGGACGGTCGGAAATGAACGCATAGCCCGGATCACGGGTCAGACTCGCGGGTTCGCGCGATTTCGGCTGAGCGAGCGTATAGCAGATGCGTCCCTTGCCGACTTCACCGACGAAGACGTTCCAATCGCCGAAGGTCGCGACCAGCGATGGCTTGGACGCCTCCTCCTTTGCGCCCGATTTGGGCGCAGGCTTGGCGGCCTTGGTGGCGGCCACAGCGGGCGGGAGGAGGGCGCTCGCGACGCAAACCGCCGCGGCGGCGACCCCAATGGCGCGAAGGGACGAAAGGACAAGACGCGTCATCAAGAACAATCCTTTGAACCGGGCCCGACCTTATGGCCAAGCCCGGGCGGCGGGCTTCCCTGCCGTCCGATCCGGGCGAAATTCCGGCCTTCCGCCTTGCCGGCCGACGCAGGGGCTGCAATCCTGCATTTGGTTACTGAAAAATTAGTAAAATTAGGAGCCCTCGATGAAAGCCCTGGTCTGTCCGTCGCTTGGCCCGGCCGAAAACTTGGTGGTGACCGAGGTCGCGGCGCCGATGCCCGGCGACGGCGAAGCCTTGGTCGAGGTCGCCTATGCGGGGCTTAATTTCTTCGACACGCTGATCATCGAGGGCAAATACCAGGTGAGGCCCAAGCCGCCGTTTTCGCCCGGCGCCGAGTTTTCAGGCCGCGTGGCTGCGCTGGGACCGGGAACGCAAGGCTTTGCTGTCGGCGAGCGGGTGATGGGCTTCTGCTCCTACGGTGCGGCTGCGGAGCATATTGCCGTCCCGACGAACCGGCTGACGAAGATCCCCGAGGGTCTCGCCCTCGACAAGGCCGCGGGCCTTTCGGTCACTTACGGCACATCCATGCACGCGCTCAAACAGCGGGCTGAGATCAGAGCCGGCGAGACCCTTTTCGTGCTCGGCGCATCGGGCGGGGTCGGACTCGCGGCGGTGGAAATCGGCAAGGCGATGGGCGCGAGTGTGATCGCGGGGGCGTCGTCCGAGGAAAAGCTCGCCTTCGCCCGCCGCTATGGCGCGGCGGAGACGATCAACACCGCAAGCGACGACATGCGCGCGAGCCTCAAGGCGCTCGCGCCCAAAGGCGTCGACGTCGTCTATGATCCGGTTGGCGGCGCTCTCACCGAAGTGGCCTTGCGTTCGCTCGCCTGGAAAGGGCGGCTTCTGGTGATTGGCTTCGCATCGGGCGAGATTCCCCGGCCGCCTCTCAATATTCCCCTGCTCAAGGGCTGCGATATTCGCGGCGTCTATTGGGGCGAATTCACCGCGCGCGAGCCGGAGGCGCATCGCGAGAACATGGCCCAACTGATGGATTGGGCGAAGTCCGGCGTTCTTAGCGTTCATGTCCACGCCACATATCCGCTGGAGGATTACCGGAAGGCGTTTGACGCCATCGCCAAACGCCAGGTGCTTGGCAAAACCCTGCTGAAGCTCGCTGCGATGACCGATTGAACAAAGGTTGAAATGCGTGTTGCGACGCACAACATGAGCCCCGGGATGAAGCGCCGAAGACGAATCGGCGAGGTCGATTATGGACGAAGCAAAATCATCCCCCGTGGAGCTCCGAAGGCTCTGGCCATCGGACAAAGAAGCGTTTCGCCATCATCTCTTGAGCCTTGACCCGCGCAGCCGGCATTTGCGCTTTGGCGGCGGCATGTCGGACGACTTCCTGGTCCGTTACGCCGAAAACTGCTTCGGCAAGGGCGACCTCGTCTACGGCGCGTTCATCGACGGCAAACTGGTCGGCGCGGCGGAACTGCGCTCCAATCAGGCGATCTGGAGCGAGCAGGCGCCATTCGGGCGCCATATCCATGCCGAGGCGGCGTTCTCCGTTGACAACGGCTATCGCCGCCGCGGCATCGGCGAGAAGCTGTTCAAGCGCATCCTGCGCGCCGCCACAAACCATGGCGTCGAGACGATCGAGATCGTCTGCCTGCCCGAAAACGTCGGCATGCAGAAGCTGGCGAAGAAGTTTGAGGCGCATTTCACTTTCGAGGAGAATTGGCTGACCGGCCGCCTGACGGCGCGCCCGCCAACCACATTGTCGCTATTCCGTGAAGTTTCCAGCGATGCGCTCGACTTTGGCGCCGCGCTGTTTGACGCCCACTGGCGGGCGGTGGCGGACGCGCGGGAGAAGGGCGCGTAACGCTGAACCACGCGCGACCAGCGTCTCGTCGAATCGGGAGCTGCCCCACTCGATCTAGCCCGCATATATCTGATCGGATATAACGGTTGCCGATCTCCGCCCAAAGCAGACGCCGCGGGCGGAACGGCCGGGAGGATAGGATGGGGCGAGTCGAGGGCCCCGCCCACGCGGATCATGTTCTCAAGGTGATTGCCGGCAACGACGCCGCAAGCTCGGCGCTTGCCGCCTCGTGGCGTCGGTCTGGCGCGCTGCACGCGCTCGATCCCGCAAGCCACGCGCCCTCACAGCGGCTGCCCGAGGACGAAATCGCCCAATCGCGCGAACGGATGGGCTCGTTGCTCTTCGCCGCGAAAGGGAGCATCGATCGGCTCTTTCTGGCTGTTGGCGGCGTCGGCTGTTCGGTCGTGTTGGCTGACCCCCGCGGGATCATCGTCGACCGGCGCGGCGCGCCTTGCGACGATACCCTGTTCGACAGCTCCGGCCTTTGGACCGGCGCTGTCTGGAGTGAGAGATACGAAGGCACCAACGGCATCGGCACGTGCATCGTTGAACAGCGTGCGCTGACCATTGATCGCGATCAACATTTCTTCACCCGCAACTCGGGCCTGTTTTGCACGACCGCGCCGATTTTTGACGAACATGGGGATCTGGCCGCGGCGCTTGACGTGTCGTCCGCCCGGGGCGACCTGACCGAAGGCTTCGCGCGCCTGATTTCCAGCGCAGTTGCCGATGCGGCCCGATTTATCGAAGCGGAGAATTTCCGTCTGGCCTTTCCCAAGGCGCGGATCCTGCTCGCGCCGACCGGGGACCGGTACGGGTCATCGCTGCTTGCGGTCGACCGGGACGACCTCGTTATTGGCGCGACGCGAGCGGCGCGGATCGGGCTCGGCGTCAACTCGGCCACGCTCAAGCGTCCAACCCCAGCCGCGGACCTCATGGGCCGGGCGGGCGCCGAAAGCGACGACATTGGCGCGGCGGAGCGCGCCGTCCTCCAGCGCGCGCTCGCGCGTTCGAGCGGCAACGTCTCCAAGGCGGCAAAAGATCTCGCTATGTCGCGAGCGACATTCCACCGGAAGATGAAGGAGCTCGGCCTGCGCGGCTGACAAATCCGCTTAGCAAGTGTCGCAAATCTGAGACACCTCCAGGGCTCGCCGGCGGAGGGGGGCTATCCAGCACGAAGCGCGAGTGCGAAAGCTCGCGGCTAACGCCGCTCAGCAAGCGGCGCCACTCAAGGGAAGAAGCGCATGACCAAAGTTGATCTCAATATCGCCCTCAAATCCCCATTCGCCACGCGTTACGAGAACTATATCGGCGGCGAGTGGCGGGGGCCCAAAGCCGGCAAATATTTCGACAACATCTCGCCGATCACCGGCCAGCCGGTCTGCGAGATCGCCCGCTCCGACGCGTCGGACATCGAGGCTGCTCTCGACGCCGCGCACGCCGCGAAAGACGCCTGGGGCCGCACGGCGCCGGCCGAACGGGCGCAGATGCTCAACAAGATCGCCGACCGCATCGAAGCGAATCTGGAGAAGATTGCGCTCGCCGAGACGTGGGACAACGGCAAGCCGATCCGCGAGACGATGGCTGCCGACATCCCGCTCGCCATCGACCATTTCCGTTATTTCGCCGGCGCGATCCGCGCCCAGGAAGGCTCGATCAGCGAGGTCGATCACGACACCGTCGCCTATCATTTCCACGAGCCGCTCGGCGTCGTCGGTCAGATCATTCCGTGGAATTTCCCGATCCTGATGGCCGTCTGGAAGATGGCGCCGGCGCTGGCCGCGGGAAACTGCATCGTTCTCAAGCCCGCCGAACAGACCCCGGCTTCGATCATGGTTTTGCTCGAGCTCATCGGCGATCTCCTGCCGAAGGGCGTGCTCAACGTCGTCAACGGCTTCGGCCTCGAAGCGGGCAAGCCGCTCGCCTCCTCGAACCGCATCGCCAAGATCGCTTTCACCGGCGAGACGACGACCGGCCGGCTGATCATGCAATACGCGTCGCAGAACCTCATTCCCGTCACGCTCGAGCTCGGCGGCAAATCGCCCAACATCTTCTTCGATGACGTCGGCGCCAAGGACGACGACTTCTTCGACAAGGCGATCGAAGGCTTTGTCATGTTCGCGCTCAATCAGGGCGAGGTCTGCACCTGCCCGAGCCGCGCGCTGATTCAGGAGTCGCTCTACGATCGCTTCATGGAGCGCGCGCTGAAGCGCGTCGACGCCATCGTGCAGGGCAGCCCGCTCGACCCGGCCACGATGATCGGCGCGCAGGCCTCTTCTGAGCAGATGGAGAAGATCCTGTCCTATTTCGACATCGGCAGGAAAGAAGGCGCCGAGGTCCTGATCGGCGGCGAGCGCAACATGCTCGAAGGCCAATATGCGGGCGGCTATTACATCAAGCCGACCGTGTTCAAGGGCCACAACAAGATGCGCAGTCTTCCAGGAGGAGATCTTCGGCCCCGTCGTCTCGGTGACCACGTTCAAGACCGACGAGGAGGCGCTCTCGATCGCCAACGACACGCTCTACGGCCTTGGCGCCGGCGTCTGGAGCCGCGACGCCAATCGCTGCTATCGCTTCGGCCGCGCGATCCAGGCTGGCCGCGTGTGGACCAATTGCTACCACGCCTATCCCGCGCATGCGGCGTTCGGCGGCTACAAGCAGTCGGGCGTCGGCCGCGAAAACCACAAGATGATGCTCGATCATTACCAGCAGACCAAGAACATGCTGGTCAGCTACAGCCCGAAGAAGCTCGGCTTCTTCTGAGCGGCCTCCCCTCTCCTACGGGAGAGGGGCCGGGGGTGAGGGTTCGCGCGAAGCGCGCGTTCCGCGCGGTCCCTCATCCGGCCGACTAACGTCGGCCACCTTCTCCCGGAGGGAGAAGGGTTCGCGGCGCGGGCTCCCCCTGCGCCGCCGACGCTGCAAGGAGAAACCGACATGGGAACTGTGTCCGCAACGCCCGCGGCGCTCGACCTGATCGATGAAATCGTCGCCGACCACGGACCTGTGATGTTTCATCAGTCCGGCGGATGCTGCGACGGCTCCTCGCCCATGTGCTATGCTCAGGGCGACTTCCTGATCGGCGACTACGACGTGAAGATGGGCGAGATCGGCGGCGCGCCGTTCTACATCAGCGGCTCACAATACGAAGCCTGGAAGCACACCGATATCGTCATCGACGTCGTACCCGGCCGCGGCGGCATGTTCTCCCTCGACAACGGCCGCGAGAAGCGCTTCCTCGTCCGTTCGGAAATGTGCGAGATCCCGGCGGTCGCGAAGGCCTGAGCCGCAAGTCTTAGTGCCCGGGGAAAGTCACCAAGCTGCGCACCGGAACGTTTAGGGCTCCGAGCTTGGCCGCGCCGCCGAGGTCCGGAAGGTCGATGACGAAACAGGCGGCGATCACCTCGGCGCCCATCTGACGCAGGAGCTTGACCGCGCCTTCCGCCGTTCCCCCGGTCGCAATCAAGTCGTCGACCAGGATCACGCGCTCCCCTTTCGTGACCGCATCCTCGTGCATCTCCATGTGATCGAGTCCGTATTCGAGCGAATAAGGGATCGAGACGGTGGCGTGCGGCAGCTTGCCCTTCTTGCGGATCGGTATGAAGCCCGCCGACAATTGATGCGCGACCGCGCCGCCGAGAATGAACCCGCGCGCCTCGATGCCCGCAACCTTGTCGATCTTCGTTCCCGCCCAAGGCTGGACGAGCTCGTCGACCGCGCGGCGAAACGCCCTCGCATCGCCGAGCAGCGTCGTGATGTCGCGAAACAGGATGCCCTTTTTCGGGTAGTCCGGGATCGTACGGATGGTCTCGGCGAGAAGCATGGGGCTCTAAGCTCGAATTCGGGGGAGCGAGGCGTCCATCCATATCGCATTCGCGGCCGAAAGCCATCGACGGAGGCCGCCGTTACGACGCGCAGACGGCCACGCACGGACAAGGGGCCCGCCCAATGGCGAAAAACTCGAGGCGCAGCCCGCCGACCAGCCACAGCATCCACGGCGCACGGAGACCCTCCGAAATCGCTGGAACAGCGCCCGCTCAGTTCGACCTCGACAAGTGCACGCCTCGCTCCGGGCGAACGCATGGCTCGTGAGCCATTCAAAGAAGTCGGGCTCGATTCAAGATGTACGCGATGTAACCTAGCGGAAAGTTGAAGATTCGGATGTCAGCTACGAAGTCTTGAGGCACTCGGGCGATGGGGACCTCGCTGAGCGTCACAGGGGCTGACAAGCACACCTAACGATTTTTGTGGTTCCTTGAGGGAATGCGCAAATGCTTGCACAGGATGCGGGCCAAAAGGCCCACCGCAAATCTGTGGCCTTCTCCGCGATCGATGCGACTTGCATTGCAATTGATGAGGCGCGAGCGGAGACGCAGCTCTCTGCAACCGCCCCACTCTTTGAAGACATCGACTATCGCCGGAGATTTGGAAACGACGGAGCGAAGTTTGGCGGTTTCATTGCGGTGATTGAAAGCCGCACCTTCATAGGGGAGTGCATTCGACGAAGCGTGCAATCGGCGTTTGCGCAACCCGTGCTGACCTATTCAACGGCTGCCGAACTCGAACAACAGCATCTGCTCACCTCGGCCCAACTCATTATATTGTCCTTGGCGGAAGATAACACGGAGGTGAGCGCCAACGCTCTGAAAGTCTTATCTACGCTCGCACCGAAAATACCGGTAATCGTTCTCGCCTACAGCAATGACTCCGAACTGGCTAAGAGCGCCATTTTTCATGGCGCAAAAGGTTATATTCCAGTAACCATGGGATTTGAGATCACGATCGCGGCGGTGCGCTTTGTTCTTGCGGGGGGGACCTATGCGCCAATGGATTGCCTGCTTTCGAGAGATCCGCCAGGCGTCATGTTGTCCCAACCACCAGGACCGGACCACCTCACAGGCCGCGAACTGTCGGTCACTCGAGCGATCCAGAAAGGCAAGTCGAATAAGGTAATAGCTTACGAGCTGAGCATGTGCGAAAGCACTGTTAAAGTTCACATACGAAATATTATGAGGAAATTGAAGGCCGTAAATCGCACCGATGTGGCGATTAAAGCGCAAACTGGCTTGAGCGCCGCTCTTCCGGCCTGAAGCAGCATCTAGATCGCTGCGACTGTTCCGCCGCCCTTGCTTATGCTTGGGCGGCGGCCTCATTCGCCCGCGCCCCTGTCGCGTAGGACGGTGGGACCTCCTTCCACGATCCTCCCCCACAAATCGACAATTCTTGCCATCCTGGCCACCCTCGAACGCTCAAGGATTTGCGCCCGGTGCGATCCTGGAGCGTACGCCTGCTTAGGGAGTGCAGACCGCGCGCAGCCCGATGCTGCGGGCGTGCAATAAGATCCTTGAGATGTGCGCCGCCCCGGCTGGATGGATTGCCACAGCTGCGCATAAACTTAGAGTGGGACCAATCCGAGCTGATCCATGTCCCGTTCCACCCGCCTCCTCCGTTTGCTCCAGGCCATGCGCGGCCGCCGTCGCCCCGTCACTGCCGCCATGCTGGCCGCAGAGTTGGAGGTGTCTGAGCGAACGATCTACCGCGACGTCGCCGATCTCATGGCGCAGGGCGCGCCGATCGAGGGCGAAGCCGGCGTCGGCTACATCTTGCGGCCAGGCCTCTTCCTGCCGCCGCTGATGTTGTCGGAAGACGAGGTCGAGGCGGTTTTGCTTGGCCTGCGCTACGTCGATCGGCGCGGCGACGAGGTCTTGCAAGCAGCGGCGTCCATCGCGCTGGCGAAGATTACCGCCGTGCTGCCGCCCCAGGCCCAAGCGCAAATCATGAACCCGCTGAGTACGCCGGGGCCTCCATCGAACCTTCCGAGGAATGGCGTTTCACTCGATGAGCTGCGCACCGCAATTCGCAGCCAGTCGCGGCTGGATATCAACTATGAGGATGAACAAGGGCGGCGCACCGGGCGCGTCGTCTGGCCGGTCCAGCTCAGCTTCATGGACCACGCCCGGGTGTTGTCGGCTTGGTGCGAGCTGCGCCAGGATTTTCGCGCCTTCCGAACCGATCGCATCGTGACGATAAGGCTGTTGGACCGCTACCCGGGTCGGCGCGCTGACCTGGCGCGCCGTCTGCGCGCTCACTT
>CAVPEE010000034.1:0-38241 GCA_963702825.1 uncultured Alphaproteobacteria bacterium
CTACCCGCCCTTCAGCGCCTCGACCAGCGCCTGCGCTTCCGCCGAATCCCATTTCGCCCCGCCCTCGACGGCGGCGACTTCGCACCCATCCTTGTCGATGACCAGGGTCACCGGCAGTCCGAGCGCCTTGCCGTCTTTATGCAGGGTTTCGAAGGCGTCGCCGCTCGAATCGAGATAGCGGGCGAGCGACTTCACACCGACGCTATCCAAAAACGTGGCGCGCCGTTCGGGCTTCGCGGTATCCACATTCACCGCCACCACTTCAAACCCCGGCCCTCCCCTGGCGGCCTGAAGCCGGTCGAGCGCCGGCATCTCGGCCCGGCAGGGAATGCACCAGGTCGCCCACAGATTCAGCAGCACCGCCCGGCCGTGAAAGTCGGCAAGCGTGAGCTTGCCGCCGTCTTCGCGCTGGAAAGCGATTTGTACCGCGCGCCGCGGCTCGCTCGCCACCTGGAGCGCCGCCAGTTCGCCCTTGGCGAGGGGCGCGAGCCTGGCCGCGAGCTTGGCCGAGTCCGCCGGGCAATCGCTCGCGGCCTTGCCGGCCGGCGCAACCGTCCCGTATAGGACGGCCCCGGCCGCGACCACCGCCAGCGCGCCCAAAATGGGCGCAACAAAACGTCGCCGGCGCGGCGGACTATCGAGATTCGTCATGTTTGATCATCCAAGACAACGCGCATGAGCAACACAATGTGGGGCGGCCGGTTCACCGGGCGCCCGGCCGAGGCGATGGAGGAGATCAACGCCTCGATCGATTTCGACCGCAAGCTCGCCGCCCAGGATATTGCCGGTTCCGAGGCCCATCTCGCCATGCTCGCCCGCCAGGGCATCGTTGAAGCCGCCGACGCCGAGGCGATCGCCAAGGGTCTCGCCCAAGTCAAAGGCGAAATCGAGGCGGGAACGTTTTCGTTCTCGCGCGCGCTCGAGGACATCCATATGAACGTCGAAAGCCGTCTTGCCGAGATCGTCGGCCCGGCGGCCGGGCGGCTGCACACCGCGCGCTCGCGCAACGACCAGGTCGCCGTCGATTTCCGCCTCTGGGTGCGCGACGCGATCGATGCGGTGCTGGCCCAGATCGCCCAGTTGCAACGGGCGCTCGCCGCTCGTGCGCTCGACAGCGCGGCAACCGTCATGCCCGGCTTCACCCATCTGCAATCGGCGCAGCCGGTCACCTTCGGCCATCATCTCCTCGCCTATGTCGAGATGCTGGGGCGCGACGCCGGGCGCTTCAAGGACGCGCGCAAGCGCCTCAACGAATGTCCGCTGGGCGCCGCAGCGCTCGCCGGAACCTCGTTCCCGATCGACCGCGAATTGACCGCCAAGGCGCTCTTGTTCGACCGGCCGACCGCCAATTCGCTCGACAGCGTCGCAGACCGCGACTTCGCGCTCGAGGCGCTCGCGGCGGCCGCGATCACGGCGACGCATCTCTCCCGCTTCGCCGAGGAGATCGTGCTGTGGACGACGCCGCAGTTCGGCTTCGTGAAGCTTTCCGACGCCTTCTCGACCGGCTCCTCGATCATGCCTCAGAAGCGCAATCCGGACGCCGCCGAACTCGTGCGCGGCAAGACCGGCCGGATCGTCGGCGCGCTCATCGGCCTGCTCACGGTCATGAAGGGCCTGCCGCTCGCTTATTCCAAGGACATGCAGGAAGACAAGGAGGGCGTGTTCGACGCCTTCCGGACGCTCGCGCTCTGCCTGGCCGCGATGACCGGCATGGTCGAGGACCTGACGCCGGAGCCCAAGCGCATGAAGGCTGCCGCGGGCATGGGCTACGCGACGGCCACCGATCTCGCCGACTGGCTCGTGCAGGCGCTCAAAATGCCCTTCCGCGAAGCCCACCACGTCACCGGCCGCATCGTCGCGCTCGCCGCCCAGCGGGGTGTTGCGCTGGAGAGGCTGACCCTCGACGAAATGCAGAGCGTCGAACCGCGCATCACCAAGGACGCCTTCGGCGTGCTGGGCGTCGACCGCTCGGTCAAGAGCCGCACCTCCTACGGTGGAACGGCGCCGGCCAACGTGCGCCGGGAGGCGCGCGCGTGGCTGAGGCGGCTCGGCGTGGGGTGAGACGGTCTGCTTTATGGCCCACCTGCTCCACTGGGAGCGTTGCGGGCCATGAAGGTGGCGGGCGTGCCGTCCTCGGGATTGACGAAGATAATATCGGTCGGCTCGCGCCGCGGGGTGTCGACGGAGAGGAACATCACCGGCTCCGGACGAGCTGCTCAATCGCATCGACCGGCTCGCGGCACGCGGCATTGTCGAGTCGGCGATCGGCATCGACACGACCTGATCGTCCGTCGAAGAAGAGTCGGGCAGCGCGCTGCACTGTGCCGGCGCTCGACGGACACGCAGCTGATGGCGATGGGGCATTCCGCCTTGGTCGGCGACGGTCTCGCCGAGCGCGTGCGCGCCTCCATCGAGAAAGATCCGCAGGCCCAGCTCGACGCGATCGACCATGGTCGCGCCAGCATTCGTCGGCACTCGACGCCCCGAGAACGCAAGAGATCCTTCGTCACAAGTCGCATGGTAGTGCGGCGGCGTTGGCTTGTAGACGCGGAAGATGCGAGCGCATCATAGCGGCCGTTCGGTTGGTCAGGTAACGGTCGATCAAGAGTGTGGAGGCGGTCGGAGGAAAGCTGGCGGCGATCGCCGTCACGTCGAAGCGCGCTGACTTTCCCTGCGCCGCCTCGTACCCATCGGTTTGATTTGGAGACATGTGGAGCCTCGCGTCCTTGGTTTCCGTTGAGAGCGGCGGGCTATCGCCGGCCTACCCCGCGCAGTCCCGGCATAGGCCCACAAGCTCGACCATCTGCCGATGGGGGGCGAAGCCGGCGCGGGCGGCTGCTTCCTGCAACAGCCGATCAATCTTGACGTCCTCGATCTCGTCGCTGCGTCCGCATTTCTCGCACAGGAGCAGCGCGCCGTGATGGGCGTGACCAAGATGCTCGCAGGGCGCATAGGCGTTGCGGCTCTCGATCTTGTAGACGAAGCCGTGCTCGAGAAAAAAATCGAGCGTGCGATAGACGGTCGGCGGCGCGACCGGCTTGCCTTCGCGGCGCGAAAGCTGGTCGATGATCGCATAGGCCCCAAGTGGGGCCGAGCTTTCGGCCAGAATCGTCAGAACCTGCCGGCGGAGAGGGGTCAGATGCAGACCCTCCCTGTCACAGGCGCTCTCCACCTGCCCCTGCCAGCCGGCGGTTGGCCCGGGAGCCGAATTTTTCATCGCCGCTGTCTTTTTCCTCATCGCGTCTTCGATCATACCACGGCCACGCTTCGATATGATATAAGGTTGCACTTAGGGCTTGCCTACCGATAGGATATAACATAACAGTGCCACTCGCGCTGGCTCTGGCGCTCACATCCACGGAGGCTGTCCCATGATCAACAAGCTCCATTGGCTCGCGGCAGTGTTGGTCTGCACGCTCAGCGCACCCGCATTCGCCGATCCGGTGAAAGTCGTCGCGGCGGAAAATTTCTATGGCGACATGGCGAGCCAGATCGGCGGCGCGAATGTCGCGGTGACCAGCATTCTCTCGAACCCGGACGACGACCCGCATCTGTTCGAGGCGAGCCCCGAGACGGCAAAGGCGCTGAGCGACGCCAAAGTCGTCATCGTCAACGGCGTCGACTATGACCCGTGGATGGAAAAGCTGCTCAGCGCCCACAACGCGCCAGGCCGCAAGGAGATCATCGTCGGCGAGTTGGTCGGCCACAAGCCCGGCGACAATCCGCATTTGTGGTACGATCCGGCCTACGTGAAGGCCGCCGCGCAAGGCGCTGGTCGCCGATCTCACCGCCGTCGACCCGGCGCACAAGGCCGATTACGAGCAAGGTTACGCGAAATTCCTCAATTCGCTGAAGCCCCTTGATGACAAGATCACCGCGATGCGCAAGTCCTACGCCGGCCAGCCAGTCACCGCTTCGGAACCGGTGTTCGGCTATCAGGCGGGGCTCATTGGTCTTAAGGTCCACAACGAGAAATACGCGCTCGCGATCATGAACAACGCCGAGCCGACGCCCTCGGAAGTGGCGGCGTTCGAGAACGACCTCAAGGGCAAAAAGGTGAAGGCGATGCTCTATAACGCGCAGGCGAGCGAGCCCGCTGTCGGCAAGCTGGTGCAGCTGGCCAAGGACAATAACATCCCGGTCGTCGGCGTCTCCGAGACCGAGCCGCCCAACTCGACCTATCAGGATTGGATGATGGGGCAATTGAACGCGCTCGATAAGGCGCTCTCCGGCGGGGCCTAGAAGCTTAGAATGGAATTGTCATCGCGAGAGACCCCCGGGTCTCAGCCCGGGGGGACGCGGCGATCCAGAGCCGCCGTTGCGGCCCTTCATCCCTGGATCGCTTCCCCCCGGGCTTTGACCCGGGGGTCGCGATGACGGCCCCCGATCAACGCATTCGCGCCATGCCTTCATGAGCGCGCTTGACGTTCGACGATGTGACGATCAGGCTCGGCCGCCGGGACATCCTCTCGGCCGCCAGCTTCGAGATCGAGGAGGGCGAGTTCGTCGGCGTGCTGGGCGCGAACGGCGCCGGCAAGACGACGCTTATGCGCGCCGCGCTTGGTCTCGTTCCCGTAGCTTCGGGCGAGATCGCGGTGCTTGGGCGGCCGGTAACGCGCGGCAACGCCCAGATCGGCTACGTCCCGCAAGTCCGCGGGACAATCGCAGGCCTGAGGCTGACCGGCTGGGACGTCGTCGCCAGCGCGGCGATCGGCGGCCGCTTCGGCTTCGTCACGCTCGACAAGGCGACGCGGCGCGAGATCGACTGGGCGCTCGACGAAGTGGGCGCGCGCGAGCTCGCCCGCCGCTCGATCGGCGAATTGTCGGGCGGCGAGCGCCAGCGGGTGCTGTTGAGCCAGGCGCTCATCGGCAGGCCGCGTCTGCTGCTGCTCGACGAGCCGCTGATCTCGCTCGACCCGGCGCATCAGAAGAGCATCGTTGAAACCGCAAGGGGCATTTGCGACGATTTGAAGATTGCGATTCTGTTCAGCGCCCACGAGCTCAATCCGCTGGTCAATGCGATCGACCGCGTGCTCTATCTCGGCGGGGGCGAGGCGGTGATCGGGGCGGTCGACGACGTCGTCACCGGACCTGTGCTGTCGCGTCTCTACGGCACGCCGATCGAGGTCGTGCGCGTCAAGGATCGCTATTTCGTGATGGCCGGCGACGTCGACGTCGAGCGCGACGCGCATCGCCACGATGACCATGCCCACACGCCATGCTTGAATATGATTTCATGCGCACCGCCTTCGTCGCCTCAGGGCTCGCGGCGGTGCTCGCCGGAACGGTCGGATTCTTTCTGGTGCTGCGCGGGCAGACGTTCGCCGGCCATGCGCTGTCGCATGTCGGCTTCACTGGCGCGACGGGAGCGATTCTGTTCGGCCTGTCGCCGCTCGCCGGCCTTGTCGGCTTTACCTTCGTCAGCGGGATCGGCATGGGATTGTTCGGCGAGAAGCTCGCCGAGCGCGACGTCGCGATTGGCATGATGCTCTCGCTTGCGCTCGGCTTAGGGCTGTTGTTCCTGCATTTCTACACCACCGGCGCGACGCAGGCCGCGGCGCTCTTGTTTGGAAATGTGCTCGGGGTCGACAATTCGGCGCTGACGACGTTGGCCTTGCTCTCGATCGGCAGCCTCGTTGCGCTGGCTTACATCGCCCGACCGCTCATCTTCGCCTCGCTGCAACCGGATCTTGCCGAAGCGCGCGGCGTGCCGATTCGCTTCGTCTCGGTGGCGTTTCTGGCGATTGTGGGGATCGCGGTCGCCGAATGCGCGCAAATCGTCGGCGTGCTCTTGGTGTTCACGCTGATGGTCGGCCCCGCCGCGGCGGCGCAGAATTTTTCACGGCGGCTGATCGGCGGGGTGGCGCTGGCGGCGGGCCTCGCTCTTGCGGAGGCGTGGGGCGGGTTGACGCTGGCCTATTACACCGACTGGCCGACTTCGTTCTGGATCACGGCGCTCTCCGGTCTCGTTTATCTCGTGAGCCTCGTCGCCCGCTTTCGAGCCCGGTGAAGCCCCCGGAGGTCTGCTCTTCGGCCTGCGGTCATGACGCAAGCCGGCGGGAAAGGCGGCCTTGAGCCGCCCTTCCATTGTCCGTCATCGACCTGGCTTCGGGAAATCGAACGGGAAATCCCACCCGAATTCGGCCGGCCAAGGCTTGCGAGACTGCGTCGTCTCACCGCCGTTCTTGCCGCCGTCGCTATGGACCGTTCCACTTGCGGCGGGCCCGTCGATCAAGGTTTCGCTGACGCTGGGATGGACGACGACAACCCTGCGCTTTGGAACATTCGCCATGACATAACTCCCATGTTTGGTCGAATGACGAGTGGATTATTCCCTTCACAGATTTCGTGCTGTGATCCGGGTCACATATCGAGGCTGCAGGTCTTTTGCAGGCCTGCGCTTCAGCGGATGGTCCGCCTGAGCCTCGCCCCTCGCAGCGCCTCCAAAGCGGTTATGCCACTGCTGCCATTAACGAAAAACATTATGGCCCACCACGTTCTGTATGTTCAACCGTGATTTTTTCACTTTTATCTTCATTTCCGTTATTGTGGTGAACAGTCGTTTGATGCGAACTCAGTCGTCGGCAAGCACCGGGTTAGAAATGATCGACATTGCCATTTGGGTCATCGTCCTTTTACTCGGCGCCATCGTGTATATCGTCTGGCATGGACTTCAGATCACGCGCGCTCAACACCAGAGCACCATGGCGGGACTGTCGAGTCTCGGCGATACCCATAAATTGGGTTACGAGGCGCTGACTCTCACGATGCAGCGCCTTGAGCAGCGGGTTAGGCAGTTGGAGGAGCGGCGCTGACTGCGATATGAGCGCAAGCGTTCCTTAGCCCCGGCGGCCGCGAGGGGTTGCTCCTCAAAAAACGCAGAAGTCCCATCCTATCAAGGCAGAGGCGGGGTCGCCCGCTCCGCGCCACGAGCTGATCCTTCTCGGCGGCCCGGCGGTCTCGATGGACCGGATCGAAAGCGGCATGAGCGGAGCTCTTGGCGCGGATTGAACCAAGGGCTCCTAGCGCTTGATGACTTTGCCGCGATGGCGCAGATGGAGGCACAATGCCCAGCCTTCGCCAGACCAGGCTCGCAACCGGCCTCGTGCTTTATGTCTATGTGACGCTGCATTTCGCCAATCACGCGCTGGGCAACATTTCGATTGGCGCAATGGAGAGCGGCCTCGCAATCCAAAAGTTGATCTGGCAATCGCCGCCGGGCGCTGTGATCCTCTACGTTTCGCTTCTGACCCACATGAGCCTCGGCTTCTGGGCGCTCTACGAGCGGCGCCGGTTCCGTTGGACTCGACTCGAGGCGACCCAACTTGTCCTCGGCCTCTCCATTCCATTCCTGCTGACCAATCACGTGATCGGCACCCGCGTCGCGTTCAGCCAATTTGGGCTCGAGAAGGGATATGCGCAGGTACTCGCGAATCTCTGGGTCTTCGCGCCCTTGCTCGGCGCGCTGCAAGCGATTCTGTTGCTGGTCGTTTGGATTCACGGCTGCCTCGGGGTCCATTTCTGGCTCAGGCTCAAGCCGTTCTACCCGCGCGTGAAGGAACTGCTGCTTTCGATCGCTGTGCTTCTGCCTACGCTGGCGCTGCTCGGCTACTATCAGGGCGGCCAGCGGACCTTAGTGGCGGTTCAGGACCCTGCATGGCTGGCGCGCAATTTCTCGCCCGAGCACGACGGGACCCCGGCTCAGAACGCGGTCCTTCTGGACGAGCGCACGCGGACGCTCGCTTTCCTGGCGGTGGCGCTGGCCGCCACGCTCTCCGCCCGGGCCTTCCGACAGTGGAGGGAGCACCGGGTCGGCTCGATCCGGCTGACCTATCCCGACCGCACGATTCGCGTAGCGCGGGGCTTCAGCGTGCTGGAAGCGAGCCTCATCAACAGCATCCCGCATGCGCATGTGTGCGGCGGCCGCGGCCGCTGCTCGACTTGCCGCATCCGCGTTCTAGGCGACGTCGTGGGACTGCCGGTTCCGAGCGCCGCCGAGCAGGCGGTGCTCGAACGCGTGCACGCGGCCCCAGGGGTCAGGCTCGCCTGCCAGCTTCGTCCAACCCGCGACATCGCGCTTGTGCCCATGCTCTCCCCCTACGCGACGACGGTCGACGCCTATCGGACCGGAGCCGTCTCGTCGGGGGTCGAGCGTTACGTGGTCATCATGTTTGTCGACATGCGCGGATCGAGCCGGCTGGCCGAAAGGCGCTTGCCGTTCGACACCGTCTTCATCATCAACCAGTTTCTCAACGCGGTGAGCAGCGCGGTATTGAGCGCCGGCGGGCGAGCCCAACCAAGTGCTGGGCGACGGCCTCTTGGCGCTGTTCGGTATGGGCGACCCGCCCGACGTCGCCTGCCAGCAAGCGATCGCCGCCAGCGCCGCAATCGCGGCTAGGGTCGAAAGCCTGAACAGCGCGTTGGCCTATGCGCTGGTCGAGCCGATCCGCTTCGGCATCGGCATTCACGCCGGCATGACAATCGCCGGCGCCATCGGATACGAGCGTCATGCGCAATTCACGGTGATCGGCGATCCGGTCAACGTCGCTGCTCGTCTCGAGGCGCTGACCAAGACGCTGGGTTGCGAAGTGCTGATGTCGGAAGAGGTCTACGAGCGCGCTGGCTTCGGTCGAGACGACCTCCCCGCCCACGACGTCGAGGCTCGCGGACGCGAGGCAATTGTGAAAGCCCGGAGCGTCGCGCGGGCGGCGGACTTGGCGCGTTTTATCCCCCGCGGAAGCGCCGGCGGCGTGAGGAGTCCGAGGTCGAGCCACGGTCGTCATTGCCAGCGTGCGTCGAAGTAATCCAAGGAAGGTCGGGCGACCCCGCAACTCCCGGATCGCCATGCCCTCGCTTCGCTCGGCTTGCGATGACGTCCTTGCTTGCCTCACCCTCCCTCGGGCGCGGGACAAAGATCGGCGCTCGTCAGATCGGCGTCGGCCGGATAGAGCGCCATCAGCTTCAGCATCACGCCATTGGTCCAGCCAAAGCCGTCTTGGGTGGGATATTCGCCGCCCCCGCCCGCCTGGTCGGTTGCAACTACGTCGTACTTTTCCACCAGTTTGCCGGTTGAGCGATAGACCCGCGAGACGTTGACCATCCACCGGCAGGCGATCGTCTCGGCGAGCCGGTTTTGCCCATAGCTGGTTAGCCCTGCGACCGCGATCCACTGCAGCGGCGCCCATCCGTTCGGCCAATCCCATTGCTGTCCGGTGTCGAGCGTCGTCGCGACGATCCCGCCTGGCTTCAACAATTCGGCCTCGACGGCTTTCGCCACCGACGCAGCCTGCGCTTCGCTCGCGACGCGGGTGAACAGCGGATAGAGGGTTGCGGCGGTGATATGGTCGATTGGCTGCTTCTTCGTCCAGCGATAGTCGAGATAGACGCCGCGGGATGGATCCCAGAGATAACGATCGATCGCCGCGCGCCGCGCCGAGGCGCGTTTCGCAAAATCCTCGGCGCAATCGTGATCGCCGGCTCGTTCGCAACCCGCCCGGATCGCATTCTCCAGCCCAAACATGACAGCGTTGAGGTCGACGGGGATGATTTCGGTCGTGTCGATCGACGCCATCGTTCGCGCATCGGCGAACCATCGCGAGCTGAAATCCCAGCCGCTCTCGGCGCCGGCGCGAATATCGCGATAAATCTCCTGAGGCGGCCGAGGCGTCGCGGCGGCCAGCTCGACATCCTCGCGATAGGATTCGTCACGCGGCGCGTCGCTGTCGTCCCAATAGCGATTGAGGATCGACCCGTCGTCGAGCGCGACCGCGTGCCGATGCGCGCCGCCCGCCTTGAGCTCGTTCGCGCCCTCCATCCAATACGCGTATTCCGTCTTGAGTTCCGGCAGATAGCGGGCGAAGGCCGCGGCCGGATCCCACGGAGACAGGAGCCCGACCATTTCAAAAAAGAACGGCGGCTGCGAGCGGCTAAGGTAGTAGGTGCGCGTTCCGTTCGGCGCATGGCCGTATGTGTCCATGAGACCGGCGAAGTTGCTCGCCATGTCCTCAAGCAGGTCCCGCCGGCCGCTTTCGGCAAGGCCGAGCATGACGAAATACGAGTCCCAGTAATAGAGCTCGCTGAATCGGCCGCCCGGCACGACATATGGCCGCGGCAGCGGCAGCAGCGAAGAATAGGGCGCGACGATCGGCTCGTCCCGGGTCAACAGCGTCCAGAGCGCGTCGATGTGCCGGCGGATAGGGACCTGTTCAGACACAGCCGCTGGCGTGGCGGCTTGGGCCGGCAAGTCGAAATGCGTGACGACGAAGCGCTCCAGCCCCTCAGGCGAATTCGGTTTCTGTGCGTGGTAGAGCGCTAGAATTTCGGCCGGCGGGGATTTCGCGGTGGCGTCGGCGAAATCCTTGCTATCGGGAAAGATGGGCTCAAGCTCGACGTCCGCGTAAAGGTCGCCAAACAAAACTTGCGGTGGAGCCGGCCGCTCGAACGCAAGCGCCGGATGGACGAGCAAAAGAACCGGCGCGACAAGCGCCATGCGGATGTGTCTCTTCATGCTGCATGCCAAATGCGAGGTCTCGACTGCATCGGACGCATGCCGGACGGCGCCGGCCCGTTCACGCTCGTCGGCGGTTCGGTCGCGCCGGGCCCGAGCGAGCGCTGCATCATGATCGAGTCCGTCCAGCGGCCGAATTTATACCCGACCGCGGGCAGGTAGCCGACCTGGCGGAAGCCGAAGCCTTTCATGCAGCTTGATCGAAGCGACATTGGCGCCGTCGATATAGCCAATCATCTGACGAAAGCCCGCCGCGGCGCAGGCGTCGATCAGCGCCGTCATGAGCTGACGCCCGATTCCGAGATGCAGCCGATCGCTGCGCACGTAGATCGAGTGCTTGACCGTGTAGCGATAGGCGGGCCGCTTGCGGAACGGCACCGCATAGGCGTAGCCGAGGACCGTGCCTGCCTCCTCCGCCACCAGATGCGGCATCTTACGGTTGTTCATCGACCTGCGGCGGCGCTTGAGATCCTCCGCGTCAGGCGCTTCGAATTCGCCATCGACGCCGGGATCCACCCCGCGCCGGATATGATGCAGATAAATCGCAAGCATCCCCGGCACGTCGCCATCACGGGAGTTGCGCACCGCGATGGGCCTTCCCGCCTCGCGCGCGATCTCGCTCGGAAGTGTCAGTTCGGCTTTCGCGTCCATTCCAATCCCTAATGCGCATACGCTTTTTCGGCCGCAGAGTCGAAAGCGCGGCTCGGCCTATATTGCGCGCGCTCGGCCTCTGCGCAATCCTCTCCCCTTGTAGTTCACGACGGCGCGCGCCTAATGTCCGCGGCCAACCCGTCTGGGGATCAGATGCCGGACAATTGTCTCATGCAGCCTGTCAGCGAGAGACCCGCGGAACACTTCAAAGCCACGCAGCCGGACACCAGGCTCGATCTCGGACGCATTCTGAAAGCGAGACAAGAGATTTCACGGGTGTTTCGCGACACGCCACAATTCGACTGCGCCGCTCTTGGAAACTTGCTGGGCTGTGAACTCGTCATCAAACTCGAGACCGCGAACCCGATCAGATGCTTCAAGGGTCGTGGGGCCGAGGTCGTGGTGTCCCGTCTCGTAAGAAGCCCTGGTCCCAAGGTTGCGGTCTGCGCCAGCGCCGGCAATCTCGGGCAGGCGCTCGCCTATAGCGGCCGGGCGCGCGGTATCGGTGTCACGGTGATCGCGGGCAAAAGTGCCAATGCCGCAAAGATCGATCAAATTCGTCAGCTAGGCGCGGCGGTCGAACTGGTCGAGGGAGACATCGAAAATGCGCGTGAGCGTGCCCGAGAGATCGCGGCCCACGGCGATGCGTTTCTCGTGGAGGACAGCGAAAACCTCGACACCTGCGAAGGCGCGGGCACCATCGGCCTCGAACTCCTCGACGGGTTCGATCGCATCGATACAATTCTGCTCGCGCTTGGCGGAGGTGCTCTGGCCACCGGTGTGGGTCATGTCTTCAAGACCTTGTCGCCGGCGACGGAAGTCGTATGCATCCAACCAAGAGGTGCGCCCGCCATGGCCATGTCCTGGCGAGCACGATCGATCGTAACCACTGACCGCACCGATACCATCGCCGACGGCGTCGCGGGCCGATTTCCCATTCCAGCGGTTCTCGGCGACCTGCTCGCCATCGCAGACCTCGTCCCGCTGGTCGAAGAGGAAAGCATCATAGCGGGCATGCGAATGCTCTATCGGCACGCTGCCCTCGTCGTGGAACCTTCGGCCGCCCTTGGCGTCGCGGCAATCCTGGAAGACCCCTTGCGTTACCGCGGCAAGCGCGTGGCCGCGGTGATCTGCGGTTCGAATGTCATATCCGATTCATTCAGCGCATGGATGCAAGAGTAGTTGCAAGGGTTCATCAGGGTGCTCAGTCACTGGTGGAAAGGGGCGCGATGCCCCAGGTGGCGGCGACCATGTCAGCGCCGCCTCTTTTTCGGCCGTTGAGTCGAACGCGCGGCCCGGCCCATGTTGCGCGCGCTCGGCCTCTGCGCAATCCTTTCCCCTTATCGGGCGAGCCGGACCGAGGATCGCCCGACCCGATCGCGTTCCCCATGCGCCCCCACACCCCTCGGTCTACTCGCGAACCACATAGGTATAAAATCGGATCGCCCCGGAAGCGTCGACCTCGCGATAGAGCCCCTGCACCTCGGCTTCGAAGCCCGGGAACACGTTGGCGCTCTTCTCGAACATCTTGAGATATTCGATCATCGGGCCCGCCCTTTCGGTCAGCCGTTCGCCGGGAACGATGGTCGCGATGCCAGGTGGATACACGACCCAAAGCGTGGTCGCGATCCGGCCGTCGAGCTCGGCGAGCGGCAGGTAGTCGACGTTATTGCGCACCAGTTGGCGCGAGGCTTCGCGCGGCGTCATGGCCGGCTCCGGCAAATGCTTGGCGGCGAATTGCGCCATCTGCAGTTGGCTCACGCCAGACTCGCGAAAGAAGGCGTGCATTTCGCCGCATAGGTCCTTCAGCCGCTTGCCACGATAGCGCGCCGGCCGCTTGGCGACGAATTCGGGCATGGCGTCCTCGAGGGGAACGTTGTCGTCATGCAGCCGCTTGAAGGCGACCAGCGACGACACCAGCGTGCCCGCCTTGCTCGACTCGACGCCAGGCGTCAACAAAAAGAGGAGCGAATTGAGATCGTTCTTCTCCGACACAACCCGGTTCTCGCGCAGATATTGAGCAACAACGGGCGCCGGGACGCCATGGGCTTCATAAGCGCCGGTCGCGCGGTCGAAGCCCGGCGTGAGCAGGGTGAGCTTGGCCGGATCGGTGATCGCGAACCCCGCCTCGAGCGCCTGAAAGCCGTGCCAGGACTCGCCCGGCGCGAGGGCCCAATAACGCGGATCGCGAGCGAGCAGGTCGGTCGACACGCTCTCCCAAGGGACATCGTGAGCGGCGTTCTCGAGCGCCGCGTCCCGGATCGAGACGCGCTGCGGCACGAACGGGTCGAAGAACCAGCGTGTCGCGGGATCGCGCTCCTTCTCCTCGAACTCGCGGCGGACGGCGCGCAGCTTTTTGCGCAATTCAATCCCGAGACGGATCGCATCGTCCCACAGGACTTCCCCCGATCGGCCCTTCATCATCTGCGCGCCGACATCGAGCGAAGCGAACAGCGGATAGAACGGCGAGGTCGAGGCGAATTGCATGAAGCCTTCGTTGAAGCGGCGATGCTCGACGCGCCGGCGCTGGCCTTTGATGTGCCGGTCGCGCACATGGATCTGGGACGCCTGCGAGAAGCTCGCGAGCTGCTTGTGCGCCGATTGGGTGGCGACAATGCCGGGCGAGGCTTCGCTCAAGATCGCGCAAGCCCATGGCGAACCGGCGCTCGTAGAGCGGATGAAACTTCATGAAGCCGGCCCACGCCTCGTCGAACACGACGTAGTCGCAAAGATGGCCGATGCGCTCGACGATCCGCTCGGCGTCGTAGATCGTGCCGTCATAGGTGCATTGTTCGATCACCGCGGCGCGGAAGGGACGCTCGCGCTTCCACGCCTCCTTGTCCGTCACGAGGGGGTTGTCTCGAATGCGTTCGCGTATCGCCGTCTCGTCGAAATCTTCCGGGCGAATGGGGCCAATGAGCCCGTAGGCGTTGCGGTCGGTCGAGAGGTAGATCGGAATGCCGCCTCCCATCAGCAGCGCGCCCTGATGAGCGGCTTTGTGGTTGTTGCGGTCGAACAGCACGAGGTCGTCCTCGGCGATCAGGTTGGTCAGCACGATCTTGTTGGACGACGAAGTGCCGTTGAGCACGAAATAGGTTTTCTCGGCCCCGAAGATCGCCGCCGCCTCTTTCTGCGCCTGGAGCGCCGGCCCTTCGTGGGTCAGGAGATCGCCGAGTTCGAGGATCGAATTGTCGAGATCGTCGCGAAAGACCGCTTCGCCCAGATGCTCGACGAAGATGCGCCCGATCGGGCTGCGGCTGTAGAAGACGCCCCCGTTGTGGCCCGGGCAGGTCCACAACTGGTTGCCCTCTTCCTGGTAATCGACGAGCGCGCCGAAGAACGGCGTCTTCAGCGTGTCGGCATATTGCTTGAGCCGCGAGACCAGGTTTCTGGCGATGAATTCGGGCGTCTCTTCGGCCAGGAACACATAGCCGTCGATGAAGTCGAGCACTTCGACCGGAATGTCCTCGAAGCGCTTGCGCCTGATGAGCACGACGATCGGCATGTCGAGGCCGCGCTTGCGCATCAGGTTGATGAGCGAAGCGGCCTTCCCTTCGATGCCCTTCTTGCCCCAGTCGACGACCATGCAGCCGATCGCGGCGTCGGTCTGCACGGCGATCTCGGCGTCCTCGAGACGCCGCGCCTTGATCACCTGGAATCCCATCCGCTCGATCGCGGCTATGATCTGGCTGACCCTGAGGCCCTCGAGGTCATCTGCGTCGAACATCGGCGCCGAGAACAGAAAGGTCAGGCGTTGGGAAAAGTTCATCTATGGTCCCGGCGGCTCGGTCGCGGGGCTGGCGTCCCGTGGGCCGCAGCTTAAGACAGCATAGTCGGGGCAGAATCAAGTCCGGCAAGCCAGCGCTTAAGGCGACGCGTGAAGCCATGTATCGCCGCCGCCGAGAAAGCCCCATTCGGCGGATGCGCCGGTCTTTCATTCAGCTGTCACTGCGTTCAACTAATCGTGTGCCTCGTGCAATCGAGGCGCCGGCGACGCTTCGCCTTGCTGGTCGACGGCCGTGGCAATGTGGTATTGGTGCCCGGCTTCGTCGCGCGGGCGGAAGCGGCGGGACTGGCGCTTGGGGACAAGGCGCCGGTCAGGTGGACGAGCCGAGGCGATTACGATCACGCCCGGCTCGTCTCCTCCGCGCTGGCGTAGCCGTACGAATACTGGCGCCTGGAAGGCCGCGCGTTTAGCGATGAACCGGGCGTCGCCAAGGCGGCGGAGGGAATCCCTTGGACTCGGTGATCCTCACCCTTAACGCGGGCTCGTCGTCGCTCAAGTTCGCAGCCTTTCGCCTCGCCAACGGAGGCGAGCCGAACCTGCTCGCCTCGGGGCAAATCGAGGGCATTGGCGCGACCGCGAAAGGCGCCGTCAAGACAGCCTCAGGCGAGACAGCCGAGCTCAGTTTCGACCGATCGCACGCGCCCGTCGATCACGTGGCGGCGATGGGCGCCATTCTCGACTGGCTTAAGAAGGCGGGATACGATTCTTCGGTCGCAGCGGTTGGCCATCGCATCGTGCACGGAGGCCCGGATTTTGCCGAGCCGGTCCGGATCGACGACGCCACGCTCGCGAAGCTCAAAGCGCTCATTCCGCTCGCGCCGCTCCACCAGCCGCACAATGTCGCCGGGGTCGAAGCGGCGATGAAGGCCTTCCCGTCGACACCGCAAGTCGCGTGCTTCGACACCGCTTTCCATCGCAGCCATCCCTTCCTCCACGACACATATGCTCTGCCGCGCTCCTATTACGACGAGGGCGTGCGTCGTTATGGCTTTCACGGCCTTTCCTACGAGTTCATCACCAGAAAGCTGCGCACGATCGCGCCGCAGATCGCCCGCGAGGACGTGATCATCGCGCATCTCGGCAACGGCGCCTCGATGTGCGCGGTCCACGACGGCCGCGCCGTCGCCACGACAATGGGATTTACCGCGCTCGACGGGCTGTCCATGGGCACGCGCTGCGGGCAGATCGATCCGGGCGTGGTGCTTTATCTCATGGCCGAAAAGAAGATGAGCGCCGACGCGATTTCCGATCTCTTATGGAAGAACTCCGGGCTCAAGGGCATGTCGGGACTGTCGCAGGACATGCGCGAGCTCGAGGCGTCCGACAGCCCGGCGGCGCGCGAGGCCATCGCCTATTTCGTCTCCCGCATACGACGCGAACTCGCCAGCCTTGCGGCGACAGTCAACGGCGCCGAGGCGATCGTGTTCACAGCCGGCATCGGCGAACACTCATGGAAAGTGCGCGAAGCGACGCTCAAGGACATGGAATGGATGGGCGTCCGTCTCGACCCAGAAGCGAACCGCGCCAATGCGCAGATCATCAGCGCCAAGGATTCGCCGACGATCGTCTTCGTGATCCCGACCAACGAGGAACTCATGATCGCCGAGCACACGGTGTCGACGGCTGGCGTCGGCAAATAGCGGCGTCGGAAACAGGGAGCGCGGCCCTACCGCGCGCGCTCCTCGAACCTAAGGCGGCGCGAACCGATCAGGCAAGCCTGTTACTTCCCGGCGAGCCGGTCGGCGAAGAGCGCAACTGTCTTTGCGTAAATCTCGGCCGAGTTCCATTGCAGGATGGCGGCGAAGTTGGGCTCGCCTTCGTTCCAGCCCGCGCCAGATTGCCAGCCATGCCCTTTGAGGAAAGCCGCGGTCGACGCGAGCGCGTCGGCGGAATTGTGGATGAGGTCCGGCGTCCCCGATCCGTCCGGGGTTGTGGCGTACATGAGATAGGCCGAAGGCATGAGCTGCGTCTGGCCAACCTCGCCCGCCCAAGCCCCCCGCAAAGCGTGCGGCTGCGTGACAATGCCCACGGTCAACAAGGGCGATCGCGTCGATAAGCTCGGCGCGGAACCGTTGCGGGCGCCGACAGTCCCAGGCCAGAGTTGCAAGGGCGCTATAGGTTGGAAACGAGCCGATGTCGCCGCCAAAGCCCGTCTCTTGGCCCCAGATCGCCACCAGCACAGGTCCCGGCACGCCGAAGCGCTGCTCGATCGTCGCCAGCGGCGCGGCATAGCGCTTGAGCTCGGCCTTGCCTCGCGCCACCATTCCCGGCGTGACGTGAGCTGCGGCGAACCCGGCGAAGTTGTGCCCGAACATGGCGGCGCCGCCGTCGTGCCGCTTGACCGTCGGGTCATAAGCAACGCCGTCGAGCGCCGCATCCACGGCCCTGCGCGATAGGCCGTCCATCACCGCGACTTCCTTGAAGGAGGTGAGCCAGGCGCCGAAGCCCTCGCCGTTCCTGCCGCAATCCTCCGCACGAGCGGGCGCAGCCGCAAGAATGGCCGCAGCTGCGACGAATGCCAAAGCTCTCAATTTCTCCCCCAAGTCACGCGTGCCCCGTCGCGAAAGTGCGCGATGCGAATCGCCCCTCTCACATCCCGGGAATATGCATGACTTCGATGACTTCGACCCAGCTGCCGGGCATCTGGAGATGCGGATGATCCTTGCCGAACATCTTCGTCGCATCTTCTGCAGTTTCGGCTTGAACGATCGAATAGCCACAGACGTCGTTTTTCGTATCGGAAGCTCCCTTTGTGTCGATCTTCTTGGACTTCCCAAGAGGCGCGCCGCCGTCGACCATGGACGCCTTGTTGTCGCCCATCCATTTCATCCACGCATCCATGCCTTTCTTCTGCTGCTCGGGAGTGGATTCCTTCATCATCCTCTCAAAGTCGGCCCCATTGGCCATGTACAGGACCATGAACTTTTTCATCAGCAAATCCTCCCTGTTGCGAACAAATTCGCAATACGTTTGAGACGCGGCAGCTTTTACGCGCTTTCCTGCGGCCCGACAACGACGCCAAGCGCCAGCTCGCATTGCGACCGGATCAAGCCGTCGGCGGCTCCGGCCACGGCCTGTCCTCGAACGCCCGAATGGCCTCGAAGGTGCGGGCGATCGCCAGCACGCCGAGGTCGTCAAACCGGCGGCCGATGATCTGCAGCCCGATCGGCAGGCCCTCGGAATCGTAACCGCAATTGACCGACGCCGCCGGCTGCTCGGACATATTGAAAGGCGACGGTGAAACCGACTTGCGGAAACGGATGCAGCGGGTCGCGGCTCGGAGAGGGCCATTCGGCTGGAAAGGCGGTCATCGGCGCGGTTGGCGACAGAACACAGTCGAACGCCTGCGTCGCCGCAACCGTCGCTTTGCGCATCTCGGGTATCCGGTCGAAGCCGCGGAACACTTCGACGCCGGAAAGCCCCGCCGCGGATTCCGCCCAATCGCGGATGAACGGCAGCACGAGAGCGCGCCGCTCGGCCGGCAGCGCGCTGATGTCGCTGAGCGCACGCGCGCGCCAGAATTTGTCGAGCCCGTCGAGCATGTCCTGAGTGAGGAATGGCTTGAGCGGCTCCACATGCGCGCCCGCCGCCTCGAAATCCTTCGCGGCGCGCTCGACGGCGGCCTTCACTTCCGGCGTCGGCGGCGCGCCGCAACCCGCCTCCAACAAGAGGCCAACGCGCAGGCCTTTGAGCGGCGCGGGCTCGACGATCCAGTCAAGCCTCTCGTATTTGAGGCTCGCATAGTCGCGGACATCGGGCAGCGATAAAGTCGCCATCATCAGCGCGGCGTCGTCGACATCACGCGTCATCGGGCCGGCTACGCGGCCGGTGTAGGGCGGGTCGATCGGGATCCGTCCGCCGCTCGGCTTGAGGCCGAAAATGCCGCACCAGCCCGCCGGCAAGCGCACCGAGCCGCCGATGTCGGTGCCAAGGTGCAGTGGGCCGTAGAGCGCCGCCGCCGCCGCGCCTGCCCCGGACGACGAGCCGCCCGGATTGCGGTCGAGCTTCCACGGGTTGCGCGCCAGCGGATGGAAGCTCGATAGCCCCGACGACAGCATGCCGTAATCCGGCATCGTCGTCTTGGTGAAGATGATCGCGCCCGCCTCGCGCAAGCGCTGCGCCGGCGGCGCGTCCGCCTTCTGAGGCGTCATGTCTTCCGCCGCCGTGCCAACCGGCTTCGGCTCTCCCTTCGTCGCGATATTGTCCTTGACTGATGCCGGCACGCCGTCGAGCGGACCGATCGGCTCGCCCTTCGCCCAGCGCGCTTCGGACGCGCGCGCCTCTTTCAGCGCCCGCTCCGGAGCATAAAGATAGGTTGCGTGAATATGCGGTTCGAAAGCTTCGACGCGCTCGATCACCGACTTCATCGCCTCGACCGGCGACAATTCGCGCGTTCGGTAGAGGCGCAGCATCTCCAGCGCCGACATACGAAAGGGTTGCGTGCTCACCGCTTTGGCTGTCCTCGCGTGCTGGGTCATTGCCACGCCATCGTCGAGAGATCGTTGACGAAGATCGGCGCGTTCTTCCACAGGCCCTTGAGCTTCGCGTCGGCGACGGTCACGTTCGGCAACTGGAACAAGAACGCGTTGACGCTGTCCTCGGCCAGCTTCTTTTGCGCTTCGCCCAACGCGGCCTTGTACGCCTCGAGATTAGGCGCCGACGTCACCTTCTCGTAGATCGCCTTGAACGCCGGGCTGTCATACTGGAAGTAGTAGTTCGGATTGGCGTAGATGCCGATGTCGAGCGGCTCGACATGGCTGATGATGGTCAGGTCGTAGTTCTTGTCCTTGTAGACGCCGCTCAGCCACTGCGCCCATTCGACGTTCTGGATCTTGGCGTTGATCCCAACGTCGGCGAGCTCGGCGGCGATGATCTCGCCGCCCTGACGCGCGTAAGGAGGCGGCGGCAGGATGAGGCTGAGCTCGAGCGGCGTGGTGACGCCCGCTTCCTTCAACAGCGCCTTCGCCTTCTCGGGATCGTGCGGATACATACCCGTCAGGTCGACGTAGCCCGGATCGTTCGGCGTAAGATGGCTGCCGATCGGCGCGCCGAGCCCGTTCTGGGCCCCGTCGATGATCGCCTTGCGGTCGAGCGCATAAGCAATCGCCTGGCGGACACGCACATCGTCGAGCGGCTTCTTCTTGTTGTTGATGCCGAGGATGGTCTTGCCCTCGGTCCCGCCGACCAGCACCTGGAAGCGCGGATCGCTCTTGAACTGGTCGAGCGCCTGCACGTTGGCGAACCGCGGGAAGGCGTCGACGTCGCCGGCGAGCATCGCCGCCACCGCCGCAGAGGGATCGGAGATGAAGCGGAACGTCGCGTGGGCGAGCGGGATCTTCGCCGCGTCGCGATAACCGTCCCATTTGTCGAGCGTGATCGTCGAGCCCTTTTCCCAAGAGGATAGCTTGTAGGGTCCGGTGCCGACGGGGTTTGTGGCTTCGGACGTCGCGCTCTTCTCGTCGAGGATGACCGCAGTATCCATGCCCAGATGATAGAGCGCCTCGAAGCTCGGCTGCTTGAACTTGAGCACCAATGTCATCGGATCGGGCGTGTCGATCGAACTCGATCGAGGCGAAGAAGACCTTGTCCTTGTTCGTCAACTCCTTGGCGGCGTAGCGCTCGAAGGAATACTTGACGTCCTTGGACGAGAACGGCTCGTCGTCCTGAAACTTGATGTTCGGCTTGAGTGTGAAAGTGAGCGTCTTGAGATCGGGCGAGAAGTCCCATTTCTCGGCCAGAAGCGGCGTGATCGAGAAGTCCTCGTTGATCTTCGTCAGGCCCTCGAAGATGTTGTAGTGCGTGACCTCGCCGATCGCCGCCGCCGGCGCGGCTGTGGGATCGAGCCCTGGCGGCTCGAGAATCATGCCGATCGTCACGCTGTCCTTGGCGAGGGCGAGCGCCCGTCGACGCCATGAAGGCAAGAACAAGCGTGACGAAAAATCGGTGGGCGCGGCGCATGGAACGCTCCGAGGCTGGCGAGAAGCCTGAGCATAGCACCGCAAGACGCGAGAGCGTCAAGCTGTAGCCGCGGTCGCCGACCGCGGCCGACGCGATCAACGATCGCGTCTACAAATCAGCAGCTGTAGCCGCGCCCATAGCCGTCAGTCGACGGGCGTTCTTCCGAACGCCCTTTGGACCGCGGCTGACGCGATCAACGATCGCGTCAGCAAAAGACCGGAGCGATCAGTTCGCGGTCGGCCCGCCAGCGGGACGGGCCCGCCGTTCGGCCATGAACCGATCGAACTCTTCGCGGTCCTTGGCGCGGCGAATCGCGTCGACATATTCGGAGAATTCGCGCTGCGCCTCGTCAAGCTTGCGGCGCTCTTCGTCGAGCCGAGCCAGTTCGGCAGTCCGCCATTCGTTGAAAGCGGCGTTGCCGGTCGAAGCGCCGTAGTAGCCGCGCGCGCGGTTCACGGCGCCGCAGCCCCACGAGGAAGAATTGCCCGACATCATGGTGCGCGCATCCTGCCATTTGTTGGTCGCCAGCGTCTGCAGATCCGGCCCGCCGTAGCGGCGCTGCCAGAACTTGTAGCCGAGGATCGCGAGACCGATCGGCCAAAAGACGATGAAGCCAAGAACCATCGCGATGATTTCGAACGCCGACCAGCGCGAACCGCCGCTGCGCCGCCAATTGGCGCCCGCCCACTCGCCCGCGCCAAACTCTCGCGCGCCGTACGAACCACCCATGGCGCCATCTGCAGTGCCCATACCGAGCCTCCATGTCCTCTCGCGCGCCGGCCTAAGAGAGCGGTCGCTGACGCGCGTATGAGATTGGGAGCAGCCAAGCGGCGTACAAGGGCTTTCGGATGTAAAAAAGCATTACATTAATGTCAGAGCACGCTGACCTAATCGAGAGGGAAGTGGCACGCGACCTTGCGGCTTCCACCGCCCTTCGTTTCAAGCGTTGGCGCCTCCTCGCGACAGCGGGGACGTGCGAACGCGCAGCGCGCGGCATACGGGCAGCCCTCCGCCGTTTCGGCGCTGCCGTTTGCCGGCGCGAGCGGCGCGCGCATCGGCTGGTCGAGACGCGGCGTGGCGTCGACCAGTTCGCGCGTATAGGGGTGCGCCGGGTGGGCGAACATGGCCGCAGTTTCGCCGATCTCGACGATGCGCCCGCGATACATGACCGCGGTCGTCTCACAGATATGGGCGACGACGGCGAGATCATGGCTGATCAAGAGAAAGGTCACGCCCGCCTCGCGCTCGAGATCGCTCATGAGATTCAGCGTCTGCGCCTGCACCGAGACGTCGAGCGCCGACACCGGCTCGTCGGCGACGACCAGCCTCGGCCGAGTGATGAGCGCGCGCGCGATGGCGATGCGCTGGCGCTGGCCGCCGGAAAACTCATGCGGATGCTTCGAAGCGTCGGAGGCCTTGAGGCCGACCGCCTCGAGCGAGGCTCGCACGCGAGCCCGGCGCTCTCGCCCTGCCCGCTCCGCCGAGCGCCGCCAGCGGCTCGGCGACGATTTTCTCGACGCGCTGGCGCGGATCGAGCGACCCATAGGGGTCCTGGAAGATCATTTGCATATGCGCCCGCATGGGCCGCAATTCGCGTCGCGGCAAATCGAACAGCGAGCGCCCCTGAAGGCGCACCGCGCCCGAGTCCGGCCGGTCGAGCGCAAGCGCGATGCGCGCGAGCGTCGACTTGCCGGAGCCCGATTCACCGACAATTCCGAACGAGCGCCCTTGATGCATCGAGAAACTGACCCCGGCCAGAGCGGGACGAGCATTCTTGCGCGCAAACGGGCCGATTCCGGGCGAGCGGTAGGTCTTGACGAGCGAAGAGACCTCGAGCAGCGGCGCGTCGCTCATCGCACGGCTCCCACTTCGCCGGCGCGATGGCAGCGCGAAACATGGCCGGCTTCGAAAGCGACCTCCGGCGGCGCCATTGTGCGGCAGACGTCAATGGTGAGCGCGCACCGGCCGGCGAAAGGGCAGCCTTCGCGATGCTCTTGCCCAGCCGGCGGCGCGCCGGGAATGGTCTTTAACCGAGCGCCGCGCGGCGCTCCCGGCCGCGGTCGGGCCTCGAGCAGCGCCAGCGTGTACGGGTTTCTGGGCTCGCGCAACACCGCCTCGACCGGCCCGCTCTCCATGATCACGCCCGCATACATGACGATGACGCGTTCGCAATGCCCGGCGATCACCGCGAGATCGTGACTCACCAGCAGGATCGCCATCTTCGATTCCACGCGCAGCCCGTCGATGAGAGCGAGAATGCGCGCCTGCACGGTGACGTCGAGCGCCGTGGTCGGCTCGTCGGCGATGACCAGGCGCGGCGAACAGCCGATCGCCATGGCGATCATCGCCCGCTGCCGTTCGCCGCCAGAGAGCTGGAACGGATAGGATCGCGCCGCGCGTTCCGGCTCGGCCAATCGCACATGTTCGAGCAACTCGACCGCGCGCGCCTGCGCCTCGCGCTTGCTCAAGCCCCGATGCAGCATGAGCGGCTCGGCGACTTGCGCGCCAACGCGGCGCAGCGGATTAAGAGCCGTCATCGGCTCCTGGAAGATCATGGCGATGCGATCGCCGCGCAATTGACGTAATTCATCTTCTTCGAGGCCGACCAGCTCCCGCCCCTCGAAGCGGATCGAACCCGAAGCCCGTGCGCCTTCTGGCGTCAGCCCCATCAGCGCGAGCGCGGTCATCGTCTTGCCGGAACCGGATTCGCCCACCACGCCCAGGCTCTCGCCCTCATCAAGCGAAAACGACGTCCGATCGACGACGCGCTGCAATCCCCGGCGCGTCGCGACATCGACAGCGAGCTCGGAAACCTCGAGCAGCATGTCAGCCTCGCGCCTTCAGTTTCGGATCGAGCGCGTCGCGCAACCCGTCGCCAAGCAGATTGAGGCCCAAGACGCTGAGCGCGATCGCGATGCCCGGATAGAGCGCCAGTCGCGGCGCGTTGTAGAGGACGTTCTGGGCGTCGGCGAGCATCTTGCCCCACGAGGTCTGCGGCGGCTGCGCGCCGAGGCCCAAATAGGAGAGCGCCGCCTCGGCCAGAATGGCGATCGCGAATTGAATCGTCGCCTGCACGATCAGCGCAGGCGCGATATTGGGCAGCACGTGATCGAGTGCGATCGCGATCGGCCCACGCCCCGCGGCGCGAGCGGCGAGCGCATATTCACGCGAAAGAACGCCGTTGGCTGTGGCGCGCGTGAGCTTGGCGATGATCGGCACGTTGTAGACGCCGATGGCGATGATGGCGTTGACGACGCCCGGGCCGAAAGTCGAAGTCAGCATGATCGCCAGGAGGAGCGCGGGGAACGCAAAGACGAAGTCGCTGAGCTTCATGAGTCCGTCTTCGACGAGGCCCTTGGAGAACGCCGCGATCAGGCCGAGAACGATTCCGAACGCGAGTCCAATGCCGACCGCGATGACGCCAACCAGAATGGAGACGCGCGAGCCCGCCAGGATCTGCGAGGCGACGTCGCGTCCGAGATTGTCGGTCCCGAACCAGTGCGCGGCGGAAGGAGGCGCGAGCTTGTGGGGGATGTCGATCGCGCTCGGCGGATAGGGCGTCCAGATGAGCGACAGGGCGGCGGCGGCGATCAGCGTTGCGACGAGCACGGCGCCGAGCCACAGGCTCAAGCCCCCACGCGGGCGAAACCGGGCGGACGAGGTCACGCCGCGGAGGCCCTCAGCCTCGGGTCGATCGCGGCGCAGGCGATGTCGACGATGAAGTTCAGTCCGATCACGATCAAAGCCAGCAGCATCACCCCATTCTCGACCACCAATGTGTCGCGGTTGGAGATCGACTGCAGCATGAGGCGGCCCAGTCCCGGCAGGACGAACACGTTCTCGACCACGATCGCGCCCGCAATCAGGTTGGCGAATTGCAGCCCCATGATGGTGAGGATGGGCGTCAGCGCGTTCGGCAAGGCATGACGCCAGAGCGCGGCGCGGCGCGAAACGCCCTTGGCGCGCGCGGTGCGCATGAAGTCTTCGTTCAGCGCCTCGATGACCGCCGACCGTGTGACGCGCGTGACGATCGCCGCCTGCACGACGCCAAGCGCGATCGCCGGGAGGATCAGCGCCGCAATCGCTCGCGCCGGGTCATGCCAACCAGGAAATCCGCCCGCTGGAACGAGTCTCAGCGTCACGGCGAAGACGAGAACGAGCAGGATCGCGAGCCAGAAGTTCGGCACGGCGATGCCGATCTGGCTGAAACCCATGACCATCGCATCGCCCGCGCGACCGCGCCGGTCCGCGGCATAGACGCCCGCGACAAGGCCGATGATTGCGGCGAGCGCCATCGCCATCAGCGCAAGCGGCGCGCTGACCGCGAGGCTCGAGGCGATCAGTGGGCCGATCGGGGAGCCATAAGCATAAGAGAGGCCGAGATCGCCGTGCAGGGCGCCGCCGATCCAGCGCGCGTAGCGGATGGGCGCCGGCAGATCGAGACCGAGCTTGTGCGAGAGCGCCGCGACCGCCTCAGGCGTCGCCGTCGGTCCCAGCATGGTCTGCGCCGCATCGCCCGGCAGGATCTGCATGACCGCGAACACGACGAGCGAAGCGAACAGGAGCGTCGCGACGAAGAGAGCGATCCGTTGTCCTAGGTAAAGGAGCATCGCCTAACGCTGGCGCACGCTGGGCACGGCCCTCATGAGGGTTTTGCGGCCAGCTGCGCGGCCAGACGCAGAGAGATCTCGTCCGCCAGCGAGCGCGCCAAGCGAATCTCCGCGTCTCGCGCGGCGCGCAGATCGTTATAGCGCTGCTGGGAGCGATCGTAAGACGCGTTCGCATTGGCGACGCCAGTCAGCACCTGCGCGCCGCCGTCGGCCTTGTTCAAGGTGTATCTCGCGTCGGCGGTCACGGTCGCCGAAGTCGCGACGTTGGTGAGCGAGCTGACCGTAGGCGTCGACGTGGCGATCGAGACAGTCACGGTGAGCTTATATTTTGGCGTGGGCGTCTGACCGGTCCCGTTCAGAGCGGTCGTAAGATTGTCGCCCAGATAATGGCCGATGCGGTCTTTGATCGGCTGGACTTCGATGGCGCGCAGATCCTCCACCAATCCCGGATGCGCGGCCTCGCTGTAGAGCGGCTGGAAACAACCGGCGAGCGCGCCCGCGAGCGCAAGCGCCGCAAGGACGGGGAGACTTCTAGACCACGACATTGACGATCCTGTGCGGCACGATGATCACACGGCGGCGAGGCTTATTATCCATCGCCCGCACGACGGCGTCGAGGGCGAGCGCTTCGCGTTCGACGCGCTCCTTGTCAGCCTCCCGCTCGATCGTAAGCTCGCCCCGCTTCTTGCCGTTGACCTGCACGACATAGGTGACATCGGCCGAGGCGATGAGGCTGCGGTCGGCGACCGGCCACGGGCTCTGCGCGACGAAGGTCTTGTGACCAAGCACCTCCCAGCATTCTTCCGCCAGATGCGGCATCATCGGCGCGAAGCAATGGACGAGACTATCGCCGGCCTCGGCGAAGGCGGCGCGCAGATCGTCGGCGACGGGCGCCTCGCTGATCGCGCCAACCGCCGCGCCGAGCTCGTTCGCCAGCTCGTAGATCGTGGCGATGCAGACATTGAAACGCAGACGGTCGATCTCGTCCTCGATCTTGGCCAGCGCGCTATGCGCAATCCGGCGAATGCGCTGCGCCTCCTCGCCATATTTTGCCGGCGCAGGCGGCCGCTCCGGCCCGACGATGCGCTCGATCTCGCAAATCAAGCGCCACAGGCGTTGCGTCTGCTTGAACGCGCCCTGAACGCCAGCCTCGGTCCAGATGACGTCGCGCTCGGGCGGCGAGTCGGAAAGCATGAACCACCGCGCCGTGTCGGCGCCGTAGGTCGAGATGATCTCGTCCGGATCGATGGTGTTGCGCTTGGACTTCGACATTTTCTCAGTTGCGCCGATCTCGACCGGCTCGTCGCCGGCAAGGAGAAAGGCGCGGCGGCTGTTCCCGTCCGCTTCGACCCGCACTTCGGACGGCGCGAGCCACTGGCCCTCCTCGCCGCGATAGGTCTCGTGCACCACCATGCCCTGGGTGAAGAGGCCGGCGAAAGGCTCGTCGAGGCCGAGATATCCGCACTTGCGCATCGCGCGGGTGAAGAAGCGCGAATAGAGAAGGTGCAGGATCGCGTGCTCGATGCCGCCGATGTACTGGTCGACCGCCAGCCAATGGTCGGCCATCGCCGGATCGTCCGGCGCCGACGCGTTGTGGGGATCGGTGAAGCGCACGAAGTACCACGACGAATCGACGAACGTGTCCATCGTGTCGGTCTCGCGCGTCGCCGCGCGACCGCATTGCGGGCAGGCGACGTGCTTCCATGTCGGATGACGGTTGAGCGGATTGCCGGGCTGATCGAAGCTGACGTCTTCCGGCAGCTTGACCGGCAAGTCCTTCGCCGGGACCGGCACGACGCCGCACTTCGCGCAATGGATGATCGGGATCGGGCAGCCCCAATAGCGCTGGCGGGAAATGCCCCAATCCCGGAGCTTGTAATTGATCTGCCGCTTGGCCTGCGGCGCCTGGCCAAGCGTGATCTGCTCGAGCCGGCGCGACACCTCCTCTTTGGCCTGATCGACCGTCATGCCATCGAGAAAGCGCGAATTGATCATCACGCCATTGCCGTCATAGGCGACGTCATCGATGGTGAAGTTCGCGGGATCGAGCTCCGGCGGGCACACCACCGGGGTCACGCCCAGGCCATAGGCGCGGACAAAATCGAGGTCGCGCTGATCATGGGCGGGGCAGCCGAAAATCGCGCCACTGCCGTAGTCCATCAGAACGAAATTGGCGACATAGATGGGCAAGCGCCACTCGGGGTCGAACGGGTGCAGCACTTTGAGGCCCGTGTCGTAGCCCTTCTTCTCCGCCGTCTCGATCGCGGCGACGGACGTGCCGATCTTGCGCGTCTCCTCGATGAACGCATGAAGCGCCGGGTCGTGCTTCGCCGCTGCCGCGGCCAGCGGATGGTCGGGCGCGATCGCCATGAACTTCGCGCCGAACAACGTGTCCGGGCGGGTCGTGTAGATGTCGAGTTCGCTCGCTTCGGCTTTCGCCCTTGAGCGCCCCGAGCGTCGCCGGATCGATGACGAACCGAACCGAAAGGCCCTCGGAGCGCCCAATCCAGTTCTTCTGCATCAGGCGCACTTTTTCCGGCCAGCGCTCGAGATGATCGAGGCTCGCCAAGAGATCGTCGGAATAGTCGGTGATCTTGAGGAACCATTGGGTGAGCTCGCGCTGCTCGACCGGCGCGCCCGAGCGCCAGCCGCGCCCGTCGATCACCTGCTCGTTGGCGAGCACCGTCTGGTCGACCGGGTCCCAATTGACCTTCGATTTCTTGCGCGCGACCAGGCCAGCTTCGAGGAAATCGAGGAACAGCTTCTGCTGGTGCTTGTAATAGGTCGGATCGCAGGTCGCGATCTCGCGCGACCAGTCGAGCGACAGTCCCATCGACTGCAATTGCGCCCGCATGGCGGCGATATTGGCGTAGGTCCATTCCGCAGGACTGGTGTTGTTCTGCATGGCGGCGTTCTCGGCCGGCAGTCCGAACGCGTCCCAGCCCATCGGGTGGAGGACATTGAAGCCGCGCGCACGCCGATAGCGCGCCACCACGTCGCCCATGGCGTAGTTGCGCACATGGCCCATATGGATGCGCCCCGACGGATAGGGGAACATCTCGAGCACATAATATTTCGGGCGCGGATCGTCGTTTTCGGTCTTGAAGATCTGCGCGTCCGCCCAGGCTTTGCGCCATTTGGCCTCGGATTCGCGCACGTTGTATCGTTCGGGCCGCATTACGGGGGCGTACTCTTAGGAAAACCGGGATTTTGTGCATGTAATGCACATATGGTGCGTGCGGCGCACAAATCACGATTTGCCGGGAGGGTTGTAGCGCTCAGGACGCATTGCGGGGGCGTACTCTAGAAAAACGGGAGGTTTGCGTGTAGCGCAATTTTCCGCGTGTGACGCAAATTTTCGCGTGCGGCGCGACAAAACATGATTTGCCTGGAGCGTCAAACCATCGATCGCCGCTCGATTAATTTCGCTCGACATCTCACTTGGTCGTGAGGCAGTTTGTGCAAAGTCGTTTTGAAGAGAGAGAATAACCGCAGGTATTTGGATTACTATTTTGGAGGCGGCGATGGCACTCCGGTTGGAGGTTTCCGAGTTTAAAGACGCCGACCACTGGCGCTGGCGGCTGACCGACACGGACAGCGCCTTTCTGGCCGATCACCTCGTCGCGCTCGATCAAAATGAGCCGAGACACCAGGCGCTGTTCGATTTCCGGGCCTACCTCTGGCAGCATTCCGCCCCCGATAAGCGCGTCCAAGATGAACGGCGCCTCCTCAGTGAGGTCGGCGCCTGGATCGGGGAAGCCATACTCGGGCGCGAGATCGGCGAGAAGATCCTGGCCTCCGGCTTCCCGCCGATCACCGTTCGTGTGATCGTGCCACAAGCCGCCGAGCGGCTTCTCGTCATGCCGCTCGAAATTGCGCACGCCCGCGGAACACCGTTGGCGATGCAAGGCGTCAGCCTCGTTTTCGAGACGCCGGATGCGAAGCCGCCGCCGGCGGCGCCGATCGGCGACCGGCTGCGGCTGCTTGCGGTGTTCAGCCTGCCGCCGGCCGGCAGCCCGCTCAATCTGCGCCGCGAGCGGCAGATGCTGCGCGCGCTGGTTCGCCGTCTCTCCGGGTCGGCGATTGAGCTGCGCGTTCTCCAATATGGCGTCACCCGCGACACCCTCCGCGACGTTTTACGGGAAGGAGAAGGATGGGATCTTCTCCATTTTTCCGGTCATGGGCTGCCAGGGTCGCTGGTGTTAGAGAAGCCAGACGGCCGACCCGACCTGATTTCAGGCTCGGAAGTCGCGAACTTGCTGCGGCAGAGTGGCAAACGACTCAAGCTTGTCGTGCTCTCGTCGTGTCTGTCGGCTGCCGCCAGCATCGAGCAGACCCTCTCATGGTTGCGCATCGAGACCGCGCGGCAGGATGGCGCCACCGTGGGCGAGCCAGCCGCCGCGCAAGGTCAGGAGCCGGAAGCGGCGCCGACGGTGGCGCGCGCGCTCGTCCAGACGCTCGATTGCGCGGTCGTGGCGATGCGCTACGCGGTCGAAGACGAGTTCGCGATGCTTTACGCACGCGACGTCTACGACGGGCTATTCAGGCAAAGACAGAACCTTCCCCAAGCGACGCAGATCGCCCTCGACAAAGCTTTATCCGGTTCCAGTGGGAAGGGGGCGCTTTCGATGGCGACTCCCGCGCTTTTCGGGGTGAAGGCGGCGGAGCTGCGGCTCACGCCGCCCAAGCGGCCTACGGGCAGCTTTGCTGCGCAGGAGACTGGGCTGGCCTTCTTTCCGCCCGAGCCCGAGCACTTCGTCGGACGTGTCACGGCGATGACGCAAGCGAGCGCGGCGCTTGCCGCCGAGAGCAAGAAGAGCGGCGTTCTGTTTCACGGCATGGCCGGGGCGGGAAAGACCAGTTGCGCGACGGAGCTGGCCTATCAGCATGAGTCGGCCGGACGGTTTCAGGGCTTCGTCTGGTACAAGGCCCCTGACCCGGGCCAAGACATCCAACTGGCGCTGCGCGACATTGCGCTCGCGATGGAGAAACAGCTGCCAGGCTTGGCGATGGTTCATGTCGTCGACAGCGTCGCGGCGCTCAAAACGTGGCTGCCCAAGCTAATCGAGCTGCTCGAAAACAATGCCGTTCTCGTCGCGCTCGACAATCTGGAAAGCTTGCTGAGCGACTCGGGACAATGGCGCGACGAGCGCTGGGGCCTTTTGATCGATGCGCTGCTGACGCCTGGCGGGTTGTCGCGCACGGTCCTCACCAGCCGCATTCGGCCCGCCGGTCTGCCGCCCTCGGTCGAAACGCTCTCGGTGCATGCGCTGCCACTTGCCGAGGCTCTCCTGCTGGTGCGCGAATTGCGAAATCTGCGGCGATTGCTTGACGGCGAAACGCCTGGAATTCCGGCTGATGCCGGGCGCAGACTGGTGCGCCGCACGTTGAGACTGGTGCAAGGCCATCCGAAGCTGATCGAGCTGGCCGAAAACCTTGCCGCCGATCCACAGCGTTTGGCTGCGCAGCTCGACCGCGCCGAGACGGCGGAACGCGGCGAGCTGGATGCTTTCTTCCGAGTCGGCGAAAGCGATTTCGACGCCGCCGCGTTCACCGTCAGCCTGCGCGATTGGACGACCGGCATCGCCGCTGCCCTGCCCGAGGCGTCGCGGACTTTCTTTCATTTTCTCTGCGCAATCGAAGAAGGGGATCGCGAGAGCTGGGTCGTCCAAATGAATTGGGCGGATCTGTGGAAACGGCTGGGCCGCCCCGACCCGGCGCCTCCGATCGCCGAGGCGCTAGCCCCTCTGGTCGCCGCCGGTCTCGTAGAGTGCAAGCCGACCAACGAGACGGGCGAGCAGTTTGAGGTGCTTATCCATCCGGGCGTCGCCGAGGCCGGACGTGCGGAGGCCGGGCCGGATTTCCAGGAAGCTGTCGATGCTGAACTGGCGTCAACCTGGCGGACAGTAATGCAGAACGGGCTGGGGAATTACGGAAAGGAGCCGTGGGCGGGAACGATGATTGTTCGCGCCGGCCTGTCCGGCTTTCCTTATCTTAGTCGGCGTCGCGAATGGAAAATGGCGTCCGGTATGCTGGAGCAGACTACTTCGCACGATGGCTCGCCGGCGACTCTGGCCGCCGTCCTGCCGCGAATGCGCAGTTTGGTCCGGCGCACTGCCGGGAACGAGCAAGAGCTGTCGATACGCGGCATATTGGCAAGAACTCTAGCCGGTGTCGGGGAGCGAGAGGAGGCCGAACAAGAGTTTCGCGCAATCATGAAGGAGGCGGAAAAGCGGAGCGAATTCCGGACCGCGTCAACGAGTGCGACCGACCTCGCCAATCTGCTCCGTAAATACGGCCGCCTTGATGAGGCCTTGGGCGCAATCGAACAAGCGACGGATTACGATAGCCGGGCCGGCTTTGGTCCGTGGACGTTGCTTGGAGACGAACTCCAAGGCCTACAGATCCGGTCGATGCGCGGCGAAAATGACCTTGTGCTTCGCCGGGCTTCCGCCCTGCGCGGGCAGATGAAGTCGATGCCCGACCCTCCAGGCGAGAACGACACGATAGTTAATGTGTGGAACGTGCGCGAGATGCTATTGGGGACCGGCCGAGGAGCGGCACTTCGACTCGAAGAATGGCAGCAGGCGCTCGATTTCAACGCCGAGAGTTTGGCTAGTAAACAAGATCGCGGCGCTTCGGAACTCGAAAAAGCGAGGACCCTGTTTAACGATTATGGCCCTTTGTTACGATTGAATCGCGACGACGAAGCGCACGCTTTGCTACTCGGATGCCAGGCGATATTCGAGCATGAAAACTCAATCGAGATGATTGGAAAGGTTCTGGGAGCGCGCGCCGATCTTGAAGACCACTGGGGCCACCCGGCACAGGCTAGATCGCTTGCAGAAGCGGCGCTCCGCTTCCAATACATCTATAGCGATCCGGATGCGATCCAAATCGGCCACTTCAACCTCGCCAATTATTTGGTCGAACGTCGCGGCGACCAGCGCGAGGCGCTGGCGCATCGCTCCGTCGCCGTGATGATCGGAGTCGCCTCATCCTCCGGCCTCACCCCCAAATATCTTGGCGGCCTTGCGACTGACATTCGAGCTTCTGGAGAGGCGGGTCGCGCGGCGCTGCCGGCCGATTTCGACGCCCTGTGCAAAATCGTCGAGCAGGTCGAGGGGGTGCACTTTGGCGGTTTGATGCGCCGCCTTGTCGGCGACGCGGGCGCGTGCGATCAGCTGTTCTACGGGGTGGTCGAAGCGGCAGTCGAAGCCGCGAGCAAGACCGGCGAAAAGGAAAAGGAATGAACGAAAATGCCGATATCGCCGAGGTCGCCCGGCGCGCCGCTGACAATCTTGCGCCGAGCCTCGATCCAAAATTGTGTGCGGCGGTCGAGCAGGAACTTACGCGCGACCCGCTCGACGCGCCGCCGGAGCGCGTCATCGAGCCCATCTCGCTTGCCGCGCTCATCGTCAGCCTCGCCTCATTCGGCTGGACGGTCTACCGCGATCTGAAAAAGGACCACGACGCCGCGAAGGCGAAGGCTGACCGGCGCGAGACGGAAGCGAAGTTTCGCCGTCCTGCTTCGGGAAGACGAGAGCTTCACGGCTGGCCGATTGCCGGCCGGAATGACAACCGAGCAGGAAACCTTGATCCTCAATGCCGTCGCCGCCGAAGTCATCGCGGCAGACCCATCGTGATGACAGCGCCAGCAATTTATTGCCCAAAACCGAAATCAAGGCTATGATCCTAGGCGATGGCAATCTCGATCGCCCTTCCTTAGTATGCGCTGACGGTAGGCCTCACAGCGCGCTGCGCTGCGTTTTTGCAACCGGAGCGGGTATCAGCTGAGGGTGGAAAAATTTTTATTTGAATAGCCCGTAACCCATTGAAAAGTCCCGATTTCGAAAAAATAAACGCTAGTAAAAGAAAGCTATTTTATTTTCGCTTATTAGCGTTTACTCGCTTTTATTTGCGTTTATTTGGCGGGAATTCGTGCGCCGGGTTGTATCCGCGGCTTGTCGCGGAGCGGCGCTTACGGGAGCGTCGACACTGGCCGCGCCGGGCGTCGCGTTTGAGAAAGGCCTACCCCTGGAGCAGCAGCCGGCGCGCCTCATCGTAGACGGCCCGGTCGCCAGCGGCGATGATTCGGCCCCCCTTGGCGGCGTTCTCGCCGTCCCAGGTCGTCACCACGCCGCCCGCCCCTTCGATGATCGGGACCAGCGCGACAATGTCATGGGGCTTGAGGTTGGTCTCGATCACGAGGTCAACGAAGCCCGCCGCGAGCGCGCAATAGGCGTAACAGTCGCCGCCGTAGCGCGTGAGCCGGACTTGCCGTTCGACCCGTGTGTAGGCTGCCCGATCGGCGTCATCCCCAATCAGCAGAGGGCTCGTCGTCAGGAGGGTCGCTTCGGCGAGGGAGGCGCAAGAGCGCGCATGCAGCGTCCGCGTCGCCCATTGCGACGGGGGGCCATCGCCGTGCGAGGGCGCGAGCGTGCGCGAGCTCGCGCGCTTCCCGTCGCCATAGAACCGCTCGCGCGTGAATGGTTGGGCCATCATGCCATAGACCGGCTGGCCGTGATGCATGAGCCCGATCAACGTGCCCCAGGTCGGCAGCCCGGAAACGAAGCTCTTGGTCCCGTCGATCGGATCGAGGACCCAGACATATTCCGCCTCGGGGCGATCCTGCCCATATTCCTCGCCGATCACCCCATGGGCGGGAAACGTCTGCCCGATCAGCCGACGCATGGCCGCCTCGGCGCCCCGGTCGGCCTCGGTGACGGGATCGAACACCCCGCCCAGGGACTTGTCCTCGGCGCGAATCGCACTCCGAAAAAATGGGAGAATCACCTCGCCCGAGACCTGCGCGAGTCGTTCCACGAAGGCTGCAAAGTCAACTGCGGTCATCCAAAAGCCTCACAAACGCGTGAAACGTCATGCCCACCGTGCATATCTGCTATCCGAGTTGGTGATAGAGAAGCCTTGGCAACTCTTAGCTATATCGTTTTATATCATTGATATCGCTATGTTATTGGCTGTTTTATCGCTATAGGAGCGTTGAGACAGGAATGCAACAGTGCTCCGAATTTGGGGGGCTTCTGTCCACAGGGCGAAGAAAACACTTGCAACGGCGGCGGTCAGCGACGATATTGTTGCGGTGCGGCATGACCTGCCGCATATGCCCTCCTTGGGCGTTTCCTCCCTAGACTCAAGGCCGCCATGGCGACATGGCGGCCTCCTTTTTCCCCTGTTCCCTTCCATTCCGAGATTTGTGCGCTGCGCTCGGTCGCGCTGCGGTGCAGCATTCATCGGCGTCTTTTCGCCCCGCACTCGGTTCATTCGGCCGCAAGACGGCCCGCCTCCGGGTTGCCGCCAAGTTCCAGCGCCAGCGCCTTCGCCGCCGCAAGCAGGTCCTCCTGGAGCGCCGGCCACCGTTCCGTTCGGACGATCCTGCGCTCATCAAGGTAGAGCGCCCGGGCGATCTCAATCTGAACCGCATGGACTCCGTCGGCGGGCGAGCCGAAATGCTCGGTGATGTAGCCCCCAGCGAATGGCTTATTGCGGCGGATGCGATAGCCCGCGCGCTTGAGGCTCGATTCCAGAACGTCGACGATCACGGGCGCCGCGCTTGCGCCATATCGGTCGCCCAGCACAATATCGAGTCCACTGACATCGGCGGCGTTCGAGGGCATCGAGTGGCAGTCGAGCAGCACCGCCACCCCAAACCAGCCGCGCGCGCGCTCGATCAGGGTCTTCAATTGCGCATGATACGGACGGTACAGCGTCTCGATCCGGCGGAGACCGTCAGCAACCGGAATCGGTTTCCTGTAGATTGGCTGCGCGTCCCCGACCACCCTGGGAATCGTGCCGAGCCCAACCGCAACTCTTAAAGAGCGGGTGTTCGCAAAGTCAGGCAGGCGGCCATCGAAAATCTGCGGGTCGAGTTCGTACGGCTCTCGGTTCACGTCGAGGTAAGCGCGAGGGAACAATGCCCGCAACAGTGGCGCGCCGAGGCCGACACAAGGCAAAAACAGCTCGTCAACGAAAGCGTCTTCCGAGCGGCGCAGGGTTAGGGGATCGAGCCGCGAGGCGGCAAGAAAGCGCTGGGGATAGGTCGATCCGGAATGGGGCGAGCTGAAAACGAGGGGTGAAGCCAGCCGTGGCGGCTCGATCGTCTCGCACGCACGATCGAAGTCCTGGACTGCAGTTCCTTCGACCTGTTCCATCGAGCCTCCGACCAGCGCTTGCAACGAGCGCGCGGTTGAACTCTACCATATCGCCCAAACCCGGCGGGATGCGAGATTTGTCGGCGGCTTCAATAAATTTTTACTGGGGCGCCGCAAAGTCGCACGGCTTACCAGGGGAGAGTGATGCAGACGCCAGTCGAGATTTCCGCCAAGATCTTACTTGCGGAGGACGATAACGACATGCGCCGGTTCCTCGTCAAGGCGCTACAGAACGCGGGCTACGAGGTGACGTCTTTCGACAACGGGCTTTCGGCTTACAATCGGCTGCGAGAGGAACCGTTCGAGCTGCTGTTGACGGATATTGTCATGCCGGAGATGGACGGCATCGAGCTCGCCCGTCGCGCCACTGAGCTCGACCCGGAAATCAAGGTCATGTTCATCACGGGCTTCGCCGCCGTGGCGCTCAATCCCGCCAACGCCGCGCCAAAGGACGCCCGCATCCTCTCCAAGCCCTTTCATCTTCGAGATTTGGTTAACGAAGTGGAGCGGCTGCTCAAAGCGGCTTGACACTCGCTTACCCTCGCTGCCGAAGAGGGCCAGGGGTTTCCGCCTAAACAAGCGCGCCCCCGCGCAAGTTTAAGCGTCCCAGTCCTATCAACGGCTTAACTGCGCTTCTGCGCAATTTTTTGCGCCGGAACGCCAATCCTTCGGGCGCCGGGCAGGTGCGAGCTAAACCAGGAGCGCGCGCCGGCCATTGCACCTCTGATTTCAGGAAAAGGGAATACTTTTTAAGTCGTTCCTGATTTGAAGAATTGAAGCTCTAGGCGGCCCGGACCGCCTAGAGCTTTCGTGACTAGAGAGACCCGCCCCTCAATACCGATAGGGCACGCGAACCGAACAGGAGCCGTAGTTCGGGAAGCAATAGAATGGATAAGCGGCGACCGATCCTAGATCGGCGGCGCCTCCGGCCACTCCCATCGCGACCGTCGCGACAGGATTATCGCTGCGGCGCTCGATACGGTATGCGTAGTGACGGTGGGCAGTACGGCGGACCGGTGAGTTCTGAGCGACCGTCGTCCTGTGAGATCCTGATTCGGCCCAGGCTGGAGTCGGCGCCGGCTCATTCAGTGACGGCGCGGCCGCGCTGGACATCGGCGCGGGCGCCGGCGCGCTCGGCGGATGCGCAGGCAGGGTCATGCTTGGCGTCGGAGCGGCCTCCGTAGCGGAGTCTGCGCGGGCAGCGGAAAGCGCAGATAACGAAACCAGAGCGGCCACGCCGAACGCGAGGGCCGAACTTCTAGGAACGCTGTAGGTCATCATGACCTCCTTCGTTTGATCTGTAGGGGCCGCGAAGGCCCTTCCTGCTCTAAGAAACACGCGCGCCGACCAACAGTTCCCCCAAAAGCTGGCGACAAGCCGAACGTAGCCCGGTTAACTCGGAGTGGCCTTCGACCCGGCTGTTCGGCCAAAAAAATCGGGCGGCCCAAGGACCGCCTGAATCTGAAGGGTGAAGCGAGGCCCGTGTTAGCGGAAGCGCCCGCCTCCGCCACCGCCAAAGTGGCCACCGCCAAAGCCGCCCATGTGGCCGCCGCCAACGCCGCCAAAGTGACCGCCGCCAAAGCCGCCGGGGTTGCCGCCGCCGAACCCGCCGAAGTGGCCGCCGCCAAAGCCGTGGCCGAAGTTTCCGTTCGCGAACTGAGCGCCGTTTCCGTGGAAGCCGTGGCCGAAGCCAAAGTGGCGACCATGGAAGCCGGGGCCAAAGCCAAAGCCGCCGTAATACGGCCCGTAGTCGCCGTAGTCGGCATAGTCGCCGTAGTCGCACCCGCCGTACGACCCGGAGTAGGAATAGTCGCAGGAATACGGATAACCGGCCGCGACCCCGCCAATCACTCCGGCCGCGACAGCGGCGCCGGGATTGTAGCCGTAAGCGTAGCGGTGTCCGTTTCGCCAAACATAATGGCGATGGCCTGCGTGGCCACGTGCGACGTACTCGTGCACGCCATGCGCGACGCGCGCGTGAGCGACCCGCGAATGAGCGGCATGCGATAGTGTGTGACGTGCTGATAATGATGACCGACGGTCGCCGCGCCTGCGCCAGAGAGCGGCGCGGACAGGACAAAAGCGGCCGCGCTAAGCGCGAGAGCCGAAACTCGAAGAGCGCCAAGTGTCATGGCGGCATTCCTTTCAGACTGGCGACGCGGCAGCGCCGCGGAAAACGCCCCTTTTCATTTCAGATAGATCGGCGTTATTCACGGACAAGATCCAAGGCGATCACGATTTCGCGTGTTCTTCATTGCCTCAGTTGTCACCACCGGGAATGGCCAAGAGGTCGCTTAAACTGAAGTTTAGGATGGAGGGTTTTCAACTCGAATACTCGGAGCGGGCGCATTCCTAGCGCCACGCCACCCCTGCACTGTTTTCTTGAGGCCAAACCAGGTGTTCGTTTACACGCGGGCGCCTATTCGCTACATAGCCCGCGCGCGGGCGCCGAAGGTTCCGGCGGCGCCAATTCAGCCGCAGAAACAAGCGATCAGACGCCCTTGACGACGGCGCTGATGACACCTATTTGAGCGCCGTTAGCACTCCCCGAGATCG
>CAVPEE010000035.1:0-24537 GCA_963702825.1 uncultured Alphaproteobacteria bacterium
CGGGGACCGAGAAGGCGTAGCAGATGATGCGCGCCAGCCACTCGTCGTACTGGTCCTTGAGCGGCGGCTGGCGGGCCTCGATCAGCTTGAAGTCGGCCGGCATGAACTTGGTCTGGCGCCGGCGCGCCAGATTGCCGCTCATCAGCGCGTCGAAATAATCCTGGAACGAGCGGATCTGATCGGCCGTCCATTCCTTGGGCAAGCGTGGCGAAGGCGTCCGGCGAGGAGCCGGCGCGGTAATAGTCGAGGGTCGAGGCGTCGCGCCTCAGCGCGATGTTGATGGTGAGCGCGATCTGCTCGACCGGGCTCATGCCATAGAGCCGATGGGCGCGCGGATTGCGCGGCAGATAGAGGAGCTCTTCGGCCGAGAAATCGGCGGCGGGGATGCCCTTGAGGATCTGCTGGTAGGCCGGATCGGGCGGCTCGGGCGCGCGCCCGTCCTCGCCGATCAGCGGCTTGATCGTCGCTCCGTCGATGATGTCGAGCGCATAGAGCGAGCCGCCGCGATTGTAGCGCGGATAGAGGGTCGCCGCGTCGATGACCAGCATCTCCTCGAGCAGCATGCGCAGCCAGTCGGCGAACGAATGCCGGCGGTCCGGGCGAGCGAGGAAGCACGTGACCTGATCGATCGCCTGCGAGCTTGCCGGCAATTCCCCGCGCGCCCGCGCCCGGATCGCGTAGCTCTGCGCCGCGATCTGGTCCTTGCGGGTCTCGATCACCGCGCGCAGGAGCGGCAGCGCGTCCGCGAGCCCGCGCAGTTCGGCGAACGAAACGCCGTCTTCGGAGCGCGGGATGTAGTTGAGGTTCGCGCCGAACGGATAGTCCCATTGGCGCCCCTTGACCTCGGGCGGCGCCATCGGCGCAAGCGGCTGCAGCGGTCCGAACCAGGTGTCCGGCGACACGCCGGTGATCACATAGCGCGTCGCATCGGCGAGCCGGGCGAAAACGCTTGGGGGCAGGGCGCGTCTGACGGGTTCCGACATCGATCATTTCCTTGGGTCTCCGCTCCGGGTCCGTCTTTCGACGGGCCATGGCGGGAGAAGGGTGGGTAAGAGGCCTTCGCATTCCGTTAGGGATTGGCGCCTACCTTCGCGCCCGGTTGGCTTACGCAGCAGTGAGGGCGATGCGCATTTTCATAGCGCTGGCCGCAATCGTCGTTTCTCTGCCGGCTGTCGCGCTCGCTCAGCCGCGCTGGACCTTCTGCGTCGCCTCGTCAAAAAGCGGCGCCGACGTCTGGATCACCGAGGTTTTCGACGCCGAGCGCGATCGCGAGCAACTGGAAAGCGCGTTTAAAACCATGGTCGCGCGCCTGGGCGGCGTTGGCGCCGATGCTCAATGCCCAATGCCGCGCGAGGACAAGACGGAAGCCGTCAACGCCCAATTCGAGGCCGAAGACTTCAACCGCAAACTTGGCGCGACGCTGCATCCCGTGCTCGCCGGCGGATTCCCGCCGCGGCGGTAGCCGCGGGTCGCCGACCTCGTCGCCGCAAGAGACAGCCTGCTATCCGGAGATCTGCGTAACCGCGGGGTCCCTATCGCCGGACCATTCCAGTCGATAAACGGCGCCGGGCGCGACGGACTGGACCGCGTGCGGCCGTAAAGCCACGATGCACGTTCCTCCTGCATGCCGGACGGAAGGATAGATGATTCCGTTGAGCCCTTGCGCCCGTGCAGCGTCGGCGATCGCGTTTCCGACCGGATAGCCGACCGCCGGGTCAGGATCGAGACAGGGGTGGCCGGGCGTCCGCCGAAGATCGACGAACTCCCCGGCCATGCTCGCGAACATTTCGGAATATTCGACGACGCCCTTCAATTGCCCCGATCGCGCGAGGAACTCGCTCATGTGATGGGCGACCTCGCGCAAGCAGGTCTCGACATCGAGCGCGGCATACCAGGCGCCGCGGGCTGCATTGAAGCGGTTGGCTTCGCGCGGCTTCCAATAGGCGAAGGCGGCGTTGACGAAACTCGCGTAAGCCACGCCGTGAATGAACTCGCCGCGGCCGATCCCCTCCATTCCTCGGCTCTCCGCCAACAGGCGATTGCTGGTCGCCCCTTCGATTTCGGCGAGCGCCGCGGCGTCCTCGGCTGAAACGAGCGCCTCCAGCACCGGCGGGCGGAGACGCGCCGTCGATACGAGCCGGACGGTTCGTGGAAAGGCTTCCCTGACGACCGGCAGGCCGTTGAGCATGTCTCAGAAGATCACAGGCCGCCGCGGACGGCGTCGACGTAGCGGCGGATCTCGAGCATCCTTGGAATGCCGCCTTCGATCATCGCCTGGATTGGGGTGTCGCGCTCGAAGAGCGGCCCGCTATTGCGCCGTCGCGCCCATTCGTCCCCCGTCTCGTCGGCAAACAAAAGGTGAAGTCCCTTGTAAACGCCAACAAGGGCAGAGACGCGCGTTAGCTGATCCTGGCTCAAGGTCGGATGGGACCCGCGTTTCATGCGGTCGAGCGTGCTCGCGGAAACGCCGAGAAGCGCGGAGGCCTCCGCGTTGGACAGGTCCCATGCTTTCATGAGCGCGAGGAACGCTTTGAGGGCGACTGCAGACAGGCGCGCTCTATCGTTCTCGTCCGCAAAGGTCTGGGGTCCGAGGGCGCCTAGCTCCGCTTGTCTGGTTTCAACGGTGGCGGCAGGCATTCGCGTCTCCTGACGAGGAGATACGCGTCATTTGACGCGATGTCCAGCAATTTGATGTTTCGCAGCGGCGCTACTCGGCCGTTTGATCCGCGGATTTACGACTGCCTCCCGTCCAAAACTCATACATCCCCCCTGCGCTCGCCTGTCCCACGCCCAAAAGGTCGGCCAGCGCCCAGACCAGGGCGTCGGCCCGGTCGGGCGAGGAGCCGGCGGCGCGACGGTCGAAATCGGGAGTCAGCGCGCAGAGCTGGTCCTCGAGCTTCATGAACGTCCCGGCGTGAAACACGAGCCCGCGCTCGTAGGCCGCCGCGATCGGCTCGGCGCGCAGGAACTTGCCCCGCGTCGCGTGAACCGCGCGCACCGGCAGGTTGGGCTCGCTCTGGCGCAGCACCTCCGTCACCATGTCGCCGCCGTTGTTGATTTCGGCGACCACACGGTTGGCCTTGAAGCCGCGAAAGGCGGCGCCGACCCGCGCGCCCCACGCGCCCGGCGTCTCGCCCTGGCTGGTGAGGTCGGCGAGCACATAGAAGAGCCCGCTTTCCGCTTTTGCCGCGACGATGAGCCCGCATTCGTCGGATTTTGATCCCGAGCGCGCCGGCGGATCGACCGCGACCACGATCTCGGCGAATTCCTTCGGCGCCGCTTCCGGCGCAACGCGCTGACGCTCGAGCAGCGCCCGCGTCCACAAAGCGCCCGGCGTCTCCTCGACGATTTCGGCGAATAGCTCCTGCCGGCCGATGGCGCGGCCCTTATAGCGCGCGGTGATGCGTTCGAAGAACGCCCGCGCCAGATGAGCCTTATTGTCGAAGGTCGAGCCGCGGGTGACGATTGTGTCCTTGCCGGCGGCGAGGGTTTTGATGATCTTGGTCGGCCGCGGCGTCGTGGTGATGATCGCCTGCGGCTTGTCTCCGAGCCGCAAGCCTAGCATCGCCTGATCGAAGGCGTCGGGCTGGCGCCAGGCGGCGAGCTCGTCGCACCACAATTTCATGTGCTGCTTGCCCCTGAGCCGGTCGGGCTCTTCGGCTGAGAACAGCGCGCTCACCGCGCCGTTCGGCCATTCGAGCCGAAGGTCGGCTGCGAGAAAGCGGGGGCGCTCGTCGCGCCGGCAGCAAGCGAGAATGCCGGATTCGCCCCTGACCATGATGTCGCGTGCGTCGGCGATGGTCGCGCCGATCAGGTTGACGATCGGGTAGGTCTGCACCCAGGTGCGCACCGCCTCCGCGCCGGCCCGCGTCTTGCCGGCGCCGCGTCCGGCAAGGATGAGCCAGATGATCCAGTCGCCGTCCGGCGGAGCTTGCTCGGGGCGGGCCCAGAACGCCCAGTCGTGAAACAATTGCGCGCATTCGAGCGTCGTCATTTCCTCGAGCAGGCGCACGCGCGTCTCAAGTTTGAGATTCAGAAAATCGGAGGCGCGCTTGACCCGGCTGCCCGTAACGGGACGAGGATGGGCGCGCCGTGCTCGGGCGGGTTGCGCCGGTTCGTCGTTCATTCAGCAGGCTGTTCCGGCTGGAGCCTGTCTGCGATCTCATTAACTTTTTTCAGGAGTCGAGCGCGTTCCTCTTCGCCGTACGGTTCAGGGACGCGCTTCGCGTTCGTGAATCCGTGATAGCGGTCAAGCCGGTCGACGATTTTCAGCGCGCGGTCGATCGCCCTGAGGTCGCCGTCCTGAAGCCGGTCGAGGAGCTTGAGGAACATCTGCTCGAGCCGGGCGATCTGCAGCCGGGCGAAGTCTTCGGCCGGCGCGACCCAACGGTTGCGAAGCTCTTGCCGCAGGATGCTCTCGGTTCGTTTGCGAGTCAGCCGTTCTGTTGCGCCGATTTCGTCGACCCCGGCGCCGGCGATGAGCGAAGCGAGAACCCGTTGGGCGCGGGTCACCCTTGAGCGTTTCGATCGGGTAGACGGGTTTGCATGGGTCATGGTCGCCTTGAGGGATTGGGGGCGAAATCCGCGCAGGCGAATGGCGCGACGCTTCCGGCGTACGCGGCGATAACATGCGGCTGGCGGGGAATTGGGCGAGAAGGAGCGGTACGTTCTGGCCGCAGCTCTCGAACTTGCCCTACTATGCCGCCACGGGCGTCAAAGCGCAAGTTTTTGTTCTTGTTATGTTCTTACGCTGTCGCTATTGTCCAAACAATCTAAATAATATCAGTATGTTGTAGACATGAATGGCGTCACCCCAGCGCTGCCGGCGCAGCTCCGTTTGATCGAGGCGATCCATGATCTTTTAGCAGCGGTAGTTAAATCAACATCTTGCTGAAAGATAATAATCTTATTTATCAATATACGTATTCAAACATCTGAAAAATATCAGATGTTGGAAGAATTATGCAGCGTCACCTGAATTTCGCACTCCTCGCCGAAAATCCAGCCGCTTTCGAAATGTCGGCGGCGGTCGATGCCAGCCGACGGGTCGATCGAGTTGCAGAAAAAGAGACCTAACATCTTGAAAGCGCTCAAGCGCGCGCAGAAATGCGCGCCCTCCGTCTCAAGTCCCCACCGGCCTACTCATTGCCTCGGCTTGCGACAGGCAAACCGATGAGAATTCATGTAATTCCTTCCGAGCGCTTCGGCTGAAGCAGGGGGCGAACCGTGCTGATTGTCCACTATGCCGTCAAAACCGACTCCGGCGCGGCGACGGCGCCGAGCGTCGGACTCCAGCGGAAGATTCTGGACCCAGCCGAGCCAATCCCGTTTGGCGCGGTCTGGATCGATATGATCGAGCCGACCGTGGACGAGGACCGGAAGGTGGAGGGCTACCTTGGCTCCAAGGTGCCTTCACGCTCCGATCCCGATTTCGCCCAGCCCGCCGAATCCTACTATGCCGAAAATGGCGTGCGCTACCTGCACGCCTGCGTCGTCAGCGAAGCCGAAGGCACGCCCGACGTCGCTGACGTCACCTTCGTCCTCGGTCCGAAAGCGCTTGTCACTGTACGCTACGATCCCGGCGAGGCCTTCGAGCTTTTCGGTCAGAGATTGGGCAAAATCCCGACGCAAGCGCTGCACCCCGACGCCGTGGCGGTCGGTCTTATCAACGCCATTGTCGATCGCTCCGCCCGGGCGCTGAACAAGGTCGGCGTCGAGCTCGATTCCATCGCAAGCCAGGTCTTTCGAGCCAAGGGCGACCAAAGCGCGCGCAGCAAGATCTATTCCGCGACCCTCGGCGCGCTCGGCCGCGAGGACGAGAAGATCTCGAACCTGCGCGAAAGCCTGGTTGAGCTCGAGCGCCTCGTGCTGTTCCTGATGTCGGAAGGGCGCTCCGCGGACGCGCCAAAGCCAGTGCGCGAGGCGACGAAGTCCGCTTTGCGCGACCTCCAGTCGCTCGAGCAGGACGCGACCTTCAAGGCGCAGAAGGTGCAATTCCTGCTCGACGCGACCCTTGGCTTCATCAACCTCGCGCAGAACGACATCATCAAGCTGTTCTCTGTGCTGGCGGTCATCTTCATGCCGCCGACGGTGATCGCCTCGATCTACGGCATGAACTTTAAGGAAATGCCGGAGCTCGAATGGCGTTGGGGCTATCCGGCGGCGATCTTTCTGATGGTCTGCGCGGCGGTGCTGCCCTACTTGTTTTTCCGGTGGAAGAAGTGGCTGTGAGGCGCGTTGCCCCCCGGCCGACTGGCCGCCGGGGTTTTCCGAAAATCGTCTGACACGCTGCCTTCATCCGCGCGGGATACGGCTCCGCAGTTGGAGGGAAAATGACCGCACAACCGGCGCAAATCGATTTGGCGGACCTCGGACCGGGCATCGCGTGGGCGTTCGAGTTCGACGAGAACGGGCGGGGGCGTCTGCTCGAAGGCAATTCCTCTTTTGATCTCACCCACGGGCGGCGATTCGTTTGGGTGCACTTGATCTTGGGAAACGTCCGGACGCGCGACTGGATTGGCGCGCAGGACGTGCTTCCTCCCGAGGCCCGTGAGGTGTTTTTATCCAAGGATCGCCATCCGAGCCTGCACTGGGGTGGGGAAGCCTTGTGGGGAACGCTCCACGACGTCCGCCACGAAGACCAAACGGCGGGGATGGAGGCAACCGATCTGCGTTTCGCTTTATGGCCGCAGTTTCTCCTGACGGCGCGCCACCACGCAGCGCGCTCCGCCATGGCGGTTAAAGACCAGGCGGAGAAGGGCGCTACCTTTGAGGATAGCGCGGCGCTGTTTGAGAGCCTTCTCGTGGCCGCCGCCGATTCGATCGGCGAGGCCACGCAAGAGATCGCCAGACAGCTGGATCAGATCGAAGACCGCGTTTTGTCGGGCGCTTTCAAGGACGAAAGCGCGGCGCTGCTTCGGTTGCGGAGAGGCATTTCTCGCCAGGAGCGACTGGTTCAAGCTGCTCACAGCGTGCTCAGGCAACTCGAACAAAACCGCGCCGAGAGCGTCCTTCAGGCGTATCGCGACCTGGGCTCCAGGGTGCGGCAGCGGGTCGATGCTTTCCACGCGGACCTTCATCTGCAGGCTGAGCGCGCGCGGCTGCTGCAGGAGGAATTGGCGGCGCAGCTCGCGACCGCGACCAATCGCAACCTCTTCGCGCTCACGGTCGTAACGACCGTGCTGCTGCCTCCCGCTTTCGTGACGGGTTACTTCGGCATGAATACGAAAGGGCCTGCCGTTCGGCGACTCAGATTACGGCACGGTATACGCCACCATTCTTTGCCTACTCGCGGCGGGCGTCGTCTATCTGCTAATCCGTCGTTACCGGGCGGTCTCTTGAAGCGGCTTTGCCGCGCGAGTCTTGCTCTCGGCGTCTCGCGCAGTGTCAGGCGCTTCACCCCACCTGAAACCAGGTTCCCACTCCGGCTGCGCGGTGTTCGGGGATCGCCAATTCGAGCGGCCATTTGCCCGGGTTGTCGGCGACGAACGCGACATGGGCGCTGCGGCCGGGCTGGATGAGGATGGTGTCGCGCCAATAGGGCTCCCAGCCGTCGTCCATCGAATGCAAGAGCCGCGCGACGTGGCCCCAGAGCCGGATTGCCTGGACGACCGCCGTTTTGTTGGCGAGCGAAAACACGGTGGGCTGGCCCCGCGGGATCACATATGCGGGCTTTGGCGCCCAGTCGACGAAGGTTGCGCCGTTGATCGCAAATGGCGCTGGCCCGCCGCCGCTGATGGCAAAATCGCACCGCCTCGCGGATTCAAGGGCTATTTCCGCCGGCAGTCGCGGATTGGCGGCGAGGCGGGGCGATTCGGAGCGGGCGTCCATCGGCTCGCCTTCGGACACGATCGCAACGAACGGTTGGTCGGCCGCGCCAGCGTCGCCGCGCAGGTCGAGACGGACGTCAGCGCCGGGGTTGCGCGGCATATCGAACATCAGCTCGAACCGGGCGCCAGGGCCCATGGGAAACTGGTTGGCGAGGGGTTCGAATGGCTCGCCCGGCTGGCCGTCGACGGCCGCGATGTGGATCTTTGCGCCGCTTATCGCGATGGTCGCGAGACGCGCGGTCGCGGCGCTGCCGAGACGCAGCCTGACACGGGCGCCCGGTCGAGACTTCAGCGTTAACGGCGCGGCCCCGTTGTTCGCGAAAATGACGCCACCCTTGCGCCCGCTTCCCCGGCCAATGGCAGGATCGGCGAAATCGTCCTCGATCCGGCCGCTCGCGTCGACGTTCCAGTCGGACAGCACCACCGCCGCGTCGAGGTCGACGTCCGGCGCCTTCGGCTCGTCGACGATGATCGGGCCGAACAGGCCACGCCCTTGCTGGGAGGCGTCGGTCGAGCCGGCGCGGGGCAGATAAAGATTAAAGCCGGAATCGGGTGGGATCAAGCGGATCTCCGCGCTCGCGTCAGGTTTGAGCCTTTCCTGCGTGAGGCCTCCTATTCCGGCAGTCGCGTTTGCCGCGCGTAAGCCCGGAAAGCTCAGCGTCGTCGGCTCGGCCAGCTTGTTGGTCAACTTCAGCCTCAACTCCTGCCCTTGTCGAAGCCTGATGAGAGGCCCCGGAATCGCGTCGGCATAGGCGTAAGCCGTCGCCGGTTCGGCGGGGGGCGGGAAGAGTTGAAGTCTCGACGGCGCTGCTTCGAAGTTGAGAATGCCTTCGGCCGCCGGAGCAGGCGCGTCTGCTCGCGCACGAGCGCCAAGGCGCCACAGGGCCGCCGCAAGGCCGCCGCCCAGAACGATGCGGCGGGTGGGAGTCACGCCATTTGTCCCATTTTGGCGCATTGCGCGTGGCGCGGAAAATGCTGATGAACGGCTCGCGGCGAAGAGCGCCTATCCATGCGTAAAGTTGTCATATCCCTCGGTTTCACCACGATTTTCGCCGCGTTAGGGCGTTTTCTGTTCGCGCCAGCCTTCTTAGTCGAGCGCGCCGACGGCGCAACTCGCATTCTGCTCGCGGCGGGCCTCTTCACCATCGCGATCGCCGCTGTCGTGCGCAAATGAACCGACGGGCGCATCAGGTCCGTATTTTTTTATGGCGGAGGCCGGACAAGCTGATATAGAGCGCCGAAAGCAAATCGGCCTCGTCAAGCCGGCGCTCGCGGCGGGCGTGGCGGAACTGGTAGACGCGCCGGATTTAGGTTCCGGTGGCGAAAGTCGTGGGGGTTCGAGTCCCTCCGCCCGCACCATTTCCTTCGCGACCGCGAATGCGCCCGGGATCAATTGACGATCGGTCGATCGGCAAGTATCGGCCAGTCGCGGTTATCGGCCGCTATGACCACAAGGCGGAACGCAGATGCAGGTGACCGAGACGCTTAGCCAGGGACTTAAGCGGGAATACGATATTTCTTTGCCGGCGAGCGACCTGGCCGCCAAGCTCAATGGGCAGTTGGCGGACCTAAAGGCGAAGGTCCGCATCAACGGATTCCGTCCCGGCAAGGTTCCGGTCGAGCACTTGCGTAAGGTTTACGGCAAGTCGGTGATGGCCGACGTGGTGCAGGAAGCGATCGCAAGCGCGAACAAGAAGATCATCGACGACAACCACCTGCGTCTCGCCCGTGAGCCAAAGGTCGAGCTTCCGAGCGATCAGGCGGCCATCGACGCCGCGCTGGAGGCCCGCGGCGACCTTAACTTCAAGGTCGCGCTCGAGGTGCTGCCGGTGTTCGAGATTGGCGATTTCTCGCAAATCTCACTCGACCGTTTGACTGCCGATGTCGAGCCGTCAGACGTCGAGACCGCGCTCGATCGTCTGGCTGAAGAGCGCCGTTCCTATAGCGAGAAGCCTCCCGGCGCGAGGGCCGAAATCCATGACCGCGTCACAATCGATTTCGACGGCACGATTGAGGGTGTGCCCTTCGAAGGCGGCGAGGGGAGGGACATCCAGGTAGCGCTCGGCTCGAACACCTTCCTGCCTGGCTTCGAGGACCAGCTCCTCGGTGTCGTTGTCGGCGACAAACGCACGGTTCGGGCCACTTTCCCTGAGGCGTACGCCGTGCGCGCGCTCGCGGGGAAGACCGCCGACTTTGATGCGACGGTGAAGGCCGTCGCCGCGCGCGATCCGTTCCCCCTCGACGACGAATTCGCCAAGAGCATGGGATCGGAGACTTTCGACAAACTCAAGGAGACGATGCGCGATCGGATCGCTGCCGAGTACGCGCGCGTCTCGCGCGATAAGGTTAAGCGCCAGCTCCTCGATAAGCTCGACCAACTTTATTCGTTCGAGCTGCCGGAAGGGCTGGTCAATCAAGAGTTCAATTCTATTTGGGAGCAAGTCGCTCGCGAGCAGCAGACCTCTGGGCGGACCTTCGCCGATGAGAACACGACGGAAGAGGCCGCGCAGGCCGACTATCGTAAGATCGCTGAAAGGCGGGTGCGCCTGGGGCTTCTGCTGGCCGAAGTCGGGACGAGGGCGGAGGTAAAGGTTGCCGACGAGGAGATGACCCAGGCCCTGGTTGCCCGAGCCCGGTCGTTCCCAGGCCAGGAAAAGCAAGTCTGGGATTTCTACCGCAACAACAACCAAGCGTTGGCCGAGCTACGGGCTCCGATTTACGAAGAGAAGGTTGTCGACCATATCTTGGGCCTCGCCAAGGTCGAAGAACGGAAAGTAAGCAAGGAAGAGCTCCTCAAGCCGGCGGATGATGAGCTGCCGAGCGTGCCGCAGGATTGAATGAGCGTGGCTCGTGCCTAGCTCGGATCAGCCTCCTCTTTTCCGGGCGGCCCCGGGCGCCTATGTTAGCCTCGCGCCGGCTATCGGGCGTCGGGTGTTGCCGGTTAAAGAAGGACTCTAATGCGCGATCTCGTGGACTACTATACCAATAATCTTGTGCCGATTGTTATAGAGCAGTCGGCGCGGGGCGAGCGCTCTTTCGATATTTTCTCGAGGCTGTTGCGGGAACGCATCGTTTTCATGGTCGGTCCAGTCGACGACATATCTGCGTCGCTGATCGTCGCCCAACTCCTGTTTCTCGAGGCGGACAATCCGAAGAAGGAAATCGCCCTCTACGTCAATTCTCCGGGCGGAGTGGTCACGGCGGGGCTCTCGATCTACGACACGATGCAGTTTATTCGTCCCAAAGTGACGACGATGTGCATTGGGCAAGCCGCGTCGATGGGGTCGCTTCTGCTCGCTGCGGGCGAGAAAGGCTCGCGGTTTGCGCTGCCCAATTCCCGCATCATGGTCCACCAGCCGTCTGGTGGTTTCCAGGGGCAGGCCTCAGATATCCAGCGGCACGCTGAGGATATTCTCAAGGTCAAGCGGCGGCTCAACGAGATCTACGTGCATCACACCGGTCAATCCTACGAAGCCATTGAAAGAACGTTGGATCGCGATCATTTCATGTCGGCAGAGGAGGCGAAGGCTTTCGGCCTGGTCGATGAGGTGACAACCAAGCGCGCGGTCGAGTTGGAAGAGGCGAAGGCGTAGCCGCTGGGCCAGCTGCGCCGCGAGTTTTTTCTGGCTTTGGCGGTCGGCCCGCGACAAATTTTTCGCCGTGGCCTTGATTTTGCGTACAATTTGGTGGTTGCTTGTCAAATCCCGGTCTGACCCAATAGCGGTGGACTGAAGGAAAACACGAGGCAAGCCCCAAGGCTACGTTTCGTTAGGGTGGTTTGGTTAGGCTGCTCGGTCAGGCGTTTGACGACTCGCTTCGGCGGAAGCGGCCTAAATGGAGAAAAGCGATGGCCAAGGCCGAAGGCGACGCCAAAAATACGCTCTATTGCTCGTTTTGTGGCAAGAGCCAGCATGAAGTCCGCAAGCTCATCGCCGGGCCGACCGTGTTCATCTGCGATGAATGCGTTGAATTGTGCATGGATATCATCCGGGAGGAGAGCAAGACCGCTCTCGTCAAAAGCAAGGACGGCATTCCGACTCCTCGAGAGATATGCAAGGTTCTCGACGATTATGTGATCGGCCAGCCCCAAGCTAAGCGGGTGCTATCGGTCGCGGTGCATAATCACTATAAGCGCCTCAACCACGCCACCAAGCACGGCGACGTGGAGCTGGCGAAATCGAACATCCTGCTAATCGGCCCAACTGGTTCGGGCAAGACGCTGCTCGCCCAGACGCTTGCGCGCATCCTCGACGTGCCGTTCACAATGGCCGACGCTACGACTCTGACCGAAGCCGGCTATGTCGGCGAGGACGTCGAGAACATCATTTTGAAACTGTTGCAGGCTTCGGACTATAACGTCGAGCGGGCGCAGCGCGGCATCGTCTACATCGACGAGATCGACAAGATCAGCCGTAAGTCCGACAATCCATCGATTACCCGCGACGTGTCGGGCGAAGGCGTGCAGCAGGCGCTGCTCAAGATCATGGAGGGTACGATTGCGAGCGTTCCTCCGCAGGGCGGGCGCAAGCATCCTCAGCAGGAGTTCCTGCAGGTCGACACGACCAATATCTTGTTCATTTGCGGCGGGGCCTTTTCCGGTCTCGAGCGAATCATCTCGGCGCGCGGCAAGGGCACCTCGATCGGCTTCTCCGCCAAGGTTCAGTCGCCCGACGACCGACGCACGGGCGAGGTGTTCCGCGAGGTCGAGCCGGAGGATCTACTGAAATTCGGCCTCATTCCCGAATTCGTCGGCCGTCTGCCCGTTATCGCGACCCTTGAGGATCTCGACGAGGACGCCTTGAAGAAGATCCTGACCGAGCCGAAGAACGCGCTCGTCAAGCAATATCAACGTCTGTTCGAGATGGAGAATACCGACCTGACGATACAAGAAGAGGCGCTGGGAGTGGTCGCGAAGAAGGCGATCGAGCGGCGCACAGGCGCCCGCGGCCTCCGTTCGATCATGGAAGCGATCTTGCTTGACACGATGTTTGAATTGCCGGGTCTCGATGGCGTCGAACAAGTCGTCATCGGTCCTGAGGTCGTCGAAGGCAAGGCTCGCCCGCTCTATATCTATGCTGAGCGCGCCGAGCGCGCGGGCTGATGACGCATCCGGGTTTGCGCGCCGCTTGAAAGTCGTGCCGCGCGAGCCCATGTTTTGGCGTGGATGATTCCCTCGCCATGCCGTTCAGGCACGAAAGCTCAGTGCGCGAAATTGTCGATTTTCCGCGGAATTTGGTTCGTGTTGGTTCTTTCGGGCTCAGGTTTCGTCGAAGGTCTGTAAACGAAGAAAATGCGGCGCGGACGGACACGTCGGCTCCCGAAGTTCAGGATGGCCATGACCAACCCACATAAGTCCATCGTCCCCGGGACGCTCGACGTCTATCCCGTCCTTCCATTGCGCGACATCGTCGTGTTCCCGCACATGATCGTTCCACTGTTCGTCGGGCGCGAGAAGTCGATTCGTGCGCTCGAAGAGGTGATGAAGTCCGACAAGCCGATCCTGCTCGCGACCCAGAAGAACGCCGCCGACGACGATCCGGCGCCCGACGCTATTTTCTCGGCCGGCACGCTAGCCAGCGTTTTGCAGTTGCTCAAGCTGCCCGACGGCACGGTCAAAGTGCTCGTCGAAGGCTCGACGCGCGCCCAGGTGACGCGGTTCGTGTCTGGCGACGGTTTTTTCCAGGCTGAGGCCCTGGCGATCGCCGATGAGCCGATCGAGAAGATTGAGGCGGAGGCCCTGTCGCGCTCGGTTGTGTCCGAGTTTGAGAGCTACGTGAAGCTCAACAAGAAGATCTCGCCCGAGGTCGTGACCGCGGTCAATCAGATCGACGACTACGGCAAGCTCGCCGACACCATCGCTTCCCACCTCGCGGTCAAGCTCTCCGACAAGCAGGCGATCCTAGAGATGCGCTCTATTGCAAAGCGCTTCGAGAAGTGTCTCGCGCTGATGGAAAGCGAGATTTCGGTGCTCCAAGTTGAGAAGCGCATCCGGACGCGCGTCAAGCGGCAGATGGAGAAGAACTCAACGGGAATATTATCTCAACGAACAGATGAAGGCGATCCAGAAGGAGCTTGGCGACGAGGACGGCAAGGACGAAATGTCCGAGCTCGAGGAGCGTATCAAGTCGACGAGACTCACCAAGGAAGCGCGGGAGAAGGCGCTCGCCGAGGTCAAGAAACTCAGGCAGATGTCGCCGATGTCGGCTGAAGCCACGGTCGTCCGCAATTATCTTGATTGGCTGCTGTCGATCCCTTGGCAGAAGCGGTCGAAGATCAAGAAGGACCTCGCGACCGCGCAAACGATTTTGGACGCTGATCATTTTGGGTTGGACAAAGTCAAAGAGCGTATCGTCGAGTATCTCGCTGTACAGCAGCGCGCCAACAAGCTGACCGGGCCGATCTTGTGCCTCGTCGGTCCGCCAGGCGTCGGCAAGACCTCGCTCGGCAAGTCGATCGCGAAAGCAACGGGCCGCGAATTCGTTCGTATGTCGCTCGGCGGCGTGCGTGACGAAGCGGAGATTCGCGGACATCGGCGCACGTACATCGGCTCGATGCCGGGCAAGGTTATCCAGTCGATGCGCAAGGCCAAGACGTCGAATCCGCTCTTTCTGCTCGACGAGATCGATAAGATGGGCATGGATTTTCGCGGTGATCCATCGTCAGCCCTGCTCGAAGTGCTCGATCCCGAACAGAACTCGACGTTCAACGACCATTATCTTGAAGTCGACTATGACCTGTCTGGGGTCATGTTCGTGACTACCGCCAACACCCTCAACATCCCGCCTGCCCTAATGGACCGGATGGAGATCATTCGTATCGCCGGCTACACGGAAGACGAGAAACTGGAGATCGCCAAGCGGCACCTTTTGCCCAATTCGATGAGCAAGCACGGACTGGACGCCAAGGAGTGGGTGGTCGGGGACAGCGCCATTACGGAACTCATCCGGCGCTATACGCGTGAAGCCGGCGTCCGCAACCTTGAGCGTGAGATTTCCAATCTTGCCCGCAAGGCGGTGAAGGAGATCCTTACCCACAAGAGCAAGGTGATCGTCGTCAACGGCGAGAATGTTGCCGAGTTCCTTGGGCCACCCAAGTTCCGCTACGGCGAGATCGAAGCTGACGACCAGGTCGGACTCGTGACGGGACTGGCTTGGACGGAGGTCGGCGGCGAATTGCTCACGATCGAAGGGGTCATGATGCCGGGCAAAGGCCGCATGACGGTGACGGGGAATCTCAAGGACGTGATGAAGGAGTCGATTTCGGCTGCGGCGTCCTATGTGCGTTCGCGCGCGGTCGATTTCGGAATTGAGCCGCCATTGTTCGATAAGCGCGACATCCACGTGCACGTGCCCGAGGGCGCGACGCCTAAGGACGGGCCTTCTGCCGGTGTGGGCATGGCCACCGTGATCGTCTCGATGCTGACAGGCATTCCGGTGCGGCGAGACATCGCCATGACTGGCGAGATCACGCTGCGCGGGCGGGTCCTTCCGATCGGGGGACTCAAAGAGAAGCTATTGGCGGCGCTCAGAGGCGGCATCAAGAAAGTTCTCATACCGGAGGACAACGTCAAGGATTTGGCGGAGATTCCGAGCTCAGTGAAAAACGGTCTTGAAATCGTGCCCGTTTCCCGAATGGACGAAGTGCTTGCGCACTCGCTTGTCCGCCGGCCGATCCCGATCTCATGGGAGGAGGACGTGACCACGCCGGCGCCTTCAGGGCCGCCCGAAGAGGACGGCCAGGGTTTAATAGCGCACTGACTGCCGGCCGCCTCGGCGCTGAGACGGACGTTGCCAGCGCCGCGAGGCTAGGCTGCTTCATAAGATCGCCGCGAATTCTAAGGAATTCGAGGCGATTTTTTTGCGTGGAGGTCAGTTTTGGGCTCTTTTTTTCCTATTGGCGCCGCCGAACGCTTGCGTTCCTTCCATGAAACGGCGAGCTATGTGTCGAACTCTGCTGTCGATTCGCCGGGGGTGACGAGGAGCGCCTTCGAGGGGGACGGACGGGTATGAGAGCGCGTCGGTGGGACGCCGCTCACGGCGACGTTGAGGCGCTGGACTTCAGAATTGGCGCCGGCAACCGAGCGCCGCAGTCGAACGGAGAGGCAACAATGAACAAGCTTGAGCTCGTCGATCATATCGCGACGGAAGCAGAATTAACTAAGGTTTCCGCCGCTGCCGCGCTTGAGGCCGTCCTGGAGGGTATCGTCGACACTTTGAGGAAGGGCGAGGAAGTTCGGCTGGTGGGATTCGGCACCTTCTCAGTGCGTGAGCGCGCCGCGGGAAAGGGGCGCAATCCGGCGACCGGCAAGGAAATTAAAATTGCGGCGTCGAGAAACGCACGCTTCAAGCCCGGCGCCGCGCTGAAGGCGAGCCTCAATAAGAAGTCGGCCAAGAAATAGATCAATACTCCGCAGTCTGCGCCGCGCGGCCCCGAAGCCGCTCGGTTGGCTCACCCGTCACTTTCACGTTTCGCGCCTACTGGCGCTTGGCGAGCCTGCCGCGAGCCTGTTATCTTGTAGCCGCCGGACGAGCCGACCGGCGGCTGCAAGGGCGGTTAGCTCAGTTGGTAGAGCATCTCGTTTACACCGAGAGGGTCGGCGGTTCGAGCCCGTCACCGCCCACCATTTTTAGGTCGCTGAGCTTGTTCATGCTGGCTGCGGCGTTCGCCCTTGTGGCCGTCGCGGTCACGCCGGCTGCGGCCCAAAACCACGGCCCGTCGATGAGTTTCCGCGTGGCGCCGCTTGAATCCCACGAATGCGGCCGACATTGTCCCGATGTCATCGTAGCCGACGGCGTGATTGAGGCTCAGACGCCACAGGCCTTTGTCAATTTTCTCAAGTCGGGCAGCTCGGACTCTAAGCTGCGGCGCATAGTGTTCTTCAACTCCCGCGGCGGCAATGTCGTCGCTTCCATGGTCTTCGGTCATATTCTGCGGGGGCTGCACATCGCTGGCGTCGTCGGACGATTTGACGCGGATGGCGATCCGGGACCATACGTTGGCGAATGTCTGTCGGCCTGCGTTTACGCGCTCATGGGCGCCGTGCGCCGTGTCGCGCCCCCCGGCAGTGAGGTCGGGTTGCATCGAATGTCGATCGTCGAAAGCCAGGGCGGCGGCCTTTTCGGGTCGCAGGTGCAGCGCAGTTTCGCGGACCCGCCGATGGTCGCGGTGTTGGGGCGCTACGCACGAAGAATGGGCGTGGACCCCGCGCTGGTGCGAAGGGCAGAATCGCTGCCCCCCGACACCGTCCACGTTCTCACGCGTGATGAAATGCGGCGCTGGTCACTGGCGACAAGCCAATTCTGACCCTGCCGTTTGGGCCGGCGGCCGCGCCGGGTCTGCAGCAATGGTTTGCGACCGCTTCGATCCTTGACTTGGGAGCAAGCCTGGCTTATCCGCTCGTCCTCCCGTGGGGGAGTAGCTCAGTTGGTTAGAGCGCCGGCCTGTCACGCCGGAGGTCGCGGGTTCAAGTCCCGTCTCTCTCGCCATCTTCGCACCGGTTGTATCAATTGCTTAGTTCGCAGGGCGCACGCGCCTTCGCCGCGGTCGCAAGCATGCTTCATGGCTCCGCAGACTCAAAATCAGTTCCTGTCTGCCCTAAGCTCGCGGACCTAACCGCTTAGGCGGTGGTAACGCCTGACGGCGATCTGCGCCGCGTTGTCCAGAACATGTCATGCCGGCGAATCGAAGCCTTTCGTCTTGCATGCTGCGCTGCGCTGCGATACGCGTTAAGCACGGGGACATCCGCTGCGCGAGGCGTGGCGTGCAACCGATAATCCGAAGAGCGAGGCCATGCCGAGCCTTATTTCCGATTACATTCCGCTGCTCGTATTCGTAATTATCGCCGCGCTCATCAGCGGAGCCCTGTTGATCGCTCCTTTTCTCGTCGCCTACCGAGCCCCCGATAGCGAGAAGCTTTCGCCCTACGAGTGCGGTTTTCCTCCGTTTGACGATGCTCGCATGCGCTTTGACGCGCGCTTCTACCTCGTCTCGCTCCTTTTCATCATCTTCGATCTTGAGGTCGCGTTCCTGTTTCCCTGGGCGATCGTCTTCCACGACATTGGCGCGTTGGGATTCTGGTCGATGATGATCTTCCTTGCGGTGCTAACCATCGGGTTCGTATACGAGTGGAACAAAGGAGCGCTGGAATGGGACTAAGCGCCAGCCCGACGGTCGCGCTGGGCGCGACTGTTGATCCGTTGACCGGCACGCCGCTCCGGCCCGAGGATCGGTACTACGGCTCGATAAGCGACGAACTCGCGGACAAGGGCTTTCTCGTCACTACAACCGACGACCTCATCCAATGGGCGCGCACCGGCTCGCTGATGTGGATGAGCTTTGGTTTGGCGTGTTGCGCGGTCGAGATGATGCAAGTCTCGATGCCGCGTTATGACGTCGAGCGCTTCGGCGCCGCCCCGCGCGCAAGCCCTCGCCAGTCGGATGTCATGATTGTTGCGGGGACACTGACCAACAAGATGGCGCCGGCGCTGCGCAAGGTCTACGACCAGATGCCGGAGCCGCGCTACGTCATCTCGATGGGCTCGTGCGCCAACGGCGGCGGCTATTATCACTATTCCTATTCGGTGGTGCGCGGCTGCGACCGCATCGTCCCGGTCGATATCTACGTCCCGGGCTGTCCGCCGACCGCCGAGGCGCTCCTCTATGGGGTGCTGATGCTGCAAAAGAAAATCCGCCGGACCGGGACGATCGAACGCTGAGGACACGCGGGAGCGAAGCAAAAGGCGAGACTTAGGCGAATGGACGACGAGCTTCAGACCGTTGCGACGAAACTAGCCGCCGGGGCGCCCGGCGCGGTGGTGAAATCCGCTTTCGCGTTTGGCGAGCTGACGCTGACCGTCGATCCCGCGCGCATACTAGAGACGCTCCAATTCCTTCGCGACGATCCTGCCGCTCAATTCGTTTCGATCATCGATATTTCGGGGGTCGATCATCCGCAGCGCGAGAAGCGCTTCGACGTCGTCTATCATCTGCTGTCGCCGAAGCTGAACCGACGGGTCCGGGTCAAGGTCGCGACCGACGAGGACACGCCGATCATGAGCGCGACTCCCGTCTATCCTGGCGCTGACTGGTACGAGCGCGAGGTTTACGACCTTTTCGGCGTGGTGTTTGACGGTCATCCGGATTTGCGGCGCATCCTGACTGACTACGGCTTCGATGGTCACCCACTGCGGAAGGACTTTCCGATGACCGGTTTCGTTGAGGTGCGCTATGACGATGCGGAGAAGCGCGTGCGCTACGAGCCAGTGCGGCTCAATCAGGAATTCCGTCAGTTCGATTTCCTGAGCCCGTGGGAAGGCCCGCCGCTGCCGGGGGATGAGAAGGCGAAAGGCGACGGTCGGCAGTAGGCCGCCGGAAGGGTCGAGATCATGAACGAGCAGAACCTACGCAACTTCTCGATCAACTTCGGGCCGCAGCATCCGGCTGCGCATGGCGTGCTGCGCCTGGTGCTCGAGCTTGACGGTGAGGTGGTCGAGCGGGTCGACCCGCATATCGGCCTCCTGCATCGCGGCACCGAAAAGCTCATGGAGGCGCGCACCTACCTGCAGAACGTGCCCTATCTCGATCGGCTCGACTATGTCGCGCCGATGAATCAGGAGCACGCGTATGCGCTCGCGGTCGAGCGGCTGCTCGGCATCACGATTCCGCGACGGGCCCAGCTTATCCGCGTCCTTTATTGCGAGATCGGCCGCCTTCTTGTCGCATCTCTTGCAGATCACCACCCAGGCGATGGACGTCGGCGCGCTGACGCCGATTCTCTGGGGTTTCGAGGAGCGCGAGAAGCTGATGGTCTTCTACGAACGCGCCAGCGGGTCGCGCATGCACGCGGCCTACTTCCGCCCCGGCGGCGTCCACCAGGATCTGCCGCGCAAACTCATCGACGACATTGAGGCCTTCTGTGATCCGTTCCTCAAGGTCTGCGACGATATGGAGATTCTGCTTACGGGAAACCGCATCTTCAAGCAGCGCAATGTCGACATCGGCGTGGTCAAGCTGGCGGACGCCTGGGCGTGGGGTTTCTCCGGCGTCATGGTGCGTGGCTCGGGCGCGCCATGGGACCTGCGCAAGGCGCAGCCCTACGAATGCTACGAGGAGATGGATTTCGATATTCCCGTCGGCAAGAACGGCGACTGCTACGATCGCTATGTGATCCGCATGGAAGAGATGCGCCAGTCGGTAAAGATCATGCGACAGTGCTGCCAGAAGCTGAACTCGGCCGGCGGCGAAGGGCCGGTGGTGACGGACGACGGCAAAGTCGCGCCGCCCCGACGCGCCGAAATGAAGCGGTCCATGGAGGCGCTGATCCACCATTTCAAGCTCTACACCGAGGGCTATAAGGTGCCGGCTGGTGAGGTTTACGCCGCAGTCGAAGCGCCCAAGGGCGAGTTCGGCGTTTATCTGGTGTCCGACGGCTCTAACAAGCCTTACCGCGTCAAACTTCGCGCGCCCGGCTTTGCGCATCTTCAGGCGATGGATTTTCTGTGCCGCAAGCACATGCTGGCAGACATCAGCGCGATCCTCGGCTCGCTCGACATTGTGTTCGGCGAGGTCGACCGGTGATCGCGGTCGCCGGGAGTTCTTCTGCATGACGCTACATTCGAGGAACGTTTGACCGATGTCCGTTCGCCGCCTTGCTGACGAGCAACCGACAAACTTCGAGTTCACGCCCGAGAACAAGGCGTGGGCGGAGCAGGAGATAGCGAAATATCCTCCCGGCCGGCAGGCCTCGGCGGTACTCGCGCTATTGTGGCGCGCGCAGAAGCAAAATGGATACTGGCTTCCCCGAGTTGCGATCGAAAAAGTCGCCGCGATGCTCGATATGCCGAATATCCGAGTGCTCGAGGTCGCGACCTTCTATACGATGTTCAATCTGGAGCCGGTCGGGCGCCATTACGTGCAGGTCTGCGGCACGACGCCGTGCATGTTGTCTGGTTCTGACGACATCAAGGCGGTCTGCCGCAAGCGCATCGGCGAACAGGGCCATGTCAGTCCGGACGGCGTATTTTCATGGATCGAGGTCGAATGCCTCGGCGCCTGTTGCAACGCGCCGATGGTCCAGATCAATGACGACTATTACGAGGACCTGACGCCGGAAAGCTTCGGCGAACCTGCTTGACGATCTTGCGATCGGGCGGCCAGTCAAGACGGGCTCGCAGATCGGACGTGTCTCGTCCGAGCCGGTCGGAGGTTTAACTTCACTGACGACGTTGTACGGAGCTGAGGGACGGGGCGGGTTGAGCGCGCCCGCGCCTGCAAACGATCAACCGCCGACCGGAAAGATCGGGAACTGAGCGATGCTGGAAGACAAGGATCGCATCTTCACCAATCTTTATGGACTTGGCGATCGCGGCCTCAAAGGAGCGCGGGCGCGCGGCAATTGGGATGGGACCAAGGCGCTCATCGACAAGGGGCGCGACTGGATCATCGCTGAAATGAAGGCCTCGGGCTTGCGCGGCCGCGGGGGAGCGGGGTTCCCCACCGGCCTCAAATGGTCGTTCATGCCCAAGACCATCGATCCCAAGCGCCCACACTACCTCGTTATCAACGCCGACGAATCGGAGCCCGGGACCTGCAAGGATCGCGAGATCATGCGGAACGACCCACATACGCTGATCGAAGGCGCATTGCTCGCCTCATTCGCCATGGGCGCGCACGCGGCCTACATTTACGTGCGCGGCGAATTCATCAAAGAGCGGACAAATCTCGAGGCTGCAGTCGAGGAGGCCTACGGGGCCAGTCTCATCGGCAAGGACAATATTCACGGCTGGCCTTTCGATCTTTATGTCCATCACGGGGCTGGGGCCTATATTTGCGGTGAAGAAACGGCGATGCTCGAATCGCTCGAGGGTAAAAAGGGCATGCCGCGCATGAAGCCGCCCTTTCCTGCCGGCATGGGGCTCTACGGTTCTCCCACTACCGTCAACAACGTTGAGTCGATCGCCGTTGCGCCGACGATTTTGCGTCGTGGCGCATCTTGGTTCACGAGTTTCGGGGCCCCCAACAATTTCGGCACCAAGGTCTTCAGCATCTCAGGTCACGTCAACAAGCCGTGCAACGTCGAAGAGGCGATGTCGATCCCGTTCCGCGAGCTGATCGAAAAGCATTGCGGCGGCGTGCGCGGCGGCTGGGACAATTTGCTCGCAGTCATTCCCGGAGGGGCGTCGGTGCGGCTCGTCCCTGCCGCTCAGATCATCGACTGCCCGATGGACTTCGACTCGCTCGCGAAGCTCAAGTCCGGTCTCGGCACTGCTGCGGCGATCGTGATGGACAAGTCGACCGACATCATCCGCGCCATCGCGCGTTTGTCATATTTTTATAAGCACGAAAGCTGCGGCCAGTGCACGCCGTGCCGCGAAGGCGCCGGATGGATGTGGCGTGTGATGGAGCGTATGGTTCAGGGTCGCGCGCAAAAACGCGAGATCGACATGCTGCTCGACGTCACCAAGCAGGTCGAAGGGCATACGATTTGCGCGCTCGGCGACGCAGCCGCATGGCCAATTCAGGGACTAATCGCCCATTTCCGACCCGAGATCGAGCGGCGCATCGACCAATATGCCGCCAATCCCCACAGCGAGCCGGTGCTCGCGGCGGCGGAGTAGGGCATGACGCGTCACATCGCCCAGCTCAACATCGGCCGGTTCCGCTATCCGACGGATGATCCGCGCATGGCGGCGTTCATGACGAACCTCGATCGCATCAACGCTCTCGCCGAGCGCAGCGAGGGGTTCGTGTGGCGGCTCAAGGACGACAGCAACAATGCGACTGCCATCCGTCCTGCGAGCGACCCGACCATGGCGGTCAACCTGTCGGTGTGGGAGAGTGTAGAAGCGCTTGAGCGCTTTGTGTGGATGACAGTCCACAAGCAGTTCTACAACCGCAAGGGAGATTGGTTCGAAAAGCCTGGGACGCCGCATTTCGTCATGTGGCCGATACCATCCGGGCATATTCCAAACTTGGAAGAGGCGACGGGGCGGCTTGCGCACTTAACTGTGCAGGGCGATAGCGATTTCGCCTTCGGCTGGAGCCACCTGCCGCATATCAAGCTGTGGATGAGCCAGAAATGCGGCTAACGGTTGGACCGACACGATGAAGATCGAGAACGAAAACCATCGGATGGAAGTTCACAAGGCCGACCTTTCGGGGTCGAAATTCGACGACGTCAATCTATCCGGGTCGGACTTTCGCAACATCAATATGTCAGGTTGTTCATTCGACGACCTCAATATGTCCGGCTGGCGCGTTCATAACGCGAATCTGTCCGGACTGCAGCTCGAGAAGGCGAACCTCGCTGGCGCATCGTTCGTTGACGCGCGCCTAGAGGGGGCGACTATAGAAGGCGTTTCTGTCACTGACCTGCTCGCGTATTGGCGCGCAGGCCATGGGGCGAACAACGCATGAGCAAGATCGTCATTGACGGCAAGGAAATCGACGTTCCCGCCGAATACACGCTTCTCCAGGCTTGCGAGGCGGCGGGGGCCGAAATTCCACGCTTTTGCTTCCACGAGCGGCTGTCGATCGCTGGAAACTGCCGGATGTGCCTCGTCGAAGTGAAGGGCGGACCGCCCAAGCCGACGGCCTCCTGCGCCATGGCGGTCAAAGACTTGCGCCCCGGCCCGAACGGCGAACCGCCGGTCGTGCTGACCAACTCACCGATGGCCCGCAAGGCGCGCAAGGGCACGATGGAGTTTCTGCTGATCAACCATCCACTCGACTGCCCGATCTGCGACCAGGGCGGCGAATGCGATCTGCAAGATCAGGCGATGGCCTACGGCGCCAACTCCTCTCGCTTCGCCGAGAACAAGCGCGCCGTTGAAGACAAATATATCGGGGCGCTGGTCAAGACCTCGATGAACCGATGCATACAATGCACGCGGTGCGTGCGCTTTGTCACAGAAGTGGCCGGCGTTCCTGAACTCGGCGCGATCGGCCGCGGCGAGGACATGGAGATCACCTCCTATCTTCAAGAAGCTTTGAGCTCGGAGCTGCAGGGGAACGTTGTCGATCTCTGTCCGGTCGGCGCCTTGACCTCGAAACCGACGGCGTTTCATGCCCGTCCTTGGGAGTACGCCAAGACCGAATCGATTGACGTGATGGATGCGCTTGGGTCCTCGATCCGAATCGATGCGCGCGGCCGCGAGGTCGTGCGGATCCTGCCTCGTGTCAATGATGCGATCAACGAGGAATGGATTTCCGATAAGACACGGCACATCGTCGACGGCTTGAAGACGCAGCAACTCGATCGTCCATATGTCCGTGTCGACGGCCGGCTCCGGCCCGCGAGTTGGGCGGAGGCTTTCGCGATGGTCGCCGCCAAGGTTGCCGCCGCCGCTCCCTCGCGCGTTGGGGCAATCGTTGGCGATCTGGCGACCGTCGAAGAAATGTTCGCGCTCAAATCACTGGTGGGCAAGCTCGGCTCGTCCAACATCGACTGCCGCCAGGATGGCTCCAAACTGCACCCTAAGTTTGGCCGCGCATCTTATCTTTTCAACTCAACGATTGCTGGGGTCGACCAGGCTGACGCTATTCTCATCGTTGGCTCCAGCCCGCGTTACGAGGCGCCCGTCCTCAACGCGCGCATCCGCAAGCGTTGGCTCCGGGGCGGCGCCCCGATAGGCGTCATCGGCCCCAAAGCCGATCTAAGTTACAAATACAATCACCTGGGCGCAGGACCGGAGACGCTCGCGCAGGCGTG
>CAVPEE010000036.1:0-64075 GCA_963702825.1 uncultured Alphaproteobacteria bacterium
GCCGGGAGAGCGCAGGCCGGCTGAAGGTTTTTCTCGGCGCCGCTCCCGGCGTCGGCAAGACCTACGCCATGTTGCAGAACGCGCGGCGCCTGAAGAACGAAGGCGTCGATGTCGTCATCGGGCTCGTCGAGACTCATGGCCGCGCCGAGACGAGCGCGCTCGTCGAAGGGCTCGAAATCTTACCCCGGCGCAGGATCGAATATCACGGCCGCACCCTCGAGGAGTTCGACATCGACGCGGCGCTCGAGCGCAAGCCCAAGCTGATCGTCGTCGACGAGCTCGCTCACACCAACGCTCCAGACAGCCGGCATCCGAAGCGCTGGCAGGACGTGCAGGAGCTGCTCGATGCGGGTGTCAGCGTCTGGACGGCGCTCAACATCCAGCATCTCGAGAGCCTCGCTGACGTCGTTTCTCGCATCACCGGCGTCGCCGTGCGCGAGACCGTTCCCGACCGGGTCTTGCAGGAGGCCGCCGACGTCGTGCTGGTCGATCTTACGCCCGACGAGCTCATCCAGCGCCTGAACGAAGGCAAGGTCTATGTGCCCGAGACAGCGCGGCGGGCGACGCAGAATTTCTTCACCCCCGGCAATTTGACGGCGTTGCGCGAATTGGCGCTCCGCCGCACCGCCAGTCGCGTCGACGACCAGATGGTCGACTATTTGCGGGAGAAGGCGATCGAAGGCCCGTGGGCGGCGTCCGAGCGCCTGCTCGCTTGCGTTGGGGCGGACGAGGTGTCGGAACGGGTGATCCGGCGCGCAAGCCAGCTCGCGACCGGCCTCAACGCAGACTGGATCGCCGTCACGGTCGAGACCATCGGCGAGGCGAGCGACGCCAAGCGCGCCAACCGGCTGGCCAAAGTGTTCGGCCTGGCCGAGCGCTTGGGCGCGCAGACCATGCGCCTTCAGGGCAACGACTATCCAAGCGACATTCTGAGACTCGCGGCGCGCGAAAATGTCACGCAGATCGTGCTCGGCCAGTCGCGGGCAGGACTCTTGCGTCGCATTCTCGGTCGCTCGCTGCCGGAGGCGCTGATGCGCCGCGCCGGCGGAATAGAGATCCATATTGTTCCGGGCGAAGAGGCGCGACCGTCGCTGTGGCCGCGTCTGAAGCCGCTTCTCAGCCGAAGGGGGCTTGGAGCCGAGCTCGCGGTCGCGCTTGTCTCGGTCGCCGTCGCCGTCGCTGTCGCCGAAGCGCTCTCCGCCGTCCTCAAGCTCCCCAACCTGTCGATGATCTTCCTCACCGCGGTCCTGTTCTGCGCGGTGCGGTTTGGGACCCGCGCCGCGGTCCTCGCATCATTGGCGTCGTTCGCGGCTTACAACTTCTTCTTCATCGAGCCGATCTACACGTTCACGGTCGCGCAGCCCCAGGAATTGTTCGCGCTTCTCATTTTTCTTGCCGTCGCCGTGCTCACCGGATCGCTGACCGGGCGCATTCGCGACCAACGGGAGATGGTGATCGGGAACGCGGAGGTCACCCAGTCGCTCTACGATTACTCGCGCAAGCTTTCCGGGGCGTTGCGCGCTGACGACGTGCTGTGGGCGGCCGCAGCGCATTTGCACGCGACATTCGGCGGCCGCATCGTGCTTTTGGTCGCGGAGGGGGACGAACTGCAAATTCGCGCCGCCTGGCCGCCCGACGCGCAACTCGACGCCGCCGCTCTCGGCGCCGCGAACTGGGCGCAGCAGAAAAAGGAGCCCGCAGGCTGGGGCACCGGGACGCTGCCGCGCATCGCCTATCAGTTTCGGCCGCTGCTCGCCGCGCGCGGGTCGATCGCGGTCTGCGGCTTCGAGCCCCATTCCGCGGATCAGCCGATCACTGCGGAGGACGAGCGGGCGCTGACCGCCATCCTCGATCTGACGGCGATCGCGCTCGACCGGGCGCTGCTCGCGCGCGAAGCGGTGAATGCAGCGACGATGCAGGAAAACGAGAAGGTGCGCGACGCGCTGCTCAATTCGCTCTCGCACGATCTGCGCACGCCGCTGTCTTCGATCGCCGGCGCGGCGAGTTCGCTGCGCGCGCTTGGCGACAAGATGAGCCCGGCCGAGCGCGCCGAACTCCTGTCGTCGATCGAAGAAGAGACGGGGCGGCTCGCGCGCTTCGTCGCCAATTTGCTGGACATGTCGCGGATCGAAGCGGGCGGCCTCAAGGTCAATCGCGATCTGGTCTCGATCGCCGATGTGGTGCAGGGCGCGGTCGAGCGCAGCCGCAAGGCGTTCCCGGGCGAGCCCGTGCGCGTCAGCCTTGCGCCCGACCTGCCGTTCGTGCGCGGCGACGACAAGCTGCTCGAGCAGGTGCTGTTCAACCTGCTCGACAACGCGCACAAATACGGGGGCGACGCCGGCGCGATTGTTCACGCCCGCCAGGAGGGCGCCGAGGTCGTGCTTAGCGTCACCGACGAGGGTCCCGGCATCAAGCCGGCGGAGCTCGAACGCATCTTCGAGAAGTTCTATCGTGGCGGACGCTCGGACGGGCGCAAGGCGGGCACCGGGCTTGGCCTCTCGATCTCGCGGCGCCTGGTCGAAGCGATGGGCGGCGCAATCGTGGCGCAGAGCCCGGCGGTGCGCCGGCGCGGCGCCCGATTTGTCGTGCGCCTTCCCGTCGCCCAGGCGACGCCGATTGCATCGAGCCCGGCCGCATGAGCGGCCCGCGCGTTCTGGTGGTCGATGACGAGCCGCAGATTCAGCGGTTTCTCACCGTCGCGCTCACCGCCGCCGGGTTTCAGGTGCAAACGGCCGAGACCGGCGCCCAGGCTTTGCGGCTCGCGGCGACCGGCGCGCCCGATCTCATCGTTCTCGACCTCGGCCTGCCCGATCGGGACGGCAAGGACGTTCTGCGCGACATCCGCCAGTTCTCGACGACGCCGGTGATCATCCTGTCCGCGCGCGATCGCGAGGCGGAGAAGATCGAGGCGCTCGATCTTGGCGCCGACGATTATGTCGAGAAGCCGTTCGGCATTGGCGAATTGACCGCGAGGCTCAGAGCTGCGCTGCAGACACGCGGCCCAATCGGCGCAGCCCGTTCAGCGGGTGGAGGTGGCGGGCGTCGTCATGGACTTCGACAAGCGTCTCGTCACCCGCAACGGGGAGCCGATCAAGCTGACGCCCAAGGAATACGACCTGCTCGCGGTCCTCTTTCGCAACGCCGGCCGCGTGGTGACCCATCGCCAAATTCTGGCCTCGGTCTGGGGTCCGGCGCACCACGAGGACACGCAGTACCTCAGGGTCTTCATCGGTCAGCTCAGAGCCAAGATCGAGCGCGATCCAACGGCGCCCGCGATCGTCAAAACGGAGCCGGGCGTCGGCTATCGGGCCGCCGAGCCTCAGGCGCGCGCCGCATCCCCCGATAACGGCCACTGAACAATTCTTCGGCGCCCTGCTTTGTTTACGGGCGCCTACCCCTGCGAATCCTTGGAGATTCGTTGGCACGCTCGTTGCGAAAGGGACTCTGGCCCCTAGTGGGGTCGAGCTTCCGCCGCCCTGCTTCACGGGCGCAAGCGACGAGGGTGAACATGTCGTTGACGAGACGGATATTTCTACGCGCCGCCGGCGCGGCCCTGGGAGGGGCGCTTGCGCTTGGAGCCACCGCGGCGTTCGCGGCCGACGATACGATCAAGATCGGCATTCTGCATTCGCTGTCTGGCACGATGGCGATCAGCGAGACCACGCTCAAGGACGTGATGCTGATGCTGATCGACGAGCAGAACAAGAAGGGCGGCGTGCTCGGCAAGAAGCTCGAGGCGGTCGTGGTCGACCCGGCTTCGAACTGGCCGCTGTTCGCGGAGAAGGCCAAGGAGCTGATCGAAAAAGATAAGGTCTCGGTCGTATTCGGCTGCTGGACTTCGGTGTCGCGCAAGTCGGTGCTGCCGGTGTTCAAGGAGCTCAACTCGATCCTGTTCTATCCCGTGCAATACGAGGGCGAGGAATCGGAACGCAACGTCTTCTATACCGGCGCCGCGCCGAACCAGCAGGCGATTCCCGCAGTCGATTATCTGATGAGCGAGGACGGCGGTTCCGTGAAGCGCTGGGTGCTCGAAGGCACCGACTACGTCTATCCGCGCACCACCAACAAGATTCTCGCCGCCTACCTGAAATTGAAGGGCGTGCCCGACGAAGACGTGATGATCAACTACACGCCGTTCGGCTTCTCCGACTGGCAGACCGAAGTGTCGAAGATCAAGGCCTTCGGCTCGGCCGGCAAGAAGACCGCCGTGGTGTCGACGATCAACGGCGACGCCAACGTGCCCTTCTATAAGGAGCTCGGCAACCAGGGCATCAAGGCGACCGACATTCCCGTCGTCGCGTTCTCGGTCGGCGAAGAAGAACTCGCGGGCCTCGACACCAAGCCGCTGGTCGGACACCTCGCCGCGTGGAACTACTTTGAGTCGATCGATACGCCGGCGAACAAGGACTTCATCGCCAAGTGGCATGAGTTCACCAAGAAGCCGAACCGCACCACCAACGACCCGATGGAGGCGCATTACATCGGCTTCAACATGTGGGTGAAGGGCGTCGAGAAGGCTCAGAGCTTCGAGCCGGACAAGGTGATCCCCGCGATGATCGGTGTCGCCGTCCCCAATCTGACGGGCGGCATCTCGACGATGATGACCAACCATCACATCACCAAGCCCGTCTATATCGGCGAGATCCAGGCTGACGGCCAGCTCAACACGGTCTGGCAGACGCCGGCGCCGGTGGTGGCGCAGGAATGGTCGCCCTACCTCGAGGGTTCGAAGGACCTGATCGCCGACTGGCGCGCGCCGATGACGTGCGGAAACTTCAACGTCAAGACGGGCAAGTGCGGCGGCTGACCACGGCTTGAAAAGCGGCCGACCCTCGTCGGCCATCGGCAGGAGCCCAGCTGGGCTCCTGCCGCGCTCTTAACCGGCCTCAATTTTCGCTGCGCCACGTCGCACGATGCGGCCGAGATCGAATACCGCAGTTGAAAGGAACATGATGACGTCGCTGAACGCCCGTCGTCTCGCTGCTCATCTCGGCGCCTTACGCGCGATCGGGGTTCTCGCCCTCATCATGTTCGCCACCGCCGCCCGCGCCGACGCCGTCGACGACACCCTGGCGAAATTCCTCGACGACAAATTTCCCCAAACGGCGGCCGCAATCGGCGAACTCTCCGCCGAGGCGCCGCCCCAGGCCGCCGCCGTTCTCGAGGCGCTCGGCGACAATCGCCTCATGATCGATGCAGCCGATCATATCGTCGCCTACAAGACCGCTGCTGGCGCGCTGCTCAACGCCAAGACTGGCGAAGCCATTCCCGATTCCAGCGCCTCCGCCTTCAAGAAGGTCCGCGTCAACAACGCGCTTCGAAGCGCCATCCAAGGCGCGATGGGATCTCTGACCCTCGCCAATCCCGATCCGGAAAAGCGCCTCGCCGCGGCCGAAGACGTATTCAGGACACACGACGCCAAGGCGTTGCCCGCGCTTCAAACGCAGCTCGCGAAGGAAAGCGACCCGCGCGTCATCGCCGCATTGAAGCTCGCCCAGGCGTCGATCTTCGCCACCAGCGACACGACTTCACCTGAGGACCGTCTTTCGGCGATCGCGTCCCTGAAGGAGCGCGGCGATCAGGACGCGCAAAGCCTCATCGATGGGATCGCGCAGAAGGCCACGGATCCGGCGGTGAAGAGCGCAGCTGAGACCGCCCTAAGCGCGATCCATGCGCGCCTCGCTCTGTGGGGCGTCGCGCAGAACCTCTGGTACGGTATTTCGGCCTCGTCCGTCCTGCTGCTGGCCGCGATCGGACTTGCGATCACCTTCGGCGTCATGGGCGTCATCAACATGGCGCATGGCGAGATGGTGATGCTCGGCGCCTATTCGACCTATGTCGTCCAGACACTCCTGCCGCCTTCGTTGCAGAATTGGTCGCTCGCTTTCGCCATTCCGCTCGCGTTTGTCGTCGCCGGTCTGGTCGGCATCGCGATCGAGCGTCTGGTGATCCGCTTTCTCTACACCCGCCCGCTCGAGACGCTGCTCGCGACCTGGGGCGTGTCGCTTATCCTGCAGCAGCTGGTCCGCAGCCTGTTCGGCGCCGCCAACCGCCAGGTCAGCAACCCTCCGTTCATGTCCGGCGCGTTCGAACTTGGGGGCCTATCCATCACGACCAATCGGCTGTGGATCATCGTCCTGTCCGCGGTCGTCTTCATCGGACTGCAGCTCGTTCTGCGCGCGACGCCTTTCGGTCTGCAGATGCGCGCGGTGACGCAGAACCGCCGCATGGCGGCGTCGATGGGCATCTCGACGGCGCGGGTCGACATGCTGGCTTTCGGGCTGGGATCGGGGGTCGCGGGGATTGCGGGCGTGGCGCTGTCGCAAATCGATAACGTGTCGCCGAACCTCGGCCAGGGCTACATCATCGACAGCTTTATGGTCGTCGTGTTTGGCGGCGTCGGAAACTTATGGGGCACCGCCTTCGGCGCTCTCCTGATCGGACTCGCCAACAAGCTGCTCGAGCCGCTGATCGGCGCGGTCCAGGGCCAGATCGTGCTGCTGGTCTTCATCATCCTCTTCATTCAGAGACGGCCGCGAGGGCTCTTTGCTCTGCGCGGGCGCGCGGTGGAAGCATGAGCGCCCGGCTCGATCAGCTTGGCCTGGTTTTCATCGCGATCCTCATCGTCGCAGCAATCCTGGTGCCGGTGCTGTCGCTTGGGGTGTCGGCCAATTCTCCGTTCTATCTGCCGCCCTATCTGGTGCAGTTGCTCGGCAAATATCTCTGTTACGCGATCCTCGCCGTCGCGCTCGATCTGGTCTGGGGCTATTGCGGCATTCTGTCGCTCGGCCATGGCGCGTTCTTCGCGCTGGGCGGCTATGCGATGGGCATGTATCTGATGCGGCAGATCGGGACGCGCGGCGTCTACGCCAACCCGATCCTGCCGGACTTCATGGTGTTCCTGAACTGGAAGGAGCTGCCCGTCGCCTGGTGGGGATTCAACTGGTTTCCTTACGCGATGGCGATGGTGGTGCTGGTCCCCGGCCTCCTGGCGCTCGCCTTCGGCTGGTTCGCGTTCCGCTCGCGCGTGACCGGCGTCTATCTTTCGATCATCACCCAGGCGATGACCTTCGCTTTGTTCAAGGAATTCTTTCGCAACGATTTCGGCTTCGGCGGCAACAACGGCCTGACCGACTTCAAGGACCTGCTCGGCTTCTCGCTTCAATCCGCCTCGACCAAGGCCGCGCTGTTCTCGGCCAGCGCCATCGTGCTCATCCTTGCCTACGTGGCCTCGCGCGCGATCATTGGCTCGAAATATGGCAAGGCGCTGGTCGCGGTGCGCGACGCGGAGAGCCGCATGCGCTTTCTCGGCTATCGGGTCGCGAACTATAAGCTGTTCGTCTTCGTCGTTTCGGCAATCATCGCCGGCATCGCGGGCGCGCTCTATGTGCCGCAGGTCGGCATCATCAATCCGAGCGAATTCGCGCCGGGGAACTCAATCGAAGCGGCGATCTGGGTCGCGGTCGGCGGCCGCGGAACGCTGATCGGCGCCGCGATCGGCGCGATCGCCGTCAATTTCGCCAAGACCTTTTTCACCGGCGCCTTCCCCGAATATTGGCTCTATGGTCTCGGCCTTCTGTTCGTCCTGACCACCCTGTTCCTGCCCAAGGGCCTGCTCGGATTGGCGCTCAAGGGCCGCGAGCGGCAACCGCGCCAAGTCGTGCCAGTCGAGGCGATCGAGGAAGGCGTCGAACCGTGAACGAAGCCGTCAATCCGACCCTCACCCAATCGCTCCTTTATCTCGACGGAGTCAGCGTCTCGTTCGACGGCTATAAGGCGCTGCGCAGCCTGTCGCTGATGCTCCAGCCGGGTGAGATGCGCGCGATCATTGGCCCCAACGGCGCCGGCAAGACGACGATGATGGACGTCATCACCGGCAAGACGCGTCCCGACGAAGGCGAGGTGATGTTCGACGGGCGCCATGATCTGACCAAGCTCGACGAAGCCGAGATCGCGACGCTTGGGGTCGGCCGCAAGTTCCAGAAGCCGACCGTGTTCGAGAACCACACCGTCGAGGACAATCTCCTGCTCGCGACCAAGGCGCCGCGCAGCGTGCGCGCGACCCTGTTCGGGCGCGAAGACCCGAAAACGCTGGAGACGATCGACGTTATCCTCGCCACCACCCGGCTTGCCGATCATCGCGCGCGCATCGCCGGATCGCTGTCGCACGGGCAGAAGCAATGGCTCGAGATCGGCATGCTGCTGGCGCAGGACCCGAAGCTCCTGCTTGTCGACGAACCGGTCGCGGGCATGACCGACGCCGAGACCGCGGCGACCGCCGATCTCTTGCGCGAGATCGCGCGCGATCATTCGGTGATCGTGGTCGAGCACGACATGCATTTCGTGCGCGAGCTCGGCGTCAAGGTGACGTGCCTTCACGAGGGCTCGGTGCTGGCCGAGGGCACGCTCGACCAGGTGAGCGCCGATCCGCGCGTCGTCGAAGTCTATCTGGGGCGGTGAAACGCATGCTGACCGTCGACAGAGTCGATCTTTTCTACGGCGCCGCGCAGGCGTTGCGGTCCGTATCGGTCAAGGCGCAGACCGGGCGTATTCTGACCGTTCTCGGCCGCAACGGCGTCGGCAAGTCGTCGCTTTTGCGCGCCATCGTCGGGCAGCACATGCCGGCGTCCGGCTCGATCCGCTGGAACGACCAGGACATGACGAAGATGACGCCATACCTGCGGGCCAAGGCCGGCTTTGGCTATGTCCCGCAGGGACGCGAGATCTTCCCGCTCCTGACCGTGCGCGAGAATCTCATGACCGGCTACGCCACCCGGCCGCGCAGCGAGCGGGCGATCGACGACGAGATCTTTGCGCTCTTTCCCGTGCTCAACGACATGCTGGGCCGCCGGGGCGGCGACCTTTCGGGCGGCCAGCAGCAGCAGCTCGCCATCGCCCGGGCGCTGGTGACGAAGCCCAAAGCTTCTCGTCCTCGACGAGCCGACCGAGGGCATCCAGCCGTCGATCATCAAGGACATCGGCCGCGCGCTCGTGCATCTACGCCGCAAGGGCGAAATGGCGATCCTCGTCGTCGAGCAATATTTCGAATGGGCGCGCGACATCTGCGACGACTACGCGGTGATGGACCGCGGCGTCGTCGTGCTCGCCGGCACGCGCGAGCAGATGGACGAGACGGCAGTGCGCGCGCGGATGACGGTGTAAGCGCCGCGCGCCGCGGTTAGGTTGTTCAGCAGAATCGTCATTGCGAGAAGCGAAGCGACGAAGCAATCCAGGGATCATAGGGCGATGCTCTTCATCTCTGGATCGCCGCGTCGCTGCGCTCCTCGCGATGACGATGAGCGTAAGACGAAGACAAGCCTCAGTGCGCGGCCTGCGCCGGGACCTTCGCGGGGCCGACGTTGCGTAGGAAAGGCACCAGCATCGTCGCAAAGATGAAGCAGACCATGATGGCGAGAAAGGCGTCGGCGTAAGCGAGCGTCGACGCCTCGCGGTACGCGAGCGCCCAGAGCTGCTTGAGCGCCGCCTGGTACCCGGCTTGCTGGCTCCCTGGGATCGCCGCGTAGCGCTGCGCGACTTCGTTCACCAGCCTCGTCATGGCGCCGTTGGCCGGCGTCAGGTTCGACGCGATCGCATGGAAGTGGAAATTGGTGCGGTTGTTGAGGACCGCGCCGCAGACCGCAATGCCGACCGCGCCGCCGAGGTTGCGCATCATATTGAACAAGCCGCTCGCATATTTGAGCCGTTCCGGCGGCAGGCTGCCGAGGCCAAGATTGACGCTTGGCGCGACCGCAAACACCTGCGGAAAGCCGCGCAAAATCTGCGGCAGGAAGAGCTCCGCCGCGCCCCATTCATGGGTGATGAAGCTGAAGCTCCACATCGACAGACCGAACGACGCGAGGCCGATCATCATGAGCCAGCGCGTGTCGAATCTTTTCGCGAGCATGACATAGACCGGCACGCCCACGAGAGAGGCCATCCCAGTCGAGAAAACGGCCATGCCGGTCTGCCAGGCGCTGAATCCGCGCACATAGCCGAGAAACAAGGGCGTGAGGTAGATGGTCGAGAAGATGCCGATGCCCGTAATGAAAGAGAGGATGCAGCCGAGGGTGAAGTTTCGGTTTCCGAGCGCCCGCAGGTCGACGACCGGCCTTGCAAAAGTGAGGCTGCGGAAGACGAACAGGGAGCCCGCGACGACGGCGATCATCGCGCAATCACGAATGGTCGCGTCGTCGAACCAATTCCAGCGCGACCCTTCCTCGAGCACGTATTCCAACGTCCCGAGCGTCATCGCCAAGAGGATGATGCCGGGATAGTCGGCGCCCTTGAGCAGCGAAAGATCGGGCTCGTCGATCTTCACCAGAAGCGGGCACCAGGATCGATATGGCGATGCCGGGAACGACGTTGGCGTAGAAGAGCCAGCGCCAGTCGAGCGTGTCGGTGATGAAGCCGCCGATCACGGGTCCGAGCGTCGGCGCGACCGACGCGATGGCGCCGACCACGGCTGCCGAATAGACGCGCCGCGGCCCCTGGAAATAATGAAAGGTCGAGGTGAAGACGATCGGGATCATCGACGCGCCGAGCATTCCCTGAAGCGCGCGGAAGACGATCATGCTTTCGATGTTCCAGGCGAGCCCGCACAGCATGCTCGCGATGGTGAAGCCGACGGAAGAGGCCGTGAACAGCCAGCGGGTCGAGAACACGCGCGTCAGCCAGCCCGACAGCGGGATCATGATGATCTCGGCGATGAGATAGGCGGTCTGCACCCAGCTGATCTGATCCTGCGCTGCGGACAGGCCGCCGCCGATGTCCTGGAGCGACGAAGCGACGATCTGGATGTCGAGGAGCGCGATGAACATGCCGACGCACATCACCACGAACGGCCCCAGGCTCCACACCCAGCTCGCCTCAGAAGCCGCGACGGATGGCGCGGCCGTAGCGGGGATGGCCGCGGCGGTCATTGTGGGTCCGCCTGAAGACGATCGCGTGTCCACGCCAACATTTGCGGAGAGGCCGGGCCGCAGACCACGGAGCATCGGGTCGTCGTCGAGCTTGATGCGAACGGGAACGCGCTGAACGATCTTGGTGAAGTTGCCGGTGGCGTTCTCAGGCGGGATCACGCTGAAGACCGCGCCGGTGGCCGGGGCGACGGTCAGAACATGGCCGCGAAAGACGTGGTTCGGCAGGACATCGGCGACAACCGTCGCGGCTTGTCCCGGAATCATGTGCTCGAGCTGGCTTTCCTTGAAGTTCGCGTCCACCCAAAGGTCATGCGCCGGGATGATTGTGACGAGATAGGCGCCGCCAGCGACATAGGCGCCGACTTGGGCGGCGCGATTGCCGACATAGCCGTCGATCGGCGAGCGAATATCGGTGTAGCCGAGATTCAGTTCTGCGGTGTGCTGATCGGCCTCGGCCTGGGTGACGTCGGCCTTGGCGACGGCGATCTCCGCGTCCAGAACCGTCAGCTGTTGCTTCGCGGCGTCGAGCCCGGCCTCGGACGAAATCACGCTGGCCTCAGCCGCCAGGTTGAGCGACAATGCGCGCTCGGCGTTTTGCCGCGATCCGGCGGCGGTCTGCGCAAGGTCGCGGTAGCGTTGGTCGTCTTGCTTCGCGAACGCCGCCTGCGCAGTCTTGGCGTCGAGATCGGCCTTGGCCTGGCGGATGGCCGTCTCTTGCAGTGTCTGTTTGCGTTCGAGGCTATTGAGGGTCGCCTTGCGCGCCTCGACAATCGCGGCCGCCCGGTCGGCGGCGGCGCGAAAGTCGCGGTCGTCGAGCCGGATCAGCGGCTGCCCCGCGCGCACATATTCATTGTCGCCAACGAGGATCTCAGCGACGAAACCCGCCACGTGGGGCGATATCGGCGTGACATTGCCCCCGGCATAGGCGTCGTCGGTGCTTTCGATGAAGCGCCCGACACTCCAATACTCGTAACCGTAGCGCGCGCCCACGAACGCGATGATTCCGCCAAGCGTCGCATAGGCGAGCCACTTGAGGCGCACTCTTGTCAGCACGCCAGTCGGGGCTGTCGGGGTGTGTTCGCCGGCGATGGCGCTCATCGCAATCTCCTCTTGTTCGTATCGTTTTGCCGCGGAGCCCAGAAGAGCGTATATACGCCTATATGGCCCGGCCGGTGAAGCTGCGGAGGCCCGGCCGGTTGAAGCTGAGCGGAGTCCGCCCGGTGATTGCAGGTTCTTGTCGTCTAGCCCGCCGCGGCGGCTTCGAAGGGAAGATCGGTCGCGGCAACCTCATGCAGCAAAGCGCGCAGGCCAACGGTTCGCTCATTGCCGAAGGCGGTCGCAAACTCTCGTTGCGCATCCTTCCAGCCCTGGAACCCGGCCCGCAGCCGTTCGAGGCCGGTGTCTGTCAATCGCAGCTCCTTGCTGCGACGGTCCGTGCGGCCCGGCTGGATGGTGATCAGGCCGTCGCGTTCGAGCGGCAGGATGTTTCGGCCAAGCGTGGTGCGGTCCATCACCATGTCCTCAGCCAGCGCGTTGATCGTCATCGCCCCGTGCCGCCTCAGCCGGGCGAGAATGGAGAACTGGGTCGTGCGCAGGCCTGCCGAGGCCAGATGCCGATCATAAAATTGCGTCACATGCCGCGCCGCCTGGCGGACGGCGAGGCAGGTGCATTCCTCGAGCGGCGGCAACTTATCGGTCGACATTTCGAACGCTCGTCCTTGACATTAGGAGCATGTACGCGTACTTAAGCGCATATACGCATAATGTCAAGGCGAGATCAGGAGTTCCTCTTAATGACCCATTCTCTCGGCACGGCCCTCGTCACGGGCGCTTCGTCCGGCATCGGCGCCGTTTACGCCGACCGGCTCGCGAAGCGCGGCTATGACCTTATCCTCGTGGCGCGCAACGGCGAGAAACTGAAATCCCTGGCCGACCGACTGACGTCAGAGACGGGTCGCTCCGTCAAAGTGCTCCCCGCCGATCTCGGCGACAAGGCGGCGCTCGCGAAAGTCGAAGCCGTGCTTCGCGATGACAAGAGCATCACCATGCTCGTCAACAACGCCGGCACGGCCGCCCTCACGCCGCTCGTGAACTCAAACGTTGACCAGATGGAAGCGATGATCACGCTGAACGTCACGGCGCTCACGCGTCTGACTTATGCCGTAGCCCCCGCCTTCGTTGCGCGCGGCGCAGGCACGATCATCAACATCGGATCTGTGGTCGGCATTGCGCCCGAGCGGCTCAATGGCGTGTACGGCGCAGGCAAGGCCTATGTCCTCGCGCTCACCCATTCGCTGCAACACGAGCTCGCCGACAAGGGCGTCCGTGTCCAGGCCGTGCTGCCCGCGGCGACCGCGACCGACATTTGGGAAAAAGGCGGCTTCCATCACTCGAAACTGGCCCCCGGCACCGTGATGTCGACTGAGGACATGGTCGACGCCGCTCTGGTCGGTCTCGATCAGGGTGAGGTGGTGACAATCCCTCCGCTTCAGGATGGGGACGAGTGGACCCGCTTCGAGGCGTCGCGCCGGGCGCTGGCGCAGAAGTTTGGCAATTCGGCGCCGGCGCCGCGATACCGGGCCGTCGAACCCGCGCGGAAGACCGCTTAACGGCAAGCACGACATTCGAGGATCGAGCCATGACGTCACGTTCTGTGGTGATTGCGGAACCCGTGCGAACAGCGATCGGCGCCTTTGGCGGAACCTTGAAGGATGTGCCGGCGCCAGACCTCGGCGCCGTCGCGATCCGCGCCGCGGTTGAACGGGCCGGCCTCAAGCCCGAAGAGATCGAGACCGTCGCGATGGGCAATGTCATTCAGGCCGGGACGAAGATGAATCCCGCCCGTCAGGCGGCGGTTCAGGCCGGCCTGCCGGTGACGGTCCCGGCCATGACGGTGAACCGGGTCTGCGGCTCAGGGGCGCAGGCGATTGTGTCCGCAGCGCAGGAGATCCTGCTCGGCAACGCCAATGCCGCCGTTGCGGGCGGCATGGAGAGCATGGATCAGGCGCCTTACCTCGTTCAGCGCGGTCGTTGGGGTTATCGCCTCGGAGACGGGCAGCTCTACGACAGCGTGCTCCGCGACGGGCTCAACGACGCTTTCTCGGGGGAACACTCGGGCTGGCATACCGAGGACCTGGTCGAGAAATATCAGGTCACGCGCGAAGCCCAGGACCAATGGGCGCTGCGCTCGCAACAGCGCTTCGCCCGCGCGCAGGCTGCGGGACATTTCAAGGCGCAGATCGTGGCGGTTCAGGTTCCCGGCAAAAAGGGGCCGACGCCATTCGATCAGGACGAAGCCAATCGCCCCGACACCACGATCGAGGCGCTTGCGCGCCTGAAGCCGGCGTTTCGCCCGGACGGCGCGATCACCGCCGGCAATGCGCCGGGCCTCAACGACGCGGCGGCCGCCATGGTGCTCGCGGATCGAGGCCTGGGCCGAGAAGCGCGGCCTCGAACCGGCTGCACGCCTCGTCGCCTATGGCGTGGCGGCGGTCGAACCCGGCATGTTCGGACTGGGGCCGGTGCCTGCCGTCAAGCAGGCGTTGCAGCGCGCCGGCTGGGAGATCGGCTCCATCGAGCGGGCGGAGATCAATGAGGCGTTCGCGGCGATCGCCATTGTCGTCGCGCGCGAGCTCGGATTGTCCGACGAGATCGTCAATGTCGATGGCGGCGCTGTTGCGCACGGCCACCCGATCGGCGCGACCGGCGCGGTGCTGACCACCAAGCTCATCCACTCGATGCGCCGCGACGGTCTGAAGCGCGGCTTGGTCACGCTCTGCATCGGCGGCGGCCAGGGCATCGCGCTTGCGATCGAAACGCTGCACTGAGCGGCGAGGAAGCGGAGAACGAGCTTTGCCGGTTGCACGCCGCAATGTCCTTAAAGCGGGGGCGGCCATGGTCTCAGCATGGACCGGCCCGCCTGTCCTTGCCCAGGCGGCGGAAAGCGAGAGCGTCGGCGCGCCTCAAAGCGCGGCGAAAGCAGTGACAATGGCTGAAACGCCGCTCGGCGTGACCAGCAAGGTCACCGTCGAACGCCGCGGCCAGATTGTTCTGATCGGGATCAATCGCCCCTCGATCCAGAACCGGGTCGATCCGGAAACCTACCTCGGCCTGGCGAAGGCGTATTACCAGTACGAGCACGACCCGTCGTTGCGTGCGGCGGTGCTCTTCGGACACGGCGACAATTTCTCCCGAGGCATCGACGTCGACGCCTTTCAGGCGCTGGCGGCGTCGGGGCGACCCTTCCTCTCCGACCCGGAAATCATTGATCCTTTGCCAAAGACAAAGGGCCTGTCGAAGCCGCTCATCGTGGTCGTCCACGGCGACACGTGGAATATGGGGCATGAGCTTCACCTCGTCGCCGACATACGAATTGCCGCAGCCGACACGCGCTTCGGTCAGGACGAGAACACGCACGGGCGCTTTCCGGGCGGCGGCTCGACCGTCCGTTTCGTGCGTGAGGCGGGATGGGCGAATGCGATGCGCTACATGCTGACTGGCGACCATTGGAGCGCGGAAGAAGCGTTGCGCATGGGCGTGGTGCAGACGATCGCCCCGACGGCCGACGCGGCTCTCGAGGCCGGCGTTGAAATGGCGACGAAAATAGCCGCGTGCGGGCCGCTCGGAATCAAAGCCACGCTCGCTTCCGCGCATCTCGCGATCGATTCGTCGGAGACCGAAGCCCTTTCGAAACTGGAAGCGCAATACCGCGCGCTTTACGGCAGCGAGGATTTCAAGGAAGGCCGCAAGGCGGAGGCCGAGGGTCGTCCCCCCGTTTATCAGGGACGATGACCGACGCGGCCCCTCCGGCTTAGCGTCTCCGCCTCGCCAAGTGACGGGAGTTGATGAGATGACCGAGCGCCACATTGACGACTTCGCGGTCGGGGAGAAGCTGTCGCGTCGATCGCTGGTTACGGGCGCGACGTTCTTCGGCGCGGCGATGGCGGCGATTGGGGATGTCGCCAAGGCCGAGGGCGCCGGCTCCGGGAGCTACAGCAACGCTGCGATCGCTTTGCCCGACATGAGCGACGCTGCGAAAACCCGCGAGGAGCAAATCCGCGCCGTCAGGATCGCACGCGCCATGCGCGCGGGGCCGCTCAGCATTACGGAGCACGCGACGGTCGCCGAGATGGATAAGCAAGGCCGCATGACCGAGGTCTTGAGACAAGGCACGAACGAGTGGGTTTGCATGCCCGGCAACGAAGATGTCGTCGGCGATCCGCCCATGTGTGTCGACGCCTTGGGCATGCAATGGTTCAAGGATCTGCTCGAAGGGAAGCCACAGCCGACCAACATTGCGCCGGGGCTCTGTTACATGCTCTGCGGCGCGACGCAGCACAGCAACACGAACGCTCATGACAAAACGAGCCCCGCCATACCGATTGGCCCGCACTGGATGATCCTCTGGCCCTTCGACGCCAACCATTGCGGACTGCCGACGACTGTCCGGGACGCCGGCGCCTGGATCATGTTTGCCGGAACGCCTTACGCTTATCTGCACGTTTGCGGGACGCCTTGGGCGGGCAATGAATATACGCCTGGCGACGAAGCGATCTGGACGATGCGCTATCGGAAGCAAACCGCCTGAAATCTCTAAGACCGAGCTGGCTCGCGCGGCGCCTCAAGCGCGTTCGAACACCTCGGCTCGCGCTTCGACAATGTCCTCGATCATCCCGTCCGCAGCGAAGGGCGCGAGCGCCTCGCGCATGGCGCTTTTCATCGCTGGCACTTCGTCGCCGAGCCGTTCCGAGGAGGACGTCGACATCGACAGCACGCGTTCGACCAGACGCTCGACCGGAACGGCATAGGTCCCCTCGACACGGATGGTATGCTGTTCGGGTGAAATGCCCATCGGCGAAAAACGTTTGATGGTCGCGCGACGGCCGATCGCCCTTCCAGCGATCGCGCACGGCGTTGAAAGTCTCGAGCCACGGGTTGCGCCCGTCTTTGGCGCTTGTCGCGCCGCAGACCAGAACGCTTCCGCGAGGGGCAAGGGCGCGATCAAGCGCCGCTCGGGCAGGCTCGGGGTCGAGCCAGTGAATCGCGCGGCCGATACTGACAATGTCGAATGCGCCGAGCTTCGCGGCGGCGTCCTCGAACCGCGCCCTCGATGAATCTCACCGTGACGCCCGCGCGTTCCGCCGCCGCGCGCGCGGCCTCGACCATCCCCGGCTCCGGATCGACGCCGACGACCTCCCGGCAATACGGCGCAAAGCCGATCGCCAGGATGCCCGGCCCAGCGCCGACATCGAGAAGACGCTCACTCCCGTCCAGGCCCATCTGGAGCGCTACGGCTTCGAAAAACGCTGCGCCATAGGGCGGCCGGGCGCTTTCGTAATAGGCGACAGTGGAGGCGAAGCGTCCCATGGCGATCCTTGACGGCGTCGATATGACGCGCGCGGTCAGAACCATGCGACCGCGGCGTCAACATGGCGGGCGTCAACATCGACGACGAAATCGCTCGTTCAACTCATCGCGATTTCTGGAACAGACGAGGGGTCTCATGGGTTCGTTCGCCGAGGGGTTAGAACCCATAGGAGAACATGATGTCACGTTTAGCACTTCTTTCGACCGCGGTTTCGTTGACTCTTCGTCGCGACGCCAGTTCTTGCCCAGACCTTCAGCGCTCACAATGGTAATGACACGGTTGCGACTCGCGAGCAGGGAAACACCGCCACCGTTGGCCAGGTTGGAAACCCTAACTACAACGGCGGTGGAACAATGGTGGCATTCCGATCATCGGGCCGCTGTTCGGCGCGGTGACATCGCCTGTCGCGATGGCGACCGGCAACGGCTGGCAGTCCGGCCCGGCGTGCGGCCTCTATCACGACTTCAACGGCCGCTATACGTCGGTTTGCGGACTGTAAGTCAGTCCGGACCTGAGCCGAGACAATAGGCACGCCGCTCCTGCTTACGCAGGGGCGGCTGTTGTCGGATCGCTGTGCGATCACGACGCTTCGGCGCGGCTACCGCTGTCCGCCCGAGGCTGAAATGCGCTCGCCCGTCAGCCACGATGACTGGTCCGAGGCGAGGAACAGCGCCACGCGCGCGATGTCGTCCGGCTGACCCATACGGCCCATCGGCATGACCATGCCCATCGCCTTCGCGGTCTCCATCGTAAGTCCCATCGTCTTCGTGCCCTCGGTCTCGGTCGCTCCCGGCGCGATGGCGTTGACACGAATTTTTTTCGGCGCAAGTTCGAGAGCGAGCGCGCGGGTGATCGTGTCGACCGCCGCCTTCGAGGACGAATAGATCACTGAATTCGGCACCGGGTTAACGCTTGCGATCGTGCTGAGATTGATAACGCTGCCGCCTGCGCTATCGAAAGTGGCGACCGCCTCTCGCGTCGCAAGCAGCGTCCCCAGAACGTTGGTGTCGAACTGGCGATGGAACTCCTCTTCCGTCACCGCTTCGAGCGGCTGGAAAGTGAACACGCCCGCGTTGTTGACCAGGATGCTGGGCGCGCCGAGCTTCGCCTTGGTCTCGGCAAACAGGCGCTTGACGTCGGCGCTTTTCGCGACGCTCGCTTGGATCGCAACCGCCTTGCCGCCCTTGCCGACGATCTCATCGACCAAGCGATCGGCGCCGGCCTTATCCGACGCATAATTCACGGCCACCGCCGCCCCCGCCTCGGCGAAGCGGCGCGCGATCGCCGCGCCAATGCCCTTCGATGCTCCAGTAACGATCGCTACTTTCCCGCTGAGTTCGCCCATTGCCGTGCTCCTTATCCCTTTCCCCGTGCGCCGGAATCGGCGCCGGAGGCCTTTGAGGGCCAGGAGGTAGGCAATGCGGGCGGCGATAGGTATTGCGCCAAGAGAGATATGATATATTCGTTTCCAGCATGAATGACCGGCTGCAGCAGCTCGCCTTGTTCGTACGTACGGTCGAGAGCGGAAGCTTCTCCAAGGCCGCGCGCGAATTCGGTCTCTCCCAGCCCTCGGTGTCGCGGACCATCGCGGCGCTCGAACGGCGATTGGGCGTCAAGCTCCTCATCCGCACCACCCGGCAGGTTTCCGCCACCGACGCCGGCGAGGCGCTGCTCGCTCGCGCCCGCGACGCCCTGCTCGCGATCGAGGAGGCGGAGGGCGCGGCGCGCGGCGCCGATCATCTCTCCGGCATGCTGCGCGTCGCCCTGCCGCCCGAATATGGCGTCCGGCGCATCGTGCCGCTGCTGCCGGCGTTCTTCGCCCGGCATCCGCTGCTCAAGATCGATCTCATGATGTCGGATCGCTACGAGAATCTGATCGCCGAAGGGGCCGACCTTGCGCTCCGAATTGGCGACCTTCCGGATTCGAGCTTCGTCGCCCGAAAGCTCGAGAGCACACGTCGCCTCTTCATCGCATCGCCGTCCTATCTCGACACTCGCGGCGCGCCCGTAAGCCTTGCCGATCTCGTTGGCCACGACATCATCAGCGGCCCTGCCGATACAGGCGACGAGACCTGGGCCGCGCGCCGCAACGGACGGATCGAGCGCCAGACGTTAAGCCCGCGCATCCGTTCGCGCTCGGCGACCGGCGTCGTCGCCTGCGCCGTCGCAGGACTGGGAGTCGCTGTCGGGTCGAGCTGGATGTGCGCCGACGCGCTCGCTTCGGGCGAGGTGATCGAGATCCTCACCGACTATGCGCTCGATCCGGTCACGGCCTATGTCGTCTTTCCGGCCGGCCGGAAGCCGTCGCAAAGAGCGCGCGCCTTCAGCGACTATCTGGAGCAGGCTCTTGCGCCGGTGACGGGAGAGAGGGACGTGTCAAGCGCTCCCGACAACGAGGCGACCGAATCCCGCCGATCGCTGCCCACTCATCCGTTGCGGAAGGCGTAGGCGTAGCCGTTGAGCGCGGGCGCGCCGCCGAGATGCGCGTAGAGCACCTTCGATCCTTTCGGGAAGAAGCCCTTCTGCACGAGATCGATCATGCCCTGCATCGATTTGCCCTCGTAGACCGGGTCGGTGATCATGCCTTCGAGCCGCGCCACGAGCCGGATCGCCTGCTTGGTCTCATCGGACGGCACGCCGTAGATGGGATAGGCGTAGTCCTCGATCAGCACCACGTCGTCGTCGGCGAGGTCCTGGCCGAGCTCGATCAGTTTCGCGGTCTTGCGCGCGATATCGAGCACCTGCGCTTTTGTCTGTTTTGGCGTCGCCGAGGCGTCGATGCCGATCACCTTGCGCTGCCGTCCGTCCTTGGCGAAGCCAACGACCATGCCGGCGTGGGTCGAGCCGGTCACCGTGCACACGACGATATAGTCGAACGCGAAGCCGAGCTCGCGCTCCTGCGCGCGCACTTCCTCGGCGAAGCCGACATAGCCGAGCCCGCCATATTTGTGCACCGAGGCGCCGGCGGGAATCGCGTACGGGCGCCCGCCTTGCGCTTCGACATCCTTGAGCGCGTCCTCCCAGCTCTGGCGGATGCCGATGTCGAAACCGTCGTCGACGAGCCGGACGTCAGCGCCCATGATGCGGCTCAGCATGATGTTGCCGACCCGGTCGTAGACCGCATCCTCGTGCGGAACCCAGGCCTCCTGCACCAGCCGGCATTTCATGCCGATCTTGGCCGCGACCGCGGCCACCTGGCGGGTGTGGTTCGACTGCACGCCGCCGATCGACACCAGCGTATCCGCGTTCGACGCGATCGCGTCGGGGATGATGTATTCGAGCTTGCGCAGCTTGTTGCCGCCGTAGGCGAGGCCCGAATTGCAATCCTCGCGCTTGGCGTAGAGCTCGACCTCGCCGCCCAGATGCGCGCTCAGGCGCTTGAGCCTCTCGATCGGCGTCGGGCCGAAGGTGAGCGGATAGCGTTCGAACTTTTCCAGCATGCACGCACTCCGGCCGTTAAGCTGAACGGCGCCTCGATTCAATCGATGAGGCTATCGAGACTCGTCAATTTCCGGGCAGCATGCGCTGTAAGACGCGATCGCGCTTGACGAGCCAATGGTAGAGCGCGCCCGCGATATGGAGCGCGACGATCACGCCGATCAGAATTCCGCAGATGAGATGCCAGACCATAATGCGATCTGATAGCGGCTGATCCTTGCCGATAATGGCAGGAAAGTCGAAGAGACCAAAGACGCTGACCGGATCGCCGTAAGCGTTGGTCCCTGCCCAGCCGAGCACGGTCGTGACGAACAGCAGGGCGTAGAGCGCGTATTGCGCCCAGAGCGAGGCGCGCTGCTCGACGGGCGGCATGGACGCGTCCGGAGCCGGCACGCCGAAGGCTGCGCGCCTGGCGAGCCTCACGACCATGACGATCAGGACAAGCGCGCCCAGCGCCTCGTGGAAGGTGTAGAGATTGTCCCTGAGCGAGCCCTCGGGCACCAGCCTCTTCATCACCGGACCTAAGGCGAGGAGCACGATGACCGCAGCCGCGACAAACCAGTGCATCAGTTTCGCCGACGCCGAATAGGTGACCGGCGACGCCTTGGAACTCCATGCCAACGCCATAGGGCCTCTCCCGTCGAGGCGGCTGAACGCCACGCGCACATCGCCAAGCTAGCAGATCGCCGCGGCGCCGACGACATAAAGATATGCGCGATCGGACCGCGATCGTTCTCTCGATATCCTTCGTACCAACGCCCAGTTCCAAGACGCCCCAAACGGAGCGCCGAGTTCGACGGAGCGCTTTCCATGAGCTCGCCTGCGCAGACATCCACGGTCGAAGCTCAACCGCTCATAGCGGTGCGCAATGTTCGCGCGAGCAGTCGATGGTACGCCAAATTGCTCGGAGCCGACACGCTTCCCGATCACCCGCACCGCGAAATGTACGATCGGATCTGGCGCTCGGGGCGATTGCTCCTCCAATTGCACGCCTGGGACGCGGAAGAGCACCCCAATCTCGTCAACGCCGACGCGGCGCCTCCCGGACACGGCGTGGTGCTGTGGTTCCAGCTCGACGATTTCGATTTGGCTGTCGAGCGCGCGCGCCGGTTGGGGGCGGAGATCATCGAAGAACCTCACATCAACCCTGCGCCCCGGCACCGGGAAATTTGGCTCCGCGACCCCGATGGCTACGTCGTGGTTGTCGCCAGTCCGGACGGCGAAAGCGGCTCGTAGGGCAGATTGTCAATCTCGTCGAATCGCGCGATGTAGACGCGGTCGCTGCCCGCGTCGCCGCGCGTCCAAAGGGCGTTCGTCAGAACGCCCGTCATTGCGAGGGCGGCCTGTCGAGCGCGGCTACAATTGGCCCGTCGAGCGCCCTCTGGCCGCTGGATCGCTTCGCATTCGCTCGCGATGACGATCATGGCTGAATGAAGCCATCGACGCGCAACTTCGCGGTGAGGCTACGGAGGTCTTCGCTATTCCGCGGGTTCAGGCGCCCTCTCGAGTTCGGAATCATGGCCGAGCATCAGCGTGATGACGAGCGCGACAACCGCGCATGCAGCAATCGTAACAAGTCCCCAACGGAAATCGCCAGTCAGATCCTTGACCCAGCCCATGATAAAGGGGCCAAAATAGCCGGCGAGATTGCCGATCGCATTGATGGCGGCGATGCCTGGCGCAACGGCCGCGCCGGCAAGAAACGCCGTCGGCAGGGTCCATAGGAGCGGCAGCGCCGAATAGAACTCCAAGCGCGCCGATCGTCAGCGCAATCATCTTTGCGACAGGATCGTCGAGAAACGCCGACGCGCCGATACCGACGGCTGCGAGGAGCAGCGCGCCGGCCAAATGATAAGTCCGCTCCCCGTGCCTGTCGGAGCGAAGGCCCCACCACACCATGCCTAAGAAGCCAACGATGTAGGGAATGGAGCTGATCCACCCGGTCGCCGCGATGGAGACGCCGAAGCCCTTCACAATCGACGGCAGCCAGAAAGTGACGCCATAGAGGCAGGCCACGTTGCCAAAGTAGACAAGAGCCAGCGCGAGCACCCGATAGTCGTAGAGGCTCGCGAGAATATTGCTGAGGCGACACATGAGCGCGTCGCGCATCCTCCGCGTCGAGACGCCCTTGAAGCCAATCGCGTTCGCTGGCCGAAAGCCATGTCGCGTCTCGAGGCCGATCTGTCAGATAAAAATAGGCGACGAAGGCGAGAAGGATCGAGGGCAGCGCCTCGATGATGAAGAGCCATTGCCAGCCTGCAAGGCCGCGCGTCCCATGAAGGCCGAGGAGCGCCGCCGAGACCGGCGAGCCGATCGCGGATGAGAGCGGAATTGCCGCCATGAAACAGCTGACGATCCGGGCGCGGTAGGCGGCAGGAAACCAAAGCGTCAAAAAGAAGATGATGCCGGGGAAGAATCCGGCCTCGGCGAGCCCGAGAAGAAAGCGAAGTCCGTAGAACGTGTGCTCCGGGCTAAAGCCCGTCCACGCAGAGATCTGCGGAATAAAGGCCATCGCTCCCGATATGATGCCCCATGAAATCATAATTCGCGCGATCCAGATTCGCGCGCCGACCCGGTCCATGATGACGTTCGAGGGAACCTCGAACAGAAAATAGGCCAGGAAGAAAATCCCCGCGCCGAATCCGAACGCGGTGTCTGAAAGGCCGAGATCCGCATCCATGGTGAGCTTGGCGAAGCCGACGTTCACACGGTCGAGATAATTGACGAAATAGCAGAGCATCAGAAACGGAATGAAGCGATACGCCACCCGCTTGAGGGTGAGGCTTTCAATGTCGGCCGCCATGCTCGCTTTTCTCCCTGGACGCGCGATTGCCAAATTCTGTAACGAATTCGACGCCGCCGGTCGACGCGGTAATGGGAGCGCGAACGGCGCGCCGTTTCATTCGCGATGGTCTTAGCTGGCTACGGCTTGGCGCGTCCCTCAGGGACAGGCTTCGACGATAAGCGCGCTCGCGCCATCCATCGCGGCGAGCTCGACCGGCGCGAAGCCTTGCGGTCCGTCGGGCGCCGTAGACGCGATGGTCGCGCCGCCATGAGCGAGCGCGCAGAAGCGCTCGCGCGGGATGAGCGCGCGCGCCGGGGTCGTTCCGGCCGCGCCGCAACGGGACGGCTTCGACGCCGGGCGCGCTCAGCGCGAGGCTTAGGTCCGGAGACGGCGGCGCCTGCGGCGTCTTCGGACCGCGCTCGATCGCCTCCGCCTCGACCGCGCCGCCGCCACGGCGATAGCGGAATGCGAGCGCGAGCGTCGCGTCGCCTCCGGCGACCGGCTTCACGATGCTGGCCTGCACGAGATCGTCGCGCGGCGGATCGCCCTCAAGCGCGTGGCCGTTGAGGCCGTTCGCGCCGCTCGGCAAGGATCGGCTCGGCCGCGTCGAGCGCCAGGGTCGCGAGATGCGAGTCCTTAAGCTCCGGGAGGCTCAGCCAGCGAATGCTGGCCGCCCATGTCTTGCGCATGAGCGTCATCACCGGTTCGCCCACGCCCATTGCCGCGAGATAAGCCTCAACCGCAGCATCGACGCCTTTTTGCTCGTAGATCTTCCGCGTCGACTTGAGGTGCGCCAGGCCTTCGGTCTCACTCACCACCGTGGTGATCTGATGCACTCCGATCCGCGCCGAGGGAGCGGCGAGGCGTTCGACCCCGCCGGCGAGCACGAGCACACAGGCCGAAGCGCAAATCGCGCCGCCGGTGATCGCCGTGCCGGGGCCGTCAGGGCATTTCGGCGAGGCTTCCGGACAGTTGGTGATCAGCGTCCTGGCGACGGCGACCGCGAGGCCCTTGGCTCGAATGAGCTCGCCCATGGCCCCCGCGTCGGCGACCGAGCCGCCCGGAGAATGAATGAGGATCGGCAGCCGGCGGCCTTTGAGATTCGCAACCGCATCGGCAAAAGCCTTCGCCGTGCCGGGTTCGATCCGGCCCTCGGCCGACAGCCATTCCGGGCAATTTGGCTTGCAGGCCGGGTCGGCGCTCGTCACGCGCACGAAACGCATCGGCGGCGCGGCGCGCGGCCGAGCCCGCGGCCTTAAGTCGGCGTATGATGGCAGAGCGAGCAGGCTGGAAAGCGCAAAAGCCAGCGCCTGGGCGACTCGCCCAAGGCGTCGTTTGCCGATCCTCATCCATTCACCGGGCGGCCGGTTCTCGGCCATTGGCGCGATCGACTTTCCGCGAACGCTGCTGCGTTACGACGCAGCCCTTCGGCTTTCCGCGTATTCGCGGCTCCGTTCGCCTTGCAAGCGCTGGTATTCGAATGCGACGACGCTTGCGCCATGCTGGCGCTCCAGGCGCCGCACGATGAAATGCCCGCGGGCCAGGGTCTGGAAATGGTCGGCGAAGGCGGCGTTGACCGCCGCGCCGCCGATTGCGCCGAGGATCGGCGCGGCTTGGGCGGCAACCTTCTCGCTCACCACGATCCCAAAGCGCGCGGCGATTTGCGAGATCAGCCGCGCCACCACTGGCGCGGGAAGGGCGGCGACCCCCTGAGCGGCGACAAAGCGCGCGCTGTCGCTGACGGACTTGGCGAGCGCGGCCCGAACCGCGAAATACCCGCTCTCGAAAGCGCTCTCTCCGCCCCCTTGCCCGCCGAGCGCGAACACTTCGACGCAGGCGAAAGCCGCCTCGGGGGCGCTCAGATCCTCGCCTTCCTCGCGCGCGATCTCAGCGATCGAGCGCAGGAGGATTGTGGTCGAGATGGGCAGCTCGAACGGCAGCGCCGCGAGCCCCAGCGCGCCGCCGACTGCGCCCGACGCGGCGGCGGCGAGCCTATGAGCGCGGTTCGCGGGCTTCGCCGATGCGTTCAGATCGAGCGTGCGCAAAGCGAGCTTGAGAGCGCCCCTGAGAGCGGTCTCGCTCACATGCGCGATCACCCGCCGGGCCGATTGGGGCATCGCCCGGCTCAGCATTCCGACCGGACGTCCGACGGCGTCGGTCAGCCGCTGAGCGAAGCTCGCGCCCTCAAGGCACGCAACCGCCTGCCTTAACTCCTCGGTCTCCTTCGGCGTCAGCCGCGCCGGCATGTACTCGATGGTCGCCATGACAGCCCCTCAAGCGCGCGGGCTTTTCCGCGTGTCAACCTCGAGATATGGGGCGTCAAGCCCCGGGGCCAAGACCCCCGCGGTCAGACGAAAGCGATAATCCCTAAGCTTATGACGCCCGCCGCCCAGCAATAATAGGCGAACGGGCTCATGGCCTCGAATTCGTGCCTGTTGAAATAACGCATGAGGAGCGTCAGGCTCAGATAGGCGAAAATTCCGGCGACGATTCCGGACAAGATCGCCATCCCCCCCAGCGTCGCCCCCTCTTTCATCAGCTTCGGCGCCTCGTAGACATTGGCGGCGAGAATGATCGGGGCCCCCATGAGGAACGAGAAGCGCGCAGCCTCCGAGTGCTTGAGTCCCGCCACGACGCCAGCGACCATCGTCGCGCCCGAGCGCGAGATTCCGGGGATCAACGCCAGGCATTGGGCGAAACCGACCGCCAGGGCGCCCTTCCAGTTCAGCTGACTGAGCGAACCCACCAATTCTTCGCCGATCCTGTCGCCGAAATAGAGGATGAAACCATTGACGATCAAGAACGCCGCGGCGATCGCCGGCGCGGCGAAAGCATCGCCCAAGAGCTTGCGGAATACAGATCCGACCAGGACGGCTGGGATGGTCGCCAGAACGACGTAGAAGAACGTCCGTCGGTCCGTCTTCGCTTTGGCGTCCGATGCGTTAATGAGAGAGCGCAGAAAACTCAGCCAGTCGCGCCAGAAGAAGGCGAAGAGCGCGATCGACGTGCCCAGATGCATGACCACCAGATAGGCGAGCCAGTCCGGGGCCTTCAGGTCGATTCCCCAGTTCAGGAGCCGCGGCAGGATGACGGCGTGGCCGAGGCTGCTGACCGGAAACAGCTCGGTCACGCCCTGCAGCACGGCCATGATAATTGCTTGTAGCGCAGTCAAGACGGCCCCCGCCGGTCAGTGGAAGTGACGCCCGGCGGGCGCGTTCATAGAATAACGTAGCAGCGCCCGGCCGTCAGCAGGTCGCGTGGCCGCACTTGTGCACGGCATCGACCTTGTCCCTGAGCTGGTCGTAACCGACCGCACCGACGACGACGTCCTGGCCGACGACGAAAGTCGGCGTGCCGTTGATCTGGAGGGCGTCGGCGAGTTGCATGACCTCGCTCAAGCCTGACTTGACATCGGGGCTCTCCATGTCCTTGGCGAGCTTGTCCATGTCGAGGCCGAGCTCGCGGGCGACCGCGAGCGCCTCTGTCTTGCCGACGGGCCCATGCGTCGCGAGCAGCTTCGCGTGGAAAGCCCAGAACTTGTCGCCCGGCAATTGATTGCGCGCGGCGGTGGCCACCTTCGCCGCCTCGACCGACCCCGGCCCCAAAACCGGATAGTCCTTGAGAACGAGCTTGAGATTCGGATCGTCCTTCATGAGCTTTGTGACGTCCGGCAGCGCGCCTTTGCAGATAGTGGCAATTGTAGTCGAAGAATTCGACGAGCGTCGCACTGCCCTGCGGGTTGCCGAGGGTCGCCTGATATTTCGAGCTGAACAGAGCGCTCGACTGAGTGGCGACGACTTTCTGGCGCTCCGCGTCCGCCGTTTCCTTGTCATGCTTGTCGAGCGCTTCGATCGCGTCGCGCAAAACTTCCGGGTTGTTGACGAGATAATCCTTGATGAACGCGCCCAGTTCCTGCTTCTGCGCCGGCGTAAACTCATCGGCGCTCACGGGCGCGGCCATGAGCGCCGTCCCGACGAAAGCGGCCGCAAGGCCAAATGCGGTAATGAGCTTCATCCGATTCTCCAGACTGCGGCCGGGGTCGAGGCCGACCGCCATATTCATAAGCGGCGCCCATAAGGGCGACAATTGCAACTTTGTTATGACTCCACACCCTGATCCTAGCGGATTTCCGGGACCGTGTCTTCCCGCGCGATGGAGCTGAACCGGGTCACTTCGGCGTCAAACTGAAGCTCGACCGTGCCCGTCGGCCCATGGCGCTGCTTGCCAATGATGACTTCCGCCCGACCGTGCGAATTCTCCATCTGCGCCATCCAGGCGATATGCTCCTCCGTGCCGGGCCGAGGCTCACGGTTTTTGAGGTAATATTCCTCGCGATAGACGAACAGGACAACGTCAGCGTCCTGCTCGATCGACCCCGATTCACGGAGATCCGAGAGCTGCGGGCGCTTGTCGTCGCGCTGTTCAACTTGGCGTGAGAGCTGGGAGCAGGCCAGGATCGGGACATTGAGTTCCTTGGCCAGCGCTTTGAGGCCAGTCGTGATCTCGGTCAGTTCCTGCACCCTGTTTTCGGACCGCGACTTCGAGCCGGCGAGAAGCTGGAGATAGTCGACGACGAGGAGGTCGAGCCCTCGCTGGCGTTTGAGGCGCCGGGCGCGGGCCGTGAGCTGGGCGATCGACACGCCGCCGGTCTGGTCGATGTAGAAGGGGATCTGCTGCATCTCCCGGACCGCGTCGGCGACGTGATGAAAGTCGGCTTCGGTAATGTCGCCGCGGCGGATCTTGTAGGAGGCGACCGCGGATTGCTCGGCGATAATGCGGGTTGCGAGCTGCTCGGCCGACATTTCGAGCGAAAAGAAGCCGACAATGCCGCCATTCGCTGTCTCGATTGTTCCGTCCGGCCGCGTGCGGCCTTCGTAGGCCTTGGCGATGTTGAAGGCGATGTTGGTGGCGAGCGCCGTTTTCCCCATGCCGGGACGGCCGGCGAGGATGACGAGATCGGACGCCTGCAACCCGCCCATATAGCGGTCGAGATCCGTCAGGCCCGTGGCGGTGCCGCTCAGCGAGCCATCGCGTTCATAAGCGCGGGCGGCCATGTCGACGGCGGCTTTGAGCGCATCCGAAAATCGCTGGAAGCCGCCGTCATATCGACCAGCTTCGGCCATCTGATAGAGGCGCCGCTCCGCTTCCTCGATCTGTTCGCGCGGGCTCGAGTCGACTGGCGCGTCATAGGCGACGTTGACGACGTCCTCGCCGATCGAAATGAGCTCGCGTCGCATCGAAAGGTCGTAGACGCTGCGGCCATAGTCGTAAGCGTTGATGATGGTCGTCGCTTCGCTGGCGAGGCGGGCGAGATATTGCGGCACGGTCACGCCGCCGAGATCGTGGTCGCCGAGGAACGTCTTGAGCGTGACCGGCGTCGCCAGCTTGCCCGCCCGGATCAGCGATCCGGCGATCTCGAAGATGCGGCGATGAATCTCCTCGACGAAATGCTCGCTCCGGAGGAAGTCGGAGACGCGGTCGAACGCATCGTTGTTGATGAGGATCGCGCCGAGCAGCGCCTGCTCGGCCTCGAGGTTGTGCGGCGGCGTGCGATAGGCGCGGTCCTGAGGTTGGGCTTGGCGTTGGGCAAATTGCTCAATGGTCGCCATGAGTGCGGCGCGTCCTTTTGGCGTTGTCAGTTTTGAGGCGAACGCGACACGAACGCAATTCGGCTGAACGATGATCGGAACACGAGGCCTTCACGATCATCGCAGCCACATCATCGATGCGACGCAGAAGGGCCCTCTCACTAGGCCGACACAGTCTCGATGGGAAGAGGCGTTTGCGCCCCGGCGCGTTTTTCCCCGCTATCCTCCGCGCACCGAAACACCGCTTGACAGCCGTCGTCGCCCCCGCATCGCGGGTCGCAGAGCTTCCAGGCGTCGCCACCATCAACGGCGTTATCAATTCGGGGCCGATTGCGGGCTTGCTCACCTTCGCCAACGACGTGCGATTGCGGGTTCCGCAAACCGGGCTTTCAGAGCCGAGAATGGACGCTGTCAATCGCAAGCGTCCGCGCGGGCGAGGAGAAACGCCCTTTCCCGCACGTTGCGGGTGAGCCTGGCCGCAGCCTCAAATTCGCAGCGGGCCTCGGCCGGTCGGCCGGCCCGAAACAGAAAATCGCCCCTTGCCGCCGGCAAGGGCGCATAATTGCGGAGCGCCGCGGCGTCGGCGATCTCGTCTATGAGCTTGAGGCCCGCTTCGGGCCCGAAGGCCATGCTGTAGGCGACCGCTCGATTGAGATCGACCACCGGCGAGGGCGTCAGGGCTTGGAGCCGATCGTAAAGCGCTGCGATGCGGGGCCAGTCGGTCTCGGCCGCACTGCGCGCCCGCGCATGGCAGGCTGCAAGCGCGGCTTGCAAGGCATAGGGGCCATCGCCCCCGAGCGCTTCGGCGCGGGCGAGCGCCTCAAGGCCTCGGCGGATCATGAGTTGATCCCAGCGCGCGCGATTCTGCTCGGTCAGGGTCAAGAGCGCGCCGTCCGGCCCGATGCGCGCCTTGAGCCGCGACGCCTGGATTTCCATCAGCGCCAGCAGGCCGAACACTTCGGCGTCCTCGGGCATCAACCCGGTGAGCATCCTGCCAAGCCGCTGCGCCTCCAGGCACAGGCTCGGCCGGACAAGATCTTCGCCCGCCGTGGCGGCATAGCCTTCATTGAAGATGAGGTAGATGACCTCGAGCACCGAGGGGAGGCGGGCCGCGCGTTCAGGCCCACGCGGCGCCTCGAACGTGAGCCCCGCCTTTCCGATCGTCTTCTTCGCCCGAACGATGCGCTGGGCGATCGTCGCCTCGCTCGACAGGAAGGCGCGCGCGATCTCGTCCGTCGTCAGACCGCCGATGACGCGCAGCGTGAGCGCGGCGCGGGCGTCGGGGGAAAGTATGGGGTGGCAGGCTGTGAAGATGAGGCCCAAGAGCTCATCGCCAAGATCGTCGTCCATGGCTGCTTCGATCGCCCTCGGCCGCGCGCCGTCGGACGCGCCGTCAAGCTCCCGCGCGATCTCCTCATGCTTGCGCTCGCGCATCTTGTCGCGACGGATCGCGTCGATGGCGCGGCGTTTGGCGGCTGTCATCAGCCAAGCGCCGGGATTGGCGGGAACGCCGGTCCTCGGCCATTCGGAGAGCGCAATGACCAGCGCGTCCTGCGCCAGTTCCTCTGCAAGGTCGAAATTGCGTACGACCCGGGCGAGGCCCGCGATGAGCCTCGCCCGTTCAATGCGGAAAATCGCTTCGATCGCCCGATGCGGCTCGCCTGCGGTCATGCCGCCTTGTCGGCCAAAGCCATCAGCGAGGCAAGCAGGCCGCCGCCGACGGTCTCAGGCGCGGCTGAGCTTCTCGCGCGTCCGATCGTGGATTTCCTCAGCCTCCGGCGTCAGAAACTCCTGCAAATCAGCCATCTCGTATAGCGGCCGGATTTCGATCTCGCTCGGTCCCGGCATCGGATTGGGGCAGCGCTTCACCCAGGCGACCGCCTCGTCCATGTCCTTGACCTCCCAGAGCCAGAAGCCGGCGACCAGCTCGCGGGTCTCGGCGAACGGCCCGTCGATGACCCTGCGGCCGGGACCGTCGAACGCAACACGCTTGCCCTGCGAGGAGGGCTTGAGGCCGTCGGCGGCGAGCAGGACGCCGGCGTTACGCAGTTCTTCGTTGAATCTGCCCATCGCCTCGAACATCTCGGCCGTCTCGGGCGTGGGGCGAATGCCTTTTTCGCTGTCTTCGGTCGCCTTCACGAACACCATCACGCGCATCGTCTTGTCTCCTTGTTAGAGCCAGCCCTATCGGCCCAGCATCGAAGCGACGAACGGAGTTTTTGGGAATCGACATCGCGCTTGCAAATTTTTTTCGACAGCCCCTTTGGGAGGCGCCTTGGGCGTTCGGTCGTCATGGCCGGCTTGACCCGGCCATCACGCCGCGCCGGTTCAATGACGAGTTTGACATCGCTCCACAGGGAGCAAAGGCTTCTAGAAACAAAGCTTTCCCTTCTGACCGTCTCCCGCCGGCAGTTCAACGCGCAAAATACGTGGATGGCCGAGTCAAGCCCGGCCATGACGCTTCAGAGCCGCCACAGTTCCCTCTCTCCACCCGACCACCAGGCGGGCTCAGGCCTAGCCGCAAATCGCGCGCTTCGCCTCGACATATTCGCGTTCAAGCCGAGCCACGAGTTCGGCGACCGGCTGCACGGATTTGACCGCGCCGATGCCCTGCCCGCTTCCCCAGATATCGCGCCAAGCCTTCGCTTCTGTCGAACTGCTGGCTGGAGGCGAAGCTCATCGCCTTCGCCTCGCGCTCAGGCAGGCTGTCCGGGTCAAGGCCTGATCTGACGATCGACGGCTTGAGGTAATTGCCGAAGACGCCCGTGAAGTAGGTGGACCCGATGATATCGGAGGCGTCGCCGTCGACGATCGCCTGCTTGTACGCGTCAATCGCTCGCGCCTCCGGCGTCGCGACGAAAGCCGTGCCGATATAGGCGAGATCCGCGCCCATGACCTGCGCCGCAAGCACGGCCCGGCCCGTCGCGATCGCGCCCGACAGCAGCAAGGGCCCGTCGAACCAGGCGCGAATGTCCTGGATCAGCGCGAAAGGCGAGGTCGACCCGGCATGGCCGCCCGCGCCCGCGGCGACCGCAATCAGGCCGTCGGCGCCCTTCTCGATCGCCTTGTGGGCGAAGCGATTGTTGATGATGTCGTGCAACGTCACGCCGCCGTAGTCGTGCACCGCCTGATTCACGTCCTCGCGGGCGCCGAGCGAAGTGATGACGAGCGGCGCCTTCCACTTGACCGTCATCGCCATGTCCTCCTCGAGCCGCGCGTTGGACTTGTGGACGATCTGGTTGACCGCAAACGGCGCGGCGGGGCGTTCGGGATGCGCGCGGTCATGGGCGGCGAGCGCTTCGGTGATTTCGTGCAGCCATTCGTCGAGCTGCGAAATGGGGCGTGCGTTAAGCGCGGGAAAAGCGCCGACGATCCCGGCCTTGCATTGGGCGATCACCAGCGCCGGATGCGAGACGATGAACAGCGGCGCGCCGACGACCGGCAGCCTGAGCTTGTCTCGAAGAATGTCCGGCAGCGCCATGCAAGTCCCCGCGGCGGCTGCGTGCGATCCGCCCTCATCGTTCACACATAAACCGACGGCGAGGACACGGGCAAGCGTGTGGCCCATGAGCTTATTTCGGCTCCGTCAGCCAGGCGCAAAGGTGCTGTCCGACGCCGCCACGAGCCAGTGTTTGCGCGAGCCACGGCATGAGCGTCCGCGCTTCGTCCATGAGCGTATGCGGCGGATTGACCACGAGAAGTCCTGCGCGCGCGAGCGGCTGCTGGCCGTGTGCGCCGATTGGCCCGTAGCCGACGTCGAGTTCGAGCCGCAGGATGTTGGGCGCGCCAAGCGCCGCGATCGAGTTGAGAAAGCGGGCGTCGACTTGAGTTTCGCGGATCGGTCGCCAGGCGATGTAGGTCCCGGACGGCCATTTGTGCAGCGCGCGTTCGAGCGCCCGCTCGACGGCGGCGGCTTCGTCCGGCGCCTCGAACGGCGGGTCGATCAAGACGATTCCGCGACGCTCCTTGGGCGGCAGATAAGCGTTGAGCGCGACATAGCCGTCCGTGCCCACGATGCTGAGCCGCCCATCGCGCCCAAGCGCGGCGATCAGCGCCTCGCGTTCGTCCGGGTTCGCTTCGCAGAGCGCGATGCGATCCTGCGCACGCATGAGCGTTTGCGCGATCGCCGGCGAACCCGGATAGCTCAGCGGCCTGCCTTCGGCGTCATGCGGGCCGACGGCTTCAAGATAGGGGCGCAGGAGCTCGGCGACCGGCGCGGGCGGGGAACTCGTCAGAATCCGGGCGATTCCCTCGCGCCACTCCGGCGAACGCTTCGCTTCCTTGCTCGCCAGATCGAACCGGCCCGCCCCCGCGTGTGTGTCGACGAAACGGAAGGCGGCTTCCTTGCGCGCGAGATAAACGAGGACGCGGGCCAGAACCGCGTGCTTGAGCACGTCGGCGAAATTGCCGGCATGAAAGGCGTGGCGATAGTTGATCGGAACGATCCTCCCATTCCAGAGCCCCCGGACTTAGCTGAGCGGCGACGGCGCGTCGATCTCGACGACCTCGCTGCGTTTGACGCCGATGGCGCTCGCGAGGAGCTTGAGCCGGTCGCTCACCACTTCGCTGTCGGGAGCGCGGGCAGCTTTCGTCACCTCGAGCCGGACGCACTCTGGGTCGATGCGCAATCGCGCGCTTTCCAGCACGGCCGGCACGCCGCCGGAAAAGCGATAGGCGAGCAGAATGGCGCGGCCAAGGATCTGCGCCCGGCGGCGTTCCGACGGCGTGAGCAGCTTGATGGCGGGGCTCAGCCACGGCGCGTCCGGTCGGCCGACGTAGCGGGCATGAATGGCGGCGGCGATGAACACGCGCTCCGGGTGGGTGACGCCGATAAAAGGAAATTCGAGCAGGCGGCGAAAACTCTCTTCCGCCCGGAGGTCGGCCGCGTCTCTCCAGGCGATATCGGACAAAGCGCAGACAGCGACGCGCAGCCTCTTCTCAGCCGTGGTTTCGTCCGTAAAAAGACCTTCGGTCCACGCCACCAGCTCCGGCCCGAATTCGGGCACGCGCGCGAGCGGCAGGCCGATCAGCTGGGCGCCCTCGACCAACGGATCGAGATATTGTTCCTCGCGGCTCGAGCTGCGAATAGAGAAATCCCTCGCGCAGGCCGAGAGCGGAAAAGACGACTTGGTCCGGCTTCAGATATTTGAGCACACGATCCAACGTCAGCGCCGCAGCCGGCAAAGTCCGCGCCCGGCGCTCAGCCACGCCCGGCGTCGCCGCGAGCTTTGCTACGGACAGCCGCGACACCGCACGCGCGAATTCGCGCGCCTCGGCGGCGCTGAGCGTGTAGCCGTGCACGACTTTGACCGGCGCGCCGACCGTGTCCATGTGCGCTTTCGCGAGCGCCCGCCAGCCGCCGCCGACCGGATAGAACACTGGCCTAGCCAGCTCGCCCGGAAGACTTCTCCGCAGAATGTCGTCGATTTGCCGCTTCGCCGCCGAAACGCCCTCGGACAGCATGGCTTCGACCGGCAGAGCCCCGAGCGGCATACTGACCCAGCGATCCCCGACGCGGTCATCAATCGCTTCCGCGACTTCAAGGCTGCCGCCGCCCATGTCGCCGACCGTCCCCACGGGGCGGAAGAATCCGGAAATAACGCCGAAGGTCGCGAACCGCGCTTCCTCAGCCCCGCTGAGGATACGCACTTTCAGGCCCGCCTCCGCCTCAATCGCCTGAGCCAGCTTCGGTCCGTTCGAAGCGCGACGCATAGCCTCCGTCGCCACGGCGTCGATTCGGCTAACGCCCATGGCCTCAGCAATGGCGCGAAATCGCCGCACAGCCTCGACCGCTCGACGAAAATGATCGGGTGATATTGCGCCGGTTTCTGGAAGCCCTTCTGCGAGTCGGGCGAGCGATTTCTCATTGAAGCGAGGCATCGGCGCCCGGCCGAGTTGGTCGTAGACCAAGAGTCGGATCGAGTTCGAGCCGATGTCGACGATCGCGTAGGGGCGTCGGTCGACCCGCTTGGCGCGCTCGGGGTCGAGTTCGAGGGGCCGCAGCGGCTCTTCCGATGTATGAACCCGTCCCTTCGCCATCGCGCTTTCTCCGCTTCGAGTTTATCACAGGCGAGCGGCGACGGCCTGCCGACGGGCTCAGACAGGCGACCGGGAACGCCTGTCTGGACCGAGCGTAGCGCCGCCTGGCAGAGCTTGAGCGACAAGAGATTGCCGCGCGCCGAGTTCAATGGCTCCCGGTTGTCTTCGATCGCACACAAAAGTTCGCCCATGGCGCCGGCAAAGCCATCATTGAACCACGCGCCCGTGAGCAGCGGCCGGGCGACTCCCGCTTCGGTATAGAGCTCGACCGCCTGATGGCCGAGGTCGGGGCCCTGGCTGAAGGCGACGCCCTTCGCTCCGACGACCGAAGTCGAATCTCGCGCGCCATATCGGGTCGCCCCGTCGAAAACGAGCGTGGCCTGACCGCCGTCAAAGGCGACGAGCGCCTGGGCCAGAAGCGGCGGCCGCGCGGTCTGTCCGGCGGCTCGAGCGGCGGTCGCATGAACGGAACTGGCGCGGTCGCCGATGACACTCGCGAGAAAATCGAACCAATGGATGCCGAAGTCCCAGAGGATGAGATCGTCCATGGCTTCGAACGACGTCCCCGCGATCCAGCCGTGGTTCCAGCGGATCTCGACATGAACGCCGGTGACTTCGCCGATGAGGCCCGCGCGGACAGCCTCCCGGATATAGGCGAGATGCGGCGCCCAGCGGCCGTTCTGATTGACCGCGAGCTTGAGGCCGCGCCGCTCCGCGAGCTCAACGAGTTCCCGCCCGTCATCGAGGTTCTCGACGAACGGTTTCTGCGACAGCACGTGCTTATCGGCCTTCAGCGCGCGCCGCATGAGATCGAGGCGGACGTCCGGATGGGCTGTGAGGTCGAGGACGCTCACATTCGAATCGCGCAACACGGAATCGAAATCGTCCGTAACGCGCGCATTTGGGAAATGGGCGGCGCCGCGCGCCCGGGCGCGCTCGAGATCGCGCGAGCAGATGGCGACCACGTTCAGGCCATAACGCGCATAGGCGTCGAGATGCGCTGCGCTGATGCCGCCCGCGCCGACGAGCGCGATCGGCGCGGTGCGATCGCGCGGCATTGGCGGACGATAGGGAAGGTCCGGCGCTTCGACCTCCGCCGCGGCCTTGGCGACCAAAGCATAGTCGTCCTGCGAAGGTTCTACGCCCTTCTCCGTCTCGGCCGCGGTCATGGCAGGAGAGCCAAGGTACGCCGCTCGCGGGCGGAGAGCGCCGCGGTGTCGACGATGCGCTGAGCTGTGCGGCACAGCGCAGGATCCAGAGGCCCCTCGAACGGCAGGTCGCGCTCCTTGCAATGGAGCACGTATTCGACCGGCTTGCGGAACGGCGCCTTCAATTCATCGACGGTAACTTGGCGGATGGTCGGCTGAGAGCGAGTCTGAACGCCGACATGCGCGTCGTAATCATAGCTTGAAATCGTGCCTTCGGAACCGACGACGACGAAACCGCACTTGGGCTGCGGCTGCGTGGTCCAGGGATCGGTGAAGGTCCCCCAGCGCGTTTCAAGCTTCGACAAGCCACGGGCGTAGCGGCTAATGACGATGGAATGCTCGTCGACTTCGAGCCCCTCCGGCTGATCGACGACTGCGGTCACCTCGATCGGCGCCTCGCCGTTCATGAACCAGGTCCCGAGCGTGGCGCCATAGCCGAGATAGTCGAGCAGACTGCCGCCGCCGGCGGCCTTGCTGTACCACCATGACGTTGGCTTCTCGCGCCGCACCTGCTCGTCCGACACGACAACCTTGTCGGCGCGATGATAGAGCGGGCCGCGGTTGCCGTCGTAGAAGTGAACCTCGATCACGTCGCCGATGACGCCTTCGTCGATCAGCCTTTTGGTCGTCACATGCGACGGATACCAGCGCAAAGGCCAGTTGACGGCGAGCCGCACCCCCGACTTTTTGACGGCCGCAAGCATCCGGTCGGCGTCGGCAAGCGATGCGGCAAATGGCTTTTCGAGCAGGATGTCGACGCCGAGCGCGGCGACCTGTTCGACCACGTCCGCGTGCCGCGCCGTCGCCGGACAGAGGATCGCGAGATCCGGATGCGCCTCTCGCACGCATTGCGCAATATCCTGGTAGACGCGGTCTCTCGGAATGGAGAAGTTGGCGATTGCCTCCGCCATCCTCGCCGTGTCGTTGTCCCATACCCCAGCGATCTCGGCGTTGGGGTGCTCATGGACCTCGCGCAGGAGGTCGCCCATGTGCGCATGTTCGAAGCTTAAGCCGACGACTCGCCATTTGCGCATCTGAGATCCTCCCGAAACCCTTAAAGGCGCTTGCGCCGATCAATCGTCTCCCGGCTTCCGGGCTCGCGAGACGCGGGCCCGACCCGGCGGGGTTCGACGCATCGCGCCCACGTGCGCCCGCTTCGCTGCGCCGCTGCTCGACGCGCAGCACCAGCGCCATCGCGACCGCGAGCGTCGCCGAAAGCGATTTGAAGCCGGAGAAGCTTTCCTCGATCACCTCGACATAAGCTTTCGACACCGGAACCAACGGGCTGAAGGCGCTATCGGTCAGCGATACGATCGGAACGCCGCGCTGCGCGGCGGAAGCAGCCAATTCCGGGGTGATCGAATTGTAAGGCGTGAAGCTGACGGCAAGGACTGCGTCAGAGGTCGATGCACAGCGCAGGAGCTCGAATGCGGTCGAGCCGACATTGTCGAGCGCAAGATTGCGCACGCCGAGGTTGGCGAGCGCGAGCGAGACATAGCTCACAATCGAGAAAGCGCGCTTGGAGCCGATGATGTAGATCAGGTCCGCAGCCGCCAGCGTCTCACTCATAATTTCGAATTGAGCCAAGTCGAGCCGATCGCGGACGCCGGCGAGCGCCGCCGTGGACGAGCCGATGAATCCGTCGACCAGGCGCGCCGCCTCACTGCTCGATGCGCTCTCCCAACGGTCGCGGCTCCGCCCCCCATCCGCGAGATGGGCCTTGAACACCTCTTGCAGATCGGAAAAGCCCGAATAGCCAAACGCCTGCGCGAACCGCACCAGGGTCGACGGCTGGACCCCGGCTTCGCCGGCGACGCTGGTCACTGTGCCCAACGCCACCGGGGTCGGATGCTGCCAAAGATGGATCGCGACCTGGCGAAGCTTTTTCGGGAGCCGGGCGGTTCCAGACGACAGCACCGCGCGCAGCTCCTCATAGCTGCCGGGTCGCGAATAGCCGAGCGCCGCGCCGACGCCAGCGTCGGCAACCACGTCGGCGCGATCGGCCCGCTCGAGGGTCCGGCGGCTATTCATCACCGAGCCGCTGCTTAAGGTAGCCGCGCGCGTCGCCGCCAAGCAGACCGCGCAGATGCCGTGCGATGGGTTCAACGACCTGCGGGCGCGCCATGTCCGCGCCGAAGATGGGAGCTATGGACAGAACGGCCTTGGCCAGCTCGGGCCAGTCGGAGTTCTTTTCGCCAATCGCGATGACGGTCTCCGCATAGGGGTCTGACGGCGTCCATCGCGCGCCGAAGCGACGCGCTCCGCTCAAGCCATAAGCGATCCAACTGGCGATCGCGAGGGTGAGCAAGCCCGCCGGCTGGCCTGCGGCGAGACGCTCGCGCAACGGATCAACGAGACGCTGGACAATCTTCTGCGATCCATCCGTGCCGATCTGATGACATCGATGACGGATGGCGGTGTTGCGGATGCGCGCCATCGACTGATCGATATACGGAGCGACCTCCATGCCCGCGAGCTTCGGCAGCGTGGTCGAAGTTTCCCGCTCGAGCATCTTGCGCGTAAGCGCGGCCAGCACGGGATCGGCGGCGGCCTGATAGGTGAATTCGTGGCCGACGAGCGCGCCTTGATGCGCGAGCGTCGATTGCGCGGCGTTGAGCACGCGCATCTTGATCTGCTCGTAGGGCTTCGCGTCAGCAACGAACGTAGCCCCGGCGAGATCCAGAGGCGGTCGCTCGCCGGCAAACTTATCCTCGATGACCCATTGCCGGAATGGCTCGCCGACGACCGCGCCAGGGTCGCGCGCGCCAAGCGCCTCGGAGACTTTGTCGACGTCTTCCGGCGTTGTCGCGGGCACGATCCGATCGACCATCGTGCTTGGAAACGTGACACACTCCTCGATCCAGCGCGTCAGCTCCCGCGATCGCAAAGCCGCAAACTTGAGCATCGCCGCGCCGAGCCGCGCGCCATTGGACGGAACATTGTCGCAGCTGATCAGCGTCAGCGGCGCTCCCACCGGTCTGCCGTCGCCGATCGAGCGCAAGCGCGAGCAGGCCAAGGAGCGTGCGGGGCGGCAAGCCGCCTTCGAGATCCTCGCGCAGCGCAGGATTGTCGAGCTCGAGCTCCCCGGTCGACGGCGTCAGGCAATAGCCTTTTTCGGTGACCGTGATCGTCGCGACGGAAATCTCTGGCCCGCCGAGCGCGGCGACCGCGGCCTCGGCGCTCGCTTTGTCCGTAACGTCGATCACTTCGCGCAGCGCGCCGATGATGCGGGTCTCGGCAAGGGCGTCCTGCCTCAGCGTGCGGGAGTAGAGACAGTCCTGCGGGGTCAGGAGCTCGGCGAGGCTTGGCGTCGTGAGATTCACGCCGAGCACGCCCCATCGTCCGAAGCGAGCCTCAAGCATGTCGTCAATGAATTCGGCCTGGTGACAGCGATGAAAAGCGCCGACGCCGATATGCGCCATACCGATCTTCAGGCTCTCGCGATCATAATGCGGCTGGCGCACCGATGGCGGCAACTCCGGCAAAACGCTGCGAGACAGGCGCCGCATCGCCTAGGCCTCAGTCCAGGGCGCCAAAGACGTTCTGCGTATAATCGATCAGCGCGCCGGACATCGGCTCCGAGGCGTCGGAGAGAAGGAAGAGTGAGAGCCGCGCGACGTCGTCCGGGTTCAGCAGGCGGCCGAACGGCATGCTCGCGGCGGCGGCGGCCAGCCATCCCTCGCCTTTGCCGAGCGTGACCGCCTGCATCTGCCGCTCCGCCGGCGTATCGACCCAGCCGAGAATGATTCCATTGACGCGAATGCGATCGAAACGATGCGCGTGCGCGGTGTTCTTGGTCAGCCCGGCCAACGCCGACTTGGAGGAGGCGTAGACCGCGAGCTCCGGCGCTCCGCCGCGAGCGTGCACGGAGAGGATGTTGACGATCGAGCCCGGCGTTTTGCGCTCGCGCAGGTGATTGACGAGCCTTTGCATGAGAAAGAACGGCGCTCGCGCGTTGACCGCGAAGAGCCGGTCCCAAAACTTCACGTCCGCTTCGGTGAGCGATCCTCTGTCGGTAAGCGCAGCGGCATTCACGAACCCGTCGACATGATTGAATCGTTTGAGCGCGGCGTCGAAGATCAAATCCGGCGCATTGGCGTGTTCGAGATCCGCCGCCACGAACGAGCGCGGGCGCCCCGCTTCGCTCGACTTCAGCCGCCGCGGCCGCGCCCTTGTCGGCGTCGCGTCCTGTCATCACGAGGCCTTCGGCGCCAGCGCGGGCCGCCGCCTCGGCGATGGCCAAGCCCACACCCTGGGTTGACCCGGTGACTATGACCACCCGCCCTTTCACGCCCGCCTCCCACAAAGTTTTGTTGCGACAATTTTGGATTAGAAATTCTATTTGTCAAATTTTGGAAACTTCATTGTTCCGATCCTGGAGCAAGGGACCGGTGAGAATTGACAAATAGAATTTTTTTGCCAGAATCTGCGTAACAGCACAATAATTCGCCCTAACCGGGCAGCATCAGTCGCCGAGGGAGAGAACGCATGCGAACGATCAAGGGCCCGGGCTTGTTTCTGGCTCAGTTTGCAACCGACACTCCACCCCATAACACCCTCGCTGGAATCGCGAAATGGGCCAAGGATTACGGATACAAGGCGATCCAGATCCCGACCTGGGACAGCCGCTTTTTCGACCTTGATCGCGCCTACGATAGCGAAACTTATTGCGACGAGATCAAGGGAAAGCTGGCCGACATCGGCATCGCGATCAGCGAGTTTTCCACTCATTTCCAGGGCCAGATGGTCTCCGTTCACCCGGCCTACGACGCGATGTTTGACGGACAATGCCCGGCCGCTGTTCGCGGCAATCCTGAGAAGCGGCGCCTTTGGGCAGCCGATCAGGTGCGCAAGGCGGCGCGCGTTTCACGCCGTTTTGGCCTGACGGAACATGTCACCTTTAGCGGCTCACTCGCCTGGCCTTACTTCTATCCCTATCCGCAGCGGCCGGCCGGACTCGTCGAAGAATGCTTCGCCGAGCAGGGTCGCCGGTGGAAACCGATCCTCGACGTCTATGACGAGAACGGCGTCGACCTTTGCTTTGAAATTCATCCAAGCGAGGACGTGTTCGACGGCGACACTTTCGACATGTTTCTCGACGCTGTCGGCGGCCACAAGCGTTGCAACATCAATTACGACGCCAGTCACTACATCAAGCAATGCATGGACTATCTCGGCTTCATCGACGCCTATCACGACCGCATCAAGATGTTCCACGTCAAGGACGCCGAGTTCAATCCCACAGCAAAGCAGGGTGTCTTGGGCGGCTACAAAGGTTGGCTCGAGCGCGCCGGGCGCGATCGGTCGCTCGGCGACGGCCAGGTCAATTTCAAGGCGATATTCTCGAAGCTCGCGGCCTATGATTTCGCCGGCTGGGCGGTCTACGAGTGGGAATGCTGCCTGCAGCATCCCGAAGTCGCTGCGCGCGAAGGCGCCAAATTCATCGCCAACCACATCATCGAGGTGACGGACCGCGTGTTCGACGACTTCGCCAAGACCGGCGCTGACCGCGCGACCAATCTCAAGCTGCTGGGCATTAAAGGCTGAACCGATGGTTCACGCGACGGCCGTCGACGGGCTGAAGGGCGGACGGTTGCGCGTCGGCATGATCGGCGGCGGGCGCAACGCCTTCATCGGCGCGGTTCATCGTATGGCGATGCGGCTCGACGATCTGATCGAGCTGAAAGCCGGCGCCCTGTCTTCGGACGCTGAAAACGCGCGCTTGTCGGGCGCGGACCTTGGGCTTGCCCCAGATCGGACCTATTCGGACTACCGCGAAATGGCGGTTCGCGAGGCGGCGCGTCCGGACGGCATCGAGGCCGTCGTCATCGTCACCCCGAACCACCTTCACTTCCCTGTCGCGAAAGCGTTTCTTGAGGCTGGAATCGACGTCATCTGCGACAAGCCTTTGTCGACGACGCTCGCGGAAGCATCGGAGTTGGTCGAGCTCACACGCGCGAAGGGGCTCATTTTCGCGGTGACATTGAACAATACCGGCTATCCGATGGTGCGCCAGGCGCGCGAAATGATCGAAGCTGGAGAACTCGGCGACATTCGGGTCGTCCACGCGGCTTATGTCCAGGATTGGCTGACTCTGCCGATCGACGCCGACGGACACAAGCAGGCGGTATGGCGCACGGATCCCACTCGCGCAGGCGCTTCCGCATGCCTCGCCGACATCGGCGTCCACGCGCACAGTCTGGCTTTGTTCGTGACCGGACTCGAACTCGACGCGGTTTCAGCGGAACTCACGACCTTCGTGCCGGGTCGCCGCCTCGACGATAACGCTCACGTGCTGATGCGGTTTCAAGGCGGGGCGCGCGGCGTGCTGGCGGCGAGCCAGGTCGCGGTCGGCAATCTCAACAATCTGAGCCTCAAGGTGTACGGCTCGCGCGCGGGCCTCGAATGGGCGGGGGAAGATCCGGAGACGCTCCGCTTCACGCCCTATGGCGAGCCGTCTCGCATCCTGCGGCGCGGCGGTCCGGGAAACACTTCGCTTGCGATCGAGGGCTCGCGCATGCCGGGCGGACACCCCGAAGGCTACGTCGAAGGGTTCGCCAACCTCTACCGCGGCGCGGCGGAACTGATCTCGGCCCGGCGCGCTGGGCGTACGCCGGAAAGAAGCGCGAAACTCACCCCGAACGTGGTGGACGGCGCTCGGGGCGTCGCGTTTATCGAAGCAGCGGTCCAGTCCAGCCAAAACGATGGAGCGTGGACGTTCGCCCGCTTCGGTTGAGCGAACCACGCAAGTGCGCTACACCGGCTCACACATGTTGATTGGGAGGAAGCAAATGAAACTGACTGGGATTCTAGGTAGCGCCTCACTCGCCGTATTGGCGATGGCAGGCAACGCGCACGCAGCGGATAAATATGTCGTCGGGGTCTCCAATACGCTGATCGGCAACGGCTGGCGCGAAGAGATGATCTGCTCGATCAAGGCCGAGGCGGAAGCCTCGGGCAAGGTCTCGAAGGTGATCGTCGCCAACCGAAACGGCGGTCCGTCGGAGCAGATCGCCGACATCCGCAACCTCATTTCGGCTGGCGCGAACATCATCATCATCAATCCGTCCGATCGTGAAGCGTTGAACCCTGTCATCAAGCAGGCGGCGGACAAGGGGATCGTGGTGGTCGCGGTCGACCAGGCGGTTTCCGCGCCTGAGGCCTATGTTCTGACCAACGATCAGGTCGAATACGCCAAGCTCGGCGCCAAATGGCTGTTCGACAAGCTTGGCGGCAAGGGCTCAGTCGTTGAGATGCGCGGCATCGACGGCGTTCCCGCTGACGCCGATCGCCACCAGGGCTTCACCGAGACCGCCAAGAACTATCCTGACATCAAGGTCACGTCCGTGTTCTCGGGCTGGGCGCTCGATAAGACCGCGCAGGAGACGAAGAACCTGCTGGCGTCCGGCAAGCCGATCGACGGCGTCTGGACGTCGGGCATCGATTCGACAGTCGTCGATGCGTACAAGACCGCGGGCAAGCCCTATGTGCCGGTGGTCGGCGCGGATAACAACGGCTTCATCGGCCAGCTCATCGACCAGAAGGAGAAGGGACTGTCCGGCGCGGCGGTCAGCAACCCGCCGGCTGTCGGCGCCGCGGGCCTGAGCCTCGCGCTCGACGTCCTAGCCAAGAAGGAACAACCCCACCTGATCAAGGTCACGCCGACTGTCTGGGACAATGGCGAGGGCATCGGCCAGCTCAAAGCCGCGTACAATCCAAAGCTCGATCCCTATTTCAGCGTCGCGACGGTGCCGCCTTACACGCATTACACGCCCGAACAGCTGATCTCTTGCAAAGGCCCGTGATCTTAAGCTGAATAGCCGATTGTGACGCCGGCGGCGCGAGCCGCCGGCATTTTTTCTGACAGGGAACCCATGAACGACGCTCCGCCGCTTCTTCACATTCGCGGCGTCGCGAAGACCTTCGGAGCGGTGAGGGCGCTCCGCTCAGCCGACCTGGAAGTGCGCGCAGGCGAAGCGCATGCGCTCATGGGCGCGAACGGCGCGGGCAAGAGCACGCTCGTCAAGATCATCACCGGCGTCTTCTCGGCGGATGCGGGCGAAATGACCCTCGCAGGGCAGCCCGTGGCCTTTCGGTCCCCTGCCGAAGCGCGCCGAGCCGGCATCGTCTCGGTCTACCAGGATCCCGCAATCGTTCCCGACCTGACGGTCGCACAGAACATGCGCCTCGCGCGCGTCCCAACCGACAAGGTCAAGGCGGCGATGCGCGATCTCGGCGTCGAGCGGATTGATCTCAGGACCGTGGCGCGTGATGTCGATTTCGCGCTGTTGCGGCTGATCGATCTTGCCCGCGCGCTGGCGTCGGATCCGCGAATTCTGATGCTGGACGAGATCACCGCAGCCCTGCCTGCGGACCTTTTTCGACCTTGATCGCGCCTACGATAGCGAAACTTATTGCGACGAGATCAAGGGAAAGCTGGCCGACATCGGCATCGCGATCAGCGAGTTTTCCACTCATTTCCAGGGCCAGATGGTGTCCGTTCATCCGGCTTATGATGCGATGTTCGACGGACAATGCCCGGCCGCTGTTCGCGGCAATCCTGAGAAGCGGCGCCTCTGGGCGGCGGATCAGGTGCGAAAGGCGGCGCGCGTTTCACGCCGTTTTGGCCTGACTGAACATGTCACCTTCTCCGGCTCCCTCGCGTGGCCCTACTTTTATCCCTATCCGCAGCGGCCGGCCGGACTCGTCGAAGAATGCTTCGCCGAGCAGGGTCGCCGGTGGAAACCGATCCTCGACGTCTTCGACGAGAACGGGGTCGACCTCTGCTTTGAAATTCATCCGAGCGAGGACGTGTTCGACGGCGACACTTTCGACATGTTCCTCGACGCGGTCGGCGGCCACAAGCGTTGCAACATCAATTACGACGCCAGCCACTACATCAAGCAATGCATGGACTATCTCGGCTTCATCGACGCCTATCACGACCGCATCAAGATGTTCCACGTCAAGGACGCCGAGTTCAATCCCACAGCAAAGCAGGGTGTCCTAGGCGGCTACAAAGGTTGGCTCGAGCGCGCCGGGCGCGACCGGTCGCTCGGCGACGGCCAGGTCAATTTCAAGGCGATCTTCTCGAAGCTTGCGGCTTATGATTTCGCCGGCTGGGCGGTGTACGAGTGGGAATGCTGCCTCCAGCATCCCGAGGTCGCGGCGCGCGAGGGCGCGAAGTTCATCGCGAACCACATCATCGAAGTGACGGACCGCGTGTTCGACGACTTCGCCAAGACCGGCGCTGACCGCGCGACCAATCTCAAGCTGCTCGGCATCAAAGGCTGAACCGATGGTTCACGCGACCGCCGTCGACGGGCTGAAGGGCGGACGGTTGCGCGTCGGCATGATCGGCGGCGGGCGCAACGCCTTCATCGGCGCGGTTCATCGTATGGCGATGCGGCTCGACGATCTGATCGAGCTGAAAGCCGGCGCGCTGTCATCGGACGCGGAGAACGCGCGCTTGTCGGGCGCCGATCTGGGTCTTGCGCCGGACCGGACCTACTCGGATTACCGCGAAATGGCGGTTCGCGAGGCGGCGCGTCCGGACGGCATCGAGGCCGTCGTCATCGTCACCCCGAACCACCTTCACTTCCCTGTCGCGAAGGCGTTCCTCGAGGCGGGCATCGACGTCATCTGCGACAAGCCTTTGTCGACGACGCTCGCGGAAGCGTCGGAGTTGGTCGAGCTCACGCGCGCGAAGGGGCTCATTTTCGCGGTGACATTGAACAATACCGGCTATCCGATGGTGCGCCAGGCGCGCGAAATGATCGAAGCTGGAGAACTCGGCGACATTCGGGTCGTCCACGCGGCTTATGTCCAGGACTGGCTGACCCTCCCGATCGACGCCGACGGACACAAGCAGGCGGTATGGCGCACCGATCCGACACGCGCAGGCGCTTCCGCATGCCTCGCCGACATCGGCGTCCACGCGCACAGTCTGGCTTTGTTCGTGACCGGACTCGAACTCGACGCGGTTTCAGCGGAACTCACGACCTTCGTGCCGGGTCGCCGCCTCGACGATAACGCTCACGTGCTGATGCGGTTTCAAGGCGGGGCGCGCGGCGTGCTGGCGGCGAGCCAGGTCGCGGTCGGCAATCTCAACAATTTGAGTCTCAAGGTCTACGGCTCGCGCGCCGGCCTCGAATGGGCGGGGGAAGAGCCCGAAACGCTCCGCTTCACACCTTATGGCGAGCCGTCTCGCATCTTGCGACGCGGCGGCCCGGGAAACACTTCGCTTGCCGTCGAAGGCTCGCGCATGCCGGGCGGCCATCCTGAGGGTTATGTCGAGGGCTTCGCCAACCTCTACCGCGGGGCGGCGGAACTGATCTCGGCCCGTCGCGCTGGGCGCACGCCGGAAAGAAGCGCGAAACTCACCCCGAACGTGGTGGACGGCGCTCGGGGCGTCGCGTTTATCGAAGCAGCGGTCCAGTCCAGCCAGAACGATGGAGCGTGGACGTTCGCCCGCTTCGGTTGAGCGAACCACGCAAGTGCGCTACACCGGCTCACACATGTTGATTGGGAGGAAGCAAATGAAACTGACTGGGATTCTAGGTAGCGCCTCACTCGCCGTATTGGCGATGGCAGGCAACGCGCACGCGGCGGATAAATATGTCGTCGGCGTCTCCAATACGCTGATCGGCAACGGCTGGCGCGAAGAGATGATCTGCTCGATCAAGGCCGAGGCGGAAGCCTCGGGCAAGGTCTCGAAGGTGATCGTCGCCAACCGCAACGGCGGTCCGTCGGAGCAGATCGCCGACATCCGCAATCTCATCTCGGCTGGCGCGAACATCATCATCATCAACCCTTCCGATCGTGAAGCGCTGAACCCTGTCATCAAGCAGGCGGCGGACAAGGGGATCGTGGTGGTCGCGGTCGACCAGGCGGTTTCCGCGCCGGAGGCCTATGTTCTGACCAACGATCAGGTCGAATACGCCAAGCTCGGCGCCAAATGGCTGTTCGACAAACTGGGCGGCAAGGGCTCAGTCGTTGAGATGCGCGGCATCGACGGCGTTCCCGCTGACGCCGATCGTCACCAGGGCTTCACCGAGACCGCCAAGAACTATCCTGACATCAAGGTCACGTCCGTGTTCTCGGGCTGGGCGCTCGACAAGACGGCACAGGAGACGAAGAACCTGCTGGCGTCCGGCAAGCCAATCGACGGCGTCTGGACATCGGGCATCGATTCGACCGTGGTGGACGCTTACAAGACTGCAGGCAAGCCCTACGTGCCGGTGGTCGGCGCGGACAACAACGGCTTCATCGGCCAGCTCATCGACCAGAAGGACAAGGGACTGTCCGGCGCGGCGGTCAGCAACCCGCCGGCTGTCGGCGCCGCGGGCCTGAGCCTCGCGCTCGACGTCCTGGCCAAGAAGGAACAACCCCACCTGATCAAGGTCACGCCGACAGTCTGGGACAATGGCGAGGGCATCGGCCAGCTCAAGGCCGCGTACAATCCAAAGCTCGACCCCTATTTCAGCGTCGCGACGGTGCCGCCCTATACGCATTACACGCCCGAACAGCTGATCTCTTGCAAAGGCCCCTGATCTTGGCTGAATAGCCGATTGTGACGCCGGCGGCGCGAGCCGCCGGCATTTTTTCTGACAGGGAACCCATGAACGACGCTCCGCCGCTTCTTCACATTCGCGGCGTCGCGAAGACCTTCGGAGCGGTGAGGGCGCTCCGCTCAGCCGACTTGGAAGTGCGCGCGGGCGAAGCGCATGCGCTCATGGGCGCGAACGGCGCGGGCAAGAGCACGCTCGTCAAGATCATCACCGGCGTCTTCCCGGCGGATGCGGGCGAGATGACCCTCGCGGGGCAGCCCGTGGCCTTTCGATCCCCTGCCGAAGCGCGCCGAGCCGGCATCGTGTCCGTCTACCAGGATCCCGCAATTGTTCCCGACCTGACGGTCGCGCAGAACATGCGCCTTGCGCGCGTCTCAACCGACAAGGTCAAGGCGGCGATGCGCGATCTCGGCGTCGAGCGGATTGATCTCAGGACCGTGGCGCGTGATGTCGATTTCGCTCTGTTGCGGCTGATCGATCTCGCCCGCGCGCTGGCGTCGGATCCGCGAATTCTGATGCTGGACGAGATCACTGCGGCGCTGCCTGCGGATCTCTCCGAGCGGGTGTTCAAGGTCGTGCGGGATTTTCGCAGCCGTGGCGCGAGCGTGATCTTCATCTCGCACCGCATGGCCGAAATCGCCATGCTCTGCGACCGCGCGACCGTGCTGCGCGATGGCGTCACCGTCGGCGTCACGCCGACCAAGGGCGCCGAAGAGACGATCGTCAACCTGATGCTGGGCTCGGACGTCGCGAAGGCGACGACGGCGCCAGCCGCTCGCGCCGCCCGTCCTGAGACTGCGCATGAGGGTCCGGCGCTAGAGGTGAAAGATCTGAGCTATGGCCATGCGCTGCAGGGCGTCTCCTTCCGGGTCAATCGCGGCGAAGTGCTCGGAGTCGCCGCCCTGGAAGGCCAGGGACAGGAGGAACTGTTCGATTGCATCGCCGGCGTGCGGCGAGCCGACGCCGGAGAGGTGCGAGCGGAAGGGCGTGTGCTCAAATTGCGGCATCCCGCCGACGCGATCCGCGCCGGCCTCGTGCTGGTTCCGGCCAATCGGCTGGTCTCGCTTCTGCCGCAACGCTCCGTGCAGGAGAACGTGGCGCTGGCCGCGTTCGGCCGATTGCGCAGTTGGGGCCCCATTGCGATCGGCGAGGAGAGACGCCGGGTCGACATGGCTGTGCGGAAATTGCAGATCGACACCCGCGCGGCCGCGGAAGTGAGACGCCTCAGCGGCGGCAACATGCAGAAGGTCGTCATCGCCCGCTGGATTGCAGCCGGCTTCAAGACCCTGCTCTGCTTCGACCCGACGCGCGGCATCGACATCGGCACCAAGAAGCAGATTTATGCGCTCATGCGCGAGATCGCCGATCAGGGCCTGTCCGTCCTGCTTGTTCACTTCGGAACTGCCCGAGATTCGCCTCGCCTGCGATCGGGCGATCGTTCTGTTCGGCGGCCGCATCTCCGGCGAAATGCCGGCGGCGGAAGCCGACGAAGCACGCCTGTTACGAGCAGCCCACGGCTTGATCCACGCGGAGGCCGCAGCGCTCGCATGACCGATGCGGCGGCTCGAAACACCGGCTCTCCCTGGCGCGCTTTAGCCCGAGCCGGCCGATTTCTCGGCATGCCGCTTCTGCTCGCAGCGTCGCTGGCTGCGACCGTCGCTGTTCACCCCGATTTCGGTTCGTTCGAGATTCAATCCCTGGCGCTCGGCGCCTTGCCGCTCGCGCTTGCCGCTGCCGCCCAGGCGATCGTCGTCATCAGCGGCGGCATCGACCTCTCGATCGGCTCGATGATCGCGGTGTCGAACGTCCTCTCCGCGAGTCTCATGCAGCACGCCGACTTTCGCCAGTCCTTGGCCCTCTCGATCGTCGTGCTGATCGCCGGCGCCGGCCAGGGATTGCTGAACGGCCTCGTTGTCGCCTTCTCCCGCATTCCCGACGTTGTCGCGACGCTGACCACCGGATTCATCTGGGGCGGCGTGGCCTTGCTCATCCTCGAACGCCCCGGCGGCGGCGCGCCCGCCGCCTATCTCAATATCGGCGCTGGCGCTGATTTCTGGCCATGGCTGCCGAACGCCCTCGTGATGATGATCGTCGCCATCGCCGTGATCTGGCTGCCGATCCGTCTCAGCCGCATCGGCCTTCTGATCTACGCCGCTGGCAGCGATCCGGTCGCCGCGTTTCGCAGCGGCGTCGACGTCATGCGAGCGCGCACGATCGCCTATGTCTTCAGCGGAATCGCCTGCGCGATCGGCGGCATGGCGTTGACCATGACGACCGGAATCGGCGCTCCTCTGGCGGGCGCCTATTACACGCTGAGCAGCGTCGCCGCCGTCGTCATCGGCGGCGTCAGCCTCGCGGGCGGCCGCGGCGGAATGGTCGGCCCGGTCATCGCCGCGCTGCTCTTGACGCTCGCGCCGATGGTCTTGGTGTTCCTCGGCATCGACCCGAATTACGGCCAGGTCATTCAGGGCACGCTGATCGTGCTGGTGGTGATGATCGCGGGCCTCTTCGCCTTTCTGCAGGAACGCAAATGAAGCTGGTCTTAAGCTTCCTGCGCGGGCGCACGATCTATGCGCTGATCCTGTTGCTGGCGGTTTTCGTCGTCGGCGTCGAGATCGTGCGGCCCGGCACGGTGACGCCGCTTTGGGCCTCAAACACGATCCTGTTCGCCGCGCCGCTCGCGATCATGGCCGGCGGACAAACGCTGGTGATGCTGACGGGCGGCATTGACCTCTCGGTGGCGAGCGTGGCGACGGGCGCGGCCTATCTGCTCGCGACCAACGCCTCTTCCGGCTCGGCGACTGCGATCGGCCTGGCGCTTCTGGTCGGCATTATTGTCGGCCTCATCAACGGGATCGGGGTCGCGCTCTTGCGCGTGCAGCCGCTGGTCATGACGCTCGGCACTGGCCTCATGACCGGCGGCGTGCTGATCGTCTACAGCCAGCACATGATGGCGAGCCAGCCGCATGTCCCCGACATCATCCAGACGCTCGGCGCCGGAAGAGTGTTCGGGCTCGTGCCGATCGACCTCTTCCTTTGGCTCATCATCGCCGCGCTGATCCTGTTCGGCTTGCAGCGGACGGGGTTCGGCCGTCTTCTCTACGCGGTCGGCGACAACCGCGAGGCCTGTCATCTCGCCGGCGTGCGGGTCTGGCGCGTGTTGTTCGCCAACTATCTGCTGTGCGCGATCCTCGCGGCGATCGCCGGGCTCGTCGTGGTCGGGGGCACGAACGCGGCGGATCTCAGTCTTGCCGACAGCTACCTGCTGCCCTCGGTCGCCTGCGTGGTCATCGGCGGCACGTCCATCTTCGGCGGACGCGGCGGCTATGCGGGGACCATCATCGGCGCGCTGATCCTGACCGTTCTCACCGGTCTCCTCACGCTCCTCGACGTCTCCGAGCCGATCAAGCAGATCCTCTACGGAGCGATCATCCTCTCGCTCGCCGCGGCTTACGCACGCCTGACGGAGTGATCTGGCGCGTCGCCGCCTCCGCGGTTTTCACTCCTCGCCTGCTTTGCTGCTCCGCTCCGTCACCGCCTTCAGGAACACGTGCCGCTCGCGCCATTCCTCCGGCCCCGCCTTGTGCGGCGAGTTCGAGCGCCATCACCGGACTGCCCTCGCTGCGGTGGGACGGCCAATGCGGCAGGTCGGGGCCGTTGGGATCTCCGTTGCGCGACAAAGTTGATCCAGTAGCTCGACGCGAGCTTCGCCAGCGCGCGATCGGCGTCTTCGATGCAGCCACGGATGCGCGTGGAGATTGTCGAACACATAGAGGAGCTCGCCCGCATGGAAGGCGCCGGCGTCGCGACTGTCGCGTTCGCCGAACCACCCCTGAGGCGTGAGAGGCGCGCGGTCGAAACGAAAGCGAAAGATCTCGGCGCGGCCGCTTTGCTTTTGCGCCTCGATCCAGGCCCAGGTGGGATGAATGATGACGAGGTCGCCGCCAAGCGCGCGCGCCGAGTCGGCGGCAATGTCGGGCGATCCGTCCGGATAGTGCTGCAGCAGCGCTTCCGTCCGCTCGCCAAAGATCCTGCGCGCCAAATCGGGATAAGGACGTTTCGCGTCGGCGCCCTGGAGCAAAGTGAAATTAAAGCCTTCGTCCTTGTTCCAGCCAGCCATCAGGGGCACGTCGCTGTGCTCGCCAGCGGCGAAGATCTCAGCCGGTGAGCGCGGCAGAAACCATCCATCGATGATCGGGCGAAAGCCGAGCCCTGGCGCAGCCGCGAGGATCGCGTCGGCGGGCGCGGCGCGCAGTTCGGCCAGCGAACGCGCGCCGACCTTGCGCATGAAGTCGAGGCCAGCAGCCTCGGCCTCCTCGAGCGACGCGGGCGCGCGGCTCGGAGACGCGAACATCGATCCGCTCTCGCCGATGACGCGCGCGAACAGCCCTTTGGCGAGCGGCGAGGCCATCAGCGCGCTCGCCGCTTGCGAACCGGCGGATTCGCCTGCGATCGTGACCTTGTCGGGATCGCCGCCGAAGGCCGCGATGTTGCGCTGGACCCATTTCAGCGCTGCGACAAGGTCGTGCAGGCCGTAATTGCCTGACGCGTGATGATCCGATTCGGCGGTGAGTTCCGGATGAGCCAGGAACCCCAGCGCATTGAGCCGATGGTTGACGGTGACGACGACAATGCCGCGCGCCGCAAGACGCGCGCCGTCGTAGCGCGGTTCGGCGCCGGAGCCGACGACGAAGCCGCCGCCGTGTATCCAGACCATGACCGGCAAGCGCGCTTCTGTCCCCGGAGCGGCCGGCGTCCAGACGTTGAGATAGAGGCAATCCTCGGAGGTTGCGGCTCCGCCGAGGTCGATGTCGTCCCACACAACGCCCTGCACGGAATGGGCGCCGAAGGCTCGTGTTGGTCGCACACCTGTCCAGGCCGCAACCGGCTCAGGCGGGCGCCAGCGCAACGGTCCGATCGGCGGCGCGGCATAGGGAATGCCTTTGTAGACGCGAACCCCGCTCGCATCCGGCTCTGGAATTGCGAGCGCGCCGCTCTCGATGGCGAGATTTTTCGTCATTGTGCGCGACCTCCACTGTAGCCGCGCTCGGTGAGCGCGGCGGCGCGGTCAACGACCGCGCCTACAACCGCGCCACCAACGCCCGCTTCGACTGCCTTTGCCGTCCGACGTCGCATCGGCATTTCATCGAGGCCGGCGAAGCGCGCCTTCGAGCCGAGCGCTTCCTCGATGCGCAGGGCCTCGTTCCATTTCGCCATCCGCTCGGAACGCGCGAACGAACCGACCTTCAGTTGGCCGGCGCCCCAGCCGATCGCAAGATGAACGATCGACGTATCCTCGGTCTCTCCCGAGCGCGCCGAGACAATCGTCCCGAAGCCCAAGCGGCGTCCTTCGTCGCAAGCGGCTTTCGCTTCGCTGACCGTTCCCGCCTGGTTGACCTTGATCAGCGCGGCGTTGACGCTGTGCTGGCGCGCAGCCTCGCGCACGCGGCTGGCGCTGGTGACGAGATAATCGTCGCCGATCACCTGGATGCGGTCGCCGATCGCCGCGGTGAATTGCTCGAACCCCTTGTCGTCGTCCTCGGCGAACGGATCTTCGATCGACAGGATCGGATAGCGCGCGCACCATTGAAGCAGCATCTCGGCCAGCGCGTCGCGGTCCAGCTCACGCTGCTTCGAGACCCAGACGATAGCGCCCGCCCTTGACCGAATTCCGACGCGGCGACGTCGAGCGAGATGGCTCACGTCCTCGCCGGGAACAAGGCCGGCGCGCTCGATCGACCGCATCAGCGTTTCGAGCGCCTCCTCATTGCTCGAAAACGCCGGCCACCAGCCGCCTTCATCGGCGACGCCTTGCAGAAGGCCGCGCTCAGCCATGATCCTGCCTGCGGAATGATAGACTTCCGCCGTGACCTCGAGCGCCTCGGCGAAGGTTTTGGCGCGCGGCGCGATCACCATGAAGTCCTGAACGTCGGTTCGCCGTCCGGCGTGAGCGCCGCCGCCGAAGATCTGGATTTCCGGCAGCGGAATGATCGCCGGCTTGTCGCCGAGACAATAAAGCCAGAGCGGAAGGCGGCGACTCGCCGCCGCCGCATGAAGCACGCCGAGCGAAACCGCAGTCAGCGCGTTTCCCCCGAGCCTCGCCTTGTTTGGCGTGCCGTCGAGAGCGACGAGACGCGCGTCGATCGCGGCCTGATCGAACGGGTCGAGGCCGGCGAGAGCGGGCGCGATTTCCGTGCGAATCCCTTGCAGCGCGTCCTGTACGTCAAAGCCGCCGAAGCGCTTTCCGCCGTCGCGCTTGTCGACCGCCTCACGGGAACCGCGCGATGCGCCGGCCGGCGCAATGCCCCGGCCCACCGCGCCGTCGCTCAACGTGATTTCCGCTTCGACCGTCGGGCGTCCGCGCGAGTCCCAGATGCGTCGCGCGATAACGGATTGGATGACGGGTTCGCTCATCGCGCGCGCTCCCAAGCATCCGCAACGTCCTTCAGGCGAGGCGGCGGATCGGCGACCAGCGGTTCGGCGCAGCGGCGCACGGCGGCGCGCTCGCTCTCGCGGGTGAGGTACTCGACCGGCGATTTGCCGTCGACCCTGGCGAGGAACAAAGCCGGCAGCAAAGCGGCCGCGCGCGCTTCGATTTCCGTTGCGCTCTCCCAATCGACGCCGGCGAGATAGGCGCTTGCCAGCGCCGAAAACGCGACGATGTAGCGCGTCCGGTCGGCGCCTTCGCGCGCGCCCTTCAGCAGAAGATGATTGAGACAGAAGGCAAGATCGAAGGCGGGATCGCCGAACCAGGCGCATTCGGCGTCGAGGAACACCGGTCCATCCGGACCTTTAAGGATGTTCTTCGGGCTGATGTCGCCGTGAACCAGAGCGCGCTTCGTCGTCAGCGTCGTATGCGCGAGCTCATCGAAGCGCGCTGCAAGCTTCGGGTGCGCGCGGCCGGTCGCGCGAAGATAAGGCTCGATGCGGATCGCCTCGAACGTGTCGTCGTTGGCGAACGCGGCCGGAATGGTCGGGTCGGCCGCGCTCCGCGCATGGATGATGGCGAGATCGCGCCCGACCGCGGCGGCGAAATCCACTTCCACGATCCCGGCCAGCAGTTGCGCCTTCCACAGCGGATGGTCCTCGGGCGCGAGATAGTCCATCGCGAACCAGCCCGCCTTCGCATCCTCGCCGAGAACGCGCGGAACGGCGTGCGGCGCCCAGCGCGCGACAGCGCGCATGTAAGCCGCCTCGGCCGCGTTGCGTTCGACCGGCGCCTCCCACAAAGCTGCAACCTTGAGCCTCGGCAGCGCGCGTTTGACGCAGAAGCGTCGCCCGCCTGCTTCGACGAGCGAGATGTCCGAAGACACCCCGCCGGTCAGAGGCGTAAGGCGGGCGGGTTCTCCGGCGTTCAGGAGGCCCATGCGGCGCAGGGGCTCAATCAGGTCGCCGGTCTCGATGGACGCAGACTCGTGCACGCGCGCCCACTCCGTTCCCATACGCCTCAGTAGGTCGCGCGGCCGCCCGAGAGATCGAAGACCGCGCCGGTGGTGAACGAGCATTCGCGGCTCGCGAGCCAGCAGACGATCGCCGTCGCCTCTTCAACGGTGCCAAAGCGCTCCATCGGAATTTTCGAGCGCATGTAGGCGATATGCGCGTCCGACACTTGCGAGAGGATCGGCGTGTCGATCGTCGCCGGCGTGATCGTGTTCACGCTAACGCCGTCCTTCGCGAGTTCCTTGCCGAGCGACTTGGTGAGGCCGATGACCGCGGCCTTTGACGCGCTATAGGCCGAGGCGGTCGGATTGCCTTCCTTGCCGGCGATCGAGGCGATGTTGACGATGCGGCCGTAGCCTCGATGCTTCATGAGCTTCGCTGACAAAACGATTGCAGTAGAAGAGGCCGTGCACGTTGATGTCGAAGACGCGCTTCCATTCGTCGATCGGGTAGTCGATGACCATGGCGTTCTTGCCCGCCACGCCTGCCGAGCAGACGAGGATGTCGATATGGCCCATCTCGCCTGCGGCGGTGAGAGTCGCTCGCTCGACGGCGTTCGGGTCCGTGACGTCGACCTCATCCGCTCGGGCGGAGTTGCCGCCGACCTCTGCAACGGCAGCCTTCAAACGCGCGGGATCCTGGTCCCATATCGTGACTCGCCCACCCTCTGACGCGATCCGCTTCGCAACGCCGAGCCCGATGCCGGACGCCCCGCCCGTCACCACCGCCGTCATCCCCTCAAACCGTTTGGCGTCCGACACTTTCAAACCTCCTGTTATTGCTCTTAGCCGTTCGTCAGCCCGGAAACAGCGTTTCGCCGCCGTCCACCCGAAGAACCTGGCCGCTGATATATTTGCTTCTGGGCCCAGCGAGGAAGGCGACCGCGTCGGCCATCTCGTCCGGCTCTCCATAGCGGATGAGCGACTTGATCGACGAATCCATTTTTTTCGGATCGACGACCCGGGTCGCCTCAAAGCGCGCGGTCTTCGTCGCCCCCGGGCTCACCGCGTTGATCCGAACGCCCTCGGTCCGGACCGAGGCCGCGAGGCAGCGCGTGTAGTGGATGACGGCGGCCTTGAGCGCCGCATAGATGACGCCGTTCGTCACGCCGAATTGCGCCGCGGCCGAGCCGATGTTGATCACCGATCCGCTTCCCGCCTTCACCATCGGCGGCACGAACGCCTGACAGACGAGGATCGTGCCGTAGAGGTTGTTCTCGGTCAGCGCCCTGATGTCCTCGAGCGGAATGCCGAGCGCGTCGTTGGGGTCAGGCTTGCCGCCCGAAGCGCCGATGTCGCCGCCGGCGCAATTGACCAGGATGTCGACCCGCCCGAGCTTGGCTTCGATGTCTTCCCTCATCTTCGCGACCGCCGCCTTGTCGCCGATGTTGCCGCTGACCGCCGCGACTCTTCCGCCATGCCGGGCGATCTCCTTCGCGACCGCGTCGAGATCGGCCGCCTCGCCATACTTGGCCGGCGCGGTCCAGGAAATGTCATGGATCGCGACGTCCGCGCCAAGCTCGGCCAACCGCTCCGCCATCACGCGCCCGAGCCCTCGGCCCGAGCCGGTGACGAACGCGATCTTGCCGGCGAGCTCTTTGGTCATGCCATCAGTCTCCAGTCTTAAGCCCCAAGGCCGATCGCGCGCATGTTGCTGGCGCTGCGGCGGATCATGGCCAATTCGTAGTCCGCGATCGCGGCATCGTCGCCGCGCTCCCAGGGCGTGCGAGAGTCGGCGTCGTCGGCGAGGCGGTTGACTCTCGCCGCCGCGAGACAGGCGGCGAGCGCCGGCGCCGTCTTGGGTGCGTAGAAGCTCCACCATTCCGGGCGCAGAAACCGCACGTGGCGGGCTTCGAGCGCTCCGGGCTCGAGCACCGCGTTCAGCTTCCGGCCCTGCCCTGCCAGGATGTCCAGCATGGCGGCCATGGGGACGGCGCCGTCGCCGATGGCGCAGCGCACCAGGCGATAGCCCTCGTCGGTGAACTGCACCCGGTAGTCCTTCAAGTGCACGTGCCGCACGTGCGGAGCGACGCGGCGGACGAAATCGAGCGGCGCCTCGGCGACCGGGAAGGTGTTGCCGGTGTCGAGACAAATGCCGAGGCCGCGGGTCGTCTCGCAAAACTGGCTAAGTTCGTCGCTGCCGAAGTCCTGGTGATTCTCGATCGCCAGAACTCGGCCCTCGTCGGCCGCGCGCGGACCGCGATCGGCAAGCGCGGCGCGAACCTGAGCGACCAGCTCCTTCCACTTGTCGCCAAGCGCGTGACGATCGCCGCACAAAACCGTCGTCAGGCCATGACGGATGACCTTGGCGTCGAGAATGCGGGCCGAACGCAGCGCGCTCTCGAACGGACCCATCATCAACCCGGAGCTGACGATGGGCGTCATGCCGAGGCTCGCGAGCCGATCGCGGAGCGCGCGAAGCTCATCGTCGCTCAGCGCCCTGAGCCATGGGTCGTAGATCTCGAGAACCTTCGCGCCAAGCTCGGTCGCGATGGCGATGAAGCCTTCGAGGCCCGCGCCCTTAGGGTTTGCGCGCGGGCCGCCCGCGCCTTGCAAGCCCAGATGATAGGTCAGGCCATAGGGGTTGAGGCCAAAGGCGAAGGCCTGCCCGCGCGCCTCCGGCTGAAGCGCTTTCATAGTGTCGTTCATCGAAGCCCCGCGTCGACAATGATCGACTGCTTGGTGACCATTCGGCTGTCGTCGGCGCCAAGAAACAACGCCATCCGCGCGATGTCCTCGCCAAGCAGCGTCGTCTTGATGGATTGACGCTGGACGATCGCGTCGACGGATTCCGGCGTCTTGTACCACAGCCGCCGCTGCCGATCGGTCATCACGGCGCCGGGCTCGATCGCGTTCACGCGAATGTTATCCGAGCCGAACGCGCGCGCGAGCGCATTGGTCAGGCCGACGATCCCGGCCTTGGCCGCGGCATAAGCCGGCATCTCGGCCGCGCCGCGCCAGGCGATCGACGAGAGATTGATGATCGAGCCGAAGCCGAGCTCGCGCATCTGCGGATGAACGGCTTGGGCGGCAAAAAAGTGATGCCGCAAATTCACGTTCTGGGCGTGGTCCCAATAGTCGGCGGTGACGTCGGCGACGGCGTGGCGCTCGTCGTTGGCGGCGTTATTGACCAGGACCGCGATCGGGCCGAGCTTCGCGCGGGCTTCCGCGATCGAGGCTTGCAGCGCCACGACGTCGGTCACGTCGCACTTAAGAAAAAGCGCCGTCCCGCCCTCGCCCTTGACCGCCGCCGCCGTCGCTTCGCCCTCCGGGCGTTGCACGTCGACGAAAGCGATGCGCGCGTGATTGCGCGCGAAGGCGCGCACGATGTCGGCGCCGATGCCGGTCGCGCCGCCGCTTATGAACACATTGCGCCCGGCAAGACTGGGATAGATGGCGAAGGTCAAGCAGCGACCTGCGGAATGAGCGCCTGAGTCTCGGGATCGAACAGGCACGCATGGCCCATGTCGATCCCGAGGGCTAAGTTTTCGCCGAGACGAGGCGCGCCGTCCGGGTCGAAGCGCCCCACGATCTCCTGCTCGCCGATCTTCAGGACCGCATGGGTTTCGGCGCCGGTCGGCTCGACCACTTCGACGGGGGCGGTCAGCATCGCGAGGCCCGCCTTCTGCGCCTTCAAGTTCGGATCGTAGCGGAACAGGTGCTCCGGCCGCACGCCGAGCACCACCTTGCCGTTCGCGGGCTGGCGCCCGAGCGTTTGGGCAAGCGGCAATTTCGCGGTTTCGCCGTGGCCAAGCGCAATCGCGACGGCCGTACGGCCCTCTAGCGTCACGAGTTCACCGGGTATGAAATTCATCGATGGCGAACCCATGAAGCCGGCGACGAACATGTTCGCGGGCCGGTCGTAGACGGCCTGCGGTTCGTCGAATTGCTGGATCGCGCCGTGATGCATGACCGCGATGCGCGAGGCAAGCGTCATCGCCTCGATCTGATCATGGGTGACGTAGATCGTGGTCTTGCCGACCCTCAGGTGCAGCTTCTTGATCTCGGTGCGCATATCGACGCGCAGCTTGGCGTCGAGATTGGACAGAGGCTCGTCGAACAGAAAGAGCTTCGGATCGCGCACCAAAGCGCGTCCCATCGCGACGCGTTGTCGCTGGCCGCCGGACAATTGGCCGGGCTTGCGGTTGAGGAGCGGCTCGATCTGCAACAGCGAGGCGACGCGCGCGATCGCGGCGTTCTGCTCAGGCTTGGGCACGCCCCGGCTCTCCATGCCGAAGGTCATGTTCTGGCGCGCCGTCATCGTCGGGTAAAGCGCGTAGGACTGGAACACCATGGCGATGTCGCGGTCCTTCGGCGCGACCGAATTGACGATTCTTCCGTCGATGCGAATCTCGCCTTCGCTGGCGCTTTCCAGTCCCGCGATGATGGCGAGCAGCGTCGACTTGCCGCAGCCGGACGGGCCGACAAGCGCGATGAACTCACCCGTCTGCGCCTCGAGATCGATTCCCTTGAGAACCTCGACCGAGCCAAAACGCTTGGTAGAGCCGCGAGACGGTCAGCGTCGCCATGATCGCGCTCTCACTTGATGGCGCCCTGCGTGAGCCCGCGAACGAAATACTTGCCGCCGAACAGATAGATCAGGAGCGGCGGAACGGCGCCGATCATCACCGCGGCGCTCGCGACGTCGTAAGGGTGCGCGTTCATCTGACTGGTCGAGAGCGCGACCAGCGCCGCGGTGATCGGCTGCTGGGTTCCGCCGGTGAAGACGACGCCGAACAGAAATTCGTTCCAGATGCCGGTGAATTGCCAGATCACGGTGACGATCAGAATCGGTGGCGACAACGGAAGAATGATCTTGAAAAAGATTCGCCAGAAGCCGGCGCCGTCGATGCGAGCCGCCTTGATGAGGTCGTCGGGAATGTTGACGTAATAGTTCCGGCAGAACAGCGTCGTGAACGAGAGACCCTGGATCACATGAACGAGAATGAGGCCATAGACCGAGTTCGAGAGATGCAAGGCGCCGAGGATGTAGGCCCAGGGCAGAAGCGCAATCTGCCCCGGCATGAAGACGCCGAGAACAATACAGATGAACAGTGTCTCCGATCCCGGGAAACGCCATTTCGAGAGGACATAGCCGTTCATCGCGCCGAGCAGGGTTGAGATGATCGTCGCCGGGATGGTCATGTAAAGCGAATTGAAGAAATTGCGTTTGATCCCTTCGCAGGTGCCGGCGACGCAATAATGCGCCCAGGCTTGCGGCCACGCCTTCAAAGAGAAGCTGTGCGGCAGCGCGATCAGTCCGTTCTGCGTGATCTCCGGCAATTCACGAAACGAATTGGCGACGACAACGAACAGCGGCAGCAGATAAATGAGCGCAAACACAGCGAGGAAGGCGTAGATCGCCACCCGTTGCAGCGAATAGCGCAGGCTCGCGCCGCGCGCCTGCGAATCGAGCGCCAGATCCAGGGTCGCGTCAACCATGGGCGGCCTCGCGGCGCGAGCGCCAAACCGTCCATAAAGCGTAAGGGACGAGCACGACCGCCAGCGCCGCCAGCATCATGATCGCAGCCGCCGCGCCGACCGCAATCTCGCCGCGCTGGAACATGAGATCATAGACGTAGTTCGCCGGAAAGGTCGTCGCTATGCCCGGGCCCCCGCGGGTCAGCGCGACGACAAGATCGAAGGTCTTGATCGCGAACTGCAAGAGCACGACGACGACCGCGACGAAAATGGGCGCGATCGAGGGCAGAATCACTTTTCGATAGATGCGCGCCGGGCCCGCGCCGTCGATCTGCGCCGCCTTGATAAGATCGGGGTCGACCGACCTGAGGCCCGCGAGAAAGAGGGCCATCGCGAAGCCGGAAGACTGCCAGATCCCGGTTGCGATGATTGCGTAGATGGCGGTGTATCGGTCCGTCGTCAGGCGGAAAGCGAAATCGTGCCAGCCAAGGCTGCGCACGAAAAACTCGATGCCGGCGTCGGGGCTATAGAGCCAGCTCCATACGGTGCCGGTGACCACGAACGAAACGGCGAGCGGATAAAGAAAAATCGTCCGCCATATCGCTTCGCCTTTCACGCGCTGATCGATGGCGATGGCGAGAGCCGAGGCCGACCGCGAGGCAGAGGACAACATAGAAGGCGCTGAAATAGAAAAGGTTGCCGTAGGCGATCTTCCAGCGCTGATTGGACCAAAGATCGAAATAGGGCTTGAGGCCGACGAATTTGTAGGTCGGCAGCATCGTGCTGTTGGACACGGAAATGTAGAGCGTCCACAGCGTGAAGCCGAACACATAGATGAGACTGGCCAACACTCCGGGCGCAATCGCCAGCCTCGGGGTCCAGGCTCCGAGCTTCTCGCCGAGGCTGGCTTTCGCCGGAATGGACTCGTTCGCGCTGAGGGCGTTCGACATGGGCTGCGTTCTATCGCACGGGAAAACTGGCCGCCCGACTCAAGCGCCGAGCGACCGGATTCCGTTCTCTACTTTTGTGCGTCGACGGCGTCCGCCATCGCGCTCGCGGCTTCTTCCGCGGTCATTTTCGGGTTGTTCACGAAGGACGTGACGGTGTCGAGGATCGCGCCGCGATATTTCTGCAGGATGGTCATGTTGTGGGCCATCGAGCGCACCAGCATGCCGTCGGCGATCGAGGCCTGCAGGTCCTTCTGCGACTGCTGCTGGCAAGGATTGAAATCCTTAAGATCGACGTCGAGCCGAGCGGGAATCGAGCCCTTGGCCTGATTGAATACGGTCTGGAATTTCGGCGACATGATGAGATGGGCGAGCAGCGTCTGCCCCTCGACGTAGTCCGGGTCCTTCTGCGTGAAGAAGGCGACGGAATCCGAATTGAGGATGAAGCCGGGCTTGCCCCAGTCCGTCGGCGCCTGGCCGCATTGGTAGTCCGTCCCCGGCTTCAGTCCGGCGGCGGTGAAAATGCCGATCTGCCAGTCGCCCATGATCATGAACACGGCCTGTCCCTTGGCGATCATGGCTGGTCGCGCTGTCGTAGTCGCGGCCCGCAATCCCCGGATCCATGTATTTCGAGACCATCAGCCGGAACTGCTCGAACGCCTTGATCATTTCAGGCGAGCGCATCGCCGCGGTGTCGCCTTCGACAAAGGCTTTCTTGAACAGGCCCTGGTCCATTCCGTAGACGATCACCTCGAACGTCGTGGCGTCGGTCCAGTCCTGGCTGAAATGGGCGATGCAGATGAGATGCGCCGCGACCGCCTTGTCGCAGTCGGCGTTGAATTCCGCCCAGGTCTTCGGCAGGCCCTTGATCCCCGCCTGCTCCATCGCCTTGGTCGAGCCCCAGATCCAGTTGATGCGGTGGATATTCATGGGCGCGGCGACCCAGTGGCCGGTCGGCTTCATCACCGGCAGAAGATCAGGCGCGACGACCTTGTCCCATCCCTCCTCGCTCGCGATCTCGTCGAGATTGGCGGTCTTGCCGGTTTCGTTCCACTCGGCGATCTCCGGACCCTTGAGCTGAACCGCCGGCGGCGCATTGCCGGCGACGACGTCGGCGCGCAGCTTGGCCAGCGTGTTGGCGGTATGGCCCGCGATCGAAGTCTGTTCCCATTTGCCGCCAGCGGCGGTGAACATCTCGCCAAGCTTGGCGATGGCCGCCGCGTCGGAGCCCTCTGACCATTGACTGAGCAGGTTCGTCTTGGGTTCGGCAAGCGCCGCGGTCGTCGCGGCGGTGAAGGCGAGGACTCCGGTCAGCGCCGCCTTGATCGTGAGCATCGTTTCTCTCCCACCTGCGAGCCGACGCGCGTGCGCCGGCCTAGCGATTTCGTTCGAGTTTCTGCTATTTGCGCGCGCTCGCCGCGCGGGGTCGTTCGATAAGGAGATAAAGCGATTGATTCGAGGCGTCAAACATTGAACGGAATGCGCATCGAACGTTGCGAGGCCGAGCCGCAAGGCTCGCGCAGTGACAAGACAGGAATGCAGATTGAAGGCGCCGGCTGTTCACGCAGCCGTGAAGGCGGCCGATTGGGGGGGTCAGCGGATGTTACGAAGGTCTGCGGTATTGGCGGCGCTCATGACGATCGGCGCAAGCGGCGTCTCGCTTGCCGCGCACGCGCCGTATCTCGGCGACTGGGCGCGCAGCGATGGCAAAACCAGGATCCATGTCGCCGCCTGCGGCGCTGAGATCTGCGCGCGCAACACGTGGGTCAGGCACGGCGCCTCCGGAGAAAAGGTGGGCGATCGCCTCATCCTCAAGGTCAAGCCGGCCGGGGCCGGGCATTGGTCGGGGCACGCCTTCGATCCGCAGCGCAAGCAGAACTACGCAATCAACGTTCACGTCACCGCCAAGCACATGACGACGAAGGGATGCGTGATGGGCGGGTTCATGTGTCAAAGCATGGGCTGGACGCGCACGAATTGATCGTCATGCACGCACGACAACATGTGACAGCAGCGGACGCCGCCGCGTTTTCACATTCAGCGCGATAGGGCGCCGGGACGCCGCGATCATCCTCGCCAATTCACGAACAGCAGCACCCCGGCGGCGGCGAGCGTCGCCATTGCGACGAGATAGGCTATCTGAAGCGTTATGTTCTTCCAGAACAGAATTCGCGACATGAGCGCGCATCGAACCGGCAGTTCCTCAACGTCCAGCACCGGATCGGCGATGAACTCGAAATCATCCGGGTTTGAACTGCGCCAGATCGGGAACCGTCTTCGTCCCGCGCGGGGAAAGCGCGGATAGACCGAGGCCAGCAGATTGAAGAAGATGACGATAAACGGCGCGAGCAGCA
>CAVPEE010000037.1:0-30573 GCA_963702825.1 uncultured Alphaproteobacteria bacterium
ACAATTCGAAGCGCACCTGATCATTGCCCTTGCCGGTCGCGCCATGGGCGATCGCGTCGGCGCAGACCTTGCGGGCGATCTCGACCAGGTGCTTGGCGATCAGCGGCCGCGCGATCGAGGTGCCGAGCAGATATTGGCCCTCGTACTGCGCGTTGGCGCGGAACATCGGGAACACGTAATCGCGCACGAATTCCTCGCGCACGTCCTCGATGAAAATGTGCTCGGGCTTGATGCCGAGCAGCTCAGCCTTTTTGCGCGCCGGCTCGAGCTCCTCGCCCTGGCCGAGATCGGCGGTGAAGGTGATGACCTCCGCGCCATATTCAGTCTGTAGCCACTTGAGGATGATGGACGTGTCCAACCCGCCCGAATAGGCGAGGACGACGCGCTTGACTTGCGGCTTCTTCGGGCTCGGCATGGGTGGCGGGACTTTCTTTCAGAACTTGGCCCGTCATGGCCGGGCTTGACCCGGCCATCCACGCCGCTCTGCTTCGAAGGCGAGTCGGAACTCGCCCGCCCATGCGGGCCGAAGATCGCACGGAGCGCGCTTGCCGGCGATCGTGCGGATGGAGACACGTGGATGGCCGGGTCAAGCCCGGCCATGACGGTTGAGGGCGGTCGGCCCTCGGAAACGTCGGCCGGACTTATACGGTTGAGACAGCCGCATGCAAACTTCCCGGTTTTAGGGTCGAACCCGGCTAGCTTTGACGGGAAGGCGAGAGATTGAGCGTGGCGATGACTGCGGCGGCTTCCTTGTCGGGGGACCCGCTCGCGTCGACCGTCACGACCCTCTCGTCTGGAGTGGGTTCTTCGAGCGTGTCGAACTGGCTGCGCAGCAGCGAAGCGGGCATATATTCGTGATGGCGGGCGGCGACGCGGGCCGCGATCAGCGCCTCCGAGCCCTTCACGTACACGAAGCGAACATCGGGCCGGGCCGAGCGGATGCGTTCGCGATAGGCGCGCTTAAGCGCCGAGCAGGTCAGTACGCCGGACTTTCCTTCGGCGGCCCAGCTTTTGAGCTCCTCGCCGATGCGATCGAGCCAAGGGGCGCGGTCGGCGTCGGTGAGCGGAATTCCCTGCCGCATCTTCTCGACATTGGCCGGAGGATGCAGCCGGTCGCCCTCCATGAATGGCCAGCCGAGCTGCTTGGCGAGCAGCTCGGCAACGGTCGTCTTGCCGCTGCCCGACACGCCCATGACGACCAGGGCAGACCCGTTCTTGGCGTCGCTCATCGGTCTCTCACGCTGGCGAGAGAGCGGTCGCGCCCGCGTCCGGCTCGGGGATCGGCTCGATCCGGCCCAGCACGACGACGAAGAAGAAGATGCCGACGAGCAGCACAATCCCCGCCACCAAGAACGCGAGCGAAAAGGAATTCGTCGCGCCGACAACGAACCCTGTGACCGCGGGAGCGATCGCGCCCATGAGATTGTTGAAGAAGTTCATCACGCCGCCAATCGTGCCTGTTCCGCCCCTGGGAGCAATGAGCGAGGGAATTGACCACCCGACCGGCGCCGCCGCCGCAAGCCCGCTGAGCGCAATGGTGATCCAGACTATCGCCCACACCGGGCTTGTCGTCATGGTCGCGCCGAACACAGCGAGGCCGAGAACCATGCCCCCGACCAGCACAGCCTTGCGTGTCTTCGTGTCATCGTAGCCCTTCGCGAGCAAGTGATCGATGAGCCAGCCGCCGACGACGAGATCGGAGATGGTCGCGAACAGCCAGGGGATCGCCGCGTAGCCCGCCGACTTGATGATGCTCATGTGCATCTCGCTGACAAGGTAGCCTGGCAGCCAAGTGAGGAAGAGGTAAAACGAATAGCCGTAAGCGGCGAAGCCAATGGTGAGCCCCCAAACCTTGCGATTGCGTAGCAGGTACCCCAGCATCCCGATGGGGCTCGCCTCGGACTCGCCTTCGGGCGTTGCGCCGCCCTTACGGATGTAGTCGCGCTCCTCACGGCTGAGCTTCGGATCGGCGCTCGGATCGCGATAGATGAACCAGTAGGCGAGAAAGTAAACGAAGCTAAGGATCGCGGTGAGGCCAAAGCCCCACCGCCAGCCGAAGGTCACGACGGCGACCGCCACCAATGGCACGCCGATGACATTGGAGAACTTCGCCGCGGCGTCGAAGATCGCGGTCGCCCTCGCACGCTCGCCGCGCGGGAACCAATAGCCCGTCGCCTTGGAATTGGCCGGAAAGGCTGGCGCCTCCGCAACACCGAGCAGGATACGCGCCGCGAAGATTGATCCGAAGCCAGTCGCGAACGCGACTACCCCGGAAGCGACGCCCCATAAGAAGGCGCCAACGCGGCTCACGGTCGTTACGCCAAGCCGGTCGAGCACGATGCCAACCGGGATCTGCAAAATCGCGTACGACCAGAAGAAGGCGCTGAACAGCAAACCCAGATCGGCCGGCGTCAGGCCGAACTCTTGCTGGAGCTGGGGCGCCGCGACCGAGATGTTCACACGGTCGAAATAATTGATGAGAATGCCGGCGCCGAGCAGGACCCCGATCCCCCACCGCCGCCGGCCGACGATTGGCGCCTCCGCCATGATGTCTCCTCCACGGAAGCAGGAGACTCTTCGGCCCGTTTGTTGTCAATCCGCGAGCCGAGGCTAACAGGCTCACCCTGCGGGGCGGCCGGACGCGGCCTGACGCCGCGAGCGTCGGATTCCTGGGCCGCCAGACAAGTCCGGCTCGGACGTGCCTCGTGGCCAGATGACCCGGCGGACGATCTCGATGACGATAAGTGCGAGGAGCCCGCCGAGCAGCACGTCGCTGAGGTAGTGGCCGCCGAAGGCGAGCCTCAAGAGGCTCGCGCCAAACCCGAAGGCGAACGCGGCGACCATTGCGGGAGCACGCCAGGGTGGGGGGAGCACGCTCGCCGGCGCGACCATCCAGAAGCCGGCCGCGGCTTCACCGGAGACGAACGAGCAGTTCTTTTTGCATCCGCCGTTGTCGTCATACCAGGGCGTGAAGGGGCTTGGCCCGTTGAAGTCCTGGGTCTGGACTGGACGGGGACGATGCCAATGGTCCTTGAATCCGAGGTTGACGATGAGACCAGGCCCGATGACCATCGTGGCGATGAGAAAGATCATCGCTCGGCCGCTCGGCGCCCAGCGAAGCGTGGCCCCGAGGCGGTTGGCGAGCCACAACGCCGCATAGGCCACGAGCACAACGAACGGCGTCACCCGGAAAAAGTCGCGCCCAAAGCGTTCGAAGTCGTTACGTCCGAAAAAGCCTCCGCCGTGATAGAAATAACGCGCGCCCGCCAGGTCGAGCTCGGGCCAGATCGCGAAAACAGCAAGCGCCAAAGCGGCGAGCGCAATGTAGACGAATAGCGCTTTGTTCATTGGCGCGATCAGACCACGCGGTAGGTCTGGCCGTTTTCAGAGCCTTCAATGCTGCGGCTGAAGGCGCGGGCGGCGCGGGCGACCGGCACGGGATCGTGGCCCCGGAAGAACGGCCCGAAGTCCGACATGGATTCCTCAAACACGGTCGGGCTCACCGCATTGATGCGGATGCCGAGGGGCATTTCGATCGCGGCCGCCATCGCGAACGCCTCGATGGCCGCGTTGACCATGCTGGCGGACGAACCGGCAACGATAGGCGTCCGCGAGAGCACCCCGGCGATCAGCGTGATCGAGCCATGGTCGTTGATGTGGTCGCGGGCGGCAAGCGCCAGATTGACCTGGCCCATGAGTTTATCGGTTAGCCCCAATCCGTAGGAAGACTTTTCCAGCCCCGCGAGTTTGATCGCGGAAAGGGGATGCCAGTTCACGGCGCCGGCAGCGCAAGCAACCGCGTCCAGCGGCCCTGCCGCTTTCAGGCCCGCTACGATGCTCGCGGGATTGGCGATGTCGATGCGAATGTCACCCGACTTCGATCCAGCGGACACGATGTCATGGCGTGGCGAAAGCTCGGCCACAATCGCGCGCCCCAGCACTCCGCTTGCGCCGATGAGGAGAATGCGAAGACGTTGCGGCTCGGGCATCTTTTTGGCTCTTCGGTTGGAAAAGATGGATGCACCGGGCGCGGGCGTCGAATCTGGGCTATGGGGCGAGCTTTCGCAGCGTCGAGACGAAGTCAATGAGGTTGCCCATGGCGATATTGACGTCGATCAGGTGCCAGCCCCAGCTCTTGAGAAGCCGCCCATCTACGACGAGGTCGCCGGGGAGGGTCGCAGGCCAGACGCTACCCGCCGGGGGCGCGTTGATCGAGACCGAAAGATAAGAAGCCTTCGGCCCGTTGACGCAATGGCCGGACGCGATTCCGGGCAGCGACACGAAGGGCGTGTCGAGCGGCTTGACAAACGCCGCCCAGCTTGGATCGAGCGGAGGCTTGCCAAGCAGGTTTGTCTGGGTCGCGAGAATGGGATCGAGCCTGCCGCCGGCAAGCGCGGCGGGGTCGGTGCAGGCGATTTCCATGCCTGGCGTTTCGGGATGGGTGAAACGAGAATCGTCAGGCGGGAGCGAAGTCGCGGGGAAGGTCTCGTAGGCAACGACGCAGCCGCTCTGCCCGGCCATGCGGCAGAGCGGGATCGTCTTAAACGTTCCGCCGACGTCCTTGCCTTCCGGGACCTCGACGTCGAACCCGAGGATGAGGGCGCCGGCGAGGAGGCGCTGCTCGGGCTTGCCCTCGATCTCATGCGCGAGGAGGCGCGCGAGGATTCGCGCGCCCTGCGAATGGCCGATCAGCACGACGCCGCGGCCGTCGTTGTCATGCGCGAGGTAATGTAGCCACGCCGCGCGCACATCCTCATACGGAAGCTTGAAATCCACGGGGAGCGGCTCGTGTCGGAGCACGGCCTCGACGCCCGCGATCGTCACCTGGCGGTAGATGGGCGCGAACGGTCGGCAGACCGAGGCGAAAGCGGCGAATTGCTGCGCGACAGCCAGCTTTTCACCGGGTCCGCTCGTCATGCCGCTATTGCCAGCCGGATCCTCGGAGACGGTCGGATAGACGTAGAAGCAGTCGATCGGCGCTGAAGGGTTCGGCTTAAAAACCCGGATTGCGCGCGAGCCGTCGCTTTGCATGACCGTTGCGACCACGGGGGCGGCGCAGAGGTCGGATGCGCCCGGGCGGCAGAGCCAGGCTTCGGGCCGTGCATACGGGTCATCATCCGCGGCGCGCGCAGGCCCGGCGACGCTCGCGAGATAAGACGCCAATCCAGCCGCGGCGATCAGCCAGCCCCGGACGGTCCCGGCATTGCGCCGGGTGCGTAAACTTTTGGCCATCGACACTCCACCCGCAAACGCAGGCCCCGCCGGGGGCCGGAAATTAGCGGCAACCGACGAGGAGCGCCAGCGACCCGCTCAAGCCAGTTGCCATCCGTAAGGAGCGCCCTGTAAACCGGCCGCCAAACTGGAGAGGCGTTCATGTTTAGACTCGACGACAAGCTTGCGCGCATTCGCAGCGGCGCCTATCGGCGTTCGGATTTCATCATCGCCGACGCAAAAGACCCCGATATGGGCCCGGGCCTGCATGCGGTTGGGCCCGGGCCCGGCGAGGCGCGTTTCAAGACGCGCGCCGAGTTCCTCGAACTCGGTCGAGAAGATCGTCAAGCAGGACGTCGTCGACATCATGCTGACCTCGGTCTCGAATCTGGAAAGCCTCGTCAAGCGCAACGTCTTCGCGGGAACGGGGGTCAAGCCGGTCATCCGCGCCAATGACACGACCGACGTCTGGCGCCATCGCGGTGCGTCCTTTCATAACCAGCCGTCGAGGCCGTTCCGCACCGCGTCGCTTGAGCATGTGAAGCCGCTGACGGACCTTGGCCTCTATTCGATCACCTTCACCAACGACCTCGACGCCGACCATATCTCGCTCGAGGCGTTCACGGATTTTCGTGACGACGCCGAAGCCAACGGCTTCTCGTATTTCCTCGAGGTGTTCAATCCGAACGTCGAGCGCGGCCTGACGCCGGAGACCATGCCTCAGTTCGTCAATGACGCGATCGTCCGATGCCTCGCCGGCCTCACCGAGGCGGAGCGACCGAAATTTCTCAAGATCGCCTATAACGGACCAAGAGCGCTGGAGGAGCTGGCGTCGTTCGACCCCGGCCTCGTGGTTGGCGTATTGGGCGGCGGAGCAGGCACGACCCGCGATTGTTTCGAGCTCATTCATCAGGCGGAGAAATATGGCGCGCGCGTCGCGTTGTTCGGCCGGAAGATCAACCTCGCGGAATCCCCGCTCGACGTCGTGCGGCTCATGCGCGCCGTGGCTGACGGCGCCATGATCCCGCTCGAGGCGGTTAAGGAGTACCACGCGGCGCTTGAGAAGCAGGGTCTGAAACCGACGCGCGAGATCGCGATCGACAGCGCGATCACAGAGTCCGTCCTTAAGTCGGGTTGACCGATGAGCGAGCGGCGCGGCGTGCTGTCGGCTGGCACCTGGTGCGTCGACTTCAATAAGTCGATTGCGCGCTGGCCGGATGAGGACACCTCCAACGAAGTTCTCGCGATCGATCGCCAAAACGGCGGGTCTGGGTCGAATATGGCGCTCGACCTCAAGCGCCTCGATCCCGAACTTCCGGTCGAGGCGATGGGCGTCGTCGGCGATGACGATCTCGGGCGTTTTCTTTTCGGCGAGTGCGACGCGCGCGGCGTCAACCGCACCGCGCTTCGCGCTGTGTCCGGCAGCGCGACGATGAGCGTCGATGCTTTCAATGTCGCGTCCAACGGCCGACGCACCCATTTCTACCATCAGGGCGTGGCCGCCGAGATGACGCCCGACGACTTCGATTTCTCTTCGACCCGAGCGAAAATTCTGCATCTTGGATTACCAGGCGCGCACAAGGCGATGGACCGGCCGTGGCAAGGCGACGCTAATGGCTGGGTCGCCGTGCTGCGCAAGGCTCGCGCCGTCGGCCTCAACGCCAATCTCGAATTGATGACCACCCGGGCGGAGCGGCTCGCCGAGCTCGGCCGCCCCTGCCTGCCACATCTCGATTGCCTCATCGTCAACGATTACGAGATCGGCGCGCTGGCGGGACGCGAGACGCGGCGGCCCGACGGTTCGACTGACCCGGCCGCAGTCGCGCGGGCGATTGAAGATGTGCTCGCGCTCGGCTCCATGCGCTGGGCGGCTGCTCATTTCCCGGAGGGCGGGGTGGTGGTCGGGCGCGACGGATCGCGGCTTGCGCTGGGCTCGGTCGCTCTGCCCGTGAGCGCCATTGTAGGCGCGAACGGCGCGGGCGACGCCTTCGCCGCCGGCATACTTTATGGGCTGCATGAGCAACGGCCAATGGTTGAGTGTCTTGAGCTCGGGCATGCGTGCGCCGCGGCGTCGATGCGGGCGGTGTCGACGACCGCCGGCGTCGGAACGGTCAGCGAATGCCGGGCGCTGGCGAAGCAATGGGGATTCCGGGCGCTGACGCTCGATCGCTGAGCGCGCTCAAAGCGCCGGCCAGAGTTACTTTGGGGGACTGTCTCCGCGTGCCGGAATTTCCGCATCGCCTCATTTTCGTGCGCCACGGCGAGACGGCGTATAACGCCGAGAACCGTCTGCAGGGGCAGCTCGACATTCCTCTCAACGCGCGTGGACGCGAGCAGGCGCGCGCGATCGGCGGAACGCTGCGGAGCCTTGTCGGACGCGAGATCGACCGGCTTGATGAGGCCCAGGCCTTTTTCGCTTCGCCCCTCGAGCGCGCGCGGGAGACAATGGAGATTGCGCGCGACGCAATGGGACTCGAACCCAAGCGCTATCACCTGGACCCAGTCTTGAAAGAGCTCAGTTTCGGCGTCTGGGAAGGGCTGACCTGGCCGGAGATTGAAGTTAAAGACGCCAAAGCCTTACGGGCGCGGCGCAAGGATCGGTGGGCCTTTGTGCCCGAGGGCGGAGAAAGCTACGCCATGCTCGCGGACCGCCTGCGTCCGTGGCTCGACGGCCTCAGCGAACACGCGTTTGTGACTTCGCATGGCGGGGTCGCGCGTGTCCTTATGGCGCTGATTGCGGGGGTTCCGCAGGAGAAGGCGCTCCGACGCGCCAATCATTCAAGGGAGGGCTATCGTATTTGAAAACGGGGGCTGTCAGTGGATCGGGTAAATATCGCGGAGGCTGCATGTGAGCCAGCGCCGGCGCCGGTGCTGCGCGAGCCGCCTCGGCTTCCGGATATATCGTCCGGCACCATCCTGACCCTGGCCGCCGCCTGCGGCCTCCTTGTCGCCAACATCTATTACGCGCAACCGCTGATCGCGGAGATTGCTCAATCGCTTGGCCTCGCCACGGGAGCGGCGGGCCTCATCGTGACGATGTCGCAGATCGGCTATGGCGTCGGTCTCCTGTTCGTCGTGCCGCTCGGCGATCTCGTCGAGAACCGCAGGCTTATTTTGATATCGGCGACGCTCAGTGCGGTTGCGCTTGCCTGCGCCGCTTTCGCTCCGTCCGCTGGCGTCTTTCTAACCTGCGCCGCCGTGATCGGCTTGGGCTCCGTAGCGGTGCAAATCCTGATCCCGCTCGCTGCGCATCTCGCGCCTGATGCGACACGCGGGCGCGTCGTTGGCATGGTGTCGAGCGGGCTCATGATCGGCATCATGTTGGCGCGCCCCGTTTCCAGCTTCATCGCCGCGCAATCATCATGGCGCGTGGTGTTCGGGCTTTCGGCCGCGGTGATGGTGATTCTCGCCGCCGCGCTTTCGCGTTCGTTGCCGACCCGCACGCCGCGAACCAAAATGACCTATGGCGAACTGATGGGCTCGATGGTCCATCTGGTAAGGGGGACCCCGATCCTGCGCCGGCGCGCCTTCATTCAGGGCTGCCTGTTTTTTGCCTTCAGCCTTTTTTGGACGACGACGCCCTTGCTGCTGGCTGGGCCGCACTATGGCCTGACGCAGAATGGCATCGCGCTCTTCGCGCTCGCCGGCGTTTCTGGAGCCATCGCCGCGCCGATAGCGGGCCGAATCGCTGATCGCGGCTGGGGCCGGCCGGCGACCGGCGCCGCGATCGCCCTCGTTGCGCTCGCGATGCTCGGGTCGATCTTTGTCCCGCAAGGCTCGGCCGTTGCGCTCTTGCTTCTGGTCGCAGCCGCCATCGCGGTTGATTTCGGAGTGCAGGCCAATCTCGTCTTCGGCTATCGGGCCATATTTGCGCTCGCCCCAGAAGCGCGCGGACGGCTCAACGGCGTCTACCTGTCGACGGCGTTCGTGGGCGGCGCGATCGGCTCGGCGCTCGGGGCATGGGCTTACGCGCGAGGGGGGTGGGGCCTGGCATGCTGTGTCGGGCTGACGCCACCGCTCATTGCGCTAGCCCGGTTTCTCATCGGCGTCGCGACTGCGAACGAATGATACGGCGGCCAGCGCTCGTGACGCCGGCCGCCTCTGGCTTCCGCGAGCGCTTAGGCCGCCTTTCATGTTGATCGTCGATGTCGCGATCTTGGTGAGAAGCTGGTCTGTCTTGATCTCTTCCTGCAACGTCTGGTCGAGAAGCTTCGCCGCGTCGTTGTGCCCAAGTTCCTGAGCCCAGGTCTTGAGGGCGCCGTAGCGGGCGATTTCATAGTGTTCGACGGCCTGGGCTGACGAGGCGAGGCCGGCGTCGAGCGCCTCTGCGCCCTTGAAATCCTCCATGATCTCCTTAGCCTCGTCGATGATGCCGAGGATCGCCTCGCAGGTCTTGCCGCGCGCGGGCCGGCCCAGTTGTTCGAACACCTCGTTAAGGCGCTCCACGTGGCCTTCCGTCTGGTCGCGATGGGTCTCGAAAGCCTGCTTAAGTTCGGGCGACGAGGCTTCCTTCGCCATTTTGGGCAATGCGCGCAAAATTTGCTTCTCGGCAAAGTAGATATCTTTGAGCGTTTCGGAGAACAGGTCTTCGAGAGTCTTGCGGTTTGGCATGGGGCGCGCTCCTTGGCGATAACGTGACTATGACCAGAACTGGCTCGGATGCGTTAGGTTCCTGCTGCGCTTTGGGTTCGCCCTTGCTTATGACGCGCCGAGGCGCGACAATCCGGCGGAAGGATAAGGGAAAGTTGCCGAAGGAGGCTCGTCCATGACCAGTAAGCTCGAACAATTGCGCGCCATGACCACTGTCGTCTCGGACACCGGCGACATGGAGGCGATCCGCGCCTACAAGCCGACCGACGCCACGACAAACCCATCGCTGATTTTGAAGGCGGCGGAGATGCCGGCCTATGCGCGTCTTGTCGATGAGGCGATTGCGTGGGGGGGCAAACAAAAGGCTTCAGTCGGCGAGGTGACGGATCGGATCGCGGTAAACTTCGGCTCCGAACTGACGAAGATTGTTCCTGGCCGTGTGTCGACCGAGGTTGATGCCGATCTCTCCTTTGACACGGAGGGCATGGTCGCCAAAGCGAAGTCCTTGATCGCCGCCTACAAGGAGCGAGGCATCGGCCACGAGCACATTCTCATCAAGCTCGCTTCGACCTGGGAAGGCGTGCAAGCGGCCAAGCGCCTGCAGGCCGAAGGCATCGATTGCAATATGACGCTCGCCTTCTCGATCGCCCAGGCGATCGCGGCGGGGGACGCGAAGGCGTTCCTTCTGTCGCCCTTCGTTGGACGCATCCTGGATTGGCATGTGAAGGCGGGCGGGGGGCCGTACACTCCCGAAACCGATCCCGGCGTGAACTCGGTCCGCGCCATCTACGCCTACTATAAGACCTATGGAATCAAGACGGTCGTGATGGGCGCCTCGTTCCGCAACACCGGCGAGATCGAAGCTCTCGCGGGCTGCGATCGGCTCACCATCTCGCCTCAGCTGCTCGAGGCGCTGTCGAAGGAGGAAGGCGAGCTCAAGCGGCATCTCGACCCGGCCAAGCCCGGTCCAGCTCCAGCCAAGGTCGCAATGGACGAAAAGACCTTCCGCTGGATGCTGAACGAAGACCAGATGGCGACCGAGAAGCTGTCCGACGGCATCCGCCTGTTCGCGCACGATCTGAACAAGCTGAGGACGACGGTGCAGCAGCGGCTGGCGAAAGCGGCGTAAACGCGGGCCAAAGGCGGGGTTTGCGCCGCATTCGCGGCGCGACCTAGCGGCGCGGATGGTGACGCTTGCGCTCGGGGATGACCCCGGCGATCGAGGTCATCGGCTCGGGCGAAGCAGCGGCGGCTGAATCTGCTGCGCCGCGAGCGCTCGCGGGAAAAGCGCTTTTCCGAGAATCAAATCGTCTCCCTTCACGCTTTCTATACATCTGGAAGCGAGCCTATCCCCGAAGCTTGCCAGCAAGTCCGGCGCAGCGATTGACGCGGCGCGATCTTCTTCCTCGGCGGCTTGGAATTGTCATCGATGCCAGACGCTACGAGCCCAATCGATCCGGACTGGCGATCCCGCATCGACAAACGATTCACATCTCTGCGCGGCTTCGCGGCCCTCACGGTGATGCTGGCTCATTATCAATATATCGGCTTCCTGCCCGCCGCTCCCGTCTTCAAATATTCAGCGCAATGCGGGTTGATGGTGTTCTTCTTTCTATCGTCGTTCCTGCTTTGTCATTCGCTGGCGTCAGATCCGAATTGGAAAGCTCGGCCGCATCTTTCGCTGATCGCATATTCGATCAACCGGGTGTTCCGTATATTTCCACTGCTTTTCGTCGTCATCGCTCTCACGTACTGGAATAGATCATCGTTCTTTCCTTCACCGGTCGGTTATTGGGAGGGGTTGAGACAGTCGTTGACCCTCGGCGAGGCGCCAAGTGTTCTCTGGACCATCCCGGTCGAGCTTACGTTCTATCTCTATCTGCCGATCGTGCTGGCGCTGGCGGCGGCGGCCACGCGATCACGCCTGGGCGCGGCGATCCTCGGTTCAGTGTATCTCGCCTGGTGCGTTGCGATCGCGGTTGCGCGGCACAATGGCGGTCCTGCGCCCCTATGGATGACGCTTGGCTTTCATCACTACGCCAACTTGTTCGTCGGCGGCGTCCTGTTCTATGCGCTGCTGACGAATGGCCGAATCCGATTCCCGCGTTGCGGTGCGTGGATCGCGTGGGTCGCGCCGCTCCTGTTCATCTCCGCCTACCCGTCCGTCTATTTCGCGCTATTCCGCAGCGACGCTTCAATGGCCGAATTGGCGCGGCCGGGAGCGTGGCAGTCCTACTACGACGCGGTCTTTCCCATCGCGCCGGTGGTAGTCGGCGGCGTCATTTACGGCCTACTCCATCCTTCCGACTCTCCGCTGTCTCGAATCATGCGAACGCGAGTATTGCGAACGACCGGCGAATTGAGCTTCGGCGTCTATCTTGTCCATATTCCGATGATCGTCTTCTTCGGTTCCCGCTATGGGTACGGCCCATGGCAATTTTGCGCCTCGATCGCCGTGACTTTCGCCGCAGCGGCCCTCCTTTCGGCGTTGATCGAAAGGCCGGGAATCGCTTTCGGGCGCGACCTGGGCCGATGGGTTCTGGCGGCCGCCAGCGCCAAGCCCGCAGCTCCATCGCTGCCGAGCGCGAGCTTGAGTTAATGATGCCCTGAACGGGACAGGGAGTCCGGCTCTGGCTAACCGTTCTTCACCGGGTGAGCGGCGCGGACCATCCCAGGCGATGGGGTGATCGTCAGTTTAACGTCTGAGCGGCTCCTTTCGATGTTCTCGAGGAACTGGCGCGCGCTCTCTTTCCAGGTGAAACGCATCGAATGTTCGCGCGCCTGCTCGCGCGACAAGGTCAACGCCTTGAGGCAGGCCGCGCGTAGATCCTCGTCAAGCACGCCGGCGCCGGCCCCTACGACATCGATCGGCCCGGGCACGGGATAAGCCGCGACTGGCAGGCCGCTGGCCATAGCCTCGATCATGACGATCCCGAACGTATCGGTGCGCGAGGGGAAGACGAACACGTCCGCGCTCGCATAGATGTCGGCCAACTCTTCGCCCTGTTTGGAACCGAGAAAATACGCGTGCGGATAGCGGCGCTCGAGGTGGCGGCGAACCGGTCCGTCGCCGACGATGACGGTCGAGCCAGGCAAATCGAGGCCAAGCAGCGCTTCGAGGTTCTTTTCCACCGCAACCCGTCCAACCGACAGGAAGATCGGCCGCGGCAGGTCGAGCGCGCGCTTTGACCGCGGGCGGTAGACCGCGTGGTTGACGCCTCGAGTCCAGAGCCTGACCCGGGGGAAGCCGCGGCGGGTGAGGTCGGCGCCGATCGTGGGCGTCGGCGCCATCACCGCGGCTGAAGGCGCGTGAAAATAGCGCAAGCCGGCGTAGGTCAGCCATTCAGGAACGCGGATGCGCGCCGACACATATTCGGGGAAGCGGGTGTGATAGCTGGTGGTGAAGATTCGCTTGTGGGTGAGGCAATAGCGACGCGTCAGCCAGCCGATCGGGCCTTCGGTGGCGATGTGGATGTGGTCGGGCTTGGCTTCCTCGATGCGCTGGCCGATTCTTCGCCAGGACGGGATGGCGACGCGAATTTCCGGGTAGGAGGGCAGGGGAGCGGTCCACATGCCCTGCGATGTGAGGAATTCAAACGAGGCGCCCAATTCAGCCGCCGCCTGGGTCATTCGCTCCAGGGTCGACACCACGCCATTGACTTGCGGGCGCCAGGCGTCGGTGGCGATCAGGATACGCATCAGGCCAATTCCGCTTGCGCCTCGTCAGCCCCCGCCTCGGTCGCTTCCTCCTCGAACGATTGCTTGTCATCGGCCCAGGCGACGAGCTGCAGCGGTTTCTTCCAGCGCAACACTTCCATCTGGCCGTCATAGTGCTCGACGACCAGCGAGCAGGATTCGACGAAGTCGCCGGTGTTGACGTAGGTCACGCCCTCCATGTCGCGGATCACCGGATGATGGATGTGGCCGCAGACCACGCCGTCGACGCCGCGCTTCTTGGCTTCCGCGGCGAGTTCCTGCTCGAATGAGCCGATGAAATTGACCGCGTTCTTGACCTTGAGTTTCGCCCAGGCCGAAAACGACCAATAGGGCAAGCCCAATGCGCGGCGCGCCGCATTGAAATGCGTGTTGACGAACAGGGCGGTGTCGTAGGCCCAGTCGCCGAAGAAGGCGAGCCACTTCGAATGGCGGACGACGACGTCGAATTCGTCGCCGTGAATGATGAGATAACGCTTGCCGTCGGCAGCCGTGTGGATCGCCTGCCGCTTGATCTCGATCCCACCGAAGGTCAGGCCGAAGAACTGCCGGGCGAATTCATCATGGTTGCCTGGGACGAAAATCATCCGCGCGCCGCGCCTCACCTTTCGCAGCAATTTCTGCACGACGTCGTTATGCGCCTGCGGCCAGTACCAGCCGGAGCGGAGCCGCCAGCCGTCGATGATGTCGCCGACCAGATAGATTGTGTCCGCCTCGACATGGCGCAGCATGTCCAAAATGAGATGCGCCTGGCACCCGCGCGTGCCCAGGTGCAAATCCGACAGGAACAGGGTCCTGTAGCGATGGGTCTGTTGGGACTTGGGCACCGGGGGCCTCCTCGCGAGGGGGCGAACAACGAGAAATGACTGCGCAGATTCTCATGTCGCTTCGATGACGCGACGCACTTGAAGGTTTATAATTCTCAGCCTGAAGAGTGTCGAGAGCAGGGGCGCCACAGTGGACTTGGGAATCGCAGGCCGAAAAGCGATCGTTTGTGCGTCGAGCAAAGGCTTGGGCCGCGCCTGCGCCCGAGCGCTGGCGGAAGCTGGATGCGCACTCGTGCTCAACGGACGGGACAAAGAGGTCCTGAGTCGCACCGCAACCGAACTGCGCCAGGCGACGGGCGTTGCAGATTCGTGAAGTTCCAGGCGATCTGGACAATCCAGCGACGCGGGCGGAACTGATCGCCGCCTGCCCGGACGCGGATATTCTCGTCAATAACAACGGCGGGCCGCCATACAAGAGTTTCGCGGAAATCAGCCGCGAGGATGTCCTCAAAGGCGTCGAGTCCAACATGCTGACCCCCATCGCTTTGGTCCAGGCGCTGGCTCCGGGGATGGTCGAGCGCAAATTCGGGCGAATCATCAACATCACTTCGAGTTCGGTCCGGGCGCCGATCGCCGGCCTCGACGTCTCGTCGGGCGCGCGCGCGGGATTGACGGCATTTCTTGCCTCGGCGGCGCGTCTGTTCGCGCGCGACAACGTGACGATCAACTCGATCCAGCCTGGATCGTTTGAGACCGACCGTCAGAAAGCAGGTCTTGCGCGCGCGGCGGCGCAGCGGAACGTCAGCGTGGATATCGCACGCGCTGATTCGAAGGCGCGAATCCCGGTCGGGCAATTCGGCGATCCGGACGAATTCGGCGCGCTCTGCGCCTTTCTCGCCAGCGCTCATGCAGGCTTCATCACGGGCCAGAACATTCTGATCGACGGCGGCGCGTTCGCGGGCGCCTTTTGACGCGGCGAACAATCGCTGGACGCCCGCGCTACGCGCGGAGGTTTAGCGACGCGAGGCGTCTGGTTGCCGGCGCTGCAGTCATCGCCCTCATTGCGGCCGTCGAAGCGGCCTTTGGCGTCGCCCGAAGCGACACCGAGCCGCCGGGTCCGCTGGAGCCGGGCAACGCCGGAGCCCCGGCGGAGCTTAAACAATGCGGCGACTGCCACATGGTCTTTCCCTCTCGGATGCTGCCCAGCCGTTCCTGGGCTGCAATTCTATCGACAGATGGACGATCATTTCGGCGAAGACGCTGCGATCCCGAAGAAGGACCTGGATGTCATCCGCGATTTCCTGACCTCGCATGCGGCGGATTCTCCAGACGCTACGGCTCGGGAGCGGCATTTCTTAAGCGCACTTCTGCCGAACAGCACACCTTTGAGAATTACGGCTACGCCCTGGTGGAACCAGATGCACGCGGATTTCAACTTTGACGGAGTGAAGCACAGCGCAGGTCAAATCGGCCGCCAACTGCCTCGCCTGCCACTACGGGAAGGTCATTCGGTAGGCGTCGAAATGGCGGAAGGACAATGGCCAATTGCGCCGCCGCGCTGACGTGACGCGGGTCTGGGACCTTGGCGTCCGCGTGTTCCACTGGCTCTTGGTCGCGACAGTCGCGATCGCCTTGGTCACGGGCCTTTCCGGACCACGAAACGTGCTGAACATCCACATCGCGGCAGGCGCCGTCATTGGAGGTCTCGTCGCCTTTCGCATTCTGTGGGGACTTGTGGGTTCGACGTATGCGCGGTTCTCCAGCTTTCCCGTTCAGCGCGTCGCGATCAACGAGGACCTTGCCGGGCTTGTGGCCGGCCGGCGCCCCCGATACCTGGGACACAATCCGCTCGGCAGCCTGATGGCGCTTGCTCTCCTCGCGATTCTCACTCTTTCCGTGATGACCGGCGTCGTCACCCTGGGCGGCGTCGACAAGCAAGGCCCATTGGCCTTTGTGACGTCCTACAACGCAGGCAAGGCGACGCAAGGACTCCATCAGGCGCTCGCTTATGTTCTTCTCGCCTTGATTGGCGGCCATCTCCTGGGCGTCGCCTACGAGTTTGTTCATGGCCAGCCGGATCTCATCCGCGCCATGCTGACAGGCAAGAAGGTCGCTTCCGCCGCCGATCATCCGGTGAGGCCGGCAAGAGCAAAACCGCTGCTCGCTGGGCTCTGTGTTTTGCTCCTGCTGACCGGCGCCGTTCATCAGATCGTGGCGCTGTCGGCGCGCCCGGCGTTAGGCGTGCCGGCCGGTCCGCTCGATCCGACCTATGCGCAAGAATGCGGAAGCTGCCATATGGCGTATCCGCCAAGTCTCGCCCCGAGTGCCCGCTGGATCGCAATCCTGGCCAATCTCTCCGATCATTTCGGCGAGGATGCGAGTCTTAAGCCCGATGTCGTCGCCCAAATCCGCGCTTACCTGACGACGAACGCCGCGGAGAAATGGGACACGCGCGCCGCCCACGAGCTTCAGGGCTCGAACCCTCGGGATCCGCTTCGCCTGACCGCGACGCCGTTCTGGATCCGCATGCACCAGGGGATTCCCGAGAGCGTCTTCAAGTCCAGGGCAGTCGGCGCAAAGGGCGCTTGCGAAAAGTGTCATAGTGACGCTTCGACGGGCCGCTTTGATCCGCAGGACATTCATATCCCGGAACGAGCTTTTCAATGAAGACGGATCGCCACCTGATTTCGATCATCGTTTTCGCCTGCACGCTTGTGTCCGCCACCGCAGGCGAATCGCCACAATCGCTCCTCGACTTCTATGCGAACGAGGCGAAAGCCTCCGATCCCGGCTTCAGCAGATTTTCTGCTGAGCGAGGCGAGCATCTCTTCAGGACCAATTTCTCAACCGGCAAGCCCGACACGCCATCCTGCACGACCTGCCACACGACAGACCCAAGAAAGACCGGGCAAACCCGCGCGGGCAAGGACATTGAGCCGATGGCGGCCTCGGCGAATTCAAAGCGTTACAGCGACCAGGCGAAAACGGAAAAATGGTTTGGACGAAACTGCAACAACGTGCTTGGCCGAGAATGTACCGCGACGGAAAAGGGTGACTTCATTACGTTCATGCTGGCTCAATGAGTTGCGCCCCATGCGCGGCCGGCAGGCGCCACAGCGAGACGCGAGCGCGCCTTGACGGGCGGATCCGTCAAAATAAACGCTCTTAAACGCGCATAAACGCAAATAAACGTTAGTTAATTTGCTTTCATTTGCTAACGTTTATTTTTTCGAATCGGGACTTTTCAATGGGTTACGGCCAATTCAAATAAAAAAATCTCCCGTCTCAGGATCGCTCGCAACCGCTCGGGGTTTGAGTTGACCTTTTCATTGAGCTCGCCGCTCCAGGCGAATTCGAGATGTGTAGCACATAGTTTCGGATTTAGCAAAGATTTGATTTGCTGTCCCAGGCTAGCCCCGGTCAGGTGGTGATTCTCGCACGCACGAACGTCAAACGACGGCTTCTTGCGGTCGATAAATCAAGCTCCAGGGTCGGCATTTCGCGCTCAACGGGCTCAGGGTCAGAGGCAGGTCAAAAATCCGCGATCGAGTGGAGAACGACGGTTTGACGGTTGTTTGGGCGCCGTGATAACTTATATTCGGCTCTGGGCTCCAAGCGGAACGGGGCCTGCAAGACCGAAGAAGGAAACGACGCCATGGCATGGTCGACCCCCGTAGTTTGCGAAGTCTGCGTTGGCATGGAAGTGACGAGCTACCTGTCGGCGGAAATGTGATATCGAACGCCGCCCGTCTCAAACCGGGCGGCGTCTTCAATCCTTGAGCCGGTTGGCGCGTCCCATCTCGATGGGGGTCGCCGAATCGGGCCCTATTTTTGCGCCGAACGGCGCTATTTTTTTCGCTACCCGGCCGAAGCGCGAGAATCATTGGGCGGGCGTCTTCACCGAAATCTCGATTCCCGAATAATACGCCGCGAGATTCTCGATATCGGTCTCGGAGAGATCCTGGACCACGACCGACATCATTTCGTTTTTGCGCTCTCCCGATTTGAACGCCGCGATTTGCTCGGTCAGATAGCTCTCGCTCTGACCCGCAAGATTTGGCGCCTCCGGGATTTTCGCTAAGCCATCGACGCCGTGGCAGACGCCGCACACGGATTCCGCCTTCGCGCGCCCCGCCTTTGCGTCGCCCGCCTCGGCTTGCGCTGAGAAGAAAACGGCAAAACAGGCGCCAATGGCAAAACAGGCCAATGGAAAGCGCTTTCGCTGACGGCCGCAGACCAAACCGCATATGTCCTCCACGTGGGGTCGAAAGAAAAAAGGGCAGCTCCCGCGAGCGCGGAAGCTGCCCTCCTCTTAAAGTAGGCCGTTCTTACTTGCCGTCGTACCAGATGCGGTAGACAGCGCCGACGAGGTCGTCGGAAACGAGCAACGAACCGTCCCAATATTGCTGGACGTCAACCGGGCGGCCGAGATAGTGGCCGTTGTCATTCCAGCCTTCAGCAAACGGGATCGAAGGCCCGGCGACATGGCCGTCATCCTTGAGGAAGGTCACCATGAGACGCGCGCCAACCGGCACGGTGCGGTTCCAAGAGCCGTGCTGGGTCGAGAAGATCGCCCCCTTGTACTTCGCCGGGAACTGGTCGCCGGTGTAGAAGGAGAGGCCGAGGTCGGCCGCGTGCGCGACCTGCTCGACTTCGGGGAACACCGCGTCAGCCGGAGGCGTCTCGTTCTTGAACTCGTTGGTCCTGGTATGACCGCCGCCGTACCACGGGAACCCGAACTCCTCGCCCTGCTTATCGATGCGGTTCATCTCCCCTGGCGGGATGTCGTCGCCCATGCCGTCGACTTGATTGTCGTTGGACCATAGCGACTTGTCCTTCGGGTTGAAGTCGATGCCTTCAGGATTGCGCAGACCGGTCGCATAGATCTCGCGGTTCTTGCCGTCCTGGTCCATGCGGATAATGGCGCCCATGCCGATCTTCCGGTACAGATCCGCCTTCTCTTTCGTCGGCACGTTGAACGGCTGCCCGATCTGGATATAGATCTTGTTGTCAGGCCCGACGCGGCATACGCGCGCAGTATGGTTGAAACTCTCCTCCGCCTTCGGAATGAGTTGCCCCTCGGGAACGACGACGCTGACCGCGACATCCTGGCCCTCGTAGAAGAACTCAGCCGCCGGATACTGAAGGACTCGGTTCTGCTCGACGACGTAGAGGAAGCCGTCCTTCGAGAAGCAGGGGCCATTCGGCAATCTCTTCGCCAGCGTCGGGGCGAATTCCTTGACCTCAATGCCGCCGCCTTCGCCGCCCGCGCGCGAGCGATCGGTCACCGCCCAGATCTTGCTCTTGCGCGTGCCAACGAAGGTCACGACGCCCTGCGGGCCGACCGCCATATGGCGCGCGTCGGGAACAAGGGCGTAAAGCTCGATGTGGAACCCTGGGCGGCAGCTTGATCTTGTCTTTCAGGATCTGCCTGACGGCGTCCGCCTTCGGCCCGTCCTGCGGAACGGTCGGCCAGTCGATCGGCGCGGTCATACGAAAACCCTCCAGTGTCTGGAGGTTATCTTCGGCCCGGGCGACGCCGGACCCGATAAGCGCCGCGGCGATTGCGGCGACGGAAACAATGTGAAATTTCATTCGACTCTCCTTGGTTCCTCTAGTGATGAAGTTCTTTTTTACGCTGCGAACGCCGAGCACCTGCCCGGGGCCCCGCCTGTTTGGCCGTCGTTTTGGTTGCGCCTCCTGTCCCTCCTAACGGTGATCACGTGCGCTTCGCGACGCTGCAAGGCCAACTCGCCTTGGCGCCAGCCGGCTCTGCCGCAAATCGCCTGGCGACTTGCGCAGCTCCTGGTTACATGCCTCGACGCAGTTGCCCTTTTTTGCCCCGACGGGATACGGCCAAGGTCAAGATACCCGAACAAAGCGCTCGCCAAAGAGACTCGACAACATTTTCCGCATTGTGGAAATAAGCATACCCAGACGGCGCAAGTGGGACTCGCTTGGCGGCTTGCCTACCTGAGTTTGCGCCACTCGGGCAATGCGCCGCCGAACTGCGCCGTGATTTCGTCGGTCTTTCGTCGGACGAGCTCGCCGAGATGGGCGATCCGTTCGCTCGAGATGCGCGCCGTCGGCCCTGATATCGAGATTGCAGCCATCGGCTCGCCGAACTCATCGAACACCAGGCCGGCGACGCAGCGAAGCCCAAACGCATGTTCTTCGTCGTCGATGGCGAAACCGCGCTCGCGGGTCAAGGCGAGTTCGTGGCGAAGCGCCGTCCGGTTGACGATGGTCTTTTCGGTCAGCCGCCGCATGGCCTGACGCTCAAGCGCCTTGGCGAGGTCGCCGTCAGACGTCGCGCAGAGGAGCGCCTTGCCGACGCTCGAGCAATAAAGAGGCACGCGCGCGCCGGGCCGGGCGAAGGCGCGCATCATCTGGCGGCACTCGACTTGCGCCAGATAGACCGCCTCGTGTTCGTCCTCGATCGCGAGATTCACCGTTTCCGTGCTCTCGTTCATCAAAGCCCGCATATAGGGGCGGGCGATGCCGACCAGATTGCGCGTCCTCAGGAAGGCGGCGCCGGTCCTGAACGCCTGGACCCCCACTGACCAAAGCCGACGCTCGTGATCGAAATGCACGTAGCGCTCCTGCTCCAAGGTGGTGAGCAGCCGGTGAGCGGTCGATGGCGGCAGTCCCATGCAGTCGGCGATATGGGTGAGCGTCATGCCCTCGTCGGCCGAGGCGAGCTGGTTGATGATGCCCAACGCGCGCACCAGAGACTGAACATGGTCGGACCGCGTCCCCGGGGCTGCGAACGATTCCTCGTCTCCAAAGCCGCGCCGCCGCCTCGGCGGACGGGCCTTGCCTGGCGCTTTCAAGTCATTCTCCGATCCGGGCTGTCATAAGATGTGGGGCGTGAGGCGCCGGGGTTTTCGCCGCTCCGAGCGAGTCCGAGAAAACGAACAAAACTGTACGATAATTAGGACGAACTCGTCTATGATGGAGGCAAATTTCGAGGCGCGTCATGGGTGTTGAAGGCAAGGACAGAGCCAAAGTTCTCGAAGCTGGAGCGGCTTCGCTGTCCAACCAGCTCGGGCAGGCGGTGCTCAAGTTGCGCAAGGGCTACGGGCTATCGCTGGCCGACCTGTCGCAACATTCGGGCGTCGCCAAGTCGATCATCTCGCAGATCGAGCGCAATGAGACCAATCCGACGCTGACCACGATCTGGCGCCTCGCCCATGCGCTCGACGTGTCGATCGAATCGATGCTGCGGGGCGCCGAAGAGGGCCCGTTCATCGAGCATCTCGGCAGAGGGACGACGCCGATCTTCGTCTCCGACGACGGACTTTGCCGGCTTGCCGTAATCGGCTGGCTGAAAACCGTCGACTGGCTGCAATGGTACGATTTTCACGCCGATCCGGGCGGAGTTCTCGAATCGGCCGCCCATTTGCGCGGCTCGGTCGAGTGCCTGTCGGTTTTGGACGGCGAGCTCGAGGTCGAGGTCGGCGAGACGACGGCGGCGGCCTGCGGCGGCGAGACGCTGCGGTACCGCTGCGATATGCCTCACCGGATCCGCAACCTGAGTGAGAAGCCAGCGCACGCCACGATGGTGTGCATTCTCAAGGCGGCGATGATGGATTGAAGGCTCCGTCTTTGCAGGTTGCCTCAGGCGGTCCGGAAGATCTACTTCAAGAGCCCCAGCTTCCTGTATGCTTCCAAGGCCGCCGGATGCAGGGGCGCGGGGAGCGCCTCGGTGACAATGTCCTGAGCGGTGAGATTTTCGAGCACCGGACTCTTGTCCTGAAGGGCTTTGATCTCGCTTCCCAAGCTTGAGGCAAAGTCGGAGACCGCGCGTGCGTCCATATCCGCCGTGGTCATCAAGATCGCGCTGACGCCGAAGCTCGGGACATCGGCGGCCAATCCATAAGCGTTCGCTGGTATTGGCCCTTTCTTCAGATAGGGCGCCGCGGCGACCAGCGAATCGATCGCGGGCCCGTCGACCGGCACGAGATTGAGGGCGCAGCCGGCGAGGAGGTCGCGGATCTTGCCGGAGGGATGTCCCAGCACCAGCAGGCTCGCGTCGATGGAGCCCTTGCAGAGCGCGTTGCCGATCGCGTCGACCGGCATGTCCAGGGTCCGCGGCGTTTGACCGTCCTTCCATCCGAGCGCCTTGACCATGGCCTCCCAGGTCGCTCTTGAGCCGCTTCCCGCCGGGCCAGCCACAATGCGCTTGCCGGCGAGATCGCTGAGTTCATGGATCCCTGGCCGCGCGACGATGGTCACAAGCTCCGAATGGAGCGCCAGCACGGAGCGCAGAGCCGGGAACGGGGCCTCAGCATAGGCGCCAATCCCATGATAGGCGTCGTAGGCCACGTCCGACTGGATAAGGGCAAATTCGAGTTCGCCGTCGCGAAGCGCGTTCACGTTATAAACCGAGCCCGGCGTCGTCTCCCTCGAGCAGCGAATGCCGCTCTCGTGCAGGTTCTGGTTGACGATTCCGCAGATGACCTCGCCCAGCGGATAGTAAATCCCGTTCGTTTCGCCGGTGCCGACCGACGCGAACATGCGAAACTTCGAATTCTCCTCCGCCGCAGACGGCGGGACGGCGAGGATGAGGGCAAGAAGGGCCGCGGGCCAGAAGCTTGGCCTCACGATGGCTCGTCCCATTTCATGACGAGGTCAAAGACCGATTGAAAGGGTTCGGCCCCGACGCTCACCGCGCCCTGCAACGGGTGATCCATCGCGTAGATCAGGAAGGTCATGACGCCGAGGAAGATCGCAGTGATCCCGCCAAGGAAGATCTGAGGCAGGAAATCCATGTGAATCATCCAAAGGAACATGATCGTGAGCACGCCCCCGAGGATGACGACGTACCACAAGACCGCGGGCATCGACGAAGACACGGCATTCAATCGCTGCTCGCGCGCGACGTTCAGCGTATTGAATTGGCGGATGATTTCGTCGTGCAGGACGGCTTGGGTCTTGCTCTCGGGCTCGAAGGCATAAAGGGTGGCGCGGATGGCCTCGAGCCGGTGTTCGCCTCCCTTCGGCGTTTTGCCGAGCCGATGGGCCGGCCAATCCTTCTCGATCACGTAGTGGGTGTAATCGCGAAGAGCCGCTCTCAGTTCGCTGCGCAACGGCTCGGGATAGTCCTCGGCGCTATGGTACATTGCCGATAGGCTCGACGCTTCCTCGCCAATATGATCTTCGAGATCTTTGGTCGTCTGGAAGGTCGCGACCGTCAAAAGGCCGAGCAGGACTGCGTAGATGAGCCCATAATTGGCGGCGGCGAAGATCACCACGTCGTTCACCTGCCGTTCGCTGTGGATCGCGCGGCGCATGAGCGGGTGAATGAGAACGATGCCGGCCAGCGTGATCGTCAGGAAAAACGCGCATAGAACCAGCGCCAACGCCCAGGCGGGGAGGCTGTTCAGCCACGTTGTCAGGATTTCGATCATGGCCCCGGGCGGGTTTTTGACGACGCCGTTTCCGCTTCCATAGCGGAGGTTCTTGTCGGTACTGCAACGCTTGGCCAAAGCCGGGCGGCGCCAATTTGCTCACACGATCCGCGCTCGGGCCCGCTCGGTGATCGGCGCCTGGAGCGGCGCGTTAACCAAGACCTGATCGGCCCGCGCGACAGCGGCGATTGCGGCTTGCCTTTGAAGCGCGCCGCGCGGCGATTTGGACAATCGCCAATTCCTTCACCGTTTGTCCGACGGATGGTCCGCGAGTCCCTGTTTGAGGCATGGGGTAGGCCCAACAGGCCGACGATTTGGTGATGATGTTTGCGGATGCCGCATGGAGGCGGCGATTGCGGCTTGCCTTTGAAGGGCGGCGCGCGGCGATTTGCACAATCGCCAATTCCTTCACCGTTTGTCCGACGGATGGTCCGCCAGTCTCCATTTGAGGCATGCGGGGCGCGAGCAGGCCGACGATTTGGTGATGATGTTTACGGGCGCCGCGCGGAAGCGAAAGATTCGACTCGCCTTATTCGCGAATCTGAGTTCGTGTGGCGGAGTGTCCGATTCGTACTTGGTTTGTTTTTCCCCTGATCCTTTCCGGGCGGGCGGCGGCATCGTGTTTGCTCGACAGTCGCGCGGCGGCGCGATATGAGCGCCGTTTCTGCTCTGCCGGAGCGCTTGGTGACCACGACGCCTTCCGTAGCTCGTCAAGACAGCCAGGACGGGGTGGTGCTGTCGCTGGCCGGGGAGTGGATCGTTGGCGCCGGTCCCCAGCTGGAGGCTGCCGGGGCTTCGCTCCTTTCACTGGCTAAAGACGCGAAACGCGTGATCCTCGATCTCGCCGGTCTTCAGCGCATGGACACGGCCGGGGCCTGGTTCATCGATCGCGCCCAGGACGAACTCGCGGGCGCAGGGGCTACGGTCTCCTACCGCGGCGAGCAGCCCAAGCACGATCTCCTGCTCAAGGAGGCCGGCTACCATCCGCCCGAGAAGTCCACGCTGGTTCATCCGGCGCACACAGTCGCGTTGCTATCGGCGGTCGGCGAGACAATCTACGACTCCGGCGTCGATTTCTTCGACATTGTCGACTATCTCGGCGAAGTCGTTGTGATGTTCTTGCGCCTCGCCCCGCACCCGTGGCGCTGGCGCTGGACTCCGATGGTGTATCACCTCGAGATGTACGGGCTGCGCAGCGTCCCGATCATCATACTGATCAACTTTTTGGTCGGCGCGATCGTCACTCAGCAGGGCATCTTTCAGCTCGCCAAATTCGGCGCCGCGGATTACGCCGTCAGCCTGGTTGGCGTCTTGGGTTTGCGCGAACTCGGCGTGCTTATGACTTCGATCATGATTGCGGGACGGACCGGATCGTCGATCACCGCCGAGATCGGCTCGATGAAGATGCGCGAAGAGATCGACGCTCTGAAGGTGATGGCGCTTGACCCGCTGGAAGTGCTGATTATCCCGCGGTTGATCGCGTTGGTGATCGCTCTGCCGCTTTTGACGTTCCTCGCGGACATGGCTCAGATGGGAGGCGGTCTCTTCGTCAGTTGGATCTACGCCGGCATAACGCCCGCCGTCTTCATCACTCGCCTTCAGAACGCCATTTGGGTCGAAACGTTTCTGGTAGGCCTCATCAAGGCGCCATTCATGGCGGTGGTGATTGGGCTCATCGCCGCCACAGAGGGCATGGAAGTCCGCGGATCGGCCGAGTCGCTTGGCCGATGCGTGACATCATCGGTGGTCAAGTCGATCTTCATGGTCATCGTCATGGACGGTTTGTTTGCGATGTTTTTCGCTACGGTGGACTATTGAACGACGCCTCGCCTCCTCTCCCGTCCGAGCGCGAAGTCGTCATTCGCGTGCGCGGCCTGAAAGTGGGCTTCGGCGATCATCTGGTGATGGACGGGCTCGATCTCGATCTCTATCGCGGCGAAGTGTTGGGCTTTGTCGGCGCCTCTGGCGCAGGCAAATCGGTGCTGACGCGGACGATCCTAGGGCTGCTGCACAAACAAGCCGGAACGATCGAAGTCTTCGGCTACGACGTCGATAACATGACTCCGCAAGAGCGTCTGGAGGTTGGCGAGCGATGGGGCGTGCTGTTTCAGGAGGGCGCGCTTTTCTCGAGCCTGACGGTGCGGCAGAACATTCAGGCGCCGATGCGCGAGCATCTTGGCCTTTCCCAGTCGACGCTTGACGGTCTTGCGTTGCAGAAGCTTGCGCTTGTCGGCCTGCCCCCGGAAACCGCAGACAAGTTGCCCTCGGAATTGTCCGGCGGCATGACCAAGCGCGTTTCGCTGGCGAGGGCGCTCGCTCTCGACCCGGAGATCGTCTTCCTCGACGAACCGACCTCCGGGCTCGATCCGATCTCGGCCGGCGATTTCGACGATCTCATCGGCACGCTGCAAAAGACCTTGGGACTAACCGTCTTCATGGTCACGCACGATCTCGACAGCCTGTTTGCGATCTGCGACCGGGTTGCGGTGCTTGGGCATAAAAAGGTTATCGCCGCCGGTCCGATCAGCGAGCTCTTGCTTTCCGACGATCCTTGGCTCAAGTCCTATTTCCACGGTAAGAGGGGTGTGATCCGTCTCGCGGCGGGCGCAGACCAGTCGGCCGCGGTCGCCGCGGAGGACCGGCCCCAGAATGCGAGGCGTTGAGCAGCATGGAGACGCGCGCCAATTACGTCCTGATCGGCGCCTTCACCTTGGCCGCGATCGTCGGGGCGTTTCTATTCGTCATGTGGATTGCGGGCTACGGAACTGCTGGCGGTCACCGGAGCTATCAAGTTGTCTTCAAGGGCTCGGTTGCGGGCCTCTCGACCGGAGCCAACGTCTCGTTCAACGGTATCAAGGTCGGCGAGGTTACGCATCTCACTTTCTCGCGAAGCGACCCGCACCAGGTCGTCGCCGACATTGACGTCAGCTCGGAGGCGCCAATCGACAAAAACACCAGGGCGCGTCTTGAGACACAAGGGCTCACCGGAGGCGCCGTGGTCGCCCTCTTGGGCGGCGTCACCGCCGGACCGGCGCTCGTTGCCGAGAATGGCAGGCCGCCCGTGATCTACGCCGGACAGTCGATCCAGCTGCAGGACATTCTGGATAACGTCGACGCCCTATCAATCAAAGCTACGTCGGTTTTGGATGACGCGGATAAGATCATCGCCGAGAATTCCCCGACGATCCATTCGGCGCTTGCGAACGTCGATCAGTTTTCGAAGGCCTTGGCCGATAACTCGGCCGGAGTCGACGCGGCGCTGAAGAGCGTGGGTGAACTCGGCAAGCAGATCGGGCCGCTGGCGGCGCGCCTGCAAACTCTCTCCGACGATGCCGATCGGCTCGTTCAATCGATCGATACGGACCAGGTTCGTGCGATCGTAGGGAACGTCCAGGCGATGTCGGCCAAGGGCGTCTCGGTCATCGATCGCGCCGACAAGCTTCTTTCTGACAATTCCGATTCCATTCAGTCGACGCTTCACAACGCCGATGTCTTCTCCAAGGCCTTGGCCGACAACGCGCCGAATGTCGACACGACGCTGAAGAACCTGGCCGAGATCAGCAAGACCGTCCAGCCGGTCGTCGCGCAACTCCAGAGCCTGACGCAGAACGCCGATCGCGTGCTCAAGGCGGTCGATCCGGACAAGGTTCACTCAATCGTCGACAACGTCCAGAGCCTGTCAGCGAAAAGCAATTCGGTCGTCGATCGCGCTGACAAGCTCCTTGCCGACAATTCCGATTCGATTCACTCGACGCTTCAGAGCGCCGACGTCTTTGCCAAGGCTCTGGCCGACAATGCTCCCAACATCGATGTGACGCTGAAGAACCTGGCTGAGCTCAGCAAGACCGTCCAGCCGGTCGTAGCTCAGATCCAGAGCCTGTCGCAGGACGCCGATCGCGTGGTCAAGGCGGTCGAGCCGGACAGAATCCACGCTCTCCTCAACAACGCGCAGACCTTCAGCCAGGCGCTCGCTGACAGCTCGGACAACGTCAAGGCTCTGATGCGGGACGGGGCCGTGCTCGCCGGTCATCTCAACGATTCCGCGAATCGTCTGGACACCGCGCTCACCGACGCGGATTCGCTCCTGAAGGCGGTCAACTCCCAGAAGATCGCCGGCATCGTCAACTCGGCAAGCGAGGTCGTGCAGACTGTGCGCCAAAATCGCGGCAACATCGATTCGACGCTCAAGAACTTTTCCGAGATGTCCGCCAAGCTGAACAATTCAGCCGACAAGGTCGACGGCGTGCTGACAAGCGCCCAAAGCTTCCTTGGCTCGCCTGGGACAAAGGGCGCGGTCGACCGCATCAGCGAGGCGGCGCTTTCGGTCAAGAAACTCGCCGACGATGTCGACTCGCGGATCAAGGACATCGCGAGCGGCCTCAGCCGGTTCACCAATACGGGGTTGCGCGAATACGAGGCGCTCGCCGTTGAGGCGAGGCGGACGGTCCAAGACATTGACGGGGTGGTGCGATCACTCGGGCGCAATCCAAGTCAGGTCATCTTCGGTTCAAGACCCGCGTTGCCCGAGTATCACGGCGGGCAATGATGGGGCGAAGGGGGGGTGGATCCCGAGGTCGATTGAAATTTGTCGCTGCGAGCATCCTCGCGCTCGCGCTTTCGGCGTGCGCGGGCGGACCTCCTCCGACCCTGTACGACCTCGCCGCTGCGACGCCCCCGCCGGCCCATGCCGTCCGCTCGCAGTTCCGGATCGGCCAGGCGAGCGCGACGGCCGATCTCGACAGCGATCATATCCTGGTCCGCGAATCGCAGACGCTGGCCACCCTTGCAGGCGCCACCTGGCCTGAATCCCTGCCTGCGCTTTTCCGCGCGCGGCTGGCGGAGAGTTTCCAGAACGCCGGGCTCGCGCGTTGGATCGACGGCCCAGCGGCGAATGCGAATTACGAGGTCGATCTCGACATCCGCGCTTTCGAGCTCGACACCCAGACGAAAGAGATTCACATCGACATTGCCGCCTGGATCGTCTCGCTTGGCAGCGGGCGGATCATGGCGGACCAGATTTTCAATCTTCGCATTCCGGTCGAGTCAACCGACGCAGCCCATGTGGCGGCGGCGATGGATCAGGCGGCTTCGACCGTCATGACTGAGATCGTCGCGTTCGTCGCCAGGAAGCTGTAGCGGCGACGGGGTCTCCGTCGCCAGTTCTCATGCCCCTGCGCGGAAGGGATGCGCCGCTTCGCGCGCGTAGAACGCCTTGGCCCTTGTCAGGTCGGCCTCGGTCAGCCCATGGCCTGCGGGCAGGTTGTCGCGTTCGACCCGCGCGCCGGCCGCGGCGAGCGCCGTCGCCAATTTCTCCGCGCTCGACCGCGGAGCGATGGGATCGTTCAATCCGGACAGGATGAGCACAGGAACGCCGGAAAGGTCGGGGCTCGGCAAATCCGTCAGCGGCGCCATGGCGCGCAACAGGATCGCGCCCGCGAGAGCCTTCGGATGCAGCAAAAGAACGGCCGCGGCGATGTTCGCGCCGTTCGAGTAGCCCAGCGCCAAAGGTTGATCCAGTCCATAGGCGCGGCGCGCTTCAGCAGACGAAATTGGCGAGTTCGCCCGCTCGGCGGCGCACATCGTCCTCGTCGAACAAGCCTTCGCGAAAGCGCCGGAAGAAGCGCGGCATGGCGCCTTCGAGCACGTTGCCGCGAGGGGAGAGGAGCGCCGCGCCGGGCGCGATCTCGCGGCCGAGCGGCACGAGGTCGGTCTCGTCGCCACCCGTGCCATGGAGAAGGAGAACCGGCGGAAGCGTTGGGTCGGCGCCGGGCTCGAAGCGATGAATATAGGCCAACTCGGGCGCCATCACCGGCTCCCGCGGGGCGTCGGGAATTGCAAGGTTCGTCTCATGCGCTAGTCGAGCTTCGGCAGCGCCGCCTCGATCGCTGCGCGGCGGTCTTCAAGGAATGGCGGCAGCTTGAGCGCTTCCCCAAGCGAATCGGGCAATTCGTCGATGGCGAAGCCTGGCGGATCGGTGGCGATCTCGAACAGCACCCGGCCGGGCTCGCGGAAATAGACCGAGCGAAAGTAGTTGCGGTCCTTCTGCTCGGTCACGCGCAGATGATGATCTTGGGTGAGCTTGCGGGCCATCGCCGCCTGCGCCGCGTCGTCGGTCGCCCGAAAGGCGATGTGGTGAACCGAGCCCGCCCCTTGGCGCGCCGTGAGGAATTCTCCCGCCGTCCTCAGATCGATGATGCCGCCGATCTCCACCCCCGGCGCCTGAAAGCGTTGCGTCGGGCCCTCGCTTCCGCCGGCGGCAAAGCCGAACACGTCGGTGAGAATGGCGGCGGTCGGGCCGGCTTCAGCCAGCAGCAGGCTCACGCTGTGGAAGCCGCGAATGGAATGTTCCGCGGGCACGCCGCCTGCGCTCCACCCAGGCTTGGCCTCGACGCCCTTGACGCCGCTTAGCGCGAGGCGAGTCCCGTCTTGATCCTTGAACGCGATCGTTGTTGCGCCGAAGCGCTTGGCGGGCGGATCGTGGGCGACGCCCTTCTCGACCAGGCGCTGGGTCCAGTAGCCGATCGAGCCTTCCGGGATGCTGAAGACGGTCTCCTGCGTCTCCCCGATCCCGAGCCGCCCAGGCGCCGCGCCCTCCCACGCGAAGAAGGTCAAGATCGTGCCCGGATGGCCGGCCGCATCGCCGTAGTACAAGTGATAGGAGCCGGGGTCGTCGAAATTGACGGTTTTCTTGACCCGGCGCAGGCCAAGCGTACGCTCATAGAAATCGAGGTTCCGGCGCGCCGAGCTTGCGATGCTGGTCACATGATGGATGCCGCTCGGCATAGGCTCCTCCCTTTACCAGCAGCGATTGTACGCGCCTCCTCGCCGTCGGCCAACTTAGGCCCGTAGACGCGGTCGCCGACCGCGTCCGCCGCGCT
>CAVPEE010000038.1:0-55578 GCA_963702825.1 uncultured Alphaproteobacteria bacterium
CGGCGAGATCCAGGCGGCGCGGGCGCTGTTTGAGCTCCTGAGCGAGCGCTATCCGAGGCGGTGAGGCGAGTCCGCGCCTCTTCCTTACCCGATCAGCCAAGGCAGCAGCGCCGGGATCACTGCCGGGGTGACGATGGCGTTAAGTCCCATGGCGAGGCCGGCGAACACGCCGGCGACCGGATCGACCGCGAAGGCGCGCGCCGTGCCGATGCCATGCGAGGCGAGGCCCACGGCGAAGCCGCGCGCCGCGTAATCGGTCACACCGAGCGCGTCCATGAGGGGGGTCACGATGACCGCGCCGAGGATGCCAGTGGCGATGACCAGAACGGCGGTCAGCGGCGGCGCGCCCCCGAGCGCCTCAGTCACGGCCATCGCGACGCCGGCCGTGATCGACTTCGGCGCGAGCGCGATCAGGATCGCGCGCGGCGCGCCGAACGCTTTCGCGACCAGCACCGCGGACGCGATCGCCACAGTCGCGCCGATGAGCAGCGCCGCCGCAAGCGGCCAGACATTGCGTCTGACGAGCGCGAAATTGGCATAGATCGGCACACCAAGCGCGACCGTCGCCGGCCCGAGCAGGAAATGCACGAACTGGGCGCCGTTGAAATAAGTCTGGTAGTCCGTCCCGGTGAGCTTGAGCAGGCCCCCAAGCAACGCGATAGAGATCAGAACCTGATTGACGATCGGGCGCCGGCCCGCCGCCTTCGCCAGCGCGTCGGCGACAAGGAAGGCTGCAAGCGTCGCGGTCAGCCAAAAGAGCGGCGTCGTCTGCAGATAAACCCAGAGGCGGAACGGGGTCATGCCTCGCCTTTCGCGCCGGTGAGGCGCTTGACGAGCAGGAAGACGCCGACGGTGGCGAGCAGCGTCGCAATGGTCGAGACGACGAGCGCCACAGCGAGCGCCAATCCCTGCTCGCGCAACAGGCCCATGTACTGCACCACGCCGACGCCTGCGGGCACGAACAAAAGCGGCAAGGCGGCGAGCAACCCGCTCGCAGCTTTGCCGAGGTCGCTTTCAGCCAGCGCCTCTTCATCGAGCGGCCGCCAGCGCTGGTAAAGGCTAAGCGCAACGACCAGCAGCGCAAGTCCGATCACCGGGCCGGGCGCCGGAAGCGCAAGTCCGCGCGCCGCGACCTCGCCGACGAGCTGAAATGCGAGGAGGATGAAAAAGCCGCGGATCATGACGGTTTGTCGCCGCCAGGGGCGGCGAGGTCAACGCAAGCGCTTACGCGCCCGCGACGATCGAGTTCAAAAACGCCACGTGCCGGGCGAAGGCCGCGCGGCGTTGTGAGCAGCGTTTGGCTTCGCGGCGCCCTTGCTTTATCGGTGGATACCCGTGGAGGGGATCAATGGCTTTAACGAAACACGCTCGGCTGACGGTCGCCGACCTGCGCAAGCTCAAGGGCAAGCGCCAATTGACGATGCTGTTCGTCGAAACGCCCGAAGAAGCGGCCGCGGCGTCCGCAGCCGGCATTGATATTCTGTCGATCGTTGAACACCTGTGGTCGCCCGCGATGCGCGAGGCGGCGGGCGATTGCTTCGTTCAGGTCGGGCTGATCTACGGCCAGCATTGCACCTATGAGGACTATCTGCGCGCCGCGCACAAAAATCTGATGATTGGCGGGGACGCGTTCTACTGCGCCGGCAGTCTCGACACGATCGCAAAGCTCGCCGCTGAAGGGATTCCGGTCGTTGGCCATGTCGGGCTGATCCCCGCGCGGGCGACTTGGAGCGGCGGATTCAAGGCCGTGGGCAAGACCGCCGCCGAAGCGATGCATGTCTATCATCACGTCAAGCAGCTCGAGGCTGCGGGGGCGGTCGCGGCCGAGATCGAGGTCGTGCCGGCTCGGGTGGCGAGCGAGATTGCGAAGCGCACGACGCTCGTTCTCATGTCGATGGGCGCGGGCTCAGGCTGCGATGCGCAATATCTGTTCGCCGAGGACGTCTTGGGCTATTCGCGCGGCCATCAGCCGCGCCACGCGAAAGTCTATCGCAACTTTCGCGCCGAATATGACCGTTTGCAGCGCGAGCGCATCGCCGCGTTCCAGGAATTCCGCGCTGATGTCGAGAAGGGCGCCTTCCCCGAGGACAGGCATCTGGTGCCGATCGCAGACGACGAGTTCGAGACTTTTGTGAAGGGATTGGAGAAGGCGCGTTAAAAACGCGGCCCGACGGCCCAGACATTCCGACCCGCGCGGAGGGCCCGCGCAAGGCGGGGTTTGCGGAAGAATGAGCCGCGACCAAGATCTCGCGGCTGCAGAGGCGCAGCAACGAAGCCCTCACACGCCTTCAATAATCGACTTCAGGAAGGCCACATGGCGAGCGAACGCAGCCCGCCCTTGCGCACTGGCTTTGACCGTGGTGCGAGGCCTTCGGCCGACGAAGGCCTTGGTCACTTCGACATAGCCCGCGCGCGCCAAATGATCGAGATGCGCGCCGAGGTTGCCGTCGGTCGCGCCGGTCAGCTTCTTGAGCTGGGTGAAGTCAAGGCCCTCGCCGCTCGGATCGCAGGCGGTCAGCGCCGCCATGACGCGCAAGCGAATAGGCTGATGGATGACGTCGTCCGACGCGTCCATCGCTCAGGCCCGCCGCATCCAGAGGCCGCACAGAATGAATCCGCCGCCGGAGACCGCCGCTAGCCACAGTGGAAACGCCGCGCCCGACCAAAGATATCCGGCGAGAATAAGCGCTGTGAGGCCGAGGCCGATGGCCGAGAACGCCGCCCCGAACCAAAGTCCCGCGAGCGCGTAGCCGAACAGGAAGAGCGTTGGCCAGAACGCCATTTGTTCGCGCGGACCAAACCCGCCGAGGAAATTCGCCCAGATCCAGCCGAAGGCGTAGAAGAGGCAGAACGCCGCCAGCATTCTGAGAGGGAATCGCGCGCCGGGCTCGACCACCCAGCGAAGAAGGGCGAGCGTGCCGATGATCCCGATCGCGTCGATAAGGAACCAGCGCGGGCCGAACCAGGTTGGCGCGAGCGCAATGAGAACGTCGCGCGCGACGTTCACGGCGCCCCACAAGATCATGATGAGCGCCGAGGTGCGATAAAGCCGCGATTGCTTGACCTTGGCGACGACGCTGTCGACGTCGGCGAGCATCGCGGCGGCTTCATCGGAGCGAATGGTCATGGGTTACGCGCCAAGCTTTGGGCGCCGGGCGCGGCCGGGGTCGCCTTGGGCAACAGGCCGAAGCGCCGGCAAAGAAAGAAGAGCCGTCGCCCTTGCGTGACGCTGATCGCGATCATCAGGCCGAGACTGACGCCGCCGATCGCCGAGCGCAGGGCCATCGCCTCCAGCATGGGCATGGTCCACGCCATCCACACGAACAGGATGGCCTTGAGAAAGAAGTACGTCGCCCAGACAAGCGTGAACAGGCGGAAGAACGCCCGAATCTCATCGGTGGCGACGAAGCTCTCGCCGCGCTGCTCGGCGACCTCCTGGATGATCGGCTTCTCTCCCAGAGCGCCGACGACGAAAGCGATTCCGGTTACAACGTTGCTGACAGCCGCCTCATACTTCAGCATGAACGGCGAAGTCGCGACGAGATCGACGAAGCCGAAGACGAGCGTCAGCGCGCTGACCAGTAAATAGAGGCGTGTGAACTTGAGCCCCTTTCGCCAGCGCCAAACGGCGTCCGCAATGATGAACGCTATCGAGCCAAGGATCGCAGGCTTGACGCCGAACGCCAGGGCGAGGAGCCAGAAGACGATCAGCGGCCCGAACTCGGCGAGCGCGAAGCGCGCAACGGCGGCGAGCTTGGTCATGAGCCCTCCCACGTCATGAGTTGCCTTCGGCCATCGCCGCCAGGATCGCTTTGATCGCCTCGGCCTTATAGACGATTCCCATATGGTCGACGCCCGGAAGCACCGTCAGCGGGACGCCGAGCGGCGGCAGCGTGCGCTCGTAGCCGTCAGCGTCCATCAGTTCGTCGGCGGCGCCGGCGATGACCGTGATCCGGCCCTTGGCGCGCGCGAACGCGTCCTGCCAGTCGGGCGGCGCGGTATAGTTGCCCATCAGGCGGAACGAGTACTGGCTGGTGACGAACATTTTTGCTTCTGGCGCGTTGGCGAAGGCAAGCGCCGGCAGGGACTGCGGCCAGTCGATCCCGAGCCTTTCGAGCGCGACCGTGGCGAGGATGCGCGGCAGGTCGGGCGAGGCCCATAGACCCGGTCCCTCTGCGGGCCGGTTGGTCGGCGCCGAATGCCCAAGATAGGGCGCAAGCAGCACAAAGCGGTCAAACGCATCGCCGAGTTTGCTCCCGGCGATGCGCAACGCGAACCCGCCCCCGGCGGAATGGCCGATGAGCGAAAATCTGGCGGCCGGATAGGCTTTGCGCAAGGTGGCGACGAGATCGGCGAGATCGTCGTCGAGCTGGCCCGGATAGGCGATGTCGCCGCGGGTTCCCGAGGCCCCGTGGCCGCGCATGTCCAACGCGACGGCCGTCACGCCAGCGCCCGCCAAGGCCTTCGCGACGGCGTTCATTTCAATCGAGCTGGCCGAAGAGCCATGCGCGAGGATCGCGATTCCGATCCCGCGCCCCGTTCTCGGCGGCATAGATCCGGTAGGCGAGCCACGTGCCGTCCCGAGCCTGGTAGCGGCTGAGATCGGGCGCGCCCGTTTCATCGATCTCTTTCGCGCCGGCGTGAATCGAAGCGAGCGTCGGCGGCGGCCGGACCGGCCAAGCCAGCATCAGCACAATTGCGATCGCCGCCGCGCCGACCAGCGCGAGCAGCCCGAGCGCAACATCATAGAGAGTCGAGAGGGACATGGGCGCAACCTCATGCAGATAACTCTATGATACAGAGTATTCTGAACTAGTCAAGGGTCGCGCTCTACGCCGTCCAGCAAAGAGGCCGTTGTGGAACCGGAGCGACTCGGAAATGGCGCCGCAAGCCCCTGGAATCGCTCAAAACCGACTCGGTAAGGGCAGGCCCAGCCCGACCCTCTACGCGCCCGCCCAATCCAGCACGATCTTGCCGCTTTCGCCCCGGCGCATGATCTCGAAGCCTTCGAGGAATTTGTCGGCCGGCAGGCGATGGGTGATGACCTTGCGCACGTCAAGCCCGCTTTCCAGCATCGCGATCATCTTGTGCCAGGTCTCGAACATCTCGCGCCCATAGATGCCCTTGATGGTGAGCTGCTTGAAGATGATCTTGTTCCAGTCGACCAGCGCGGGCTTCGCGGGCAGGCCGAGCAGGGCGACCCTGCCGCCGGTGAGTATGGCGTCGAACAGTTGATCGAACGCCGCCGGCGCCCCGCTCATTTCGAGCGCGACATCGAAGCCCTCTTTCATCTTCAGCCGGCTCATCGTCTCCTTGAGGTCGGTCTTGGAGACGTCGACCGCGACGACGTCGGCGACCTCTTCCGCAAGCTTGAGGCGTTTCGGGTTGATGTCGGTGATCACGACATGCCGCGCGCCGATATGGCGCGCGACGGCGCCGGCCATGATGCCGATCGGCCCGGCTCCGGTGATGAGCACGTCTTCGCCCACGAGATCGAAGGCAAGCGCGGTATGGACCGCGTTGCCGAGCGGATCGAGGATCGCGCCGAGCTCGTCATCGACGTCGTCGGGCAAGGGCACGATGTTGAAAGCCGGCACGCGGACATATTCGGCAAAGGCGCCCGGGATGTTGACGCCGATGCCGCGCGTCTCCGGATCGAGATGATAGCGCCCGCCGCGCGCCGCCCGGCTCTTCATGCCGATCACATGGCCTTCGCCCGATACGCGCTGGCCGACCTTGAGGCGACGCACATTGGCGCCGACCTCGGCGATCTCGCCCGAATATTCGTGGCCGACGGTCATCGGCGTCGGGATCGTCTTCTGCGCCCACTCGTCCCAATTGAAGATATGGATGTCGGTGCCGCAGATGCCGGTCTTATGCACCCTGACCAGCACGTCGTCGGGGCCGATTTCGGGCATCGGCTGCTCCTCGAGCCACAGGCCCGGCTCCGGCTTTTCCTTGACGAGGGCTTTCATTGAGCAGGCTCCCGCTGGGGCGATCGGCAGTCAGCGGCATGCGTCGACCGCCAGTCTTCTGCCCGGGCAGCAACTTAAGCTGATTAGAAGGCGGCGGCTATCGTGGCGGCCATTTCGGGGTCGCTTCAGCCTAAACGCATGACGCGCACGGTCATCTAGGCGACATGGGCGGCGCCTCTACTGACCCGCTGACGGATCGCGGCTGCTAGTCGCGCGAAGCCGTTTACAGCCCGGAGATCGATCGATGAAGTTCGCCACAACGTTTGCCGCCATGATGATCGGCGGTTTGCTACCGCTTGCCGCCGCGTCGGGGTCCGCAAGCGCCAAAGTATTCGACTGGTCGTTGACCGGCACGCTTCCCAGCCTTGGCGGGGTTCCGTTCCCAGGAAGCGGGACGATCGACGCGTCACCAACGGAGAGCACGGGCGTTTGGTCGATCGACACCATCACCGGGGTCATCAATGGCAGCGAGATCACCGGAACGAGCACGTTCCGAGGCGCCGACAACCTGCTTTTCACCAACGGTTTTGCGTTCACCAGCACCGTGGGCATCTCGTTTGAGACCGCCGCCGGGCAAAGCATCAATATTTTCAGCTTTGACGGACAAAGCACGCCGCCAACTGGCAACGCCTATGGCGAGTTGACCTCAAATCCCAGCGCATTTGGCGTCGGGCATTTCACGCTCACGGCGGTTCCCGAAGCGTCGACTTGGGCCCTGATGTTGATTGGCTTCGCCGGCTTGGCTGTGGCAGCCGAGCTGCCGCACCTGGCGAGCGCAGGAAAGGGCGCCGTCGCCAAAGCGTAGCTTTCACGGAGCGAGGTCGCGAGGCCGGGTTGCGTAAACGGGCCAGGGGCCCCGCCCAGGAGGGAGGGAGCACTGGGCGGGGCGTAGGGCGCGGAGCTGGAGGACTCCACGCTCAACGCAAATCTTGCAACGCCCCGTGACCACATAATGACGCAAAAAGGGCGGCCAGAGGCCGCCCTTCATTGATTGCCACGTCGCTTGACTACTTGTCGTTGGCGTGCCGGACAGCGTCTTTGGCGTCGCCGAGGGCTTCCCGCGCTTCACCCTTCGCCTTGTCCATCTTGCCTTCGGCCTGCAATCCCTTGTCGTCCATCATCTTGCCGGCGGCGTCCTTCATCGCGCCCTTGGCTTTGTCCGCGGCGCCTTTGATATGTTCTTTGTCCATGACAGCCTCCTTTGAGAGCTGCCAAACAACGCGGGGTCGCGCATAGGTTCCAGCGGGCGTTCCGATCGGCAATTGTCCCGATAATTCGCTGGCGTTCAAAATCCGCCTCTCTCTAGGGCCGAAATAATGATAGGGATGCTCGCGAGCCGCCATGACGACCGAACTGGCGGCGGCGTGAGGAACGAATGACGGCGGCGCCAGGAAAATCCTGCGGGGCATGCACGATGTGCTGTTCGGCGCTGGAGATCGACTATTTCAAGAAGCCCCCGGGACCCAAATGCGTCAATTGCCTCTCCGGCGGCGGCTGCGCGATCTATACCGACCGCCCGGAAGTTTGTCGCGACTTCGAGTGCGAATGGCTGACGCGGCGCGACCTGTCGCGCCAATTGCGCCCCGACCTGGTCGGCACAATCCTTATGGAAGACGCAGACAGCGACGAATATCGCGCCGTTTGCGCGCCTGAGAAGCCAATGTCCTGGCGCCACCCGATGGTGTTCGCCCATCTGGTCGCCATGGCCAAGTCCGGCCGGATCGTCGTCGCGAAGGCGGGGCTCACGTCGTGGAGGATTTTCGGCTCGGGCGAATGGGGACCGACCGTCTGATCGGCCGCCCGATTATTGGCCAAAATGCCTATTCAAGCGGCGCCGCAGCGGACGCCGGCGCCCTGCTGACCTCTTAACAGGCGCCCGGTGGCGCGATCCCTTATCCGATGCTATTGACCCTGCGGCCGCGCTCACCCTGCCGCGCCGCCAAAAGGGGCCTTGGATCGGCGCGGCCGACCCCGCGGGGATGAGGAGTTTGGCCGAAATGAAGAAGATCGAGGCGATCATCAAGCCGTTCAAACTCGACGAGGTGAAGGAGGCCCTGCAGGAGGCCGGAATCCGAAGAAATCACCGTCCTCGAAGCGAAAGGCTTCGGCCGGCAGAAGGGACATACCGAGCTTTATCGGGGGGCTGAGTATGTCGTCGACTTTCTGCCCAAGGTGAAGATCGAAGTCGTCGTTTCGGACGAAAATCTCCGTCCGGCGATCGAAGCGATCCGCAATGCCGCGCAAACGGGCCGGATCGGGGATGGCAAGATATTTGTATCGCAGATCGAGGAAGCCATTCGCATCCGCACCGGGGAGACCGGCGCCGATGCGGTCTAAAGGCGTTTCAGGCTGACGAGGGCGCCCAGCCACCCTAGGCGGGCGAAGCAGAAGTTAATCATCAAGGAAGGGCAAATGATGAAGACCGCCAAGGATGTCCTGAAGGCGATCAAGGACAATGACGTCAAGTATGTCGACCTCCGCTTCACCGATCCACGAGGCAAGTGGCAGCACGTGACCTTCGATCAGAGCCTGGTCGACGAGGACGCGTTTGCAGACGGCCTGATGTTCGACGGCTCGTCGATCTCCGGCTGGCGGGCGATCAACGAATCCGACATGACGCTGATGCCCGACCCGACCTCGGCGTGCATGGATCCGTTCTTCGCCGCCTCGACCATGGTCATCAACTGCGACATCCTCGATCCGGCGAGCGGCCAGCCCTACAACCGCGATCCGCGCGGCATCGCCAAGAAGGCCGAGGCGTATCTCAAGTCGACCGGCATCGGCGACACCGTGTTCTTCGGGCCGGAGGCCGAGTTCTTCGTGTTCGACGACGTGCGGTTCAAGGCCGACCCTTATAACACCGGCTTCCAGATCAATTCGATCGAACTGCCGATCAATCAGGACACCGCCTACGAGGGCGGCAATCTCGGCCACCGCGTGCGCACCAAGGCCGGCTATTTCCCGGTTCCGCCGCAGGATTCGGCCCAGGACATGCGCGGCGAAATGCTGGCGGCGATGGCGCAGATGGGCGCGGTCGTCGAGAAGCACCACCACGAGGTGGCGTCCGCGCAGCATGAGCTGGGCCTCAAGTTCGGCCCGCTCGTGACCATGGCCGACCACATGCAGGTCTACAAATATTGCATCCATATGGTGGCGCAGAGCTATGGCAAGACGGCGACCTTCATGCCCAAGCCTGTCTATGGCGACAACGGCTCGGGCATGCACGTTCATCAGTCGATCTGGAAGGCCGGCAAGCCGGTAATGGCCGGCAACAAGTATTCCGACCTCAGCCAGGAATGCCTCTATTACATCGGCGGCATCATTAAACACGCCAAGGCGCTCAACGGCTTCACCAATCCCACGACCAACAGCTACAAGCGCCTGGTGCCGGGCTTCGAGGCTCCGGTGTTGCTCGCCTATTCGGCGCGCAACCGCTCGGCCTCATGCCGGATTCCTTGGACGTCCAATCCGAAGGCGAAACGCGTCGAGGTGCGGTTCCCCGATCCGGGCGCCAATCCCTATCTCGCCTTCTCGGCGATGCTGATGGCGGGGCTTGATGGCATCGTCAACAAGGTCGACCCCGGCCCGGCGATCGACAAGGACCTCTACGATCTGCCGCCCAAGGAACTCAAGAAGATCCCGACCGTGTGCGGCTCGCTGCGCGAGGCGCTCGGCAGCCTGGACAGGGACCGCGCCTTCCTCAAGGCGGGCGACGTCTTCTCCGACGACTTCATCGACAGCTATATCGAGCTCAAGATGGGCGAGGTCCAGCGCTTCGAGATGACCCCGCACCCGGTCGAGTTCGACATGTACTATTCGTACTGAGTCACCTCTCGCTTCTCACGCATGACCAAGGGCGGCCTTCGGCCGCCTTTGGCGTTTCAAGCGCTGACTTCCGCGCGCAAATAAACGCGCGTAAACGCCATTAAACGCTACTAAGCGATAGTAAAAATGCTTTCATTTGGGGGGAGTGGGGCGCGAGATGAACGCCAGACGCGTGCTTCCTTACACCTGTTTACGAATGTCAAGCGCAAATATAAGATGACGGAAGACGATGCTTTGAGCCAATACAAACGAACCACGTCAAACGAAGCAACGCAAACAAACGCGATACAATAAACAGATGCGGCGTTAGGCTGTCTTCCTTTGCCTATGCTGTGAGTGCATGGCTGGAAAAGCCGCATTCCTTTCGTCGTCCTTCCTGAGCTTGTCGAAGGATGTTACCGCATGGCTCGGAAATGGTTCATATGTTTTACATGTGAACGATCTGGCCGGGGGCCGAGAGGTGAGTGGGTTGGGGGCCGAAAGGCAGCGGCGGGAGCTATGCTTTGGGGTTTAGGGGCCGTCGGGAAGCTGCCCCCGTATCCACTGTGGCCTGGCTGCCGTTCCCGCCCATGTGAATTGTTCGGAGGGGCTGCGATGAAGTGTGTACAACCATAGAATGTTTGTATTATAATCTACGTAAATGAGGACCGATATATGCTGGAATGGGAACAGTTGTGTGTTGCCTAAAGGATGTCCGCAAGAAACGTTAAGCACGCCACCCGGAGGCAGTTCTTTAGTCGTCCCCGATACGTTACTCATGTTTTCATAAATGTTGTCGATCCCATTCATCCGGTTCACCCGGTCATATGTTCTAAACGGAAACTCACACCGCCATTTGATGTCTTGCAAAGTAGATATATGGCTCATGTTCGTTATCGAGAATGGAAATAAAAATGGGTCGTTGGGGTCGGAAGCGGGCGATTGAATTAAAGCGCCGGTTTCATAAAATCTATCGTAAGCGAGGTATCCGACACTAAGGAGTGCGAATAATCTGAATAACCACGTGAAGAAGTTGCGCTTGGTCCAATCTAATAACGACTTCGATACTCTCTTACATTTATTAATCCAAGAATTTAACGCCAAGCGTTTGCTAAACAATTTGCGTCGGAGCGAGATGGTGGGCGGCGGCACATTCTCAAAGGGATCATCCTGCTCATCATCGCGCGTCGCTAATGTCGCGATGGCGACCTGTTCGAAAGTGCGCTTTTTCAACAACGCGCGCCGCTCTTTTCGTCCTCGGGCTACTGGGCATCCTCCATGCCTATTAAGAGCGTTTAGCGCTAATTCTGCGCCTTCTCAAATCGACCTTGAACAAGCGCCGCTGTACACCGTCATATCGCTCTACCATCTGCAAAATGAAGTCTGCCGCATTCGCAATCTCGCGTTCGGATAGAGAGACGCGGCCAAACATTTCGCTAATTACGTCGCGCTCTAACCGGAATGTGCTGACGCCTGTCTGAGGAAAGTCGGACCGGGCGAATTCGCGGGAGGCGACGAAAGCAAACACGCGAGCGTCAATGGCGGGGCGCAGCGGTTCTATAGCGTCCCACACAAGGGAGTTACGCCCTTTCTTATCGCTATGAAGAAAGCCGATGGAAAGCGCGAGGCCGCGCGCTGCAAGCGCCTTCGCCAGTTTGCCCGCCTCTACCACGTAAGCGTAATTGAGCATGGCGTTGATTGGATGCGATGCGTGCTTAGAGCCGAGAAAGCCCGCGCCTTTTTGCCGATTGGCAAAGCGCAACCATGAGCGTGGAAGATTGCCGCCCTTGGCTTCGCGCAGTCCCGTATCCTTGAACGCGCGCCAGTAGCACAACGCCGCTCGCGCTTCGATCATTACGAGTTGTGCGACGCTGACAGCGCTATCGAGCGCGCTTATCCATTCCGCGACAGCGTTAGCATTGAAAGGATCGAAGCGCCCGACGTGAGCAGCTTCCGCTTCGATCTTTGCGCGCACAATCTCACGCGCTATTCCTACCGCGTCCGCCGCGCATTGCGCACGGATAACTGCGGGGTCTATGTCGGGTATCGACGCCGCGTCCACAGCCTCAAGCGCGCTTTGCAGGACCGTCAACATGCGCCCCGGACCATCGGGCAGAATGAGGCCAATTCCGTAGCGTGCACACCAACGTACAGCTTCGCCAGTCAGAAACTCGCCGTGACTATCGAATAAGATCGTATGGGGCTTGGGGGCTGTATCGACATCAATACGCATGGTGAGCCGTTCGGCCCTTGGCCCATGTTCTATTTCCAGCACGCCCCCGCGAACGCGCAACGCGGCGAGCGCCCCACACACGACAACTGATGGATACTGCAAGAGAGACAATCCCCGAACGCGCGCCGCGTTATCATTTCTCGGGCGGGGAGAACCTCAGGTCAAGCTTTAGAAGGCTACATATTCCCTCTCGCCCTGTGTTTCCACAATCGACGCGCCTTCACCGCGCAACGCACCAAGTACCGTCAACCCTTCACGCGTTCGCGCCACTATGCCGGGTATGGCGTCGAAGTCGCCGACGATAACAAGGGCGGCGCTCGCCCGACTAAACGCGGTGTACAGAGCTGCCTTGCCGAATGAAGATGGAACGGCCTTGGAAACAACGGCTATGACGATGGGAGCCTCACCGCCTTGCGCTTTGTGGACGCCGCTTGCGTAGCCCCAAGTTGTCTTAGGCGGTGTTGCGCGTCGGATATCGCGCGCTCGGTGAGCGCCTTTCCCCTGTCCGGTTATCGGGGCGTCGCCCCTTCGCATCCTTATTTCGCCGGGGCAGTAATGCTCAACATCGTCCGCCTTGCGGGCGCAATCGAATTTAATGACCGTCGTCTCACCCGCGCATAGGTCGCAACTGGCGTAGTCGACCTTTCCTTTCGCGTTGAGCCTCGGACATGAGCGGCGGTAATCGATACCCTCAGACAATGTAAGCCCTGCCCGTCTAGCCGTGGAACGGTTATACGATACGACGTAACGATGCCCTGTAATGTCATGACTAAACCCCCGCCCCGGCTACGGCTTCGTCCATCTCGTATTCGTTCTCGACACTTTCCCCGGTCTCTTCGCTGATCCAATCGGGCGGACGGGGCCGGGATAGCTCGAGGTCGTCATTCATGGTCGGGATAGTTGGGATTAATTTATAACAACGTTCGGCTACGTGTTTCGTACCGTCGGCTAATTTGACATTCACAAGTTGATGGAATTTGGCCGTATTAGGCATTCGTTTAACGCCCATGTTATGAACGTTAATCGTCCGCTGATAGGCATTAGGTTCGCCGGGCTCAGGCGACCACCGGCCAGCCAGTTTCCAGCGGCGGGGAGAAAGAGCCGAGCCAATCGTAATGAACTGCTTGTAGTCCTGCCGGATCACGCCTTGATCGCGTTCGGCTACGTGGTCGTCCGATAGTGATGGCAGGGTCCGCATGTTCCGCCAGATAGGCAGCGTGTTCTCGACAAGCCACGGCTCGCCTTTATCGTTTGTTTTATAAGACTGGACACTCGCGCCCCTTAGTTTGGCTACGGGCTTTAATATGATCGAACCATCGGGCTTTCGTTTAGGGTCGCCATTTTTATCAAGGTCCCGTTTCCAGTAAATATAAATGCCTGATCCGACGAACAGTCCGCCATCGGCCTCATTATATTCCCAATCTCCCAGGTCTATCGTGTCTTTACCTTCGCACTTCACGCGGGCTAGACCGCCCTCGTAACCGTGAAGCGGTGCGTCCGAAACTATTCCGTCCGTAGCCATGAAGACCAAAGCGTGGGGATTGACTAAAGTGGCCTCTACCAAGCGTCGTCTACCATAGGCCGTAATGGCCGCACCGTAATAAGGATTGGCAGTCGCCGGTACCTTACCTTTATCGCCTATGAATTGGGCGAGTTTACCGTAGATACTGTTAATGACGAGTTTGATTACTATCTCGAATGGATTGTAAACGCCCGTCTCTATCGCAGTCCTCTTTATGTCACGCCTTTGATTGAACATGTTGCGGATGAAACTAAAGGGATAGACTGGCGGGTGGTCCTCGTTAATCTCCCATATCCAAGCCCCTTCCACACAACCGGCCTGCCACCGTAGACTTTCTTCCGGGGAAACTCAGGCGCGAAGCGCATTAACCATTTGATCGCCGCAACGAAGTCGTCCCGCATACCGATGGAACGACCATCTGCCGGAAACAGGATGGCCCCGGAGTTGGTGCGGTAGGGTAATGGGAAAAACGGCGTGAAGGTCGATCGCTGGAACTCCCATTTCTGTCGGTCCTCGGGCGCGACGTGGCTCGGCGGCTTGTATTTCTTCTCGACAACCGGGAAGCTCCAACGGACCTTGAACATAGAAACAGGCGTCGCCTTTTCGGCGCGTTCCAACAATTCGCCCAGACTGGCGTAGCGTAAATCAGCCCCGTTCAAACGACGCCAAGAGCCATCTTCTGCTGCGAGGCTCGGTAATTCTACAGCGCCCGCAGGGTAACACGAGGCAACGTCGTACACATAGAGAGGGGTAGACTTCATATAACCCTGTTTCAGGGTTTCGATGCGTCCGCCGACGAAGGAATAATGCGCCCATTCCTGTTGTTCACTGATCTTCTCGGCGGCGATATGGTCCTCGAAAAATCGAGCGAGTTTGCGCTGTTTGATGACGGCGCTCGCGAGCGCCCCCGGCCCATGCCAAGACGTAGGACGTATGTTCCCTTGGTAGAATAACTCCCGAAGTTGCGACATACGTTTCGCCAGCAGGCGGCATTCGGTCTTACAGTATTTAACGATCTTGTCTAACTCGACCGTAGCGAATTTACCCCGTAGGGCTTTCATTTCCGAGATTAGAGCCTGTTCGTCTTCCGACGCCATGCCCTGTTTAACCATGTCGTCGACGACCTTCTCAAATTTGGTCGCGAAATAGCCATACGTATCGTAAATCTTAATATGATGTACGAAGTCGATTTTGCGTTTACCGTTTACCTCGACATAAGGGGCGTTGTGGTCGCGTAGTTTCCATATATCGATCCACTTCCCTTTGATGCAACTAAAGGCGTACTCACGCCAAAACTCAGGCGCATTGTGCTCCACACTATTGTCATCCGGGTCACTACGTTTGAGGACTTTATGAGCCGTTGAACGCCTCAAGTGAGTTTGAACGGCCACCCTTCGGGGGCGTCTCGTCACTGGCGTCATCGGTCCTAGCGATCTGTCCGATGTCGAACTTTTCCAGCGTCTCACGTGGCGCGGCCTCGCGGATGGACTTGACGAGATTGGAGATACGGCGGTCACTCATTGGAGGCGATCCTTGGATTGAAAGATCCCGGCGACTGCCTGAGAAGGGCGCGCATCGGGTCTTTGAACCGTTCCGAATAGTCCATGAGCATGGAATACTCTGCTTGTGTCAGTTCCTCACCGGACAGCTTGCGGGTACGTAGCTCCGTCACCTCGCCCGCGTGCCAACGGCGCGCTTTGAAGGTCTGGTTTTTCTTGATGCCGGGGCCGGAATATTCAGTGATCCGCGCACCGGATTGTGCCGCTTGGGCGATGCCCTTTTCGAGCTTCTTTAGATACGCCTTCTCACTAACCTTCGTCGCCGTCTCTTGCACCGCCCCGGTCTTGTAAGACAAAGCCCCATGTCGCCGCGCTTGAGTGGCGATTTCGGGTGACACGACACCGTACTCCTGTCTCGTTCGCAGCGTCTCATGTTGACGGGCCGAAATGGTGGGCGTTCGTTTGGTTAGTTTCCAAACGCTCTTGAGGACGTAGCGTCGCGCCTTTCGCGAAAAGCCTTCGCGTTCGTTCTCATCCGGCGAGAGGCGACGAAAGTCCGAATATGAAGGCGTCTTCCCTTCCCGGACCCGCTTAACAATGCCGGATTTGGGCTTGCGCGCCATCGCCGCTACCCCTCACACTTGCGGATGAGGCGCGGGGGCCGGCAGCAATCGCCATCCGCTCGGTGTCTCATAGTGATAGGGCCGAGCGGGGCGTTGCCGTCCACTAAATCAAAAAACCCGACGATAAAGGGTCCTGTACGTAAGAGGTTCGCGGATGGCGGAGTTGCAATGCCGGACGCGCCGCCACAACGGGGGCAAGGGTGGCTACTATATAGGTGACTTCGGGTTGGGTCTGTCCAGTAGACAGAATGCCCGCAAGTATGAACTACGTGGTAAAAATCCCGGAATGCTCTATATGGCTTTTGCTTTTTACCCGTAATGCGTTTATGTAAAGACATGACGAGGGTCCTTCCTTCGTAGTTTGCTTCATAAGTGACAGACACCTTGCCGGGGTTCGTCGCTGATTAGTTCGAAAGCCTGTCGGAACCCTCACCCCGGCAGGCTTTTTCGTTTAGGCGGCGCGCGTCCCAAGCTCGTATCCCAAATTTCGGAGATAGATCGCAACCGCGTCGCGAGCGATTGCGGCCGGCGTGGAGCCGCGCCGTTCGGCTTCGTTCTTCACGGCTGCGAGAATTGGTTTGGGCACTCGCGTATCAAGTCTTGGGTCACTTCCGCCTTTGAAAGGTCGACCCCTTTTCGCCTTCGATAGCGTCAACTCGGTCATTGCACCCTCGCGCGATTTGCGTTTCAGTCGACACAATATACTTTGCCCGCACGGCTCCGCAAGATGTTGGTTTGCACTTAAAACGTTATAGACTGAGTTGTTTTTCGTCTTCCAATGTTGTGATCGAGTTTAGAATGCGCTTAACGAGGAATAAATCGCGCTTCTTTGCCGCTTCTATATGAGACGCTGTTTGTAGGGTGGGCTTCGTTTCTCACCGTAGGAACGCGACATTATGAATGCGACGTTCTAAACTCACTCTTCCTTCGCCTCTCTCACAAGCAAGAGCCACGGAACGTTTGCTTCCCTTGCTCAGTTAGGAAGCGCGAACACGAAGTCCGCTTAGAAAAAGGAAGCTAAGGAAATGGCTCTTTCGGCGAGAAATTGGGCGTTGCGCGGAGCCTAGGCTGGAAGGTCCATATGCGCTGCGCCAACGGCTATCGGCAAGAGACGCGATCTATGAGGCGCTGCGTTTACCGCAAGCAACTTGACCTAGAAACGCTGGTTTGCACACGCGGGCCGAACTTCCCGATTTCACGGCTAGAGTCGCGCCTCATGCGCCCAGCTTGTGGGAATCGACGGGTCACGGTGGTCTTTGAGCCGCCGAGCAATGCGCAGGTGGGTTCCGCGCGCGACAGAATGACCGGAGTCGGACCCTAAGGAAACGGGGGTTGTGGGACGCCAGACGCCAAGTGACAAAAGGTGATCCTTAACGACGAATAAAGGCGAGGCGTCGTGTGTTTACGGCACTTACTCAAACAATGACTAGGGCTTTTGGCCGTAAGCTGGCTATCTAACGGAGGAATCACGCAATGAAAAAGGTTTCAGCTCTAAGCGCGTTACTGCTTGCCGGCACCTTTGTCATGTCGCCTGCAGCAAATGCCGCGACGGTGCTCACCGCTAAGAATGGCATGACGGTTTACGTCTTCGACAAAGACGAAGGCGGCACCCCTGCATGCTACGATGCCTGCAGCAAGCAATGGCCAGCATATCTTGCCAAGAGCGATGGAAAGATGGAAGAGGGCTGGGCAACCGTGAAGCGGAAAGATGGGCGGCTGCAATCAACCTATGACGGCAAGCCGCTCTACTTCTATTCCGGCGACAAGAAGAAGGGCGACAAAACTGGCGACGGTATCGGCGGCGTTTGGCATATCGTCAGCGAATAACCGTACTTCGTCCGAACGCGCGTTTCTAAACCCAAGGGTTCGCAATCCACTGCTGGTATTGAGTTCTAACAGTTACCTCTATCGGTGTTTGGAGGCGCGTTAAATTTCGCAAATAAAAATCGTTGACGCCTCACCAACAGTGGAATTGTTCGGCAAAGCGCAAGATCGGTATAGCTGTGGCGACGATGCGAGAGGCGGCCAATCAGTATTCTGTGGGTTCGAGTTGAAAACAATCGATGTTAAATTTTATATCAGTGTGTCATCTCGGCTTTCTTCGCCTCGAAAGACTATCACGATCTCCGAACGCACGCATTCGTGACCGACTCGGATCTTGCGGGTCAGCAATGCCGATCTACCTGAAAGCCATCAGGGGGCGTTCCCCCGGCGCTGCGGCGTCGCTCAGCATGAAAGGTAGGTCGTCATGACCCTTGGCGTTCTTCGAGTTTCAGCTATTGCGCTCAGCGCGGCCGCTTTTGTGTTATCGTCGCCGGTTCCTGCCGCAAATGCGGCGACCGTCGTTCACGATTACGGGCACGCTGCTTACCCGCGGGTCTCACACGGCTTGCACGGGTATGTCGCACATGGCCACGCAGGCCTTCGGTATGTGGGTAAAGTGATAGATAGTTTGGAAAATAGATAGTTTATATTAAATAGAGTGAAAGTATAAGTGGTATGTACTGAAATATATGGAGTATTATGATTGGAGATATATTGATAATATGTATTAGATATTATTTGTGTCGGTCTACGTGAGTTGGATTGTAGTTTGAAAATTAGTTTGATTATGTAAATTATTTTGCTAACTTACACTGAGAGAAGATGAGAAAACTGACTGAATGAGCTTCTGCAGAAGAGGACGTGATTTCTGGTGCTAGGAAGGTCTGAATTGCTATGAGGGAGTGAAGCTGATAGGCTGAGAGAACGAGCGGATGGCTGAACTGGCACTACGCGACCGCACGCTCGACACGCGACTTGGCTCGCTCAATCTCAAGATCCCTGAAGCTGCGGGCCGGCAGCACTTCCTGCTGTTCCTGGAGGCTCGGAAGACGACGGAAAAGGCGTTAGTCGCCGTCATCCAGGAGGCCTGGATCGGCGGGGTGTCGACGCGCCGGGTCGACGAGATCGCGCAGGCGATGGGGCTTTCCGGCATCTCGAAGAGCCAGGTCTCGAAACTGTGCAAGGAAATCGACGAGCGCGTGAAGGCCTTCCTCGAACGGCCGCTCGAAGGCGACTGGCCCTATCTGTGGCTGGATGCGACCTACCTGAAGGTGCGCGAGGGCGGACGCATCGTCTCGGTCGCCGCGATAATCGCTGTGGCCGCCAACACCGAAGGACGGCGCGAGATCGTCGGGCTCGGCATTGGCCCGTCGGAAGCCGAGACCTTCTGGGCGGACTTCCTGAAGCGCCTGACCAGACGCGGCCTGCGCGGCGTCAAGCTCGTGATCTCGGACGCGCACGAAGGGCTGAAGGCCGCCGTCCAGCGGGTCGTCGGCGCGACATGGCAACGCTGTCGCGTGCACTTCATGCGCAATGCGCTGGCCTACGTGCCAAAGACGCAGGAGACGGTTGTCGCCGCCGCCATCCGCCAGGCCTTCATCCAGCCCGACCGCGAGACCGCAGGCCAGGTCTGGCGGCACGTCGCCGATCAACTGCGGCCCCGGTTCGAGAAACTCGGCAGGTTGATGGACGAGGCCGAGCATGAGTGCTGTACATGATTGGGCAGATGAAAAAGATTTAAACACGAAGAAAAATGCCATCAAAAAGTAAGAAGGCAATTTGACAAGGGAGCATGTTCGACGATCCCGCCTTGGCCTGATCCCATAGGGACAGCCTCAATCGGGCGTTGCATAGGACAGGGTCCGCGCCCGATCCGTAGCCACAATCCGTCAATTAAACCGGCATTCGCCAGATGACGGCCCTGCGCGACTGAGACTGCGCCCATAGCGAGACTGTGACAAGACTGAAATGTCGTTGAGACCCAGTCGTGGCCTGTAGATTGTGTTGCGCCTCATTGGTGCGATGGTTGCAGTCTCTGTCCTTGCCGAGGGCATCTGTGGCTGGCTTTACGCGTCAGCGGTGAACGAAACTGAAATGCATCTTCTGTGATGGGTACGGAGTTACAAAGGAACACATTTGGGCAAAATGGCTTAATCCGTATCTGCCGAAGAACGTGATAAATCACGAATTCGCCTCGGAGGTAATATTTCCTGATCGATCTGTTCATCATACGAAAATCAGGTCAGGCTCTGCGCAGAGCGGACGGTTGAGAAGAGTATGCCTTTCCTGTAACACGGGATGGATGAGTGAGTTGCAGAAGAAAACACAACCTATATTGTTACCACTTATTTTGGGTCAAACTTCTGTTCTTCATCGAAAGGCGCAAACAACATTATCTGCCTGGATCGCCATGTTCGTGATGGTTGCAGAATTTCTTGATAAAACAGGGACAAAAGTTGCTATCTCTCCAAAAGACCGCCTGTTCCTGAAAAGCGATCTAGTTGCGCCGTCAAATATGAAGGTCTGGATCGGTTATTTCGAAAAAGATAAATGGAAAGGCGTGTGGACCCACGCTACAATTCCAATTTCAGACGAAGATCACGTTCCTCAAAGAAGCAGCCTAGGTGTAGACTTTCCCAATACGCAAACGACGACCCTTGTCATCGGTAAGCTATACATTCACGTACTTAGCTCAGAAATCGCCAGCATTGTCCGAAGCCAGAATATGGGGCGTGGTGAGAAAACACACCTGTATCGAATCCACCCTCTTAAAAGCAGTCCACTTGCGTGGCCTCCTCCGATGCGATTAACGGATGAAGACGCGGACGCTGTCGCGAGCGCCTTTATTGAACGTGCGAGAAGGAATTCAATCTTTAAAAGATGATAGACTTTGGCCAAATTGCTTATGGTGATGCGCTGGTTGCGTCTGGACCTTCGGCTTTCGCCTCTATCATGGGGAACTGGCCTAAGACAAGAAAGCAAGGGTGATTTGGATTGTGGAAATATGACGAGACTGTTGCGCTACCCCCAGCCATTGAGTTGAAACAGCGAGAATCAAGGTCCACAGTCAAACGGCGCTGACGAAGTGCCCTGTCAGAGGAAACTTGTTGCGCGGCGATCTCAGCGTGATTGAGGCTGGTTTCCGGAGAATCACGTGGAAAGTGTGGTGAACCTGCTTATCCCATATCTGGTCAACTTTGGTGTTACTGGCACTGCAGTGTTTTGCGCTGTCTGGGCGGCGTCCAGATTTTTATCCACAAAATGGGTCGACACTTATTTTGAGAAATCGAAGGAGTCACACAAACAAGCGCTGGGTAGCGTTTACAACAAAGAGCTTAAAGCGTTCGAGTTCGCAATTTCTGGACTATTGCAAGAAAGCCAATCTGGGCATCAAATAGACCAAGCGGCGTTTCAAGACAAGCTCAATAAGGGAACAGAAATCTTGAAGGCGCAATTGGCCTCGATCGCGGAAGGCCTGAAGTCGGGGCTGGATCTGGAGTTCAAAACGCGCGTAGCCGTTTCAGAGCGCCGGTTGGAACCGTACAAGGCTGGAAAATCATGGAGCCGTTGAGCCCGCGGACGGCCAATCCACTGGATCGTCCCGCTCTGAGTGATGGATTCAGAAAATGGTACTATGAGCAAGGGAATGGGCTCTTTCTGACTTGGTTTGCGATGGACGCCTACTTTCTCGCCACCCAAGCTTTGCACCAAGAAAGAGATAGGGTGCCTGACGAAGACGTCCGCAAAGCGTTCAGCCAGCTGCGAACGCAGATGAAGATCGATCTGGCCGTGTATACGATTGGCGAAGCCGGCGCACAGATCGGAGCGGCTCGAGAGCAGGTGACGCCGGCATCGGTTTAGTGTGGGGTAGCGCCTTTCCGCAAGGGCCGCGCGCCACGCAGAGCGGCAAGCATCCGGCCTATACCTCTGTAAACATGGCCGGGCTACCGTCCGAGCGGGGGATTTTCGGAGACTGTCGCGCCCATCCATTGAGCTGAAACAGGTAAGATCAAGTTCCAAGCTCCAAGATCGAAGGGCGCAGATCCACGTCACGTCCTCGGCGGCATCCAAAATCGAACGGCTAGCCAGATCGAGCGCCGGCCGAGCTGCGCCCTCGCAATCCTTCCGATTGTGCCAAGTCGCCGCTAGTGCTCCTTGGAAAACGCACCAACGGCACACGCGTCCGTAGCCAGGCCCACCCATGATGTTAATATAGCGGATAGTAATAGCGGTGGTAGTAGTAGGGACGGTAGTAGTATGGGCGGTAGTAGTATGGGTGGTAGTAATAGTGGTGATAGTAGCGATGATAGTAAGGGTGGTAGTAATAATGACGGTAATAGCGGTGATAATAAGGATGATAATAGTGATGGTAATATGGCCGGTAGTAATATCGGCGGTAATAGTAAACTTGCTGAATGCCTCCGGCTTTGACGACCGGCTCCGTGACGGGCGGCGATGACAGAGTGAATGCGAAAGACGGGCTGGATACGGCGAGCGCCATCGCGGCACCGGCTATGGCGGCGAGAACGCCACTCGTAATAAGACGCGGACTCATGGTTCCCTCCATGCTGCCCAGCGATTGGAAGTTTCGCGTTTGCCGCTGGACAGGGCTTAAACGTAGTAAGTCTGCGTTTGTTCTGTTGTTTTATCAAAAGGATTTTGAAAATTTGGCGTATTTTCGGAGGGCGCTGCGCCTGATCCATGAGCTGAAACAGGTCGAAACTTGATCCACGGCCCAGAGCCGAAAATCGAAGGCACATAAAAACTGACGGAAGGTTTGGAACCACCCAAAAGGATGTTTCGTTTAACTACTGGCGGAGGTGCTCGTAGGCATGAAGCGCCCCGCTAAGCCGCGCCACCGAGTACCTGGCGCATGCCCGAACTTCGTGTTCGCCCGCCCGCCCACACGAGGTTCGGGCCCATCAGCATTTTGAACCAACGATCAATGTATTTGCCCTATGGGACAAGTTATAATCCTTGGAAGCGCTGCAATATCAATCAGCTAGGAGCGGTTGTCCACTTCTAGGTAGCATATCACAAGCGCGACACACTGAAATGCTCTGGTAATCAGCCTGGTTGCGCCTTCAGGGCGGTTTGCGGTGGCTCATCGCTGCGCTCGCTGCCTCCCAGCTCGCCCGCGCATAGGATCTGGCCGCTGTGCTTGCGTAATCACGATAAAGCGTCCGCGCCGGAACGCCTTCGCCAAGCGCCTTCTTTACAGCGGCGGTATGAATAGGATCACAAAGCGGGCGGCTCATGGCTGCGCAGTCTAACAGAGCGCGAAAGAAACGCAGCCTTTGTAGCTATGCATTCATGACATAATCAAAGGAAGATGTGGCTAACGTCGCATCTGTTTATTGTATTGCATTGTTTGGCGTGGTTCGTTTGTATTGGCTCAAAGCATCGTCTTCCGTCATCTTATATTTGCGCTTGACATTCGTAAGCAGGCGTAAGGAAGCACGCGTCTGGCGTTCATCTCGCGCCCCACTCCCCCAATGCTTTCATTTGCTAACGTTTATTTTTTCGGATCGGGACTTTTCAATGAGTTACAGCCGATTCAAATAAAAAATTCTGTCCGGCCTTCGCTCCCACGCGAATTGTCTTGGAGGAGGTCGATTGCCCCAAAGCCGTTCCTTTCCGGGCGCCGTCGTGAAATCCTGCACACGGGAAAACATAACACGATGTTCGGTTTTCACAAAGACATTGTCGCCGGTTCTCACAGCCGCAAGGACTGCGTCCGCCTTCATAGGCGGCTTGCCGAGGTCTCTGGGGAATTAGTCGCTATCGAAACAACGGGCCGTCGGGGCCTCCGTTCGCGGTGTTCTCGCTTGAGGACAAGGTCGCGGTCGCCGCCAACCATCAAGTCATCGCGAACAGCGCCGGTCGGACGCGCCAATCTCGCCACCGCACCCAAACCCGTTCTGCGCAGCCGACGAGAGCAGGCTATCCGGCCGCCTCCCTCAAACTTGCGGCTGCGGCCTCAGGCGTGAGATCCCGCTGGGGAGAGCCCAGCATTTCGAAGCCGACCATGAACTTCCGGATCGTCGCGGAGCGCAGGAGCGGCGGGTAGAAATGCGCGTGCATTTGCCATTCGGCGTGCACCGCGCCGTCGGTCGGTTTCTGGTGGAAGCCCATCGAATAGGGGAATGGGGCGTCGAACAGCCTGTCATAACGCTTGGTCAGTTGCGATAAAACTTGCGCAAGCGATGTCCTTTCCCCAGCGCTTATCTCGTCAAATCCGCCGATACGGCGGCGCGGGAGGATCATGGTCTCGAACGGCCAGTTCGCCCAAAACGGCACCAGAACGCAAAAATCGTCGTTGCCGAGAACGACCCGCTCACCGTGCTGAAGTTCCTGCGCGAGATAGTCGAGGAGCAGCGGCCGGCCGTGGTGCAGGAGATATTCGCTCTGGCGATGGGTTTCTTTTTCCAGTTCGTTCGGCAGATGACGGGTCGCCCAGACCTGGCCATGCGGATGAGGATTCGAGGCGCCCATCATCTCGCCTCGATTCTCAAAAATCTGCACCGAGGCGATATTGGGCAGATTGCCGAGCGCGATCGTCTCCTCGACCCAGACGTCGACGACGCGCTCGATGTCGGCGACCGCCATGCCGGCCAGCGTCAGATCGTGACGCGGGGAAAAGCACAAAACGCGACAACGTCCCGATTCGCCTTCGGCGACGAGCAGTCCATCGCTTTCCACATGGGTCGGCGCGTCGGCCTGCAGGGCCTGAAAATCATTGTCGAACACGAAGGTGTGCGGGTAGTCGGGATTGCGGACGCCGCCCACGCGCAGGTTACCCGGACACAGATAGCAGTTCGGGTCATGGGCGAGCGCTGCGGGCGCCGCTTTCGACTCGCGCTGGCCTTGCCAGGGTCGCTGCGCGCGGTGGGGCGACACCAAGACCCATTCGCCGGTCAGCGGATTGAACCGGCGGTGCGAGGCGCCGCGAAGCGGTTCTATGCTCGCCAAGACGGCCTCCTCAAACCGGGATCAGGCGGGCGCCGTCGGACGGCGCGCAGACGTAAATGTCCACATCCCGGCCCATTCCGATACGATAGCCGTCGGTCAGAATTTGCGACGCCTTGTCGACCGCCGACGCTTCGATGAGACTGATCGTGCAACCGCCAAAGCCGCCGCCCGTCATGCGCGAACCGTAGACGCCCTTAACGGTCTGGGCCAGTCCGGCCAGCATATCGACCTCGGGACAGGTGATTTCAAAGTCGTCGCGCATGGAGACGTGGGAAGCGTTCATCGCGCGCCCACAGGCGACGAGATCGCCGCTTCGAGCGCGCGCTCCGCCTCGAGCACGCGCGCGTTCTCAGTGACGATGTGGCGACAGCGTCGGTAGATGAGATCGGGCAGCTTGCGACGTTTGGCCTCAAGCTGCTGCGGCGTCACGTCGCGCAGCGCCTGGATCGGCCCGAGATAGCGGCTGAGCAGCCTCACTCCTTCCTCGCAAGCCTCGCGCCGCAAATTATACTCTCCGCCCGCATGCTGGTGACGAACCCTGCTGTTGGCGATGAGCAGCCTTAAGTTTGGCGCGATGGCGACATGACGCGACTCGAGACTGCGGCAATCGATCAGGAGCGCATGCCCAGCGACGCCGCAGCACGAAATATACTGGTCCATCACCCCGCAGCGCATGCCGACGAAGTCATTTTCGGCCCGCTGACAGAGCTGGGCGATTTCGATCGGATCGAAGGGCAAGCCGCTTTCGGTCAGGAGCGCGTGCGCGCACGAGACTTCGAGCGCGGCCGAGGAGCTCAAGCCCGCTCCGATCGGGACATCGCTCCAGACGATGAGATCGGCGCCAACAAGGTTGCGTCCGCTTCTCTCCAGCATCAGCGCCACCCCGACGATATAGTCCGACCAGTCGCCGGTCGGGCCTTGAGGCGGCGAATCGAGGTCAAACTCGCGCGTCTCGTCCATGATCATGGAATAGACTCGCAGGCGCCGATCGGGCCGTTGCGAGGCCGCAGTCAGCGTGGCGAATTCGAGCGCCGCCGGCATGACGAAGCCGTCATTGTAATCGGTATGCTCGCCGATCAGATTGACGCGGCCCGGCGCGCGACTGACCGTCGGCGAGCGGCCGAACCGATAGGCGAACTCGACCGCAAGGTCGCGCGCCTGAACGCTCATCTGAAGCCCTCCCGTCGAGGAAGAACAGGAGGCCCTGCTAGCCCCTTGGTCAAGCAAGTTTGAACGCGATTCATCCAGGCAACATCGCGGAATTGTTAAGCGGCATGGCAGAACCCGCAAGGATCACGGGGCAAGCCGAAGCATGCGCCGCGCCCGGTTGAGGACAGTCCTCGGCATGGCGCGAGTGAGCCAGAGCCCGAAGCCCAACGCGGAGAAGTAAACCGCGGCCCCTATCACGATCAGCGCAGCAAATCGCGCCTCGCGAGCGAAGCGCGGGAGATGCGCCGTGAGCGCGATGAGCGGCCCGTCAAACAGCGTCAACGCAAGCGCGAGCGCGCCAGCCGCAAACAGTGTCGCCGCGCCGGTCGCCAGCAAACGCGGGTCGGGGGCTGTCCAGCCGCGCCGGCGGGCGAGCGCAAAGACGCCGGCCACCTTGATCCAGAGGCCCGCCGCGGTCGCGAGCGCCAAGCCCGGCGCGCCCAGCGGCCGAAACAGCGCGATCTTGAGCGCCACATTGACCGCCACGCCGACCAGCGTGACCTTGAGCGGCGTCGCCGTGTCGCCGCGCGACAAAAAGCTCGCCGTGGCGATCCGGTCGACCAGCAAAGCCGGCATGCCGATCGCGTAGGCCGCGAGCACGCCTGCGGCTTGCTGGGTCGCATTGGCCTTGAAGGCGCCGTGCTCGAAGGCGACCGCGACGATGAGGTCGGGAATGAGAAGGAATACGACGATGAAGGGAGCGCCGAGCGCCAGCGTCAGCGAAGCGGCGCGGTTCTGAGCGGCCATCGCGCCCCGGTCGTCGCCAAGGGCGACGAGGGCCGACATTTCCCTGAGCAGCACTGAGCCGGTGGCGATCACGATGACGCCGCCCGGCAATTGATAAAGCCGGTCGGCGTAGCTGATGGCGGAGAGACCTCCGGTGGGTAAAAGCGAGCCGACGATCTGGTCGGCGAGCGCGCCAATCTGGTAGCTCGCCGAAATGCCGATCGCCGGCCCCAGCATCCAAAGGAATTTGCGGATCTCAGGCGTCCAACGCGGCCAGGTCAATCGCTCGAGCAACCCCCGTCGCCGCGCATCGACCATGACGATGACGAGTTGGGTCACACCGGAGGCGAGAAATCCCCAGCTCGCCATGCTGGCGACACCGGGCGAAATCTTCGGAAAAAAAGCGGCGAAGGCGAGAAAGGCGATCATGCACACATTGGCCGCGGCGGGCGCGAAAGCAGGAGCGCCCCAGGCGTTGTTGGCGTTGAGCGTCCCCTGATGCAGCGCGAAGACGGCGATGAAGGCGATATAGGGGAACATGATGCGCGACATCGCCACCGCTTCAGCAAACTTGTCGGGTTGGCTGACGAAGCCCGGCGACGTCAGGCGCACGAGCAGGGGCATGTCGAGATAGACGAGGCCGAGCAGGGCGATCTGCGACAGGATGAGCAGCGTGAAGATGTGGCTCGCGAATTTGTCTGCTTCCTCGCGGCCTCCCGCCTTCAGCACGCGCGTGTAGGTCGGCAGATAGGCGGCGTTGAACGACCCCTCGCCGAAGATCTGGCGGAACTGGTTGGGCAGCTTGATCGCCGCGACATAGGCGTCGTTGAGCGCGCCCCCGCCCATGAGCGCGGCGAGCGCCATATCGCGCAGAAAGCCGGTCAGTCGTGAGGCGACCGTCCAGCCGCCGACCAGAAAGATATTGCGGTACATTGCGCCCGCTTTAGCCGGATTCGCGGCAGGGCTGAAATCGAGGCCTCGCGCGAACGAGCGTCGACCCTTCTTCCCGGGCTTTTACTTAGGACAGGGCGGCAGGCCGGGTCGTCCGCATTCTCTCGCTTCGGGCTTATGCTCCGGCTGCGCTGGTTTGGGGGCGAGTTGCGCAGGCTGGTGCTCCAGCGGCCTTTGCGCGCCGTTCAGCGGCTCGGGCCGGACGGGTTTCTCGATCGCCGGCCGCTTCTCCTCGACTTTCGGCGGGGTCGGCTCGGGCTTCGCCAGCTTCTCAACCGCCGGCGGCTTCTCGCCAACCTTGGGAACGTTCGGCGCGGCCTCCGGCTTAACCAGCTTCTCGCCAGCCTTCGAAGCATTGGGCGCCAACACTGGCGCGGCCGGTTTCTCGGCGATTGGCGGTTTTTCCTTTGTCTCGGGCAAAGCATTCCCGCTGGGCGCGGGGGCCGCGGGGGTCGCCTCGGCGGCTTTCCCTGCGGCCTTGGCGGGGATCACGCCCTTGCCCTTAAATTCGCCTAGCCGCGCGGTCGCGGCGATCGCGGGCTTGCCACGGTTCGTGGACACGAATTGTTCGCCTCTCATGCCGGCGGCGCGCGCTTGATCGACTTGCAGCTTCGTCGGCCGGACATGTTGCTCCTTCTCAGCGAGGAGCTCTTCGTTTGTTGGCTTCGCGACCACGCCGCCCGCTCCGCCGTTGAAGCTTGCGCGATTGATGGTCGTATTGTTGGTGATCGGCTGATTATAGACGTTGGTGATATGTGCGCCGGCGATATTGTTCACCGTTGTATTGTAGAAGAAGCGCCCATTGTCCCAGCGGCCGCCTTGATAGCCGGCGCCGGAGTAACCGAATCCGTAATCGATTCCGCCGTAGAATCCGACGCGCTGGCCCCAGTAGCCGGGTCGAAAGGCATAGACGCCGCCCAGGAAACCCCAGTAGCCCGGGGTCCACAATAGCCCAGCCTGAGGCGGCTCGACCCACGCTCCAGGGACCCAGTAGTAGTCGTAATTGTTCCATGCCCAGTAGCCGGGCGTCCAGTAATAGCCGGGAGCTGGAATGGGCGGCTGATCGTATTCCGGCAAGGGCGGCGGCGGCTCGTCGGCCTGAATGAAGTACCCTTGGGAGGCGCCGCCTTCCGGCGCGCAGGCGCAGGTCTGAGCGAAGGTCGACGCGGCGAGCGCAATCGGCGCGCAGGATCCGATGACTAGCGCCGTCAAGGCGTGATGGAAATGACGCATCCGATATTCTCTCCAGTGGGCTTCGATTCGACGCCCCTGGTATGCGGATCCGGCCTCAGGAGGCGAAGTCCGCCTCAGAGGCGACCAATGAGAAATCCCGGAACCCGGTCCAATTGTTCCTGTCTTGGCGCGACGATCCGAGACCGTTTTCTGGCCGCTGACGGATAGAGACGGGACACAGTTAATTTTTCTTAAACGTTAAGAACGGTCTGGTTCAGACTATTCCATGGCTCGCGACGGGTCAGGGCGATCCGCTCAGAGCCTGGTCGATATCGCGCCAGAGGTTATTCGGTCTCTCAGGGCGATCCGCTCAGAGCCTGGTCGATATCGCGCCAGAGGTCCTCGACGTCCTCGATTCCGGCGGAGAGTCGCAACAGATCGGGCGGACATGGCGAGTTCGCGCCCTCGATCGAAGCGCGATGCTCGATGAGCGACTCGACCCCGCCCAGCGAGGTCGCCCGCTTCCACACCCGCACGCGGGCGGCGGTCGCGATCGCTGCCTCTGCGCCCCCGCGGACGCGGATCGACAGCATGCCCCCAAAGCCGCCCTGCATCTGACGGCGCGCGACCTCGTGGCCTGGGTGATGCGGGAGTCCCGGATAGAGCACAGCGGAGACAGAGGCGTGATTGGAGAGGCGATTCGCCAGCTCCATCGCGTTCCCCGCCGCTGCGCGCACGCGCAAGTCGAGCGTTCTCAAACCCCGGATCAAGAGGAACGCCTCGAACGGATGCAGGATCATTCCGTGCGACTGCCGAATCTTCCGCGCCCGCGCGCAAAGGGCGTCGTCCTGCGCGAAGCAAAGCGCTCCCGCCAAAACGTCGGAATGCCCGTTGAGGTATTTGGTCGCCGAGTGCATGACCACGTCGGCGCCGAGCGCGATCGGCCGCGTGAAGACGGGCGTCGCGCAGGTCGAATCGACCGCGAGGATCGCGCCCGCCGCATGAGCCGCGCGCGCCGCGCCTCCGATGTCGCTCACGCCCCATAGCGGATTGCTCGGGGTCTCGAGCCACACGAGCTTCGTCGTTCCCGGCTTCAGCGCCCGCGTCAAGCGCCTGCAAATCCTCGGCGTCGATGAAATCGACGCTAAGCCCGAAGGCCGGCGCCTCGTTGGTGAGCCAGGCGCGCAGGGCCCAATACATGCCCTTGGGCGCGACAACATGCGCGCCCGGCCCGAGGCTCAGGAACAGCGCGATCGCCGCGGACATGCCCGAGCCCAAGACCAGCGTCGTCGACGCGCCTTCGAGCGCTCCGATCAACGCCTCGGCCTCGCGTACGGTTTCGTTGTCGGGGCGGCCGTAAGAATTGCCGCTGCGATAAAGGTTGTCGGGGTCGCGCTCGAAGGTGGTGGCGAGATGGATCGGCGGCACAATCGCGCGGGTGCGTTCGTCGATCGTCCCCAAGGCCTGAGCGGCCAGTGTGCGCGGGCTTAAAGCAGGCGGTTTGCTCATAGCGCGAGACCCCGAAGCAGCTTCGGCGCGCCGCTTCCCGCGCCGCCCGCTTCCGCGATCAAGATGTCCTTGAGCGGTTGCGCGCGATCGACGATGCGAAGGCCGAGATCGCGCACGAAGCGCAGAGCGGCAAGATCGTTGGAAAAGAGACGATTGAGCGCGTCGAGACCGAGGCCGCTGGCCGCGACGTCGAAGCGACGCTGACGCTGATAGGCCGCGAGCGGCCCGGGCGCGCCGGGATCAAGACCGAGCCGCATCTCGCCGACGATCGTCTCGGCGAGCGCCGCGACGTCGCGCAAGCCAAGGTTCAGCCCCTGCCCCGCCACGGGATGCACGACATGGGCGGCGTCGCCAACGAGCGCCAGCCGCCCGGCGACGAAGCGCCGCGCAATCTGGAAGCGGAACGGAAAGGCTTCGACGCGCGAGGCAAGGCTGATCGCGCCCAGTTTCGGCGTGAAACGGTATTCAAGCTGGCGTGTCAGATCGTCGGGGTCGAGCGCCAGCAACGCGCGAGCGTCGGCGCGACTCTCGTTCCAGACGATGCTCGACTGGCGGCCCGGAAGCGGCAGGAGAGCGAATGGACCGGCCGGCAGGAAATGCTGCTCCGCCCGGCCTTCGTGGTCGCGCTCGTGCGCGACTGTCGCGACGATGCCGGCCTGGTCATAGTCCCAACCGATGGTCGCGATATCGGCAAGCCGGCTGAGTTTCGAGCGGGCGCCGTCGGCGGCGACCGCGAGGCGCGCGCGCAAGACGCGACCGTCGGATAGCCCAAGCTCCGCAACATGCTTGCCCGCGACCCAATGCGCAACGGACCCGGTGATGCGCTGGACGCCGAGCCGATCGCAGAGCGCCGAGAGCGCGCCGACGACATCGTCGTTGAACGCCATATGGGCGAGCGGCCCACGGTCCTTCGCTGCGAAATTGAGATGGGGCAAGCGCACGGCGTCGCGCACCTCGCCGTCCATGATCGCCATCGACAGGATCGGTTGCGCTTTTGGCTCAATCGCCGCCCAGGCGCCGACATGTTCGAGCAGGCGGCGCGGCCCATCGGCGATCGCGACCGTGCGCAAAGGGCTTGCGCTCGCCGCGGCCGGCGCCCCCGGATCGACGACGGCGACGGATGCCCCTTGCCCCATCGCCTGCTTGATCGCGGCCGCGAGCGCGAGCCCGGACGCGCCGCCGCCGGCGATGACGACGTCGAAGATGGGAGCGGGTTCGGCCAATGCGGACGCCTCCTTCCGGCCCGTTGTCGGACGGACGACGAGTCCATACCGGCTCTTGGGCCGCCGCGCCATTTCCGAGTCCGGATTCTATCTTTTCAAGGCGTTGCGGCGCCATTTCCGAGTCGCTGTCCGGCGCGGCGTTCGGGGCGGGCGTCGCTGGACGTTGCGCCAAACGTCTTTGCACGCGGGAATGATTTCGTTACCACGAATATTCGTTGACAAGAATATTCGTGTGTGATGATATTCGGGCATGAACCCTGAAACCCTCGCCGCGCTCGGCGAACCCCATCGACTTCGGATCATTGAGCTGCTTTGCGCCGGCCCTCGGCCGGTGAACGACATCCATGTCCGGCTCAAACTCAGGCAATCGCAGGCTTCGCAGCACCTCAAGGTCCTCAAGGATGTGGGCCTGGTTGAGATGGAGCCGCGCGCGCAGCAGCGGTTCTACAGATTACGCGCTGAGCCCCTGAAGCAGCTTCACGACTGGCTCGATCGTTATCGGCACATCTGGGAAGAGCGTTTCGAAGAGCTGGACAAGGTCGTCGAGGAACTCAAGCGGAAGGAACAATCGGATGCAGCAGGCAACGACACCTAAGAGCGCCACGAAGAACGAAACGATCGTGGAGCGGACGAGCGACCGTGAGCTCACCGTCACCCGCACGTTCAATGCGCCGGCGCATATCGTCTTTGAGGCGTGGACAAAACCGGAGCTCCTGAAACAATGGTGGGCGCCCAAGTCCTTCGGCGTGTCGCTCTTCGAGTGCGAGCAGGACCTGCGCGTGGGAGGAACCTATCGCTTTGCGTTCGGGCGCGACCCAAAGAATCCGGAGGTGTTTTCGGGGCGTTACCTCGAGGTGGATCCGCCCTCGCGGCTGGTCCTCACCCAGCTCTATGAGCGGATGGCCGACGTCGGCGATGTGGTCGTGACGGCTGCCTTCGAGGAGAGCCAGGGCAGGACGCGTCTCACGCTGCATCAGCTCTTCCCGAGCAGGGAAGCCTTGGAAGGCGCGCTGGCGTCGGGCATGGAGCGCGGCATGCGGGTGACGCTCGATCAGCTCGACGAACTGGTCGCCTCAATGCGCTGGGCGCGCTGCGTTCGGATGAAATCGTCATCGCGGAGCGAAGCGAAGCAATCCAGGGGAGCCTTGATATTTGCCCTTCTTTTCGCTGGGCTGCCGGCGGCGGCCATGCCGATGAGGGAGGCGGCGTCGCAATCGTGCGGGCGCCGGGCGAACAGCATCGTCGCGGCCTGACCGGCACGGCGGGACGCCCATGGCCCCACTGTCGCCCGCGCCTGGCTCACGCCTGCCCTTCAGTGACATCCTAGGTCGTCGCGGACGTTGCCGCGAAACACCCAATAGGACCATCCGGTGTAAATACGGGTGATCGGATACCAGGAACACGGTGCCAACGTGGACGAAGGCCGGTGCGGTCGACGGCGAGGACGAGGCGTTCCGTAAAGGGAACTTGAGGGCGCGATCGGCGGAAAAGACGCCGATGGCGCGACGGCGCCCTGCTCCAGCCTGCCTTTCAGTGATACCCCAGGTCGCCGCGGACCTTGCCGCGAAACACCCAATAGGACCAGCCGGTGTACATGAGGATGATCGGCAGCAGGAACACGGTGCCAACAAGGAAGAAGGCCTGCGTCGACGGCGAGGACGCGGCGTCCCATAAAGTGAACTTGTAGGGCACGATCAGCGGAAAGAGGCTGATTGCGATGCCGAGGTAGGACATCACAAACAATAAGACCGCGCCGATGAACGGCGCCGCCTCAGAGCGGTTGTTGAGCGACCGCCACTCCCAATAGGCGATCAGCACAGTGACGATCGGCACCGGCGCAAAAATCACGATATCGGGCCACGAGAACCACCGCTCGGCGATCTGTGGCTTCGCGAACGGCGTCCATAGGCTCACCAGCGCGATTCCGATCAGCACGCCGATCAGCGACCAGCGGCCAAGCGCCCGCGCCCAATCCTGAAGCGCTCCTTGGGTCTTCAAGATCAGCCAGCCCGCGCCGAGCAGGCTGTAGCCGAAGACGAGGGCGACGCCAGTCAGCAGCGAGAACGGCGTGAAGCAGTCGAACGAGCCGCCGGCGAAATGGCGGCCTTCTGTCTGAAAGCCCTGAATGAACGCGCCGAGCACAACGCCCTGCGCGAAGGCGCCAATGATGGAACCGTAGTTAAAGGCGTGATCCCAGAAGGTCCGATGTTCGGCGTCGCGGTAGCGGAACTCGAATGCGACGCCGCGAAAGATGAGCGCCAGCAGCATGACGAGGATAGGAAAGTAGACAGCTGGAATGATGATCGCGAATGCGAGCGGGAAAGCCGCCATGAGCGCAAGTCCGCCAAGCACCAGCCAGGTCTCGTTGCCGTCCCAAATCGGCGCGATCGAGTTCATGACCAGATTGCGCGAATCGCGGTCGGCCGCGAATCCATAGAGTATGCCCACGCCCAAATCGAAGCCGTCCAGGAGCACATAGAGAAAGACGCCGACGCCAAGCACCAGCGTCCAGGCGGGCACCAGATCAATAACGGGCTGAGTCATCGTCGCTGCCCCGTTTCGGTCGATGGGAGCGCCTGGACCGGCTGCGCAGGCCGGCCGCTTTCAATGGGTTCGGGCTCGGTCGACTCCTCGGCAGGACCGAGTCGTATGATTCTGATCATCAGCGCGAGGCCCGCGGGGAACATGACCAGGTAGACCACGCAATAGCCGGCCAATGAAACAGCAACGTCGAAGCCCGTCAGAGACGGAGACACGGAATCGGCGGTGCGCAGGAGCCCGTAAACGGTCCACGGCTGACGGCCGACTTCGGTCGTCGCCCAACCGGCCAGCACGGCCACGAAGCCGAGGGGAGAGGCCAGCGTGCAGCACCAGAGGAACCAGTCGGTGTGGAAAAGCTCGCCTCGCCAGCGCAGCCATAGGCTCGTCACGACCATCGCCAGCATGATGACAGCAATTCCCACCATGATGCGGAAGCCGAAGAAGGGAACGATGATCGGCGATGGGCGCTCGTTCGCAGGCCAGTCCTTGAGGCCATGCACCGTTCCATGGAGATCATGCGTCAGAATGAGGCTGCCCAGTTCAGGGATCGCAATGGCGTATCGGTCAGTTTCAGCTTTCTCGTCGGGGATGGCGAACAGATTGAGCTCGACGTCGCTATGGGTATTCCAGATCGCCTCGATCGCCGCCAGCTTCGCCGGCTGATGTTCGAGCGTGTTGAGGCCATGCGCGTCGCCGAGCAGGAACTGCAGCGGGACCAGTACGGTCAGGAGCCACAGGGTCATCGACAGCATCGTGCGGGCTTCTTCGACGAAGCGCCGCTGTCGCAGATAGGAGGCCGCCACGCCGACGACGACAAAGCCGGTGGTGATGTAGACCGCGTCGACGACGTGAGCGAGCCGATAAGGAAAAGATGGGCTGAAGATGATCTGCAGCCAGTCCTTCGGCACGAACCGGCCGTCGACGATTGCGTAGCCGGCGGGCGTCTGCATCCAACTGTTGGTCGAGAGGATCCAGAAGGTCGAAAAGAGCGTGCCGAAGGCGACCATCAGCGCTGCGACGAAATGCGCCCACGGCGGCACAAGCTTGCGGCCGAACAGCAATACGCCGAGGAAGGCCGCTTCCAGGAAGAATGCGACCAGGCCCTCGTAGGCGAGCAGCGGCCCAACGACATCGGCGGCGGCGTCGGAGTAACGACTCCAGTTCGTGCCGATCTGGAATGGCATGACGATCCCCGAGACGACGCCCATGCCGAACGACACCGCGAAAATCTTGATCCAGAAGCTGGAAATCCGGAGGTAAATTTCCCTGCCTGTGAAGAGATTGAGGCCTTCCAACACCGCGATGAAGGAGGCGAGGCCGACCGTGAAGGCCGGCAGCAGGAAATGCCACGCGATGACCCACGCGAACTGGATCCGCGATAGCACAAGGGGATCCAAGCTCATCGCGCGCCGCCTTTGCTGTCCGAACGCCGAAGCTATCGGCGCACCAACCACGGGAGCGAGGCGACACTATCATGGTCGGCCGCGATTTCCATGACGATTCCCGAGCGCTCGGAAACGCTTGACCAGAACGTGGATCCTGATGCCCGCCGGCTTCGCCTGACTGGGCGTCGCCGCCCGGCGGGCGGCGAGACGCCGGGCCGCGCCGTCCGCCGGATGAAGCGCTTCCAACTCGTTGCCAGCCCGGGCCGCTTCGGGCGGCCTTTTTGCATGGAGGGCCGAGAGGCCCTGTCGCCGCATTCGCCAAATCTCGTGGCCGTCGGCTTCGCGCGCCCATTTGACGCGCGGTCGTCGAAGCGCCATCTGTCACGCCATGGCCGACGTTTCCTTTCCCGCCGCGTTTGGCGCGGGCCTCCTTTCCTTTGTTTCGCCGTGCGTGCTGCCGCTCGCGGCGCCGTATCTTTGTTTTCTCGCAGGCGCATCCGTCGAAGCGCTCGCCGACGAGAGCGAGGCGAAGGCGCGGCGCGACATTCTCATCACTGCAGTCTTGTTCGTGGCCGGCTTCTCGACTGTGTTCGTCGGCCTGGGCGCGACGGCCTCCGCGTTGGGATCGGTGCTGAGGCAATGGAGCCATGCTTTATCGATCGCCGCCGGGATCGGCGTGATCCTGATGGGTCTGCATTTCCTCGGGCTTTTCAAGATCGGCGCGATGCTGCGCGAGAAGCGGCTCGAGCTCGAGAAACCGGCTGGGCTATGGAGCGCCTATCCGATGGGCTTCGCCTTCGCGCTCGGCTGGACCCCCTGCATCGGTCCGATCCTGGCCACCATTCTCGCGGTCGCCGGCAGCAGGGATACGGTCGCCAGCGGCGCAGCGCTGCTCGCCGTCTATAGCCTCGGCCTGGGGCTGCCCTTCATCCTCGCGGCCGCCGCGATCGGCCCGTTCATCCGCGCCTCGCGGCATCTGCGCGCGCAGTTCGGCCGGATCGAGAAAGCCGTCGGCGTCCTGCTTGTCGCGACTGGCGTCGCGTTTCTGACTGGCGGTTTCCAGAGCATGTCGCTGTGGCTGATCGAGACGTTTCCGCAGTTCGGTCAGATCGGGTGACGGCTGAAAAAAGAAACCCGCCGGCGAGGGCGGGTTTCTCATGTCTGGACAATGCAAAGCCGCTAGGCGCTGATCGCCCAGCGGAGCAATGGATCAGGAGCCGATCTGCTCGTAGCTGATCTTGCCGTCGGCGCCTTTCTTCCAGACGTACCAGACATAGTCGACGGTCGTCCGGTCGCCCTTCTTGTCATAGGAGATCGGGCCGATCACGGTGTTGAACGTCATGCCTGAATGCATGGCTTCCGCGACTTTCTTCGGATCGAGCGACTTCGCCTTCTCAGCCGCCTGCTTGAAGATCTGGACCGCGGCGTAGGAGTAAAGCGTATAGGCTTCCGGATCGAAGTTCTTCGCCTTGAACTCGGCGACGACGTCCTTGGACGCCGGGTTCTTGCGCGGGTCCGGACCGAAGGACATCAGCGTGCCTTCGACGCCCGGGCCGCCGATCTGCGAGAACTCGTCGGTGGTGATGCCGTCGCCGGAGATCATGATCGTCTTCAAGCCCTGGTCGCGCATCTGCCGGACGATGAGGCCGCCCTCGGTCTGCAGGCCGCCCCACATGAGGTACTCGGCGCCCAATTCCTTGATCTTGGAGACGATGGCCGAATAGTCCTTCTCTCCGGTGTTCACGCCTTCATAAAGAACTTCCTTGAGGCCGAACTTGTGCATGTTGTCGAGCGCGGCGTCGGCCAGACCCTTGCCGTAGGTCGTCTTGTCGTGCACGACCGCGATCTTCTTGCCCTTGAGCTTGTCGCGCGCATATTCAGCCCACAGCATGCCTTGCTGGTCGTCGCGGCCGCAGGTACGGAACGCGTCCCAGAGCTTGCGCTCTGTGATCTTGGGGTTTGTGGCCGACGGGGTGATGAACAGGATGCCGTTTTCCGCATAGACGTCGGAAGCGGGAATCGTCACGCCGGAGTTGAAGTGGCCGACCACGAACTTGACGCCGTCGCCGACAAACTTGTTCGCCACCGACACGCCCTGCTTGGGATCGGACACGTCGTCGCCCTGCTCGAGGGTGATTTGCTGGCCGAGAATGCCGCCGGCCTTGTTGATGTCTTCAATGGCCTGCGTCGTGCCTTGCACAAGTTGCGCGCCAAAGGCTGCGTTCGGTCCGGTGATGGGTCCGGCGACACCCATCTTGATCTGGGCGCTGGCGGCGCCTGAGAACGCCAGAGCCGCGGCAAGCGCGACCCCAGACAACCAATGTTTAGTCATCCAACTACTCCCATAAGTTGCGAGCGCCCGGCCCTCCCTGGCGCCCGTTTGGCAGAAGACAATTCCACCTTGAAGGCCGATACTTTCTTGTTTTCGATCAAGAGTCACCTTAAAAAACACAAAGGTTTGTCCATTTAGCGGGCGCTCGTTCAGCCGTTTCCTTTGGCGCGCCAGTTCAAGCCCGAACTGTCATAAGCCCAGGAATATTGTGTCGCCATCTGGCTCGCGCGCATGGCGCGATAGCCGAGCGCGCCGACCACGATCATCCAAATCAGGGCGCTTATGAAGAGTGGGATCGACAGCAGCGGCTCGCCGTAAAGCGCGTAGTGAAGAAAGCGCACGGCCGCGGCAAGAAAGATCATGTAGGGCGCCAGCGTCGCCAGCGGCCTCCAAGTCTTGGCGACGGCTCTTCCGGTCGCCCAGGCGCCAGCCCCGCCTAAAACCAGGGTGAGGAGAACAAAGGTGAAGATGCCGTAGGGCGAATCCGACCACAGGACATCGGTCATCAATGACCTCCTTCGAGATAGGCCGCGCGGACCTCGGGGCGCGCCAGCAACTCGGCGCCGCCGCCTTGCATCGTGATCGCGCCATTGACCATTACGTAGCCGCGATGGGCAAGTTTCAGCGCGTGAAAGGCGTTCTGCTCGACCAGGAAGACGGTCAGGCCTTCGGTCTTGTTCAGTTCGGCGATCACTTCGAAGATCTGTTTGACGACCAGCGGCGCAAGTCCAAGCGAAGGCTCGTCGAGAAGCAGCAATCGCGGCCGGCTCATGAGCGCGCGCGCGATCGCCAGCATCTGCTGCTCGCCGCCCGACAGCGTTCCCCCGCGCTGCGGCGCACGCTCCTTCAGCCGCGGAAACAGCGCGAACATGCGTTGCAGATCTTCTTCGAAATGGGCGAAATTGTTGATCGAAGCGCCCATCTGCAGGTTCTCGAACACCGTCATGCGCGGGAAGATGCGTCGCCCTTCGGGCGACTGGGCGATCGACAGGCGCGCGATCATGTGCGTCGGCAAGTTGGTGATGTCGTTACCGTCGAACGTGATCCGGCCCTGGCGCGCGCGGGGGGCGCCGAAAATCGTCATCATCGTCGTCGATTTGCCGGCCCCGTTGGCCCCGATCAACGTGACAATTTCACCCTTGTTGACGTCGATGTCGACGCCCCGAAGCGCCTGAATCTTCCCGTAAAAAGTTTCGATGCCCCGCAGCTGCAGGAGCGGCGTCAGCGCAGCCGCCGCAACGCTCATTGCTCCAATTCCTTCTCGATTTGCTCAACTTCCTCCTCGTCTTCGACGCCGAGATAGGCGGCGATCACTTTCGGATCGGCGCGCACTTCCGCCGGCGTGCCGTCGGCGATCTTCACCCCGTAATCGAGCACCACCACGTGATCGGAGATTTGCATGACGACCGTCATGTCATGCTCGATCAAGAGCACCGAGGTATTGTGGTCGGCGCGGATCGATCGCAGGAGCGCATTGAGCTCGGCCGATTCGCGTGGATTAAGTCCAGCGGCCGGTTCGTCCAGGCAAAGAAGCACCGGGTCGGTGCACATCGCGCGCGCGATTTCGAGCCGGCGTTGGGCGCCGTAGGGCAACTCGCCCGCCGGATCGTCGGCCCGGTCCATGAGCCCAATCTTGTCGAGCCAGTATTTTGCCCGATCGATGCACTCGGCCTCCTTGCGGCGATAGCTCGGCGCCCCGATCAGCCCGAGCACCGTGAGACCGCTCGCGAGCATGAGCGCATTGTGATGGGCGACCAGCAGGTTCTCGAGCGTGGTCATGCCCTGGAAAAGCCGAATGTTCTGGAAGGTGCGGGCGACCCGCGCCTTGCGGGCGATCTCATGGTCGGGCATCCGCTCGAGCAGAAAGAGTTCGCCGTTCGGCGTCGTCGCATGCCGGCCGCTCGAGCGGGTGACGGCGGCGATGTCCTCGTGTGTCGCGACGCCGTCGCGGGCAAGGGCAAGGCGCCCCTCGGTCGGCTTGTAGAAGCCGGTGACGCAGTTGAAGACCGTCGTCTTGCCCGCGCCGTTCGGGCCGATGAGCGCGGTGATATCCCCCCTTCCGACCGAAAAGCTGAAGGCGTTCACGGCGACGAGGCCGCCGAACCGCATCGTAAGGTTTTCGACGGCGAGCAGCGGGCCGGTCAGCCAGTTCATCAACCGTGTCCCTCTTTGACGAGATCGCCGGAGACGGCCTTTTGTTCTTTCAAGAATAGGGACGGCAGCCTCGTCGAAACGAGGCCGCGCGGCTTCCAGATCATCATGATGACCATCGCGGCGCCGAACAGCAGCATGCGGTATTGCGTCGGATCGAAGTCCTCGCCGAAGATCCTCTTCATCCAGTCGAGTTCGCGCATGAGCTCGGGAATGCCGATCATCGCCGCGGCGGCGATGGCGACGCCAAGCTGCGAGCCCATGCCGCCGAGCACGACGATGGCGAGGATCGTCGCCAATTCGATGAAGGTGAAGCTCTCCGGACTGACGAACCCCTGGCGCACGGCGAAGAACGAGCCGGCGAAGCCGCCGAACATCGCGCCGAGCGCGAAGGCCGTGAGCTTGGTGGTGGTGGTGTTGATGCCGAGCGAGCGGCAGGCGATCTCGTCCTCGCGAAGCGCCTCCCAGGCCCGGCCGATCGGGCAGCCGGCGCAATCGAACGGTGACGAAATTGGTCAGGAGCGCGAGCGCGAGGATCAGATAGAAAAGAAAGATCGTGCGGTAGATCGGCGTATAAGGCAGGTGGAAGATCGCCGCAAAGCCGTCGTCGTCGTCAGTGAACGGTATGCCGAAGAACGACACGTGCGGAATGCCGCTGATGCCGGCGTAGCCGTTGGTCAAGTCGACCCAGTTGATCAGCACCATTCGGATGATCTCGCCGAAGGCGAGCGTCACGATCGCGAGGTAATCGCCGCGGAGCCTCAGGACCGGGAAGCCGAGAATGACGCCCCACATCGCGGCGAGCAGTCCGGCGAGCGGCAGGCAGACCCAAAACGAAAGGCCGAAGGTGGTCGAAAGCAGCGCATACGAATAGGCGCCAACCGCATAAAACGCCACGTAGCCCAGATCGAGAAGGCCGGCGAGGCCGACCACGATGTTCAATCCCCAGCCCAGCATCACGTAGATCATGATCTGGACGCCGTAGTTGTTGATCCACTTCAGCGAGCCGCCCGGACCGAGGAGGCCAAGGGCAGATCAATGGGAACAGGATGACGAGGCCAAGCATGAACGGGCCGATATAGCGCCCGAACGCCACCCGGGCTGCCGATGGCGGGGCCGTGCCCTCGCCCTCCCGCGCCGCCTGCACCAACGCGCCGCCCATGCCGCCGGCGGCGATCGAGCCGACGCGGTCGAACCAAATCCGCCAGTCGGCGCGCGCCATCTGCCGCAGGAACACAAAAGCAAAGACGAGCACGGCGACGCCGAACGAAAGCGGCCAGCGTCCGGTCAGAACAAGTTCGTTATTGATGTTCGATTCAGCGTGATAGCTGATGATCGGGAAAGGACAGGCCAAAGGCGACCAGTCCTGCAGCGGCCGCGTTGCGGAGCGCCGGAACGAATTGCGCCGCGGTTGCAACGGGAGCCGCGATCTCCGAGGTTTGCGAAGGCGCGCTCATGTCTCAGACCTTCTCGACTTCCGGCCTGCCGAGAATGCCGGAAGGCATGAAGATCAGGGTGATCGCCAGGATCATGAACGCGGCCACATCCTTGTAGTCGGTGGTGAAGTAGGACGACCAGAACACTTCGATGAGGCCGATCAGGAGGCCGCCGAGCACCGCCCCGGGCAATGAGCCGATGCCCCCGAGCACGGCCGCGGTGAAAGCTTTGACTCCGGGCGTGAAGCCGTCGGAGAAACTCACCACGCCATAATAGATCACGAACATGACGCCGGCGACCGCAGCCAGGGCCGCGCCGATCACGAAGGTGATCGAAATCGTCGCGTCGACGTCGATGCCCAGCAGCGCCGCCATCTTGCGATCCTGCTCACAGGCGCGCTGCGCCCGCCCGAGCGAGGTGAACTGAACGAGGTACCAGAAAGCCGCCAGCAGGACGACCGTGACGAGGACAATGAGGATCTGGCGCACCGACAAGGTGACGTCCCCGCTGATATTGAACACGTGATTGGGGAGTTGGGGCGCAGGCTTGTTGCGCGGCCCCTGAACAACCTGGACGAAGTTTGACAGGAAGATCGACATTCCGATCGCCGAAATGAGCGGCGCGAGCCGAAAGGAGCCACGCAAGGGTCGGTACGCGAGCCGTTCGATCGCCCAGTTCCATAAGCCGGTCAGCGCCATAGCGCCCACCAGCACGACGACAAACGCGATCGGCAGCGACCCCAGGTGCAGAATTTGGGTCAAAATCATGAAAATGATCAGAGCGATAAAGGCTGACAGCATGAACACGTCGCCGTGGGCGAAGTTGACCATGCCAATGATGCCGAAAACCATCGTGTAGCCGATGGCGATAAGTCCGTAGATCGACCCTAGCGTCACCCCGTTGATCAGCTGCTGCAGGAAATTATCCATGCGCCACCCTGCCCTCTCGTTTCACTCCGCTTCGCAGGAAACGTGCCATTCGATTGCGGCCGCCCTGTCTTTCCGCGCTTTCGATCGGCCGACGCTGCGCGCCGGTGCGATCGCTCGCCTGAGATTTGTGCAACGTTAACCGGCGCGAGGGCGCGCGGCAACCTGGCGCCGCCAAGGTTCACAGGAATACCTCGGACGGCCAATGGGCTTCGAAATATTGCGGCGTCTTGCGTAATATCCACGCGAATATTACGGATGCCGTGCAATGTTGTTGCTTGGACTAACAATTCCATTAGAAACACAGCGTCGTCTTTCGCGGAAAGAGAGCACGGGGGCGTCTTGATATTTCTCGCGCATTGCTAAATGCTGGCAATACACCACGCTGATCTCGAACTCACAACGGATCAGCCCGTTTGTCTTGGAAGGGAACGTTCATGGCGATGACGATGACGGGCGAGGTGACTTTGCCCGCCGAGAGACCAAAGGTCTGGGAGCTATTGAACGACCCCGAAGTGCTCAAGTCCGCAATCCCTGGGTGCCAATCGCTGGAGAAGACGGGCGAGAACGGTTTCTCAGCCGTCGTCAAAATGAAAATCGGACCGGTCTCGGCTACCTTCAAAGGCAAGGTTGAACTCACGGACATCGTCCCCCTCGTCGGCTACACGATCAAGGGCGAAGGCGAGGGTGGAATCGCCGGCTTCGCCAAGGGCGGCGCGAAGGTGTCGCTCGCAGATGCGCCAGCCGGAACGCTGCTCCACTACGACGTCGAGGCGACGGTCGGCGGCAAGATCGCCCAGCTTGGCTCGCGCCTGATCGATGGAGTCGCCAAAAATATGGCTGACAAATTTTTCGCCAATTTCGCAGCCGCTGCATCTGGCGGCGTTGCGCAGGTTGGCGAGGCTGATTCGGCGACTCCTCCAAGCAATCCCAGCGAGGCTCCGGCCGAGGGGGCGCAGAAGAAATCTTGGTTCGGGAGGATAACGGGATGATTCATGTCTCTATGGCGGTAAACGGCCGCCCGGCGTCGGCGGATGTCGATCCGAGGACGCTGCTCGTGCAGTTCCTGCGGGAGAATCTGCGCCTGACCGGCACGCATGTCGGCTGCGACACGTCGCAGTGCGGGGCCTGCGTCGTCCACGTCGACGGCCGCGCGATCAAGTCATGCACGGTGCTGGCGGCGAGCTGCGAGGGCGCGCAGGTGACGACGATCGAAGGCCTCGCCGCGAACGGGAAGCTCCATCCCATGCAGCAGGCCTTTCAGGACAATCACGGGCTGCAATGCGGCTTCTGCACGCCGGGCATGATCATGGCCTCCGTCGACCTCGTCAATCGGTTAGGCCCGAACCTTGACGAAGCCACGATCCGCCACGGCCTCGAAGGCAATATCTGCCGCTGCACCGGCTACCACAATATCGTGAAATCAATCGCCCAAGGCGCGCGCGAAATGGGCGCCGCCGCAACGCCTCAAGCGGCCGAATAACAAGGACGCTTTAATGCCGTCCCAAGGGAGAGAGACATCATGGGCGTGACAGCCATCGGCGCCTCCGTCAAACGCACGGAAGACATCCGCTTCATCACCGGCAAGGGCCACTATGTCGACGACGTCAATCGTCATGGCCAAGCCTTCGCTTATTTTCTGCGCTCGCCGCACGCCCACGCGACGATCGACAAAATCGACCTTGACGCCGCCCTCAAGGCGCCGGGCGTCGTTGCGATCTTCACCGGCGACGACATCGCGGCCGACAAAGTTGGCGGCCTCATCTGCGGCTGGATGATCCATTCGAAGGACGGCTCGCCGATGAAGGCGGGCGCCCATCCAGCGCTCGCCCAGGGCAAGGTGCGCTACGTGGGCGATCACGTCGCCGTCGTCATTGCCGACACTTATGCGCAGGCGCGAGACGCCGCGGAGAAGATCGAGGTGGGGTATACGGAGCTCCCCGCGGTCGCCGACACAGCGAGCGCGGCGCACTCGGGTCAGGCGCAAATCCATGACGCCGCGCCGGGCAACACGGTCTACAACTGGCATCTCGGCGACAAGGCCGCAACCGATGCGGCCTTTGCCGCCGCGAAGCATGTGACTAAGCTCGACCTCGTCAACAACCGCCTGATCCCGAATCCGATGGAGCCGCGCGCCGCCGTCGGCGATTACGATTCGGGGACGGACACGATCACGCTTTATACGACGAGCCAGAACCCGCATGTCGCGCGGCTCGTGCTCTCGGCGTTCATCGGCCTTGCGCCGGAACATAAGCTCCGCGTCATCGCGCCCGATGTTGGGGGCGGCTTCGGCTCGAAAATCTTCATTTACGCCGAGGAGACGGTCTGCGCCTGGGCGGCGAAGAAGATCGATCGGCCCGTCAAATGGACTTCGGATCGGACGGAGGCCTTCCTGTCCGACGCGCACGGTCGTGACCATGTCACGCACGCCGAGCTGGCGCTCGACGCGGGCGGCAAGATCACCGGCTTGCGCGTGCACACGGTCGCCAACCTCGGCGCCTATCTCTCGACCTTCGCGTCGTCCGTGCCGACCTACCTTTATGGGACGCTGCTCTCGGGCCAATACGCGATCCCGAGCATCTATTGCGAAGTCGACGCGGTCTACACAAACACTGCGCCAGTCGATGCCTATCGCGGCGCCGGTCGGCCGGAGGCGACGTTCGTCATCGAGCGCATTGTCGAAGTCGCGGCGCGTGAAACCGGACAAGATCCGGCTGAGTTTCGGCGGAAGAACTTCATCAATTCGTTCCCGCATCAGACGCCGGTCATCATGGCCTATGACGCGGGCGATTATGCGGGCGCGCTCGATAAAGCGCTGGCGCTCGCCGACTACAAGGGCCTGCCGGCGCGGAAGGCCGCTTCCGCGGCTAAGGGCAAACTTCGCGGCATCGGAATCTCCGCCTACATTGAAGCTTGCGGCATTGCGCCATCCGCGGCGGTCGGTTCGCTCGGGGCCGGCGTCGGCCTTTGGGAATCGGCGGAAGTGCGCGTCAATCCGATCGGCACGGTCGAGGTTCTGACGGGCTCGCACAGCCACGGTCAGGGCCACGAGACCACCTTCGCTCAGCTTGTCTCCAGTCGTCTCGGCATCCCGATGGAAAACGTGTCGATCGTCCACGGAGACACCGACAAGGTCCAGATGGGCATGGGCACCTACGGCTCGCGCTCCGGCGCCGTCGGCATGTCGGCGATCTTCAAGGCGCTCGACAAGATCGAAGCCAAGGCGAAGAAGGTCGCAGGCCACGTGCTCGAGGCCTCGGAAGGGGACATCGAATTCAAGGACGGCAAGTTCACGGTCAAAGGCACTGACAAATCGATCGACTTCGGCTCGGTGGCGCTCCAGGCGTACATCGCGCACAAGTTCAACGGCCAGGAGCTTGAGCCTGGCTTAAAAGAGAGCGCGTTCTGGGATCCGACCAACTTCACCTTCCCGGCCGGCGTCCACATCTGCGAGCTCGAGATCGATCCGCAGACCGGCTTCGTGACGATCGAAAAGTGGACCGCCGTCGACGACTTCGGCAAGCTCATCAATCCGATGATCGTCGAAGGCCAGGTGCACGGCGGCATCGCTCAGGGCGTGGGCCAGGCGCTGCTCGAAGGCGCGCATTACGACAACGACGGCCAGCTCCTGACGGCGAGCTTCATGGACTATTGCATGCCGCGCGCCGACAACCTGCCCTCGTTCAAAATCGAGACGATCGAGACGGTCTGCCCGTCCAATCCGCTCGGCATCAAAGGTTGCGGCGAAGCAGGCGCGATCGCCTCGCCGCCAGCCGTCATCAACGCGATTACCGATGCGCTCGGCCACGAAGACGTGGCGATGCCCGCGACCCCGCAGGTCGTCTGGCGCGCCGCGCAAAAGACCATGATGAAGCGCGCCGCGGAATGAACCTTAAGCGGGCGGCCGCGATCCGCCGCCCCGTCTGTTGCCCTCTTTGGGAGACTTCGACATGTACGCCTTTGAATATCATCGCCCCCAATCGCTATCCGGCGCAGTCGCCGATCTCGCCAAGGCCGACGCCAAAGCGCTCGCCGGCGGCATGACTCTGCTGCCAACCATGAAGCAGCGCTTGGCGTCGCCGGCTGCGCTCATCGATCTCAAGAGCGTTCACGAGCTCGCCGGTATCACCCGCGAAGGGGACAATCTGGTGATCGGCGCGATGACCCGCCACGCGGACGTCGCTCGCAACGCCGTCGTGCAAGCGGCAATCCCGGCAGTGGCGAAACTCGCTGGCGGCATCGGCGATCCGCATGTGCGCAACATGGGCACGATCGGCGGTTCGCTCGCCAACAACGATCCAGCCGCGGACTATCCGGCGGCGGCGCTTGCGCTCGGCGCCACGATCGTCACCAACAAGCGCCGCATTCCAGCCCAGGATTTTTTCTCGGGGCTTTTTGAAACGGCGCTCGAGCCTGGTGAACTCATCACCCAGGTCAGCTTTCCGATCCCGCAGAAAGCCGCGTACATGAAATTCGCCAATCCGGCGTCGCGCTACGCGCTGGTGGGCGTCTTCGTCGCCAAGACCGCCGGCGGCGTTCGAGTCGCGGTGACTGGCGCCGGCTCGAACGGCGTGTTTCGCGCCGAGGCGCTCGAAACCGCGCTGAACGCCAATTTCTCGCCTTCCGCGCTCGATGGCGTCGCCGTGTCCGCGAGCGGCCTCAACTCGGATATCCACGCCGACGCTGACTATCGCGCGCACCTCATCGGCGTGATGGCGAAACGCGCAGTGGCGGCGGCCTGAAGCGCGCGCAAGAAGCGGCGAAGAAGTCCAAAACGTCCGGCTGGCCGGGCTTGACCCGGCCATAGCCTTTTCTGCACCTTGCGCCGGCGGATCCTCGACGCGGAGTTTGACTTGTCCGGGCAAACGCCGGCCCTTCCGGCCTCGATCGACGAAACTTTAGCTTTGCTCGGCAGGGCTTCCTATGTCGGCGATCGTGCGCTGGCCACGGTCATTTTCTTGAGCCTCAGACTCGGCCGGCCGCTGTTTCTCGAAGGCGAGGCCGGCGTCGGCAAGACAGAGGTCGCCAAGGTTCTCGCGGCCTCGCTCAATCGAAAGCTGATCCGTCTTCAGTGCTACGAAGGCCTCGATGTCGCGAGCGCGGTCTATGAATGGAACTATCCGGCGCAGATGATGGCGATCAGGCTGGCCGAGGCGTCCGGCGAGCATGACAAGGATCGCATCGAGCACGACATCTTTTCGCAGCGCTATCTCATCAAGCGCCCGCTCCTGCAGGCGCTCGAGCCCGGCGTCAACGGTGCCCCAGTGCTCCTGATCGATGAGATCGATCGCGCCGACGAGGCCTTCGAAGCCTATTTGCTCGAGATCCTGTCCGACTTCCAGGTGACGATTCCGGAAATCGGCGTCATGGCGGCGCCCGAACCGCCGATCGTCGTCATCACCTCCAACCGCACGCGCGAAATTCACGACGCGCTCAAGCGTCGTTGTCTCTATCATTGGCTTGGCTATCCCGACCTCGCGCGCGAGATGGCGATCGTAGGCGCGAAGGCGCCGCGCGCGCCGGAGCGACTGACCGCGGAACTTGTCGCGTTCGTTCAGCGTCTGCGCAAACAGGACTTGTTCAAGTCGCCGGGCGTCGCCGAAACCCTCGACTGGGCGGCCGCGCTGACCGAGCTCGATGCGGTGGCCCTCGATCCGGCGCAGGTCTCCGATACGCTCGGCGTGTTGCTGAAATATCAGGACGATATCGCAAAGATAGAAGGCGCAAAGGCGCAGACGCTGATCGAGGAGACGCGCGCCGAGCTTCGCCGGCTGGAGATCGGATCGGAGTGAGGTCGAGCCACGCGAAATGAGCGCGATTTTGGAGGCGGAGCCTGCAAGCGGCGGCGTCTTGGCGCAGAACATCATCCACTTCGCCCGCGCCCTGCGCGAAGCCGGGATACCCCTCGGTCCGGGCGCGGTGCTCGATGCACTCGCAGCGGTCGAGGCGGCGGGCGTTGGGAATCGAGAGGACTTTTACACCACGCTGCACGCTGTCTTCGTCAAGAAGCATGAGCACAGCCTGCTGTTTGAGCAGGCGTTCCGCATCTTCTGGAAGCGAAAAGGTTTCATCGAAAAGCTGATCGCGATGCTGTCCCCGCGGGCGCCCAGCAAATCCGACCCGAAGCCGCCTGAAGCTGGAGCGAGTCGCGTCGCCGACGCCCTTTTCAAGTCGGCTCACGACCACGCCAAACCGGCTCCCGCGATCGAACTCGACGCCCGCCTGACCATGTCGGCTGCGGAGATCTTGCGATCGAAGGATTTCGCCCAAATGAGCGCGGCGGAAATTGAGGAGGCTCGCAAGGCGATCAAGCGGCTCGTAATGCCCGAAGATAGGCGCAGAACGCGCCGCTTTGCTCCGGGTGGCCGACCAGCTCGGATCGATGCGCGCCGAAGTTTCCGCCGTTCGCTACAGCCCGGCGGGGTGATCGACCTCGAGTTCCGCTCGCCGATCGATCGCGCCCCGCCGGTCGTCGCCTTGTGTGACATCTCCGGTTCCATGAACGAGTACACCCGCCTGTTCCTGCATTTTCTGCACGCCTTGGGGGAAACGCGGCGCGTTTCGACCTTTCTCTGTTCGGCACCCGCCTGACCAACGTGACCCGCGCGATGCGCGCCCGCGATCCTGACGACGCGCTGGCGAAGTGCTCGGCGATGGCGGTCGATTGGTCCGGAGGCACCCGAATCGGCGAGGCGCTCCACCGCTTCAATCGGGATTGGTCGCGGCGCGTGCTGGGTCAAGGGGCAATTACCCTCCTCATCACCGACGGCCTGGAGCGCGACAATCTCGGTAAACTCGAGGCCGAGATGGAGCGGCTCGCCAAATCGAGCCGGCGCGTGATCTGGGTCAATCCGCTGCTGCGCTTTGGCGATTTTGCCGCCAAGGCCGGGGGAATTCGAACCATGCTGCCTTATGTCGATTCGTTCCGTCCGATCCACAATCTCGCCAGCATGGCCGAACTTTGCCAGGCATTGTCGGGCGGTCGGGACTCGTCCGATAACCCGAAGGCGCGCCTCCTGGCGGTCGATTGATTTCACGCCGCAGCCTTGCGGAGCACGCGGCGGGGGTCCATTTTCCCTTGAGCCGCGGGGCGCGGGGCACGAGGAGGCGGAAATGGGCATTGAAACTGCGGTCGGCAAGTCGGCGACGATCGAGTTCAACGGCCAGCTTTGCATTCACGCTCGCCGTTGCGTTCTCTCGCAGCCGACCGTTTTCAAGGCGAATGTCGAAGGGCAATGGATCGATCCGGACGCGGCGAGCGCCGAGGCGCTGGAATACGTCGCTTTGAGCTGTCCATCCGGCGCGATCCGCGTCTCACGACACGATGGCGGACCTAATGAAACGAACCCCAAGGTCAACACCATTTCGGTGCGCGAAAACGGGCCGCTGGCGATCAGCGCGGAGATCGTGCTGGCCGGCTCGCCGATCGGAACCCGCGCGACCCTCTGCCGCTGCGGCGAGTCCAAGAACAAGCCCTACTGCGACGGCTCGCACGTCGCCGCGGCGTTCGCCGCCAGCGGCGAGCCGAGCCACGGCGACCAGCGCCGCGCTCGCCAAGCGCGACGGCCCGTTGACCATAACACCCTATCCGAACGGACCGCTCGGCGTCGCCGGCGCCGTCGAGATCATTTCTGGAACCGGACGTACTGTGAATCGTGTCGAGAGGACCGCGCTCTGCCGATGCGGTCATTCGGCCAACAAGCCGTATTGCGACGGCGCGCACGCCAAAGTCGGGTTCGTCGCGCCATAGGTCTGGGACAAGAAGGAGACGTTTGAATGCTGACCAGAGACGAAGACGTTCTTGCCGCCGCGGAATCGTGGCGGGAAGCCGGACGAGACGTGGCGATTGCGACCGTGGTCGAGACCTGGGGCTCGGCTCCGCGTCCGATCGGCTCGCATCTCGTCATCGACGCAGAGGGCAATTTTCTCGGCTCCGTATCCGGCGGATGCGTCGAAGGCGCGGTCGTGGAAGAGGCGGCGGACGTGATCGCCAACGGCGCGCCGCGGATGCTCGAGTTCGGCGTTGCGGACGAGACCGCTTGGCGCGTCGGTCTCTCCTGCGGCGGCCGCATCAAGGTCTATGTCGAGAAGCTCGCCTGATGCGTCTCGACGTTCTCAAGGCGATGAATGCGGCGCGAACCGAACGGCGCGCGGGCGCCATCGTGACGCGTCTTTCCGACGGCGAGCAGCGATTCGTTCGCGCCGAAGCCGTCGACGCCGATCCGCTCTCCGCGGAATTGGAAGCGGCGCTGCGCATGGGCAAAAGCGCAACGGTCGCGCATCAGGGCGAGGATTATTTTCTGACCGTTCAAGCGCCGGCGCCGCGCCTCACGCTCATCGGGGCCGTGCATATCTCGCAAGCGCTGGCGCCGATCGCGCGGATCGCCGGTCTCGACGTGTCGGTCATCGATCCGCGCACCGCGTTCGCCACGCCGGACCGCTTCCCGGATACGCCGGTTGTCGCCAAGTGGCCCGACGAGGCTTTGGCGGAGGCGCCGCTCGATCGCTACACCGCCATCTGCCTTTTGACCCATGACCCAAAGATCGACGACCCGGCGCTCATGGTCGCGCTCAAGGCCGATTGTTTCTACATCGGCGCGCTCGGATCGCGGAAGACGCACGCCAGGCGGATCGAGCGCATGCGCGCTCAAGGGTTCGACGAAGGGGCGCTGGCGCGTATCCATGCGCCGATCGGGCTCGACATCGGCGCCGTCAGCCCGGCCGAAATCGCGATCTCGATCATCGGAGAGATCGTCGCTTCGCTGCGCAAGAAGCCGTTGCGCTCGGAGAGCGCGGCGGCATGAAATTCGGCTTAACGCCAATCGAGGAGGCCGAGGGCGCGGTCCTTGCGCATGGCGTGCGGATTGATGGCCTCGCTTACAAAAAGGGCGATATTCTCACGCGCGAGCGGCAATTGGCGCTTGGCTCGGCCGGCGTGAAGTGCGTCGTGGCCGCGCGGCTCGAGCCGGGCGACGTCGATGAAAATGAAGCGGCGCTGAAGCTCGCCAAACGTCTCGCCGGCCAGCACCTGCGCTGCTCGGCGCCGTTTACGGGGCGGGTCAACCTGTTTGCCGAGGGCGCAGGGCTTGCGATCATCGACCCCGAGGCCATCGACCGGGTCAATGCGGTCGACGAGGCGATCACCGTTGCGACGCTGCCTCGCTATCGAGCCGTCGCCGATGGCGACATGGTTGCGACGGTCAAGATCATTCCATTTGCGACTCAAGCTCCCACGCTCGAGACTGCGCTCGCGGCGGCGCCAATGGGCGCAATCTCCGTTCAGCCATTCAAGCCGATGCGGATCGGGGTGGTCTCAACGACGCTCCCGGGCCTGAAGCCCTCGATTGTGGCGAAGACGTTGCGCGTGCTCGAGGCGCGCCTCAAGCCGACCGGAGCGCGCATCGTCGCCCAGGAGATCGTTCCGCACGAGCTTGGACTGCTTGCGAAAGCGCTCGCCAAACTGATCGACGGCAGCGACGCGCTTATTGCGTTTGGAGCGTCCGCCATCACCGACCGCCGCGACGTCATTCCGGCCGCCATCGAAGCGATCGGAGGGCGAATCGAGCGGTTCGGCATGCCGGTCGATCCCGGCAATCTGCTGCTGCTTGCCGAACGCGACGGAATTCCGATCATCGGGGCGCCCGGCTGCGCCCGGTCGCCGAAAGAGAACGGCTTCGACTGGGTCCTGCAACGCGTGCTGGCGGGCGTTCCCATCCACGACGCGGACATCCGCGCGATGGGTGTCGGCGGCTTGCTTATGGAAATCGGTTCGCGTCCCCAGCCACGCGCGCCCGGTGACTAGGGTCGGCGCGATCGTGCTCGCCGCGGGCCAGTCGTCGCGCTTCCGCGCCGCCGGCGGCCCTGACCTCACAAAGCTGGTGGCGAAACTCGACGGCAAACCGATCGTGCGACGGGTCGTGGAAGCGGCGCTGGCGACCAAGGCGCGGCCGGTCGTCGTGGTGAGCGGCTATGCGCGGGAGTTGGTGGAGGCGACAGTCGCCGACCTCGACATTGGCTTCGCATTCAATCCTAAATTCGCGAGCGGACTCGCCTCCTCGCTCAAAGCAGGTTTGGCCGCAACGCCACCCGATGTGGCGGGCGCGCTCGTGCTCCTGGGCGACATGCCGTGGATTGAGCCCCGGCTGAGTGACGCCCTGATCGACGCCTTCCTGGCGCGTGAGGGCGCGCTCGCAGCCGTCCCTTCACGCGAAGGTCGGCGCGGCAATCCCGTTCTTCTCGGCCGAGGGCTCTTCGAGGCGGCGATGCGCCTCACGGGCGACGAGGGCGCGCGCAGGCTGATCGGCGCGCTCCGCGAAGGCGAATTGGTCGAAGTCGAGGCTTCCGACATGGGCGTGACGTTTGACGTCGACACGCCGAGCGATCTGGCGGCCGCCCAGCGCTTTCGCGGTGGCTCTTGAAATCATAAAACTGACAGTTATATTTACGTATTGCAGAAGTAATTATACCGGCTGCGAAAGCGCCCGGTCGAGGGGCGGGCGCCCGGCAAAAAAATCGACATTTTCTTGAGTCGGCCCGTGGCGCGCTTGCCAGGAAGGGCCAAAGTTGTGCTTTTTCGCGCCAACTGGGCATCGGGAACGCGAGCCAGGGGCGATCCACTGCGGCGGAACAAGTTGCAAGGCTGATGGCTCGATCCGCTCGACGAACCGGAGCGCCGGCAACTGGCGAGTGAACGACGCTGATAGGTGCGCCGATGCCGACACCGCGATGACGCCTTCTCCACACATTTGACTATTGGCAATCGTTCAAATCGGCGACTATTCCTGCGCAGATGTAATTAAGCGAAATATTCGGAGACCTGATTTGAGCCGCTTAGTCTGGACGGTAACTTCTCTCAGCCCAACGCGACAGGGAGAGTTTGTGGCCACCCAAAATCCGGACGGCTCCTTAGTCTTGTCGGCGGTGCTGAACGACGAGCAGGAATTATTATCCTTCCTTCTCGTTCCGCCTGCCGCCCAACGCACTCCACCGCGACAACGCAACGCTGGGTCGCCCGGCTCGTAGATTTCAAGCCTGTAGAACGCGGCGTCTTTGCCTCGCCACGGGGCGCTCACCTTGTTTGTCTGCGGATCAGATCAGCCTCATCCCCTTCAACGAGACATGTCCGTTGCGTCCGACGATGATGTGGTCATGCACGGCAACCCCCAATGATTTGGCGATCGCGATGATGTCCAACGTCATCTTGATGTCTTGCGTCGATGGCGTCGGATCGCCGGAGGGATGGTTGTGAACAAGCACGATCGCTGTCGCCGACAATTCGAGCGCGCGGCGCATGACTTCGCGCGGATAGACCGGGGTGTGATCGACGGTGCCTAAGCCTTGGACCTCGTCAGCGATGAGGCCGTTCTTCTTGTCGAGAAACAGGATGCGAAAACTCTCACGGCCTTCGAACGCCATTGACGTACGGCAATAGTCGATCACCTCGCTCCACGAGCCCAGCGGCAGCCGCTTCTTGACCGCGCCCTTGGCGAAGCGTTGCGCGGCCGCTTCGACGATCTTGAATTCCGAGATCGCGCCGGCGCTCATGCCCTCGATTTCAGCGAGCCTTCCGGGATCGGCCGCGATGGCTTCGCCGAAAGAGCCGAAGCGGGCGATGAGGCTCTTGGCCAGCGGCTTCACATCGCGTCGCGGAATCGCCCGAAAAAGAATGAGTTCGAGGAGTTCATAGTCGGCAAGGGCGCCCGGACCCGCTTCCCTGAGGCGGGAACGCAGCCGCTCGCGGTGCCCGTGATAATGAGGCGTTTCGCCTTCTCCGCCTTCGGGGGCCGCCAGATCGGAGGGTGACTGGGGTTGGAGTTGCGCCAGCGCCGACCCGCCAGCCTCGTGCAGCTGAGCGCGCCGCGCGCGGCGCGGATGATAAGCCTTGCCGTCGCCGTCGGCTCCCGAGGTCATTGGATCGGCGCGCGATCGGCTCCGGTGGGCGAGAGCGTGAAAATCTCGCACCCGGTCTCCGTCACGCCGACCGTATGCTCGTACTGAGCCGACAGCGACCGATCCCGCGTCACCGCCGTCCAACCGTCAGCGAGAATCTTCACCCCGTAACCGCCGAGATTGATCATTGGCTCGACGGTGAAGAACATGCCCGGGCGAAGGGGCACGCCTTCCCCTTTTCGGCCAGCATGCAGGATATTCGGCTCGTCGTGAAAGAGCCTCCCCAGTCCGTGGCCACAAAAGTCGCGCACGACCGAACACCGCTCGGCCTCGGCGTAAGTCTGAATGGCGTAACCAATGTCGCCCGTCGTCCCGCCGGGCTTGATCGCTTCGATGCCGCGGATCATCGCCTCGTAAGTGACGTCGATCAGGCGCTGCGCCCGCCGGGAGGCCTCCCCGGCCACGAACATGCGGCTCGCATCGCCATGCCAGCCGTCTACGATCAGGGTCACGTCGATATTGAGGATGTCGCCGTCGCGAAGCGGTTTCTCGTCAGGGATACCGTGGCACACGACGTGGTTGATCGACGTGCAGATCGACTTGCGATAGCCGCGGTAATTCAGGGACGCGGGGTAGGCGTCGTGATCGCGCGCAAATTCGAACGCGAACCGGTCGAGGCTCGCGGTCGTGACCCCTGGTTTGACGAGCGGACCGATCAGGTCGAGCGCTTCCGCGGTCAGCGCGCCGGCCTTGCGCATTGCGGCAAAGTCTTCGGGCCCATGCAGACGGATCTGGCCGCTGCGGCGCCCCACCTTTTCGTTTGCGAGCACAAATGTCGTCGATGTCGCCACCAGGATTCCCTTGGCCCCGTGTTCCAGAAACTTTTACCAAATATGCTCCGCTTCGCGCGGAAGACAAGCGGCCGAACTGAGGCTTCGACTGCAAACACCCGTGATGATCAGCCGACAGGTCCGCGAAGACCAGCCAAGCTAGCCACACAGCATCTGCAATATTTCGTTCTTGCGGAATGAACAAGCCTCTTGTGCTTATCTGCATCGAGGGGGTTCGCGAAAGGGCGGCTCTATCCCGATCAACCGCGCATCCATGACCGAACGCTCAGCTGCTGCTGACGTGGCCGCGGGACTGAAAGGACAGATCCACATCGACGCAAACGACGCGGGTTGGGTGGTGACGCTTGGCAAGTCGGTGCTCTCGATCGATGGCGGCGGCGTTCCTCCGCCTACCCCGGGCGTGGCTGAGCCGGCGACCTGGGCGATGATGATGCTGGGCTTCGTGGGCCTCGGCGCGGTTGCAGATCGCAAACGCGCTGCGTTCAAGGCAGCCTGAGGGCATCATCCGGGCCGGCCCTTGCGGTCCGCGTGGGAGAATAAGCTTGGGCGGTCGTTCACTTGCCGCGGTCGCGACGCGGGCTATGCTCAGCTGGCGTCAGCGACAGGGGAATATGCCAGCATGAGCGGACAAAGGACCGTAACAGCCGCCGTCCTGGTGATCGGCGACGAGATCCTCTCGGGACGCACGAAGGACCGCAATCTCGGCTATATCGCCGAATATCTGGCCAAGATCGGCGTCGACGTGCGCGAAGCCAGGGTCGTGCCCGACATCGAGGACGAGATCGTCGCGGCTCTCAACGCCCTCAGGGTCCGCTACGATTAT
>CAVPEE010000039.1:0-30794 GCA_963702825.1 uncultured Alphaproteobacteria bacterium
CAGACCAGCGCCGCCTGGCCCCTCGACGTCGACGACGCGCCGCCCGGCAAGGTAGCGCTTGAGCGTGCGCTTCGTTTCCTCTTCGATTTGGGCCCACGCCGCATCGGAAATCGGGGCAAGCTCGCGGTGAAGATTATTCATGGGCCCTTTTCTCCTTTGAGCGAGCCGATTCCAAGCGAACCATCCGCGCCCAAGCCTTTTGACGGCGACGGCTCAGCCGTTGATTTCGGAGCAGGCGGCGCAGGCGCCGGGCCGGCTTCGCCGAGCGCGTCCAGGAACGTCGCGGACGGCACGAAAAACAGGGTTCCGGTCACCGCGCGGCTGAAGTCGAGCAGCCGATCATAATTGCCGGGCGGCTTGCCGATGAACATGTTCTCGATCATCTGCTCGGTCACCCGCGGGGTGCGGCAATAGCCGATGAAATAGGTGCCGTATTCGCCGTCTCCGACCTTGCCGAAGGGCATATTGTCGCGGACGATCTGAAATTCTTGCCCGTTCTCGGAGATGGTCGTCAGCGCATTGTGCGCGAATGTCGGCTTGACCGCGTCGTCGAGTTCGATATCGGCGAGCTTGGTGCGGCCGATGATGCGCTCCTGCGTCTCGGTCGGCAGCGCGTTCCATCCGGCAAGGTCGTGAAGATATTTCTGCGTGATCACATAGCTGCCGCCGGCGAAAGCGGGATCCTCCGCGCCGATGAGGGCGGCGTCGATCACCGCCTGTCCGCGCGGGTTCTCGGTGCCGTCGACGAAGCCCAGAAGGTCACGATCGTCGAAGTAGCGAAAGCCGTGCACCTCGTCGACCGCCGTGACGGCGTCCCCAAGCTTGGCCATGATCTGCGCCGCGATCTCGAAGCACAGATCCATCCGCTTGGCGCGGATATGAAACAGGAGATCGCCCGGCGTTGCGATCGCGTGGCGCGATCCGGCGCGGAACTCCCGAAACGAATGAAGTTCGGCCGGTCGCGGGTCGCCGAACAGTCGGTCCCAGGCGTCGGATCCGATCCCCATGACGCAGGAGAGGCCGGCCTCGAGATCGCGAAATTCAACCGCGCGAACCAGGCCCGCAAAGTCCGCGCAGAACGACCGCACGGCGTCGACATCGTCCTCGCCCTTGTTGATCGTCACGACCAGGAAGATCGCGGCGCGAGTCAGCGGCGCCGATACCGGCTGGGCAACGACAGCATCGGGTTCTGAGGTCGTGTCGGCCATTGATCTCCCCGCCCGGGTTTTCATGTCTGGACGGCGGCGGCGGATCAAGGGCTATCTTTCTATGATATTTCACGGGTCATTTCTTGGGCGTTTCGCCTAGGGGCTTCGGAGGCGGACGCCAAGTTTCGCGGTTGCGCCAAATCGCGTAGGCTTGCAGTCAGATGCTTTCCCCCGACCTCATTGCTCGCGCCGCCGACCTAATCGCCCGCTACCGCCAGGCGGGCCTCATGGCGGCGACGGCGGAATCGTGCACTGGCGGGCTCATCGCCGGGCTTTTGACGGAGATTCCGGGCTCCTCGGATATGCTTGAGCGCGGCTTCGTCGTCTATTCCAACGCGGCCAAGCAGGAGGTGCTCGGCGTTCCGGCTGAGACGCTTGTGAACCACGGCGCGGTGAGCGAAGCAAACGGCGGTCGCCATGGCGGAGGGCGCGCTTCGCGCTTCGCGCGCGGAGGTTGCGGTCAGCGTCACCGGAATCGCCGGGCCGGGCGGGGGAAGCGCGGAAAAGCCGGTGGGCCTTGTCCATTTCGCCTGCGCCCGTCGTGGAAAGGCAACGGTCGTGCGCGGGGAGCGGTTCGGCGACGTGGGTCGCGGGGAAGTGCGGCTCGCTTCGGTCGAGGTTGCACTCGATCTGCTCGAGGGGGCGCTTAGCCCTTAACACGCGGCTCGTGCATCGCGGGCTGATCCCACCGAGCGCCATCAATCAATTCGGCCACGAGACGCCCCAACGATCTGCATACGCCACCTCGCTCACCGGCTTGCGTGCGAGCGGACCGAATTTCCCCTGCGGATAACCGATCGGCATCAACGCGTAGGTCGACACGTCGGGTGGCAAGCCGAGCAGCGCCTTGACTTCATCCTCGCAGCGGATGTGGTTAGTGGTGATCAATGTGCCCAATCCGAACGCGCGGCACGCCAGGATGATGTTCTGCACGGCCGGATAGATGCTCGCGCCGCGGATCCTCCGTTCATAAGCGAGCTCTGGCTCATACATCGCGTCTAAGGACGGAGGGAGCGTCGCGCGCGCCGGCGTGGCGCGCTCTTGCAGGCACGGGACCAGCAGCACCGGCGCTTCGCCCATGTGATCCCACAAATATGCGCCGGAAGTCAGCATGCGCCGATATTGCTCTTCCGTCATATGCCCCGGCCGACCGCGCGCCTTGTACATCTCGCTCGCGATGTCGGAGGCCTTTCGGTAGATCATGCCCAGTCGGCGCCGTTGCTCGCCATCGCGCACCACGAGAAAGGCCCAGTTCTGTGCATTGCCCGCCGAGGGCGCTCGAATGGCGGCGTCCAAAATGCGGGTGATGATCTCCTCCGGGACTGGATCGGATTTGAGTCGGCGCAAGGCTCGTGCGGAGTAGATGGCGTCGAACAGTGCGATCTCAGGCATCACGAACCTCCGTGGCAAATGCGTTTTGAACCCTATCGACCTCTGCCATATTGGCAACAATCTGGGCCATTCATCAGCCCCATCCCCGCGCCCACCCCAAAGCAGTAACGCTGGGCCGGCGCAGAGCCAGATCTTACGAGCGCCCGTAGACCGCGTCAGCGCGCTGCTCGAAGGCGCTGGCAAATTTGCGAAATGCGGCGTCGAACATTGAGCCCATCAGCATGCCAAGGGTCCGGCTCTTGAACTCGTAGTCGATGAAGAAGCCGACGCGGGATTCGTCACCCTCGGCCTCGTCCTTGAAGGTCCAAATGTTTTCGAGCCGGCTGAACGGCCCGTCGATATATTCCACCCGCAGTTTGAGGTTGGGCTTGTCGAGCGCGACCCGGCTCGTAAAGGTCTCGCGAATGAGCTTGTAGCCGACCGTCATGTCGGCGACGAGCGTCTCGCGGCCGTCCATCTCCGGCCTTCGGCTGCGGACCCTAAGCCCTTTGCATAGCGGAACAAATTCCGGGTAGCGCTCGACGTCGGCGACGAGATCGAACATCTGAACGGCGTTATGGCGAACGCGGCGCTCGTCGCGGAACACAGGCAAGGTTTGCGGACCTCCTGCGCTCCGCTGTGGATCAGTCCTTACGGTTTCGGGGCGGGCGCTGGCGCGGAAGGGGCGGCCGGAGCCGTCGCGGGCGCTGAAGGCGCGCTGGACCCACCTCCCAGCTGCTTGAGCTGATCGAGAATATTGCCGGGCGAAATCGGCGTGGGAGCGGTCTGGCCCGCCGGAGCGGCGGCGCCTCTTTCGAGGATCGAATGCGGCGCGCGGCTCCAACTTGAGATGATCGACATCAAGAGCGCAGTCGCGAAGAACAAAGCGCCGAGTACGGCGGTCGCCCGGGACAGCGCGTTCGCCTGGCCGCGCCCGGTCATGAAGCTGCTGGTCCCCCCGCCTGCTCCGAGCGCGCCGCCCTCGGAGCGCTGCAAGAGGACAACCACGATGAGCGAGACGACGATCAGGATATGGACGACGATCAGAACGGATTGCATGAGGGTCTCAAAGGGCCGGAGCGCCTGGCCGCAGGGCCAGCGTCTTCGACAGATGGCGCGCTCCTAACATGGCGCAAGGGGGGCGTCCATCGGAAGGGAGCGGCCGCCGTCACCGATAATGCGCGGCGATGGCCAGGAATTCCGTCGCCTTGAGGCTCGCGCCGCCGACCAGCGCCCCGTCGACATTGTCGAGGGTCAAAAGTCCGTGGCAATTGGTGGGGTTGACCGACCCGCCATAGAGAAGGCGAATTTTGGCGCACGGCGGCCCAAACATGTCGGCGAGCAGCGCCCGAATTCCATTGTGGACGGCGGCAACGTCCTTGGGCGTCGGCGTGAGTCGCCGTGCCGATCGCCCAGATCGGTTCGTAGGCGACGACGACCGTCTCGTTGCTCGCCTCGGGAGGCAGCGAGCCTCGCAATTGCCGAATGACAACGGCGGCCTGCTGGCCCGCTTCGCGCTCAGCATGGGTCTCGCCGACGCAGATAATCGGCGTGAGGCCAGCCTTCAGCGCCGCTTCCGCCTTGGCGCGGACGAGCTCGTCGGTCTCGTGGTGATAGGTCCGACGCTCGGAGTGCCCGACGATCACGTAGCTCGCGCCCGCGTCCTTGAGCATTGCGGCCGAAATGTCGCCGGTGAAAGCGCCGCTCGCATGGGTATAGCAGTCCTGACCGCCGAGGCTGAGATCGGCGCCCTTGATCCTGAAGGCGGCTTGCGCGATCAGCGTCGCCGGTGGGCAGACGAGCAGTTCGGCAGAGCCGGATTCCCCCGCGTCCGCCGCCTGCCGGATCGCATCGATCTCCGCCAGGGATCCGGAAAGGCCGTTCATCTTCCAATTTCCGGCGACTAACGGCCGTACGCCAGGGGTCATTCAGGCCTCTCCGCGAGTTTGATCGGCGGTTGTTATCATCGCCCCCCGCCCCTGCAAAGCCGCCGTTTTGCCTATGCAAAGCACGCAAGCGCCGCTAGATAGGGCGGTTTCACGGTCCGAGAACGAAAGGTGGATACGGCGAAATGCTCGAATCGATACGCAATGCCTCCCAGGGTGTCGTCGGCAAGGCGATCATGACCATAGTCATGGGGCTCATCATCGTCAGCTTCGTCATCTGGGGCGTCGGCGACATGCTGCGCGGTTTCAGCCCGTCCACGGTCGCGTCGGTGGGAGGCGCGAAAATCTCGGCCCAGGACTATCGCGTCGCCTACGATCGGGCGATCCAGCAATATCAGCGCCGGCTCAGGCGTCCGTTCACCAACGAGGAGGCGCGCCAGGTCGGCCTCGACCGCAGCGTCCTGCAGCAATTGCTGAGCGAAGCGGCGGTCGATGACGAGGCGGGCAAGCTGGGCCTTGGCATCTCCGACGAAGCTTTGCGCGAGGTCATCACCTCCAACCCGAGCTTCCGAGACAAGTCCGGCGCATTCGATCCGACCCGCCTCGCCGCCGCGCTGCGCGACATGGATATGAACGAGCGCGGCTTCGTCGCGGAACTGCGTAAGCAGACGCTGCGGCAGTTCATTGTCGCGGCGCTGACGACTGGGATCACCGCGCCGAAGGCGGAGGTCACGGCGGAAGCCGACTATCAGGGCCAGACCCGGTCGGCGGACACTTTCCTCCTGCCTGCTTCGGCGGCGGGCGAGATTGCTGCGCCGTCGGAAGATGCGCTCAAAGCCTTCTACAACGATCGCAAGTCGAGCTATCGCGCGCCCGAATACCGGGAAATGACCATTCTGGCGCTTGAGCCGGACACGATCGCCAACGCAGCCGACGTGACCGACGCCGACGCTGAGGCCGCCTATCAGAAGATTGCCGGTAAGGATCCTCAGTTCGGCGCGCCCGAGAAGCGCGATCTGCAGCAGATCCTGTTTCCCAATGACGCCGACGCCGCCGCGGCCGAGGCCAAGCTCAAAGCCGGAGCGAGCTTCGACGCCCTCGTCAAGGACCGAGGCCTCAAAGCCGAGGACACCGACATCGGGGAAACGACCAAGGACGCCATGATCGACAAGGACGAGGCCAACGCCATCTTCGCCTTGCCGCAAGGGGGGGTCAGCGACGTTCTCAAGAGCCAGTTCGGTCCGGTTATCGTTCGCGTCAAGGGCATCACTCCGTCGACGGTCAAGCCCTATTCCGAGGTCGCGGACGCCGTGAAGAAGCAGGTCTCCGCTTCCCGCGCCGGCGACAAGATCCAGGCCCTGCACGACAAGATCGAGGACGCGCGGGTGTCCGGCAAATCCATTCTCGAAGCCGCGAAGGCCGTGGGCTTGACCGGGCAATCGATCGCCGCGGTCGACGCCGCGGGCCGTGACCCCAAAGGCGCGCCTGTCAACCTGCCTGACCAGGCCGAACTGTTGCGCGCCGCTTTTGCGTCCGACGTCGGGCTGGACGAGTCGGCGTTGAACACCAAGGACGGCGGCTTCATCTGGTTTGAGATTTCCAAGATCGATCCGGCGCACGACCTCACATTCGATGAGGCGAAGCCCGAGGTCGAGAAGCAATGGCGCGCCGAGGAAGTCGACAAGGCGCTGGCCGGCAAGGCGGACGATCTCGTCAAGCAGATCAGCGCCGGGGGAAATATTGCCGACGCGGCGAAGGCCGCGGGCGCGGAAGTGAAAACGGCGACCGACATCCATCGCGCCGAGCAGGGAACCTTGCCGGAATCGGTGGTGGCCGCGATCTTCCGCCAACCTGCTGACGGCGCGGGCTCCGCCGCCACCCCCGATGGACGGGTCGTGTTCAAGATCACCGCCGACCGGACGCCGTCGGTCGATTTCGCCGACGCCCGCGTCAAGACCATGGCGTCGGAGCTCGACACGGCGACCCGCGAAAGCCTGCTCGATCAATATGTCGTGGCGCTACGCAAGGCGCTTGGCGTCTCTGTCCACCAGGACGTCCTGCAATCCGCCGAGGGCAGTTGATAAGTCGATGAGCACCCTGCCCGATTACGAAGCCTTCGCGCGCGCCTATATCGCCGGCGAGGCCGAGGTCGCGGTCACGACGCTGGTCGCCGATCTCGAGACGCCCGTTTCGGCTTATCTCAAGCTCGCGCGCGGCCGGGCGGCCAACATGTTCCTGCTCGAATCGGTTGAGGGCGGGGCGCAGCGCGGCCGCTATTCGATGATCGGCCTCGATCCCGACCTCATCTTCCGCTCGAGCGGCGATCGCGCCGAGATCAACCGACGGGCGCTCATCGATCCGAATGCATTTGTGCCCTGCCCTGGCGATCCGCTCGATGCGCTGAGAGCGCTGCTCGCCGAATCGCGCATCGCAATGCCGCCCGGGCTGCCGCCGATGTCGGCGGGAATATTCGGCTATCTCGGCTACGACATGGTGAGGCGCATGGAGCGCCTCGCGCCGGCCAAGCCCGATCCGATCGGCGTGCCGGAAGCGCTTCTGATCCGCCCGACCGTCATGGTGGTGTTCGACGGCGCGCGCGACGAGATGTCGGTTGTGACGCCGGTCCGCCCGGCGTCAGGGGTGTCGGCCCGCGCCGCTTACGAGAGCGCCATGGCCCGGCTCGACGCCGTGGTCGACGCGCTCGAATCGCCGCTCGATCACACCGCGACCATGGCTGTCGATCCGCTCGTCCAGGCGGGCGAGGCGCGGTCGAACACGACCGAGGCCGAATACAAGGCGATGGTCGCCCGGGCGAAGGACTATATCGCCGCCGGAGACGCATTCCAGATCGTGCTGTCGCAACGGTTCACGAGCCGCTTCGACCTGCCAGCGTTCGCCCTCTATCGGGCGCTGAGGCGGGTCAATCCGTCGCCCTTATCTTTGCTTCCTCGACTTCGGCGGCTTCCAGATCGTCTGCTCCAGTCCCGAAATCCTGGTGCGCGTGCAGCGACGGCAAGGTCGTTATCCGCCCGATCGCCGGCACCCGTCCGCGAGGAAAAAGCCCAACGGAAGATGAGGCGCTGGCGGCCGAGCTATTGGCCGATCCGAAGGAGCGCGCCGAACATCTCATGCTGCTCGACCTCGGCCGCAATGATGTCGGCCGCGTCGCCAAAATCGGCACGGTGAAAGTGACCGACAGCTTCTTCATCGAGCGCTACAGCCACGTGATGCACATCGTCTCCAACGTCGAGGGCGAGCTGCGCGACGGCGTCGATGCGGTCGCCGCGCTCGCAGCCGGCTTCCCCGCCGGCACCGTCTCCGGCGCGCCAAAAGTGCGGGCGATGCAGATCATCGACGAACTGGAGAAGGACAAGCGCGGCATCTACGCCGGCTGCATCGGCTATTTCGGCGCCGGGGGCGAGATGGACACCTGCATCGTGCTGCGCGCCTCGGTGGTCAAAGACGGGCTGATGCACGTCCAGGCCGGCGCCGGCATCGTCTATGATTCCTCCCCCGCCGCCGAGCAGAAGGAATGCGGCGACAAGGCGCGCGCCCTGTTCCGCGCTGCGGATGAAGCCGTCCGGTTCGCGGTTCGGGGCAAGCGCGGGCAGTAGGCCAGATCGAACGATCCTGTCGCTGAGTTCCGATCAAACTGAGGCGCCCCTCCCTTCTCCCTCCGGGAGAAGGTGGCGGGCGATAGCCCGCCGGATGAGGGCGCCAGAGCGGATGAAGCACGCGCTTCGCGCGAACCCTCACCCCAACCCCTCTCCCGTAGGAGAGGGGTCGCGGGGCTCACCAAAATGCACAGAAGCCAAGCGCGGCCCGATGCTGGCCGGCCGTGATCACAGTGTGATCCAAATCACAGACGTGACGGCTGATTGTCTCTATTCCCTCGCGCTGTCAACCGAGTGTCACGCGTAATTTGTATTTGGACGCGCAGTTCGGTTGGCTTCTATTCGCTCCGATCCAAAGAGGGGACATCATGTTCATCAAGACGATTGCTCGCGCCTCCTGCTTCGCCGGAGCATCCATGGTCGGCCTGTGGGCGTCCGCTGCGTCAAGCCAACCATCGGCGACGCTCATGGAGGAAGTCACGTATCGGCCGATCGACAGCATCCGCTATGATTTCGGCTCGAAATCCACCAACGGCTATTTCGTTCAACAGGCTGCACGATGCGTCGTTACCCTGATGGTCTACGAAAAACCTGATGCGGACGCGCCGTCTTCGAACACGGCGACGCGCGTTCGGCTCGTCCTTAATCCCGGCGAGACCGCGGGCTTCGACAGCGAGGAAGGCCGCTCGCTTAACTTCACCTGCGGCGAAGGAGCCACGGCGCTGGTCGTCGACAGCGGCCAACGAGAGAAGCTTGTCGAGCTTCAGAAGCTCCCGGTTGCGCAAGACCGCTAGCGATTAGCCCTCGAATTGACGTGCCGAGCCTGGCTCGCTACGTCGTCGGCAAAGCGGCCAACTCAAGCGGCGAGGCGAGTGGAATCAGGGAGGGACGCCCGCGTCCTGTGTCAAATCTGTGATCTCGTCGCGTCGGGGCTCGGCGAGGGCGGTCGAACCGGATTTGCGGCGGGCCGAACCGAACGTGAGAGCGCCTCTATTTTCGCCGCGGCGGCAACCGAGCCCGATCTCCTTCGGGGCGTGAAGGTTCGGAAAGCTGCCACTGTCCCTGCGTGCTAGACTGGGGTCATCAAGCAGCCGCGCGACCGCAAGATAATGGTGTTCCCTCGACTTCAGGAGCCGTTCCGGCACATTTTCTGGGCGACCGCGCTCGCAGCGGCGTTGGGCGCAGCCTATGCCGAGATGCATGTCTTGCAGAGGGGCGGGCAGGCGCTCGCCGTCTATGGCTTGGCGCGCGGCGCGCTGACCGGCGCGGTGATTGCAGGTATTCTGACGTCCTTCGATGGCTTCGTTCTGAGGCGGGCCGCTGGGCGCGCCGCTTCGCCGGGCGCCGTTTACCGTGCATGTGGCCGTCAGGACCGGCATCTATCTCATCGTCATCCTGCTCGGTCTCAAGTTTGGCAGCTATCTCTTTCCGGCGCCCGGGGAAAACGGCATTGAGAGCGCAGACGTGCTGTTCTCGCTCGCCGCGGCGTTCGTGTTCGCCTTCATCCAGGACGTGAACAGTCTGCTCGGCCAGAACGTGCTCATCAACTTCATCACCGGCCGCTATTATGCGCCGCGGCTGGAATCGCGGGTGTTCCTGTTCATCGACATGGAAGGCTCGACGGGATTTGCCGAGCGGCTCGGTCCGCTCGCCTTCCATCGCCTGGTCAAGCGCTTCATCGATGACCTCACGCAGCCGATCGTCGCGACGCGTGGCGAAATCCATCGGTATATCGGCGATGAGCTGATCGCGACCTGGAAGCTCGAGGAGGGAATCGCTGACGGCCGGTGCGTCGCGGCCTGTTTCGCCGCCATCGACCAACTGGCGAGACGCGCGCCCGACTACCGGCGAGAGTTCGGCGCGGCCGTCACGGTACGGGCCGGGCTCCACTGCGGTCCGGTGGTGACCGGCGAGATGGGCTCGGTGAAGAGGGAGATCGTTTTTCTCGGCGACACGGTCAACACCGCGGCGCGCATTCAGGAGCTTTGCCGTGAGACCGGCGATCGCGTGATCGCCTCGGCCGATCTGATCGATCGCCTCGAACTGCCGCGCGGGATCGCCAAACGCTCGCTTGGCGATCTGAGGCTGCGCGGCAAAGGCGCCGACCTCGCGCTCTACGCGCTGACGAAGGCGCCGCAAGGGGCCGGCCCCTCCAGGCCCCAAGACGGCGAGATGGCGCCAGCGGAGGCCCCGGCCGCGCTGCCGTGACCGGGATGCTGAACGGATTCAACGACAACAAATGACGGCTCGGCGACAGAGATTTGTCGCAATTGTTCGCGCTGCGCTATATGTAAAGGGCGAGAGTGAGCAAGCATGGCGTCGCGGAATACGCTGATTTGGGTCGGAGCAGCCGCTTTGGTGGTCGTGGCCGCCGGGGCGGGCGCCGTGGTGTGGACCTATCCGGAACTGCTTGAGCCGAATCCTGCTGATCTTGTGGTTGCTAGGGCTCCTGTCGAGTCGAAGTCTCCAATTGTCCCTCCGGCCACGCAGGCTGTCCCTATAGCGCCCTCGCCAAGCGCTCCGGCCTCTGTTGACAAGGCCCAGAGCCAAACCGCGGCCCTCGAGCCCGCCTTCGACATTGTGAACGTCGATCCTTCGGGTGAGGCGGTCATCGCCGGACGCGCGGCGCCGAACGAGAAAGTCGAGCTGCGCGACGCAGGCAAGACTGTGGCCGAGGCGACCGCCGACGCATCGGGCCAGTTTGTCATCATCCCGCCGGCGCTCGCGCCGGGCGATCATGAGCTGTCCTTGGCCGCGAACGGCGACAAGGGCCAGCCGGCTTTATCGAGCCCGGTTGCGGTCTCGGTTCCTGCGCCAGAAGCCAAGACGGGCGTCGCGGCGGGGCCGCCTGAAGCGAAAACGACGGTCGCGGCCGCCGCGCCCGCGAACCCTAATGCCGAACCGTCGGCGTTGGGGATTCGGACACTGGCGACGCCAGCGCCAGTTAGCGGCGCCCGCGTCGCGATCCGGTCGGTTGAGGCTGACGCTCCCGGCGGCCTTGTGGCCAAAGGGTCGGCTCAGCCAAACACCACCCTCCGTCTCTATCTCAACCAGGCGGACGTCGCCGAGGCCAAGACGCAGTCCGACGGCCGATGGTCTTTGACGATCAAAAGCGGGATCAGCCCGGGCGTTTATGTCATCCAGGCCGACGAAATTAATCCGAGCGGCGCGACGGTCGTCGCGAGCGCGAACACCCCGTTCGATTACCCGGATATGCCGACTGCCCCGGCTTTGCAGGCCGCCGCGGCGCCCGCGAGTGCTGAGCCGTCGTCGACGCCCTCGCCTGCCGACCCGGTGATCGAGTCGGTTCAAACGAAGCGCGTCGTCACTGGCCATACGCTGTGGGCGCTGAGCAAGAGCTACTACGGCGACCCGACGCGCTACCCTGCGATCGTCGAAGCCAACCGGGCGCAGATCCACAATCCCAATGTCATCTTTCCCGGCCAGGTGTTCGTCGTCCCGAAGTCGGACGCGAAACCGTAGTCGGCGCGATGCCTCAAGACCGTCGCGACGAGACGCTCCCCGAACTGCGCCACGGAACATTCGACGACGCGCTCGGCCGTCGGATCGTCGATACCCACATCTGGGCGGTGCGCGAAGGATTGCGCGGCGCCGACGCCTATCATCTGTTTGACGGCTACTGTCAGCGCCTGGTGATCGATGGGATCCCGCTGTGGCGGGCGCATGCCGCGATGGAGACGCTGCATCCGCAGTGGAATGGCTATGGCTACACCTGGCGGCGCGACCTCAACGCCATTGCGCCCGAGAATTATGCCCACGGCGACCAGAATGAGCAGATGTTTGTCACGAGCCCCTTCTACGCCCTCATGCAGCGCGCCCGCGCCGGCGAGGACACCCCCGAGCTGCGCCGGCGTATCGAGAACGGTCCGGAGGAGCGCGATTTCCAGGTTCTGGAGGAGTTCCACGCGCTGGGCGCCACGGATTATTTGGCGCAAATTTTCGTTTACGGCGAGAGGGGCGACCGCTCGCAGGGGACAGGAATCGCCTATTCGTTCACGACAGATCGTAAGGGCGGATTCAGTGACGACGATATGACGCTCGTGCAGGCGACCTTGCCCGCGCTCTCGCTCGCGATGAAGGCCCACGCCGGCCATGTCATCGCCTCGGGCTTGCTTGGCGCCTATCTCGGAGAAGACGCCGGACGGCGCGTCCATGCCGGCTCGATTATGCGCGGTTCTGTCGACGATTTGCGCGCGGTGATCTGGTACGCCGACATTCGCGGCTTCACGCCACTCAGCGACGCGGCGCCAGGCCCGGTCGTCGTCGAACTGCTCAACGACGTGTTCGAGATCCTGACCGCGTCGCTTCGCGAGCGCGGCGGCCAAGTGCTGAAATTTATCGGCGACGCCATGCTCGCCATCTTCCCGTTCGAAGACGCAGATGGGGCTGAGACTTGCGGCCGCGCGCTCGACGCAGCGATCGAGGCGATGCGCAACATCGAGGCGCTGAGGTGCGCGCGCATGGCTGCAGGCGGCCTGGCCGCCCCGGTCGATCTCGCGCTCCATCTCGGCGACGCGCTCTACGGCAACGTCGGCGCGATCGACAGGCTCGATTTCACGGTCGTTGGTCCGGCGATCAACGAGGCGGCGCGGATCGAGGCTCTATGCGAGCCGCTTGGCCGCGCGGTGCTGGTTTCCGCCGAGTTCGTAGAAGGAATGAAGGGCGCCGATCGTCGGCTCAAGTCGCTTGGCAGGCACGCATTGCGCGGCGTCAAGGAGCGGAAGGAGATCTTCGCGCTGGATTTGGGCGCCACGCCAGCCTAGCCGCGCGGTCCAGCGAGACCTTGTCCGCTCCGTTCATGCCTCGGGGATTCCGGCGCGACGCATTTCTTCGATGACCCTAGCGTGCTGGGCTAGATAGACGGGATTGTCGCTCCAGACCGCGGATTGGAAATTCGCGATGGTAAAGTTGCGGTCGAGAGCCAGTCCGGCCGCGACCTCGGACCGCGCTTCATCCATTCGACCCATGTTCGCCAGCGCTGTCGCATAAATGAAATGACACAGGGCGAAATTTCGATTGGCTTCGATGGACTGACGAAACCACGAGGCCGCCTCCTCGTTGCGGCCGAGAAGGCACGCCGCGAAGCCGGCCGTCAGTAGCCAAATATAGGCCCAGGGATCGCGAGGGCTGAGGCGGAGCGCTTCCAGAACGTGCGCCTCGCTCTCTTCGGCGCGACCGATGAACAGCTTGTTCTGTCCGATCAGCGAGTGAGCGCCAGCCATGTTACGATCCAAGGCCAACGCCCTCTCGTATTCGGCGATGCCCTGTGCGGCACGGTTGGTGAAGCCGAGGACCATTCCCAAGGACAGGTGAGCGAGAGCATGGTCGGGCGCCAAAGACAAAGCCCTGGTCGCCGCGGCCTCTGCTGCGGCGAACCGCGCGACTTTATCGTCGGTGGACAGGCTTATCGCGAAATTGGCCTCAACCTGCGCCATGCCGGCCAGCGCGTCCACATTGGACGGATCAAGGGCTAAGGCGCGTTCGAAGAAGCTGTGCGCCTTGTTCATGCTTTCAAAAGTGACCCCTTTGTTGACCCAAGCCTCGCCTTGAAAATAGAGGTCGAGGGAGTCGGGCGCAGGCGCACCCTCGGCTCTTCGCGCCTCGACCGCGACCAGCTGCGCGTTGAGCGTGTTGGCGATGCGCGCAACGATCTCGTCCTGCATCTCGAAGAGATCGGTCATCGGCCTTTCGAAGCGCTCAGCCCAAAGATGGTTGCCGCTTTGGGCGTCAATGAGCTGCGCGTTGACGCGCATGCGATTGCCACTCCGTTGGACGCTGCCTTCGAGCGCGTAGCGGACGTTCAACTCGCGCCCGATCTTGGTGACGTCAAAGGCCTTGCCTCGAAAGGTGAACGCGGTGTTCCGCGCGATGACGAACGAGCCTCGGATCCGCGACAGATCGGTGGTCAGACTTTCGGTCACGCCATCGACGAAATAGTCCTGTTCCGTGTCGCCGCCGATATTGGCGAACGGAAGCACGACGATGGAAAGGCGAGGCGGCTCGACGTCGGACGACGCCGGGTGAGGCGCGCGCTGAGAACCGTCGGCCTCGATGCGGACGGCATAGACATGCACCGGCCGCGCGATGTTCTTGAGCGCCTTCTCTCCGAGGTCGATGAACTCCGCCTCGACCCTCCCTCGCACATGCTCGTAGGCCGCGCCGGAAATGCACACGCCGCCGGCTTCCGCGACACCCTCCAAGCGGGAGGTGATGTTGACGCCGTCGCCAAGGATATCCTCGCCCTCGACAAGCACGTCGCCGAGATGAACGCCGATCCGGTAGAGGACACGCTTCGCCTCGAGGGCGCCTTCGTTGCCAGCCGCCATTTGCCTTTGCATCGCCAAGGCGCATTCGACCGCCGCGACGACGGACGGGAATTCGACGAACATCCCATCGCCCATCGTCTTGAACAGCCGTCCGCTATGCGCGGCGATGATCGGCTGGACAGTCTCGCGCCGCTCGCGCACCAGAGCTGCGGCGCCGGCCTCGTCCTCGCCCATCATGCGCGAGTAGCCGACGACGTCGGCGGCGAGGATTGCGGCAAGCTTGCGGGAGGCTGTCATCTCTCAACGTCAACCCGGCAACGGCCCCGTTTCTTTATCACCGCCACTGGGCCAGAATTTCGTCATCACCGGATCGGCGGGGCGTATTGCAGGCCGCCCTTGTTCCACAGCGCGTTCAAGCCGCGCGCGATCTTGATCGGCGAGCCCTGGCCCACGTTGCGCTCGAAGATTTCGCCGTAATTGCCGACGGCCTTGATGATCCGATAGGCCCAATCCTTCGTGAGGCCGAGGCCCTCGCCATAACTGCCCTCGACGCCCAGTAAGCGGCGGATCGCAGGATTGTCGGATTTGAGCTTCTCGTCGACGTTGGCTTGGGTGACGCCCAGCTCTTCGGCGGTGATGAGCGCGTAGTGGGTCCATTGGACGATTTGGAACCACGCAACGTCGTCCTTGCGCACCGAGGGGCCAAGCGGCTCCTTGGAGATGATTTCCGGCAGCACGATGTGGTCGTCCGGATTGGACATCTTGAGACGCTCGGAATAGAGGCCCGAGGCGTCGGTGGTGTAGGCGTCGCAGCGGCCGCTGTCATAGGCCTTCGTCGCCTCCTCATCGGTCGCGAAAACAACCGCCTCGAGCTTCATGTTGTTGGCGCGGAAATAGTCGGCGAGATTGAGCTCGGTCGTCGTTCCCTGCTGCACGCACACCGACGCGCCGTCGAGCTTCAGCGCCGAGTTGACGTCGAGCTTCTTGCGCACCATGAACCCTTGGCCGTCGTAAAAATTGACGCCCGTGAAGAACATGCCGCCGGTCTGGCGCGACAGCGTCCAGGTGGTGTTGCGGATCAAGACGTCGATCTCGCCCGAAGCCAGGATCGTCGGACGATCCTTGGCGTTGATCGGCAGATATTTGACCTTGTTCGGATCGTTGAAGATCGCCGCGGCGATCGCCTTGCATTCGTCGACGTCGAGGCCCTTGTACACGCCCTGATCGTCGGGCAGGCCGAAGCCGGCAAGGCCGGTGTTGGCGCCGCAGACCAATTGGCCGCGCGTTTTGACCTGGTCGAGCGTCGCCGCATCGGCGGACAGAGCGCCCACGACGGCGAACGCCGCTCCGGCAAGCCAAGCAAAGTGCGATCGCATGACAACCTCCTCAATGACGCGAACACTATGGGCTCTCGCCCAAGATGATGGCGCCATAGTCGGGATAGTCGGGAGAGGAAGTCAATCGGCTGCCAACGCGCGCGAAGCGTGCTAGGCAACGGCCCGAACCGACGTTCGGAGCCCGCACGACCTCAATGGCCAAACTGACTGATGAAACGCGCGCGTCCTTGAGGCGCCGCTCGCGCCTCGTGAACCTCGGGCGCGACACCGAGTTCTCGCAGGGCTTCATCAACGTGCCGCCGTTTCGCGGCTCGACCGTGCTCTACCCCGATGTCGCGACCCTCAAGAACAGGTCTCAGCGCTTCACCTACGGCACCCGCGGCACGCCCACGACTGAGGCCCTATGCTCCGCCTGGACCGACCTTTCCGACGCGGCGGGAACGGTGCTTGTGCCCTCGGGACTGGCGGCGATCGTCGTCGCGCTGATGACGGCGCTGAGCGCCGGCGATCACATGCTGATGACCAACTCCGTCTACAGGCCCGCCCGTGCGTTCGCCGACATGACTTTGAAGCGGATGGGGATCGAGACGACCTACTACGATCCTGCAATTGGCGGCGGCGTCGCCGCCCTGATGCGGCCCAACACCAAGGTCGTGTTCACCGAGTCGCCGGGCTCGGAGACCCTCGAGGTCCAGGACATTCCCGCGATCGCCGCAGCGGCGCATGCGCACGGCGCTTGCGTCGTCATGGACAACACCTGGGCGACGCCGCTCTTCTTCTCGCCGCACGCGCACGGCGTCGACATGGCGGTCGAAGCTGGCACGAAATATCTGTCCGGCCACGCGGACCTTCTGCTCGGCCTCGTCTCAGCCAATGCCGAGTGGTTCGAGCGGCTTCATCACTGCGTCCATCTGATGGCCATTCCTCCCAGCCCCGAGGATGTCTTCCTTGCGCTGCGCGGTCTGCGCACCATGGAGCTCAGGCTGCGAGAGGCGGAGCGTCAGGGTTTGGCGCTGGCGCAATGGCTGAGCGCCCGTCCAGAGGTCTTGCGCGTCATCCACCCCGCTTTGCCCGACCATCCAGGCCACGCGCTTTGGAAGCGCGACTATTCCGGCTCGTCGGGCCTGTTTTCGATCGTGCTGAAGCCGGCGCTCGGAGGCCGCTGTCGCCGCGTTCCTCGATGGCCTGGAGCTTTTTGGCATCGGCTATTCCTGGGGCGGCTATGAAAGCCTCGCCCTTCCCTTCGACTGCACGCCTGCTCGCACAGCGACGCGCTTTGACGCCGGCGGTCCGACCGTGCGCTTCAGCGTCGGGCTCGAGGATCTCGAGGATCTGCAAGGCCGACCTCGACCGCGGCTTTGCGCGGCTGACGGCGACAGCCTAGCCACAATGAACCAAGATTGCGCCTGCCCTTGCGACGCTTCGCGCTTTACCATCGCCGGGGCTCCGATCGGCCGCTTTTTCTGCCATTGCACGATCTGCCAGAAGGCGTACGGCAAGCCTTTCGCCGACGTCACGTATTTCTGGGCCCACTCGGTCACCTTGCCAGACAATCGCGCAATTGAATTCCGCCGCCATCGTGCGCCGCCCGCAATGAGGCGGGGGAGATGCGCGAAATGCGGCAATCCTGTGGTCAGTCTCCTGGGCTTTCCTCGCAGTTTGGCCCTCGCGTTCGTCCCGTCGCAGAATTTCCCGCAACCTGCCGAACTGCCCGCGCCGGATCGCCACATCTTCTATGACCGGCGCGTCGCCGATATCGCCAACTCGGTTCCGAAGCTCAGCGGTTATTGGGCGAGCGAGGCCTATGTCACCCGGTCGATTCTCGCCGGCCTTTTTGGCCGAACGCGCGCCGCTTGAACCGACGCAGGAAACTCTGGAGCCATGCGCAACTTCCTCATCGACACCGACACCGCCTCGGACGACGCCGTCGCGATCATCATGGCGCTCGCCGATCCCAACGTCCGGGTGCTCGGCCTGACGACGGTCGCCGGCAATGTCGGCCTCGAGCAGGCCACCCAAAACGCGCTCTTGACCGCCGAGGTCTGCAATTCCGACGTCCCCGTCTTCGCCGGGGCGGACAAGCCGCTCAACCGCGCGCATGACCACGCGCATTGGTTCCATGGCAAAGACGGCCTCGGCGATCGCGGCTATCCAACGCCAAAGCGCAAGCCCGAGCGCGAGTCTGCCGTCGACGCGATCCTGCGTCTCGCGAAGGCGCATCCCGGCCTCACCCTGGTGACGCTCGGGCCGCTCACCAACGTTGCGCTTGCGCTCAAGCGTGAGCCTGAGCTCGCGGAGCGGATCGGCCGCTGCGTCGTGATGGGCGGCGCGCCCTGCTGCGAGGGCAATGTGACGCCGGCGGCGGAATACAACATCTGGGTCGATCCGGAAGCCGCGCGCGCCGTCTTCCGCTCGAAGCTCAACATCGAAATGATCGGCTGGCACGTTTCGCGCGGCCCATCCGTTTTGAGGGACGATGAAATCGCGGCGATCGAGGCGCTCGGCACGGCCAAGGCGAAGTTCGCCATTGAATCGAACACGACCGCCCGCGAGGCCTATCGCGTGCAGACCGGCGAGGTCGGCCTCTCGCTCGCCGATCCGACCGCGATGGCTGTAGCGCTCGACCGCTCGATTGGCCTCTCCTGGTCGCGTCATCGGGTGGCGATCGAAAGCGGAAGCGAGCTGACCCGCGGCATGACCGTCGTCGACCGGCTGAATGTGCACCACGATTCCAACAACGCCCATGTCTGGCGCGAGGCGGCCGGCGAGCACGAGGGCGCCGATGTGCTCTGGACCCTCGACTCGCGCCGGTTCAAGGCTATGCTGAAGGCGGCGCTTGTGTAGCCGCGCCCGGCTCTTGTAGCCGCGCCCATAGCCCGTCGAGAGACGGGCGTCCTTTCGGACGCCCTATGGAGCGCGGCAGGCGCGATCAGCGATCGCGCCTACAAGTCTCGCGCGCTGCGGAGAATCTCATGGAATCCGGCCGCAATCTCCTTGGGCAAGAGACCTCGCCCTATCTTCTGCAGCACGCCGGGAACCCGGTGCATTGGCGCCCCTGGAGCGCCGACGCTCTGGCCGAGGCCAAGCGGCGCGACTGCCCGATCCTGCTCTCCATCGGCTACGCGGCCTGCCACTGGTGCCACGTGATGGCGCACGAGTCGTTCGAGAACAGCGAAACCGCTCGTCTCATGAACGAGCTCTTCGTCAACATTAAAGTCGACCGCGAGGAGCGGCCGGACATCGACCACATCTATATGACCGCGCTCCATGCGCTCGGCCAGCAGGGCGGCTGGCCGCTCACCATGTTCCTGTCGCCCGACGGCAAGCCGATGATCGGCGGAACGTACTGGCCGCCGGAGCCGCGCTACGGCCGGCCCTCGTTCCGGCAGGTGCTGCAGTCGATCGATTCCGCCTGGCGCACGCAGCGCGATCAGATGGAAAGCCGTGGCCTCACCCTCTCCGACCATTTGGCGAAACTCTCCGAGTTGAACGCGGGTCCCAGCGTCTCGCCCGCCGACCTCACCCGGGTCGGCGATGCGTTGAGGAGCGCGGTCGATCCCGTCCATGGCGGCTTGAGCGGCGCGCCGAAATTCCCCAATGCGCCGATCTTCCGGTTCTTCTGGAACGAGATGTTCCGCCGTGGCGATCCGTCCTTCGGCGAAGCTTTGCGCGCCATGCTCGAGGCGATGAACGCTGGCGGCATCTACGATCACGTCGGCGGCGGCTACGCGCGCTATTCGACCGACGCCGAATGGCTCGTGCCGCATTTCGAGAAGATGCTCTACGACAATGCGCAGATCCTTGAATTGCTGGCGCTCGTTCATTCCTTGTGGCCCGATCCGACCTTCGCCGAGCGGGCGCGCGAGACGGTCGGGTGGCTGGTGCGCGAGATGCGGGTCGGCGACGCGTTTGCCGCCTCCCTCGACGCCGATCAGGACGGCGAGGAAGGCCTTTTCTACGTCTGGGACGAAGAGGACGTCGACACCGCGCTCGGCGAGGCGTCAGCTGCCTTCAAAGCGGCCTACGACGTGACGAGGGGTGGCAACTGGGAAGATCGCACCGTGTTGCGCCGCGTCACGCCGCGTGGATCGCCGGAGGAGGAAGCCGGCCTCGCCGCCTCCCGCGCGAAACTCTTCGCTTTGCGCGAGGCGCGTCCGAAGCCTGGCCGCGACGACAAGGTGCTGGCGGACTGGAACGGCCTAACCATCGCCGCTCTCGCCCGCGCCAGCGCGATATTCGACGAACCGGCATGGCTTCAAACCGCGCGCGCCGCGTTTGATTTCATCATGACGAAGCTGCGCGGCGCCGGACGGCCGGCTCCTGCATGCCTGGCGCGAGGGGCATCCCGGCGCCCGCGCGCTGCTCGACGACTATGCGTCGATGGCCCGCGCCGGGCTTGCTCTGTTCGAGGCGAGCGGCGAGCCCGGCGATCTCGAAGCCGCGCGCCCACTGGCGAGCCAGGCCATCGACCTCTTCGGCGATGGCGCGGGCGGGTTCTTCCTCACCGCCAAAGACGCCGCCGACGTGCCCGGCGCGCGCCCGCGTCAAGCGCATGACGGCGCGACCCCGTCCGGAATCGGGCTTCTCGCCGAGACGTTCGTGCGCCTCTGGCATCTGACCGACGAAGCGCGCTGGGGCGAGGCGGCCGAGGGCCTCATCCGCTCGGTCTCCGGACTCCCCGAGGGGCTTGGCGGCAGTCCGCTCACGCTCATGAGCGCCGACATGCTGGCGCGCGGCGGCTCGGTGGTCATCGACGGCCCGCTCGACGACCCGGGGAGCCAAGCGCTCGCGTTCGCTGCGCTCCGCGCGCCCGACCCGTCGTTGACAGTCATGCGCCTGGATCGACAACGATGGCCAAACGGTTCGCCGCGCGCCGACCTGCCGCAGGCGGTGGAACCGATTGCTATGTTGTGCCAGGGTCAGACCTGCTCTCTCCCCGTCACGACGCCGGATGCGCTTGCAGCGCTTATGAACGCGCGGCGCGCAGGTGCCTCCACCTGAACCCCCGCCCAATTTGCAAGGACGCTCGTGTCGCCTGAAGACTTCCGCCGCTATGGCCATGAGCTCATCGACTGGCTCGCCGATTATCACGAGAGCCTGGCCGACCGCCCGGTGATGGCGAAGACCAAGCCTGGCGAGATCGGCGACGCCCTGCCGTCCGCGCCGCCGTCCGCGCCGGAAGATTTCGACGCGGTGATCGAGGATCTCAATAGGCTCGTCGTTCCGGGCCTTTCGCTTTGGCAGCATCCGCGTTTCTGCGGCTATTTTCCCGCCAACGCCTTACCTGCCGGCATTCTTGCCGACATTGTCAGCACCGGGCTCGGCGTGATCGGGCTGTCGTGGCAGTCGAGTCCGGCGGTGACCGAAGTCGAAGAGGTCGTCACCGATTGGCTGCGCCAGATGCTCGGACTCTCGCCGGCCTGGAGCGGCGTGATCCAGGACACCGCCTCGACCAGTACATTGGTCGCCCTCATTTGCGCGCGTGAGCGGGCGACGAACTATGGGTTGGCGCGCGGCGGCCTCCAGGGCGAAACACGCATCCCGCGCGTATATGTCTCGGCGCACGCTCATAGTTCGGTCGACAAGGGCGCGCTGCTCGCAGGCTTCGGACGCGACAATCTGCGTCTCGTTCCGTTCGACGCCAAATATGCGATGCGCGCGCACGCCCTCGCAGAAATGATCGCCGAGGATCTCGCCAACGGCGACTTGCCGTGCGCGATCGTTGCAACGGTCGGAACCACGGCGACGACGGCGATCGACCCGATCGCAGCGATTGCCGAGATCGCGCGGCGCCACGGAATCTGGCTGCACGTCGACGCCGCGATGGCGGGCAGCGCGATGATCCTGCCCGAGTGCCGCTGGATGTGGGAGGGGGTCGAAGGCGCCGACTCTTTGGTGATCAATGCGCATAAGTGGCTCGGCGCGCCGTTCGACTGCTCGGTCTATTATGTGCGCGATCCCGAGCATCTGATGCGGGTGATGTCGACCAACCCGAGCTTCCTGCAATCGTCCGTGGACGGACAAGTCAAGAACCTGCGCGACTGGGGCATCCCGCTCGGCCGCCGCTTCCGGGCGCTCAAACTCTGGTTCATCATCCGCGAACAAGGGGTCAGCGGATTGCAGAAGCGCCTTCGGCGCGACCTAGCCAACGCGCGCTGGCTTGCGGAAAAGGTCGCCGCGACGCCGGGCTGGCGGGTGGTCGCGCCCGTTCCCTTGCAGACGGTGTGCGTGCGCCACGAACCGGAGGGTCTCAAAGACGAGGCGTTGGACGCCCATACCACCACGTGGGTCGAGGCGGTCAATCGTTCAGGCGCGGCCTATCTCACGCCGGCCTTGCTCGACGGAAGCTGGATGGTGCGCGTGTCGATCGGCGCGCTGGCGACGGAGGAAGCGGACGTCGCCACGGTTTGGTCGGCGATGCGGGCGGCGGCGGAGGGCCGGCTGCGTCCTGCCGATTTGCCGGCGGAAGCGCGCCGGCTCGGTCTGCATACACCAGCTGACTCGGCGGCTATTATTCGGGCTGATCGCGACCGAGATTAAGGTCATAGACGCTTTCGCGCTCGCCGCCTTATTGGGTGAATGATCCATGGGACAGAGACTCAAATTCTACGGCTGGGGGCGTGAGGGCGAGGGCCTCGATGAGGACGAACGCTCGCGCGTGTTCCGCTTCGCCGCCGAGAGGCTCAGCGTCGAGCAGGGCACCGCAGCCGCGCCGCCGCAGGCCTCCGACATCGCGCTGCGCGCGCCGGGCATCTCAGCGCCCGCCGCTCTCGCTCACGTGCTCACGCAGGATCCGCACGAGCGGCTCCTGCACACCTACGGCAAGTCCTACCCCGAGACTGTACGCGCCTTCGCCCGCGATTTCGCCAACGCGCCGGACTATGTCGCTCTGCCGGAGACCGAAGCCGACATCGCGGCCGTTTTCGATTGGGCGAGCGGTGCAAAGGTCGCGGTCGTTCCCTTCGGCGCCGGCTCGTCAGTGGTTGGCGGCGTCGAGCCGGTCGTCGGCGATGCCTATAAGGGCGCCGTCAGCCTCGACATGCGACGACTGAACCGCGTGCTCGAAGTGGACGCCACCAGCCGCGCGGCGCGCATCCAGGCCGGCATCTTGGGCCCCGCGATCGAAGCGGCGCTGAAGCCGCATGGTTTCGCTCTGCGTCACTATCCGCAGAGCTTCGAGTTCTCAACGCTCGGCGGCTGGATCGCCACCCGCTCGGGCGGACACTTCGCCACCCTCTACACGCATATCGACGATCTCGTCGAAAGCCTGCGCACGGTGACACCCGCGGGCGTTATGGAGTCGCGACGTCTGCCAGGCTCGGGCGCTGGCCCCAGCCCCGACCGCATGATGATCGGCTCGGAGGGCGCGCTTGGCGTCATCACAGAGGCGTGGATGCGGCTGCAAGGGCGGCCGCGCTTCCGCGCTGACGCCGTGTTCGGCTTCCCCGATTTCTTCGCCGCCGCTCGGGCCGTGCGCGCCGCGTCGCAGGCGGGGCTTTACCCATCGAACCTGCGCGTCATCGACAATGCCGAAGCCGGCGCCTACGGGGTCAACGCCTATGAAGAAAGCCTGCTCGTGCTCGCCTTCGAATCCGCCGACCATCCGGTCGACGCCTGGATGGCGCGCGCGATCGAGCTCATGCAGGATAGCGGCGGCCGTCGCCATGTCGATGAGGCCGCGGGCTTGCGCTGGCGCACCGCGTTTATCCGCATGCCCTATGCGCGCGAGCTGACCGTGCCGATGGGCGTCATCAACGACACGTTCGAAACCGCCATCACCTGGGACAGGTTCGAGTCGTTCCACGAAGCGATCCGCAAGGCGACGGAAGACGCGCTTGTCGAAGCGACAGGTCGCACGGGAATCGTTTCGACGCGCTTCACGCATGTCTATCCCGACGGGCCGGCCGTCTATTACACCTTCAACGTCCGCGGCGATGCCGGTCGCCTCATCGAGCAATGGCGCTTGATCAAAACCCGCGCCTCCGACGCGCTGATCGAGGCCGGCGGCACGATCACCCATCATCATGCAGTCGGCCGTGACCACATGCCCTGGTATCGCGCGCAGCGGCCAGACCTGTTCGGCAAAGCCTTCGCCGCGGCCAAGAGCGCGCTCGACCCAGCGGGAATCATGAATCCGGGCGTGCTGGTGGACGAAATCTGACATCGGCGCCGACCTGATCGCCCGTTACATCGGACGGCGGGGACCAACCCCAAAGCGAAAGGCGCAAGAGCAGGCGATCGTGGATTATCAGTTGGAATCGACCACAGCACGACGCGCTACAATCCGTCGACCGAGTAGGCGAGCAGGACGTTGCCGGGAATGGTTCCAACAAATCCTGACCCCGATCCGACATAGACCACGCCGTCGACGACGACCGCCCCTCCGCCGTCGATGGAGCCTCCCTTCGCCGCGACGCCGTTGACCGCCTGATAGTCGCCCTTGGTGTCTTGGTCCCAAGCGATCTTGCCATTGTCGGCGAAATAGGCGCGCAGATGGCCGTCGAGTCCGCCCGAGAACACGAGGCCCGGGATTGCGGTCACTGCCGCGGACTGCGCGGGACTGCAGCCTGGAACGTCGTCGCAGCCGGGATGCGGCGTGCGCCAGACCTGCTCGCCCGTGTCGAGCTTGAGGGCCGACAGCCCGCCGCCGGCCTTGCTGCTCAGAAGGAGCGCCGTCTTCGGGTCTGCATGGTAAGGTTGCGCGCCGGGGGTTCCGGGCTTGGCGACGCCCAATCGAACATCGGACAGCGCGACGTAGATGTTGCTGTCATCGGCCGCGACGCCCCATTGCACGCCGCCCAGACTGCCGCCCCCGCCGACCCTCTTCTGCCAAATGATCTCGCCGCCACGATCCGGATCAAGCGCAGTGACGACGCCTGATTTCTGCCCGGTAACGAGGATGCGCTTGCCGTTGGGAAGATTCGTGAGGACGGCGGACGATCCAAAATCGAGGTCCGGTCCATTCGCGTTGGGGCAGTTTTCCTTCCCGGGATTAAAACAACTCGTGTTGGACGCGTCTCGCGGGGTTATTTGGCGCGACCACGCCAATTCGCCTGAACCAGCGTTGAGGGCGAGAAACGCGTCTGAGGTCTCCGTCGTCGGGTCAGAGTAATTGTCGCCGGTCGTCACGTAGATCCTCTGGCTCGCGGCATCATAGGTCGGAGAGGACCAAATTCCCGCTCCCGAAGGTCCCATCAGTTGAAAACCAGCCGCATTGACCGCGCTGGGCTTGGCTTCTTGCGCGATTGTGTACGCCTTCCACATTATCTTCCCCGATGCGGCGTCCAAGGCGACGACGCTGCCTCGAAAGGTGCAGCAGCGATACAATGGATTGCGCGCGGCGAGCTCCGAACTCGATGAGACGGGCACGAATAGCGTTGTTCCGACCAGCGTCGGCGAGCCGGTGATCATCGCTGCCGGATGGTCGTCGATTTTGGCGGTCCAAAGCGACTTGCCGGTCAGCGCGTCGACCGCATGGACGTTCGCGCCGTGATCGCCGAAATATGCCGTCCAACCGTCCCCGCGCGGGCCGATGACGACGGCCGAGTGAATGCTGGCGCCCGCGTCGAAGTCCCAGTACGCGCATCCGGTCTTCGCGTCGAGCGAGTAGAGCTTTCCGTTCTGGCTGCCAACAAACACGCGCCCGCCGAAGACAGTCGGCTGCGCAACCGAGCGGGTCGCGCCGGGAAAGCCGAACGCCCACTTCAATTTCAGTCTAGCCGCGTCCGACGGATCGAGCCGCGCCATGTCCCGGGGCTGAAAGCGATGTTGCGTCGGCTCGACCCCCCATCCATTCCAATGCGGCTTGTTCATCGGGTCGGTGAAGGCGGCGTTGTTGTTGTTTGAACATGCTCCCATATTTGCTGGGACGGCGGCGGCCTCTTGCGCTCTCGCATCGAACGAGCCCGCTGCGAAAACAGCAAGCGAAAATCCAAGAATTGCGCCGCCGAGTCGGCTGTACGAAAACGCCATGGCGAGCCTCTTAGGGGAGAGCGTCTTGATGCTGAAGTTTTACATATCGAGAACCGGTCGGGGCACCCAAATCGTAGCTTCCGGGCCGCCGATCGAGATAGGAAGCGGCGCTCCGTGACCTCGCCTCCCTTTCGACTCCACTGGCGCCAAAAAACGACGCATTTAAGGGCGGCTTCAGAAGGAAAAATCGCTCAAGCCTTTCCGCGACCGGGCGCGCCTCGGGATCGATCAATTTGGGTTCGCAACGCCGCGCGCCGATGCGCCGCACTCTTGAAGACATTTACTGGGGGTCGAGGATGTGCTCTCGCTTCACAGCGTTCCTGCCCGCGAAGAGACCGGCAGCACGCAACCATCCGCCGCGCCAGCATAAAGTTGACGGCTGCCGCTACGAAGCGCCCACGAGCGCGGCTAGCCTGTTGCGATCGACGACGCGTCCGGCGCCTGCCCCTTGCTCCCGATCTTAGCCAAGGCCTGATCGATCGAGACGGCCTTGTTGACCAGCGGCGGGCGGATACCCTGCGCCGCGAGCTCCCTTCTCACACCAGCCGAAGCTCCCGTGAGGTAGACGCCGACGCCGCGCTGCGCGGCCTTGTGCGCGAGGCCTTCGATCGTTTTTGCCCAGTCGAGTCGACGAACGGCACGGCGGAGAAATCAATGATCAGGTTGCGATGCGCGTCGCCAATGCGTTCGAGCATCGCGCCGATGGACGCGGCGGCGCCAAAGAAGAACGCGCCCGAAATCCTGTAGACGACCACGGTCGGATCCTGCCCAGACTCCTCGTCATCGGCCTCGCCGGTAACGTCGTCGGGAACATCTTCTTCCGCCACCAGCGGCACATGCGTTTCGAGCGCCGTCGTCTGCGACATGCGGTGGATGAACAGCACCGATCCGAGCGCGAAGCCGACCACGATCGCCTCGGTCAGTCCTCTGAACAAAGTGATGCCGAACGTCGCCAACACCACAGCGGCGTCTCCGCGCGACGCCCTCGGCAACGTTGCGAAAGCATCGCGCTCGAACATGTTCCAGCACCACGACCGCGAGCTATCGCGGATCTGCTCAAAAAGTGTTTGAGTTGGCCTCGCAATGGGCCGTCCATTTGGCTTTGGCCCACGGAAAACGGAATCGGAATCCGCTTATCCGACTATAAATAGGTGCAGGGCGCTGGGAAACGCCGCATTTGTGTTCTGAGCGCCGCGGTTTATTTCGTTGGCGCCGTCTCCGGCAAGGTCACCAGGATCGGCAGAGCCAGGACGGCCACCACGGCGATCATGGCGCCTGGAACCATGATCCAGCCCGTTCGCTCCGTCAGGACCTGGGCGACATAGGGGGTGAGGCCGCCAAAGATGGCGGTGGCCGTGGTCGCTCCGAGCGCAAGGCCGCTGATGCGCCCTTCGCCAGGGAATTGTTCGGCGGTCGCTATGGCGCCGACCGCGCTGACCGCGCCCGCAACGCAAGCGAGGATGACAGCGGCCGAGAGCGCGTAGGACGGCGAGCCACCGGCCATCAGTTGAAAGAGCGTAATCGGCAGGATCGCGCTCAAGAGGCTGAGAACGATCAGGACGGGCTTCCGGCCAATCCAGTCGGACAACATGCCCGCAAAGGGCGTGACGAGGATGACAGCGACCGCCGCGGCCGTAGAGAGCCAAAGCGAGTCGCTCTCATTGAGCTTTCCGGCGGACGTCAGGAACGTCGGAACATAGGTGATCCCGACATAATAGGTGATTGAGCCCAGGGCTGAGATGGCGAACGCTCGCAAGACGCCGGCGCGATGGTTGGCGAGCGCGTAAAGCAGCGGGTTTGCGGGAACCGTCCCGCTTGTCTTCTGCCGTTCGAATTCCGGCGATTCTTCCATTGTCGTCCGGGCGATTCCCACGCTTCCCGCCAGAACCGCGCCGACGAGAAAAGGGATGCGCCATCCCCACGAGTCCAAACTCGCCGAGCTCATCGAATTGACGGTGAGCAAAGAGACGCCGACCGCAAGCAGCCCTCCGATCTCGCTGGAGGCGGAGGCCAGCGAGGTGATCAAGCCGCGCCTGTTGCGAGGCGCGCCCTCAAGCAGATAGGCGACGACCGCGATGTATTCGCCGCCAACTGAAAATCCCATGACGCAGCGGAGGAGAAAAAGAAGCCAGCCAGCCGCCGCGCCCGCTTGAGCGTGCGTGGGTAGAAGCGCGGTGCCAAGCATCGTCACCGTCATGAGCGCTACGGACAAGAGCATTGTCCGCCGCCGCCCAAATCGATCCCCGATATGGCCGAAGACAAAGCCGCCGAGCGGGCGCAACAGATAAGCGATTGCGAATGTGGCCAGCGTGGTGCTCAGCGCGGCTTCGCCGCTGCCGAAAAACACCCGCGAAAGCACGGTGGCGAAGTAGAGGTAGAGGGTGAAGTCGTACCATTCCACCGCTGTGGAGAAGGCCGCGACGGCGATCGAGGCGCGCGAGGCGGTCTTCTGCGGGGGCTGAGAGTTGGTCATTCGTGTTCGCAACTCTCAACGTGTCTTGCGCTCCCCGGCAGAAGGCGTCGGGTGGGATCGCTTCCATTCGGACGGAAGCAAGGTCGCATCAAATGGCCGCAGCCGGCGCCCCATCACGCGGTCGGGTGTGCCCAGATGCTGTGGCGCGGTGCTCCGACCTGTTCGGCAAGCCTTCGTTGCGGCGAAGAGCGCGCTCGACCCGACGCGAACTCCGACTTGCGGGCGGATGGCCTTTGACGTTGAGCGGCCGGCCGGACCGCCCCGCCATTTGGGTCATAACCCGTCGACGGAATATGCGAGCAGGACGTTGCCGGGGGCGGTTCCGACGAACCCTGACCCCGACCCGACATAGACCATGCCGTCAACGACGACGGCTCCCCCGCCGTCAATCGAGCCCCCTTTGGCCGCGACCCCATTGACCCCCTGATAGTCGCCCTTCGTGTCCATGTCCCAAGCGATCTTGCCGCTTTCGGCGAAATAGGCGCGCAAATGTCCGTCGAGTCCGCCCGAGAACACAAGTCCTGGAATGGCGGTCACGGCGGCGGACTGGGCGGGACTGCATCCCGGCACGTCGCCGCAACCGGGATGCGGGGTCCGCCAGACCTCTTCCCCGGTTTCGAGTTTAAGGGCCCAAAGTCCCCCGCCCGCGTTGCTATCGATGAGCAACGTGACGCTTGAATTGGGCCCAAGACTTTGCGCGCCGGGAGTTGTTGGCGCCACGGGGTGGAATTTGGGGTCTGACACCGCGACATAGAGGTTGTTTTCATCAGCTGCGACGCCCCATTGCACGCCGCCCAGTTTGCTGCCACTGCCGACCCTCTTCTGCCAGACGATTTCGCCGCCATGGTCGGGATCAAGGGCGGTCACCACGCCGGATTTTTGCCCGGCGACCAGAATGCGTCTGCCATCGGAGAGACTGGCGAGAACGGCGGACGATCCGAAATCAAAGTCCGGTCCGTTGGATTTGGGGCAGTTGATCCCCTTCGGGCAGGCTACAGTGAAAGCGTCTCCCGAGGTCATCTGTCGCGTCCACGCCAAGTCGCCGGAGCCGATGCCAAGGGCGAGGAAAGCGTCCGACGTCTCTGTCGTTGGGTCCGAGTAATTGTCGCCGGTCGTCACATAGAGTCTTTGGCTCGCGGAATCATAGGTCGGCGCGGACCAGATCGCCGCCCCCGAAGGTCCCATCAGCTGAAAACCAGCCGCATTGACCGGGCCAGGCTTAGCCTCCTGCGCGATCGTGTATGTCTTCCACAAAATCTTTCCCGATGCGGCGTCGAAAGCGACCACGCTGCCGCGGAAGGTGCAACAGCCGTAAGACGCATCCCTGGCTTTCGCCTCCTCATATGACGAGACCGGCACGAACAGGGTCGTCCCAACCAGCGTCGGCGAGCCGGTGATGATCGCCGTTGGGTGTTGATCGACTTTGGTGGTCCACAGCGGCTTGCCAGTCAGCGCGTCGATCGCGCGCACGTTCCCGCCAAGATCGCCGAAATACGCCGACCAACCGTCGCCGCGCGGGCCGATGACGACGGCCGATCGAACGGCCTTGCCTGCGTCGAACTGCCAATACGGGCACCCGCTCTTCGCGTCGAGCGAATAGACTTTTCCATTCTGGCTCCCGACAAACACGCGTCCACCGAAAATCGTCGGCTGCGCGACCGACCGGGTGGCGCCCGAAAAGCCGAACGCCCATTTCAGTTTCAGGCGGACGACGTCGGAGGGAGCGAGCCGCGCCATGTCCGCTGGTTGGAAACGGTGTTGGGAGGGATCGACCCCCCACCCGTTCCAATGCGGTTTGTTCAGCGGATCACCGAAGGCGGCGGCGCCATCGTTCGGACACGCGCCGGCCGTTGCTGCGCCGGCCGCGGTCTCTTGCGCTCTCGCATCGAGGGAGCCGCAAAAGAAAACGATCAGCAAAAATCCAAAAATCGCGCGAGCCGATCGGCTGCAAAAGGTCATAGCGGGCCGTCCAGGGAGGGTGGGGTTCTTGGCCTCGGAATCGTTCGCATCATCAGTGGTCATCGGAAGATGCGAACGGTCTTTCTTGTCGTCGCTGCTCATGCCTCGGCCCTGTCACGGATTCCCCGCTCGTGTTGAACGTTTCTTGTCCACGGTGTTCCGATTTAGGCGGGTAGGAATGCCTGAGGATCGAGCGCCGCGCAATTCCGGGGCACAGGGGCAGGAGAGCGGCCTGTGGGGCCGGGAAATGAAAAGCGGAAGCGATTCCGCCCGGTGGAGGCGTCGGGTGGGGTTGGCGGCAAGCGGCCCAGCGTGGAAAAGAACCGCGCCATCATCATTTGATGAGCGCACGAGCAACGCCGGCGAAGTCCGTCACGACTCCGAAATGTTAGGGGCATACGGGAGAACTGCTCTCACCGACCTTCTGGGGGCATGGCCTCGCTCGGTCGATTCTCCCGTGTACGGGCGAGGCCGCTTGCCTTCGGATCGTGAGCCCCCGAGTCGCAACTCAACGCGATCAACTTGTCGGCCAGGAACCTTATCCCGAACGGCGCGGCCGCTAGCTAGAGCGACGCACTCGGCCGTGTTGTCATTCCCGCGAAAGCGGGAATCCATGGACACTCAAAGACTCACTGGATGCCCGCGTTCGCGGGCATGACAGGCAATGGCGTCAGATACACGCACCTT
>CAVPEE010000040.1:0-23456 GCA_963702825.1 uncultured Alphaproteobacteria bacterium
TTTCGGGGGGGCTCGGATGGCGGCAATTGACGCAACCGCATGGGTTTGCTCAAACCCGTCTCGATAAAAGCACGATGGTGACACATGTTCGGCCTGGACACAGTCGAAGGCGTTGCCCACGTCATCCAGGTCGCGCTGACACCTGTCTTCCTGCTTTCTGGAATCGCATCTCTCCTGGGCGTCCTTTCGACACGCCTTGCGCGCGTGGCTGATCGCGTCGACGCGCTGGCTGATCAGTTGGAAGCGGCGGGACCGGTCGATAGCCGTCGACTACGGCTGAGGCTGGCCTACCTCCGGCGAAGGTCCCACGTGCTCGACGCCGCTGTGATGATGGGAACGCTGGGTGGCGTCGCAACGTCTTGCGCGGGGTTGCTTTTGTTCGTCGGGACTCTTCGAGATCAACCCGGTGTGGCCTTGTTCGTGGCCTTTGGTCTGGCGCTGCTTCTCACAATGGGCGCGCTTCTCGCATTCCTGATTGAAATGCTGCTCGCCAGCCGCGGGTTACGCGATCAGGCGAGCAGTGCAGACGAGCGACGGCTCACAAAGTCTCGGTGACCTTCTTGAGGTGGGGCGGCTGGTCGGGGTCGCGGCCGCGCCGCCGCGCGGTCGCCTCGGCCACGCGGTAGAAGGCGTGAAGCGCGACGATCGGGGTCAGAAGAGGGTGGCCGCCGTCAAGCGCGACCATTGTCGGCCAGCGTTCGTGCGGCTCGGTGTCGACGAGGAGCGGCGCCGCGCCAAACGCCGCGAGACGGTCGAGCGTGTCGAAGAACCCCGGACGCGCGGCGTCCGCGGGCGCGAAGGCGAGGACGGGAAATCCGGGCTTGATGATCCCCGCCGGCCCATGCAGCACTTCGGCGGACGAGAAGGCTTCGGCGTGGATGGCGGACGTTTCCTTGAGCTTGAGCGCCGCCTCGGCGGCGACGGCGAGCGTGGCGCCCCGCCCGACGACGAACAGGGACGAGGCTTGCGCCAGCGTCGCGATCGCCTCCGTCGCGGGCGGCGCGGCTGACGATAAGTCGAGGACCGATGGCAGCTTCGTCAGCGCGGCCAGAAGTTCGGCGTCGTCGCTCCAATGGGCCGTACGAGAGAGGCGCCGGCGACGAGCGCGGCGATCATCGACTTGGTCGCCGCCACCGAGCGCTCAGGCCGGCGCAGAGCGGCAGAAGCGCATTCGCCTCGCGCGCGAGCGGCGAGCCTTCGTCGTTGACGAAGGCGATCGACAGCGCGCGCTGAGCCTTCGCCGCCCGCTGCATGGCGAGAATGTCCGGGCTTCGGCCCGACTGCGAGATGGCGATCGCGACCGCGCCCTCGAGCTTGAGCGGCGCGTGATAGAGCGAGGCGATCGAGGGCCCGAGCGAAGCGCAGGCAAGCCCGAGCTTAAGCTCGACCAGGTGCTTGAGATAGAGCGCCGCATGATCGGAGCTGCCGCGCGCGACCGTTGCGACGAAGGCGGCTTCAGCGCCCGTAAGATCCGCGGCCAGCTTTCGCGGTCAAGGCGGCATTGGCCGCCAATTGGCGACGGACGACCGCGCCGGCCTCCGCGATCTCCGCGGCCATGAACGTCTGGGTCACCCGCGTCGCTCCGCCTCAGGGATAAAGGAGCCGCTTGTCCCAGGCCGATTCCGGCGCCGAGCGGGTAAACCTGATCCGCTCATGCAATCGGGAGGGACGGTCGCGCCAGAACTCGATCTCGACCGGCTCAAGCCGATAGCCGCGCCAATAGTCCGGCCGCGGCACGTCGCCGCTTCCGAACTGCCGCTCGTAAGCTTCCACCGCCGCTTCGAGATCGCCGCGCGCGGCGAGCGGCCGTGATTGCGCGCTCGCCCAGGCGCCGATCTGGCTCCCCCTTGGCCGGGAGGCGAAATAGGCGTCGCTCTCGGCCGCGGTCACTTCGGAGATCGGCCCGCGGAACCGGACCTGCCGGCGCAGCGATTTCCAGTGGAAAAGCGCCGCCGCCCGCGGCTGGCCTTTCAGTTCGCGCCCCTTGGCGCTCTCGATGTTGGTGTAGAAGACGAGGCCGCGCTGATCCGCCCCCTTGCACAGGACCATGCGCGCGTCGGGCAAGCCCTCGGCGTCGACGGTGGCGAGCGTCATCGCCTCCGGATCATTGATTTCCGTCGCCCCCGCTTCCTCAAGCCAAAGCTTAAACAACGCGAGCGGATCCCCAGCCTTGGTAAAGTCGGCCGTGCTGAGTTCATTCAAAGCGCCGATGCTCCGCGGAAGAAAAGGAAAGCCAATGCAAACACTATCGCGACCGGCGCCTGATGGCCAACCGGCGCCTGCGCCGCTTGGACTTGCGCGTTGCGGGATGAGGGGCCAAATGTGCGAATGAGACAGTGGCCTTTGCGCTTTTCATGAAGGCTCAGGCCGAGGAATGGGCTCATAGATGCGTGATCCATATGACGTTCTTGGCGTATCCAAGACGGCGAGCGAGGCGGAGATCAAATCCGCCTTTCGGAAGCTCGCCAAGAAATACCACCCCGACCAAAGCAAGGAGCCAAAAGCGAAAGAGCGTTTCGCGGAAGTGGGCTCGGCCTACGAGATCCTTGGCGACGACAAGAAGCGCAAAGCCTTCGATCGCGGCGAGATCGACGCGGAAGGCAAGCCGCGCGCGCCGCAATTCGAGGGTTTCGGCTTTGGCGGCCAGCCGGGGGGCGGTCCCCGCGACTTTCGCAATTTCGGCTTCGATTTCGGCGCCGGCGGGTCTTCGACCCAAAGCGGTTCGATCGATCCGGACATCCTGGCCGAACTGTTCGGCGCCGGCCGCACGCGCGGGCGCAGTCAGGCCGCCGCCCACGGTGAGGATATCGGCGTCACGATCGCGGTTCCCCTGACGACGATTGCGCAAGGCGGGACGACCCGCGTCATCTTGCCGACGGGGAAGTCGCTCGACGTCGCAGTCCCCGCCGGCATCGAAGAAGGGAAATCCATCCGCCTGCGCGGTCAGGGCCACCCGGCGCGCCGCGGCGGATCGCCAGGCGACGTGATCGTGACCATTCGATACGCCGCGCATCCGTTGTTCAAAGTGGAGGGGCGCGATCTGAGGCTCGACCTGCCGATTACCCTTTACGAGGCCATCTTGGGCGCGCGCGTGCGGGCGCCGACGCTAAGCGGCGAGGTCGAAGTCTCGATCGCTCCGGGCGCCAACGGCGGTCGCGTGCTGCGGTTGCGGGGCAAAGGTCTGCCCGGCGGGGCCGAGCAGGCCGCCGGGGATTTGCTGGCGACGCTTCGGATCGTTCTGCCGAACGAGCCGGATGCGGAACTGACCGCGCTCATGCAGAAGATGCGCGATCAGAAGCCTTACCAGCCTCGCTCGGGCATGGGCTGAGCGGCTTCCGCCGGCGGGTCGGCGAAGTCGGCCGCAATCTTCAGCAATGCCGCTCCGTCGAGGTCGCCGACCAGGGCAAGTCCCTGGCCGCGCCATGTCCATATTGCCGCAGCGCCGCCGTCCGCGGCGAGGAGTTGCGGCGCCGTCGTCGGCGGCGCGTCAAGCGATTGGACCAGCAACCCGACCGGTCTGTCCTGCGCCTTGTAGACCAGAAAGGCGGCCGAGGCGGCAGGATAAGGCGCGATCCGCGCGCCGATGAGCTTGAGGGCGGAGGGCGTGGCCGGGAGATAGACGGGGCGCCTGAGCCGCGTCGTCAACCACGCTTGCGCTTCGGCTGCGTCGCTGGTCGCGAATTCGACCGGCTCAACCCCCGGGCGGGCGAAGGCCTGGAAAGCCGCAACGCCGGCTTCCCCAAGGCGTTCGCCGGGGACGACGGTCGCGGCCGGAGCCCAAACGAAGGCAAGGCAGACGGACAAAACCGCGAGCCCCAGCCGCCATTCAAGCCACGGCCGAAACGCGTCGCGCGCCAAGACCTTCGCTGACGGTCGCCCGGTCTCGCGCGACGGCGCTCAATGTCGCTCGCGGCGGTTGCTCGCCAGACGGTTTGGCGCCGGCCGCGCCCGACCGTGCAGCCCTGCCAAAAGTCTCGTTCTGAGGGCGAACGATGCTGATCGGAAAGGCTCTCGCGCCCTCGCCGTCGAAGGCTGCGCGAATCGCGCTGTTTTGGGCTCGCCAGAGCGCCGCGCGGCGCGCTATGGCGGGATCCTGCGCCATCTGCTGCTCGAACGCGAGACGCTCGTCAGGCTCAAGGCAGTCGTCGACGTAGGCGTGAAGATCCGCGAGGCGCCCGGCCTCCATCACTTCACAACGCGCAGATGTGGAGCCGCCACTCGGGGCGCGGCCGCGGCATGCGGGCGGATCAGGGCCGCAACCCGCTCGCGGGCCTTGGTCAGTCGCGCAATCAGCGTGGCCAACGAGATATCAAGAGCCGAAGCCGCTTCCCGGTGGGTGAAACCGGCCAGAACGACGATCAACAGCGGCTCTCTCAGCTCCAAAGGGAGCGCGCGGACTGCCGCCGCCATGCCGATCTCGCCCGGGCGGGCCTTGCCCTGGGCGTTTTCCCCATTCTCATCCCAGCCGAACTCCCCATCGTCGAGGGCGAGGCGGCGAACATGTCGGCGATGAAGTCGAACGAATTGGCCAAAGGCGCGCACGCGCGAATCGTCGCGAGCCGCTCGGTCTGTGTCGGATCGAACGCCCTCGCCCACCGCTTCGAGCGCGGCCTGCCTGAACAGGCGATCGACAAGCGCGGCCGCCGAAGCCTGATCAAGCACGAGCCTGTCATCGCGCGTCAACGCCACCCCGAACTGGCGGAGGTCAGACAGATCGCCCGGACGATCGCTTAACGGCGGCACGACGGTCACCGAGAGTTTGCGTGAGCCTCAACAAGCGTTAACGCTGGGTAACAATTCTAGCCCGAAGACGCCCGGGTTCCAAGCGCGTGTGCGAGCAAACCCACACATTTTGTGACGGGGTAAGGAGAGCCTTGTCCTTCCCATGCGTCATCAGCAAGGCTAAACCCGGCGCCGGCACGGGCGTAACGAATCGCCGGCCAGGACGAGCGAGGCCTTGATGGAGCAAACCCTCTCAGCCGGCATGACCACGGGCGTCATGCGGGGCATGCGCGGCGTCGTCTTGGGCGTGGCGAACAATCGTTCGATCGCCTGGGGCATCGCCAAAGCCGCCCACGCGGCGGGGGCGGAGCTGGCGTTCACGTTCCAGGGCGACGCGCTGGAAAAGCGTGTCCGACCCCTGGCGCAGGAATTGGGCGCCCATGTGCTCGGCCATTGCGACGTCACCGCCGGCGCCTCGATCGATGCGGTGTTCGCGGAAGCCGTAAAGTTGTGGGGAGCGATCGACTTCGTCGTCCATTGCATCGCCTTTTCCGACAAGGATCAGCTCACGGGCCGTTACGTCGACACGACCGAGGACAATTTCACCAAATCGCTCGCCATCTCCTGCTATTCATTCACCGCGGTCGCCCAACGCGCCGAGAAGCTGATGCCCAGCGGCGGCTCCATGCTGACGCTGACCTATTACGGCGCGGAGAAGTGGATGCCGCACTATAACGTGATGGGCGTCGCCAAGGCGGCGCTCGAGGCCAGCGTTCGCTATCTCGCGGCCGACCTGGGCGAAAAGGGCATTCGCGTCAACGCGATCTCGGCCGGCCCGATCAAGACGCTCGCCGCCTCCGGCATCGGCGACTTCCGTTACATATTGCGGTGGAACGAATACAACGCGCCCCTGCGCCGCACGGTGACGATCGAGGAGGTCGGCGAGAGCGCGGTCTATCTCTTGTCGCCGATGTCGCGCGGCGTCACCGGCGAAGTCCTCCATGTCGACGCGGGCTACCATGTCGTCGGCATGAAGAACCCGGCCGCGCCGGACATAAGTGTGGTCAAGGACTGAGGGCGTTGCGCTAGGGTCGGGCTTGCGAACCCAGGGTTTCGCGAAAAAGCCGCTACTCAAAGAAAACTATCGCCTTGGGCATTCCACCTGAAACCTTTAACGCGCCAAATCGGTGCGTCTGGTGAATTGACGTAGTTGGCGCACCCGCCCCCTCTTGTGGGAGCGGGCAGGGGTGGGGGGTCGCGCAGATCCGAGGAGATCATCGACGCGGCGCTGCTCTTATCGCGCAGGACAGCGCGACCCCCCTCCTCGCTCCTCCCCCACAAGGGGGAGGAGACGCCACGGGCGATTCTTCCGTGAGTTTAAGGCGCTACGCGAGCCTGTCCGGCTTCGTTTGGTGTCGGCAAGGACTTGATGGCCCTGGAGCCGGTAAAGGGCGATTGCTTCGAGCGATACGTCGACAGGTTCGATAAAATGCGGGGCCGCCTCGAAAATCGGCATATTGGCCTTAAGCGTCGGACTGTATATAGGGCCATTGACCTTCAAGAAGCGGCGCTCCGCCGCTCCCTCAGGCGTGGATCATGCTGAACCAACGATGGACCCCGGATAGCTGGCGGACGAAGCCGATCGCCCAGGCGCCGGTCTATGCCGATCGTGCGGCGCTGGCCGAGGCCGAGCGCCAGCTTGCCGGCTATCCGCCGCTGGTTTTTGCAGGCGAAGCGCGCAAACTCAAGAAGGCGCTCGGCAAGGCGGCCGCAGGCAATTCGTTCCTGTTGCAGGGCGGAGATTGCGCCGAGAGCTTCGGCGAACATTCGGCCGACAACATCCGCGATTTCTTCCGGGTGTTCCTGCAGATGGCGGTGGTCATGACCTTCGCCGCCGCGTCGCCGATCGTGAAGGTCGGACGCGTCGCCGGCCAGTTCGCGAAGCCCCGCTCGTCCGACACCGAGACGATCGACGGCGTCACCCTGCCGGCCTATCGCGGCGACATCGTCAACGACATCGAGTTCACGGCCGCGGCGCGCGAGCCCGATCCGCGCCGGCAATTGGACGCCTATCGCCAGTCCGCGGCGACGCTCAACCTTTTGCGCGCCTTCGCCACCGGCGGCTACGCCAATCTCGAGAACGTCCATCGCTGGATGCTGGGCTTCGTCAAGGACAGCCCCCAGTCCGAGCGCTACGAGGAACTCGCCGACCGGATCACCGAGACGCTCGGCTTCATGCGCGCCGTGGGCCTCGACCCCGAGGCGCATCCGGAATTGCGCTCGACGGACTTCTACACCTCGCACGAGGCGCTGCTGCTCGGCTACGAGCAGGCGATGACGCGGCTCGATTCGACCTCCGGCGACTATTACGCGACCTCAGGCCACATGATCTGGATCGGCGACCGGACGCGCCAGCTCGGCGGCGCTCATGTCGAATTCGGCCGGGGCGTGAAGAACCCGATCGGCCTCAAATGCGGCCCGTCGCTGAGCCCCGACGACCTCCTGCGCCTGATCGAAGTCCTCGATCCGGACGAGGAGCCGGGCCGGCTCACGCTCATCTGCCGTTTCGGCGCGGACAAGATCGACGCCGCGCTGCCGCCGCTGTTGCGCGCGGTCAAGCGCGAAGGCCGCAAGCTCTTGTGGGTCTCGGACCCGATGCACGGCAATACGATCAAGACTTCGAACGGCTACAAGACGAGGCCGACCGAACGCATCGCCCAGGAAGTGCGCAACTTCTTCGGCGCCTGCAGCGCCGAGGGCGTCTACGCCGGCGGAATTCATCTCGAGATGACCGGAAAGAACGTGACCGAGTGCACCGGCGGGGCGCGCGTCATTTCGGAAGCGGATCTGCATGATCGGTATCACACCTTTTGCGATCCGCGCCTCAATGCGGAGCAATCGGTCGAAATGGCCTTCATGGTCGCCGATCTTCTGAAGGCGCAGCGGCTGGCGGCGCCCGAGCGGCCGGTTCGGGCGGCCGAGTGACGCCCATTGCTCGCAGCCCGGACCACAGCGTGGGAGCTTGATGCGCCTTTCTGAATACGCGCGGAGCCGCGACAACAATTTCACGTTGCTGCGGCTGCTCGCGGCCTTCACCGTCGTGCTTTACCACAGCTGGTCTGCGCTGGGCATCGGCGGGCGCGACTTTGCTTACGACTATGTCGGGCGAGAGATCGCCGAGATGGCGCTCGACATGCTGTTCGTGACCAGCGGTTTCCTTGTGACGGCGAGCCTGTTCAATCGGGGCGACCTCACCCATTTCCTGTGGGCCCGGGCGCTCAGGCTCTTTCCGGCGATGTGGCTCATGGTGCCGCTCACCGTGTTCGTCCTCGCCCCCGCGCTGACCACCCTGCCGGTCAAGGACTATTTGGAGTCACCAACGACGTGGGAATACGTGCGCAAGACAGCGACAGTCGTTGGCGGCGTGCGTTGGTCGCTGCCGGGCGTGTTCGAGACGCTGCCGCTCAAGGGTGAGTTCAACGGCTCGCTGTGGACGCTGCCAATCGAAGCCCGGATGTACATTTATCTGGCGGTCGGCTGGATTGCTTTTGCCTGGTGGCCGCAGATCCGGGTGCGCACGCTGAGTTACGTCGCGCCGATCGCCGCCGCCGTGATGTTCGTCGTAATCTTACGCGCCCGCGCGCAGGGGGTGCTCGGCAACGGGAACGTCGAGATCTTCATGTTTTTCATGGGCTCCTCGCTCTATTTCTGGCGCGAGAAGCTGTTCATGAACCGGATCACGTTCGTCGCGCTGCCGCTCATCGTCATAGCCGCGTCGCTGCTGATTGGACCGATCGTCGCCTTCCCCCTCTATCTCCTGTGCGTCGCGCCGTTCATGTTGCATCTCGCCTACATTCCCGGCGGTCCGATCAGGCGCTTCAATTCCTGCGGCGACTATTCCTACGGCGTCTATATCTACGCTTTCCCTGTCCAGCAGACGCTTGCGCTTCTCTTTCCCAAGATCACGATCCTGGCGATGGCCGGAAGCGCCGGGGTGATCTCGTTCGCCCTTGCCTTCTGCTCGTGGAACCTGGTCGAGAAGCGGGCGATGGGACTCAAGGACGTCTGCGCCGAGGCCACGACTCGGGCGCTGAGCGCGGCCGCGGCGCTCTTTGCGCGCTGGCGCGGGGATCCGAAGCCGAGCAAGCTCTCGCCTGGCGCGCCGTCTGACGCGCCAGCCTCTCACCCCTCCGGCGCAATAAGCGTCAGCTCTGGAAAATAGGCGCGATAGCGCCGCACGTCGCGCGTGAGCAATGACGCCGCCGCGACGCTGGCATGCGCTCCGATAAAGAAGTCGGGTAACGCGCTCGTGCGGACTCCGCCGCTGCGCCGGTATAACCTGAAAGCTTGCGCCGCGCGGAAGGCCGCGGATACTGGCATTTCCGCCACCGCCAAGTCGAACTTCTCGATTTCCGCGTCACAATCCGACTGCGCCTCGAATCCGATCGCGAACTCGGCGTAGACAATTGCATTGATCAGCAATGGGCCGCGAGCGCGAGCGGATGCAAGCGCTTGATGCGACCAGTCTGCCCATGCGGGATTGCCGATTGCGACATCAATCAAAATGTTCGTGTCGACGAAGATCAATCGTCGCCCCGGGTCATCCGCATGATCTCTTCGGTTGAAAATCCGCGGAACGGTCGACGGCGGCTCATGTCTTTCAACCCATTAATATAAGCCTCGGTGCTCTTCGCGGCCGCCTCGGCCTCGATGATCACCCCGCCTTCGGGCCGAACGCGGACGTTCACTCGGTCGCCCGGTCGAATATTCGCCGCCTCGCGTACGGCTTTCGGCAGGGTGACTTGCCCTTTTACCGTGACATTGGTCGCCAATTCGCTCTCCGTAATACCGATTACGGACAGAGTAATACTCCGTGTCTCCCTCGTCAATGACTCGGTCGTGCGATGCTTGCCCACGAAAATGGTCCCGCATTGCGCCTCCCGCGGCCCTCGGGCAAAAGTCTCTTCCATGCCCTCCTCTCTAAGCAACCGCCTCGTCATCGCGCTCGCCCAGATCCCCGCGATCGTCGGCGACATCGCCGGCAACCGCGATCGTCTGCGCAAAGCGCGCAAGGAGGCCGCCGCCTTCGAGGCCGACATCGTGATGGCGCCGGAGCTCTATCTCTCCGGCTATCCGCCCGAGGATCTGGTGCTGAAGCCGGCGTTTCAGGAGGCTTGCCGGGCGGCGTGCGAGGAGCTGGCGCGCGACACCGCCGACGGTGGGCCGGCGACCTTGGTCGGCCTGCCCTGGGTCGAGGACGGCAAGCTCTATAATGCGGTGGCGCTCCTCGACGCCGGCCGGATCGAGGCGGTGCGGTTCAAGGTCGACCTGCCCAATTATGGCGTCTTCGACGAGAAGCGCGTCTTCGCGCCGGGACCGTCGCCGGGGCCAATCGTCTTCCGCGGCGCGCGGGTCGGCGTTCCGATCTGCGAGGACATCTGGGGTCCCGACCCGGTCGAGTGCATCCTCGAAACCGGGGGCGAAATTCTGCTCGTGCCCAACGCCTCGCCTTACGAGCGCGACAAGCTCGCCACTCGCCAGAACATCGCTGTGGCGCGCGTCGTCGAGAGCGGGCTGCCGCTCATCTATCTCAACATGGTCGGCGGTCAGGACGAGCTTGCGTTCGACGGCGGCTCGTTCGCGCTCAACGCCGATCGCAGCCTCGGCGCGCAATTGCCCGCCTTCCGCCCGATGGTGGCGCGCACCGTCTGGGAGCGGGGCGACGCGGGCTGGCGCTGCGTCGAGGGTCCGCGCGAAGTGGTCGAGGAGGGGGACGAAGCGGACTATGCCGCCTGCGTCATGGGTCTGCGCGACTATGTCGAGAACAACCGCTTTCCGGGTGTCGTGCTCGGCCTGTCCGGCGGCGTCGATTCGGCTTTGTGCGCGGCGATGGCGGTCGATGCGCTCGGTGCTGAGCGCGTGCACGCGGTGATGCTGCCCTATCGCTTCACCTCGAACGAATCGCTTTCGGATGCGGCCGCATGCGCGAAAGCGCTCGGCCTCCGCTACGACAATGTGCCGATCGCCGAGCCGGTCGAAGGGGTGGAGCATGCGCTCGCGCGGATGTTCGCCGGGAAATCGCGCGACATCACCGAAGAGAACATCCAGAGCCGCGCGCGCGGCCTGATCCTGATGGCGATTTCCAACAAGACCGGCGCGATGGTGGTGACGACCGGCAACAAGTCGGAAATGTCGGTCGGCTACGCCACGCTCTACGGCGACATGAACGGCGGCTTCAATCCGATCAAGGACCTCTACAAGATGGAGGTTTTTCGCCTTTCCGCCTTGCGCAACCGCTGGAAGCCCAAGGGCGCGCTCGGGCCCGATGGCGAGGTCATCCCTGAGAACATCATCGTGAAGCCGCCGAGCGCGGAACTGCGCGAGAACCAGAAGGACGAGGATTCCCTGCCGCCCTATCCGGTGCTCGACGGCATTCTGCGAGGTCTGGTCGAAAAGGAGATGCGCGTCGCCGACATTGTGGCGGACGGCTACGACCTGGAAACGGTGCGCAGAGTCGAGCGTCTGCTCTATCTCGCCGAATACAAGCGCCGCCAGTCGGCGCCGGGGGTCAAGGTGGGACCGAAGAATTTCGGCCGCGACCGGCGCTATCCGATCGTCAACCGCTTCCGCGACCAGGGCAACGCGGCGCAAATGCCGGACGCGTCGATCGCGCCGCTGAAGCCGGCCGGTACGAGCGAACGGTTCGAGGAGTAGGGGCCAGCGGCGGCCGCTCCGGAGACGCCAATCCCTCGCGCCGCAGCCGTGCTAAAGACCTGATATAAGCGACGTCGCCGGGCTCGAAGCGCCTGTGGAGGTTCCATGCAAAAGGTTGCGTTCAAGGCCGGAGAGACGATCATTCGTGAGGGCGACGAGGGCGATACCGCGTTCTTCATCGTCAGCGGGACGGTCAATGTCGCCGTCGGCCGCGGCGACAGAGCCCAGACGGTTGGCAGGCTTGAGACCGGCGAAGTGTTCGGCGAAATGAGCCTGATCGACCCGGGACCGCGATCCGCGACCGTCACCGCGGTATGCGACACGGAATGCCTCGCCGCCTCCTATCGAGACTTCGTCGCCGCAATCGAGGATAACCCGGAACGCGCCGTCGGGTTCATGAAGACGCTGGTGCGGCGCCTGCGCAAGATGAACGAATTGCTCGAGCGCGGCAGCCCGGACGGGCACGGGCTTCGAGAGATACTTCTGGATTGCCAGCCCTCCGCCGGCTCCCCCGAAGCCAGCGCCCTCCCTTGGACGATGCTGTGGTGACTGCGTCTAGGCTTTGACGCTGCCCCGCCGCCATACCGGCTTGAATCGCAAAGCGCTTCAGTGTCGTCTTTTGTTCACAGAGCGGCGATAAGCGAGAGTGAGCAGGGGGAGGCCCATGGCGGATATTTCAGCGGATCTTCAGCAGGAACTGGACGAATTGCAGGCGGCCTATAAGGCGGCCGTGGACAATTGGGTCGCGGCGATCCGCGAGGAGGAGGCGCTGGCCTCCGGCAATCACAATGTCGCAGAGCTCGACAAATGGGAGGCGGCCCATTTCCGCGAGCACAAGCTGCACAAGGAAGCCGACTACCGGAAGCGCCTCTACGAAGACGCGCTGCGGCGGGAATTCTACGGCTTCTGACCTCCTGATACGCGCTGCTCCTGGCTTGTGATCGGCCGACGCCGCCTATCCGTTTGACAAGCGACCCTCGGTCCTGAGACGCTGGTGCGACGGGACGCGAGGAGAGACGCTTGACCGCAGGGGCGGATGCCGCACCCGCTTTTGCCCGGCCAGCGCTCGAAGCCCGCGGTGTCTTCGCGGCGGTCCTCGGCAACGGCTTCGAATTCTTCGACTTCACGGTCTACGCCACATTCCTGGGAATGATTGGCCAGGCGTTCTTTCCGTCTGACAATGTCCTGGTGAGCGATCTGGCGTCGGCCGCCACCTTCGGCGTCGGCTTCGTCGCGCGGCCGCTTGGCGGCGCCCTCATTGGCGCTTACGGCGACCGCGCCGGGCGCAAACCGGCGATGACCCTCTCCATCGGGCTCATGGCCATCGGCAGCGCGATCATCGCGATCACGCCTGGCTACGCGACAATTGGCGTCCTGGCGCCGATCCTCCTGATCATCGCGCGCCTCTTTCAGGGCTTCGCGGTCGGCGGCGAGGTGGGTCCTGCGACCATGTTTTTGCTCGAGGCCGCGCCGAAAGATCGACGCATGCTCTTCGCGAGTTGGCAACTCGCAAGCCAGAACCTGAGCAGCCTGTTGGGCGGCCTGATTGGCTTCATGCTGGCCTTGGCGCTGTCCCAATCGAGCTTGAACGCCTGGGGTTGGCGCATTCCGTTCGCGTTTGGCGTCTTGATCGCCCCGGTCGGCATCACCATTCGCCGCCAGCTCGTGGAGACGCTTGAAAAGCCGCCGCAAGACCGCGCGCGCGGCGCGTCCGCGATTCTCTCCGCTGTCATTCGATCCAACTGGCGCGGCCTGCTGCTCGGTCTCGCGCTCATCAGCGGGGGCACGATCACCCAATATTTCCTGATCACCATGACGCCCTATGCGATTCGCACGCTTCATTTGCCGCCGTCGTCCGCCATGCTTGGCACGATCACGCTCGGGGTCACCGGCTGCCTTGGAGCGCTCGCCGGCGGAGCCCTGGCCGATCGGTGGGGCATACGTCCAGTCGTGATCGCATCCCGTATAGGGCTCATGATCGTCCTGTTTCCGGTGATGAAGTTTCTGGTCGCCAATCCAAGCGCCACGACGCTCGTCCTGGCGATCACGATCCTGAGCTTGCTGCACGCGGCCGGCGTCGCCGTCGTCGTTGCGCTGACCCCGTTGATCTTTCCGCCCGGCATCCGCTCGACCGGGCTCGCGCTGACCTACGCCGTTGGCGTCGCGATCTTTGGCGGCACGGCGACCTACGTCATTACTTGGCTCGTCGGCGTCACCGGCGATCCGCTGGCTTCGACCTATTACGTAATGGCGGCGAACGTGGTGGTGCTCCTGGCCGCGCTCGCGATTCGAAATTCCGACACGACAGCCGCCGCTAGCCGCCGCCGTTTCTGGACCTGGGCTCCCGCCCAAAAAAACCGAATTCAACCGATCTTGACAGGGCGTCGCAGTTCACGCCAATTCGACTCGAAGGACCTCGGTGGGCCGAAGCCCAGGATCAGCGCAAAGGGGCGCGTCCGCCGGGCCGCCTTTATGGACTGTCCGGCTGAGGGATGACGAACAAGATCGCCGCCGATCCCGCTCAACCTTATCGCGGCCTGATCGCGGGCTATACCGATGCGATCCGCCAGAGCGATTTCAAGGCCAATATCGCGATCCTGTTCGTCGCCTTCATGATGGGGCCGGTGCTCGGCAACTATCCGCGATTTCCCCACTATTTGCCGATTCCCTTCGTGATGCTGCCGTTCCTGATCGTCTACATATGCCTGCTGGCGGTGCTCATTCCTCGCTACCCCAAGCGCGGCGGCAAGCATTTCATCGTCTCGCGCAACGCGACGGTCCGCGATTTCGCCAATGTGGTCGAGGCCGAGGACGAGCTTGAGCAGCTGAAACTGCGTTGCTCGGTTCTTTCGGAACTCTTGTGGTGGAAGACCCTTTACATTCGCATCAGTTTTTTTGTCGCGATGGCGAGCATCGTCGCCAGCATGTTTTTGCTCGTCTACATCTGGTATGTTTAGGCGGGCGCGCTCGATGAGCAATCATCCCATTTCGAGCAGCAACGGTTCCACAATCATCGCAGCTTCGCCCGACGCATGGCGTGCGCCCCCATGCCGGTGACATCGAAAGATCACGAAGCTCAGTTGCGCAACCTGATCGCCGGATACGGCGATTCCATTCGTCTGAGCGACATCAAGGCGAATATCGCGGTTCTCTTCGTCGCTATCATGATGGGGACGGTGCTGCAGTTTCGCGACCATTACCCCCATTATTTGAACGTTCCGGTGCTGCTCGCGCCGTTCATCGTCATCTTCTTCAATCTGCTGGCCTCGGTCTATCCGCGCTTTCCCCGCGCGGGACGAAGACGGTTCCCGATCTGGCGCAGTTCAAACCCGGATGATTTCGAGTTCATCGCCGATCCGGTGCTGGACGTTGAGGAACTGCCGGTTCGATGCGCGCTCATGTCGCGAATTCTGTTCTGGAAGAACATAACGCTTCAGATAGCCTATCTCGTCGCAATGGCGACGCTCGCCGCCGCCGGGGTGCTGCTGTTCGCGAATTGGCGAGGATGATCGCGGCGTCCCGGCGCCCTATCGCGCTGAATGTGAAAACGCGGCGGCGTCCGCTGCTGTCACATGATGTCGTGCGTGCATGACGATCAATGCGTGCGCGTCCAGCCCATGCTTTGACACATGAACCCGCCCATCACGCATCCCTTCGTCGTCATGTGCTTGGCGGCGACGTGAACGTTGATTGCGTAGTTCTGCTTGCGCTGCGGATCGAAGGCGTGCCCCGACCAATGCCCGGCCCCGGCCGGCTTGACCTTGAGGATGAGGCGATCGCCCACGTTTTCTCCGGAGACGCCGTGTCTGACCCATGTGTTGCGCGCGCAAATCTCAGCGCCGCAGGACGCGACATGGATCCTGGTCTTGCCATCGGCGCGCTCCCAATCGCCGAGGTACGGGGCCTCGTGAGCAAGCGAGACGCCGCTCGCGCCGATCGTCAATAGCGCCGTCAATGCCCCAGCCCTTCGCAACATGCGCCTAACTCCCCAGTCGACCGCCTTCACGGCTGCGTGAACAGCCAGCGTCTTCAATCCGCATTCCGGTCTTGTCACTGCGCGAGCTTTGCGGCTCGGCCTCGCAACGTTCGATGCGCATTCCGTTCAATGTTTGACGCCTCGAATCAATCGCTTTATCTCCTTATCGAACGACCCCGCGCGGCGAGCGCGCCAAATAGCAGAAATTCGAACTGAAATCGCTAGCCGGCGCACGCGCGTCGGCTCGCAGGTGGGAGAGAAACGATGATCACGATCAAGGCGGCGCTTGCCGGAGCTCTTGTCTACGCGACGGCAACGACCATCGCGCTGGCCGAACCCAAGACAAACCTGCTCAGTCAATGGTCAGAGGGCTCCGACGCGGCGGCCATCGCCAAGCTTGGCGAGATGTTCACCGCCGCTGGCGGCAAATGGGAACAGACTTCGATCGCGGGCCATACCGCCAACACGCTGGCCAAGCTGCGCGCCGACGTCGTCGCGGGCAATGCGCCGCCGGCGGTTCAGCTCAAGGGTCCGGAGATCGCCGAGTGGAACGAAACCGGCAAGACTGCCAATCTCGACGCGATGGCGAGCGAGGAGGGATGGGACAAGGTCGTCGCGCCTGATCTTCTGCCGGTGATGAAGCCGAGCGGCCACTGGGTCGCCGCGCCCATGAATATCCACCGCATCAACTGGATCTGGGGCTCGACCAAGGCGATGGAGCAGGCGGGGATCAGGGGCCTGCCGAAGACCTGGGCGGAATTCAACGCCGACTGCGACAAGGCGGTCGCGGCGCATCTCATCTGCATCGCCCATTTCAGCCAGGACTGGACCGACGCCACGACCTTCGAGGTCATCGTCTACGGAATGGACCAGGGCCTGTTCAAGAAAGCGTTTGTCGAGGGCGACACCGCGGCGATGCGCTCGCCTGAAATGATCAAGGCGTTCGAGCAGTACCGGCAGATGGTCTCGAAATACATGGATCCGGGGATTGCAGGCCGCGATTACGACAGCGCGACAGCCATGATCGCCAAGGGGCAGGCCGTATTCATGATCATGGGCGACTGGCAGGTCGGCATTTTCACCGCCGCGGGACTGAAGCCGGGGACGGACTACCAATGCGGCCAGGCGCCTACGGACTGGGGTAAGCCCGGCTTCATTCTCAATTCGGATTCCGTCGCCTTCTTCACGCAGACCGACCCGGACTACGTCGCGGGGCAGAAACTGCTCGCCCATCTCATCATGTCGCCAAAATTCCAGACCGTGTTCAATCAGGCCAAGGGCTCGATCCCCGCGCGGCTCGATGTCGATCTCAAGGATTTCAATCCTTGCCAGCAGCAGTCTCAGAAGGACCTGCAGGCCTCGATCGCCGACGGCATGCTGGTGCGCTCGATGGCCCACAACATGACCATCCTGCAGAAATATCGTGGCGCGATCCTCGACACCATTACGTCCTTCGTGAACAACCCGAAAATGACCGCGGAAGAAGCCGCGAGCGCGATGGCGGACGCCGTCGACGCACAAAAGTAGAGAACGGAATCCGGTCGCTCGGCGCTTGAGTCGGGCGGCCAGTTTTCGCGTGCGATAGAACGCAGCCCATGTCGAACGCCCTCAGCGCGAACGAGTCCATTCCGGCGAAAGCCAGCCTCGGCGAGAAGCTCGGAGCCTGGACCCCGAGGCTGGCGATTGCGCCCGGGGCGTTGGCCAGTCTCATCTATGTGTTCGGCTTCACGCTGTGGACGCTCTATATCTCAGTGTCCAACAGCACGATGCTGCCGACCTACAAATTCGTCGGCCTTAAGCCCTATTTCGATCTTTGGTCCAATCAGCGCTGGAAGATCGCCTACGGCAACCTTTTCTATTTCAGCGCCTTCTATGTTGTCCTCTGCCTCGCGGTTGGCCTCGGTCTCGCCATCGCCATCGATCAGCGCGTGAAAGGCGAAGCGATATGGCGAACGATTTTTCTTTATCCGCTCGCCGTCTCGTTCGTGGTCACCGGCACCGTATGGAGCTGGCTCTATAGCCCCGACGCCGGCATCGAGTTTTTCGTGCGCAGCCTTGGCTGGCACGATTTCGCCTTCCGCCTGACGACGGACCGATACACCGCCATCTACGCAATCATCGCAACCGGGATCTGGCAGTCTTCCGGCTTCGCGATGGCCCTCTTTCTCGCCGGCCTCAGGTCGGTCGACCCCGATCTTATCAAGGCGGCGCAGATCGACGGCGCGGGCCCGGCGCGCATCTATCGAAAAGTGATTCTGCCCTCGATCGCGCCCATTTTCGTCGCGGTCGTCGTCGTGCTCTTGCAGTTCGCGATCAAGACCTTCGATCTTGTCGTCGCGCTGACCCGCGGGGGCCCGGGCATATCGACGACCTTTCCGGCGAACTACGTCTATGATCTCATGTTCCAGCGCGGCGAGATTGCGGTCGGCGCGGCGGCTGCGATCATGATGCTGGCGGCGCTGGCGGTCGTGCTCGTCCCTTACGCTTTATGGACGGTTTGGCGCGCGCGCCGTGAGGCCGCCCATGGTTGACGCGACCCTGGATCTGGCGCTCGATTCGCAGGCGCGCGGCGCGAGCCTGCGCTATTCGCTGCAACGGGTGGCGATCTACGCCTTCCTCGCTGTGTTTGCGCTCATTTATCTGCTGCCGCTGTTCGTTGTCGTCGCCAATTCGTTTCGTGAATTGCCGGAGATCACGCAGAACGGACTGATCGCGCTGCCGCACAGCTTCTCTTTGAAGGCGTGGCCGCAAGCCTGGGCGCATTATTGTGTCGCCGGGACCTGCGAAGGGATCAAACGCAATTTCTTCAATTCGCTTTATATGACCATCCCGGCGACGATCATCTCAACCCTGCTCGGCGCGATGAACGGCTATGTCCTCTCGAAATGGCGCTTCCCGGGATCGGAGACACTGTTCATCTGCATTGTTCTCGGCGTCTTCATGCCGGGGCAGATTGCGCTTCTGCCCTGGGCCTACATCCTCGGCGCCTTGCATCTCTCGAACTCGGTCTATGGCCTCATTCTCGTTCATGTGATCCAGGGCCTCTCGTTCACAACGCTGTTCTGCCGGAATTACTACGTCAACATTCCCGACGACCTCATCAAGGCGGCTCGCATCGACGGCGCCGGCTTCTGGCGAATCTTTTTCAAGATCATTCTTCCGTTGTCGCCGCCGATCCTGATCGTCACCGTGATCTGGCAATTCACCGGCATCTGGAACGAATTCCTGTTCGGCGTCGTCTTCACTGGCGGAACCCAGCAGCCGATCACAGCGGCGCTGGTCGCGCTTTCGACCAGTCAGATGAACGCGCACCCTTACGACGTCGCGAGCGCGGCGGTGATGATCGGCGCCGTTCCGCCGCTCCTGATCTACCTGTTCGGCGGCAAGTATTTCGTCCGCGGGCTCACGCAAGGCGCCATCAAGTGACAGAGCGATCATGGCGACGCTGACCGTCTCGCGGCTCTACAAGCGCTTTGGCTCGGTCCAAGTTCTCAAGGGCATCGACCTCGAGGCGCAGACAGGCGAGTTCATCGCGCTTGTCGGCCCGTCCGGCTGCGGCAAGTCTACGCTGCTCGCTATCATCGCGGGACTGGAAAGCGCGAGTGAGGGCGAGATTCGTATCGACGGAAGAATTGTCAATGCGGTCGCGCCGAAGGATCGCGACATCGCCATGGTGTTCCAATCGTATGCGCTGTACCCAACCATGACTGCGCGCCAGAACATGACCTTCGGCATGGAGAGCCGGGGCGTGCCCAAGCCTGAACAGAACGCCGCGATCGCGCGCGTCGCCTCGCTGTTGCAGATTGAGCCGCTCCTCAACCGCAAGCCCGGCCAATTGTCCGGCGGGCAGCGCCAACGCGTCGCGATGGGGCGCGCTTTGGTGCGCGATCCGAAGCTCTTTCTGTTCGACGAGCCTTTGTCCAATCTCGACGCCAAGCTGCGCGTCGATATGCGCACCGAGATCAAAAAGCTGCACCTGAGGGTCGGCAAGACTACGATCTATGTCACCCATGATCAGATCGAGGCGATGACGCTTGCCTCGCGCATCGCGGTCATGCATCACGGCGCGATCCAGCAATTCGACGAACCGCAGGCCGTCTATGACCGGCCCGCGAACATGTTCGTCGCCGGCTTCATGGGTTCGCCATCGATGAATTTCATACCCGGTGAACTCGTGACGCTAGAGGGCCGTACGGCTGTCGCGATTGCGCTTGGCCACGGCGAAACCGCGAAATTGCCGCTTCCCCAAACGCTCGGGCGCCAGCCCGCGAACGGCAAGGTGGTGCTCGGCGTGCGGCCGGAGCACCTATTCCGCTACGATCCGAACTTGAAGGCGCAGAAGGCGGGCCTGGCGATGCTGACCGCCCCCGTCGAAGTGGTCGAGCCAACCGGCGCCGAAACCCATGCGATTTTGAAGATCGGCGAGCAGGAGATCGTGGGTCGCTTCGACCCGGACGGCGCGCCTCGTCTCGGCGAAAACTTAGCCCTCGGGATCGACATGGGCCATGCGTGCCTGTTCGATCCCGAGACTCAGGCGCTCATTCCGCAGGTCGCTGCTTGACCTTCGCCATCTATCCCAGTCTCGCCGGGCGCAATGTGTTCATAAGCGGCGGCGCGACCGGCATCGGTGCCGACATCGTGCGCGCCTTCGCTCGTAATCACGCGCGCATCGCTTTCGTCGACGTGCAACGCCCGGAGGGCGAAGCGACGGCGGCGGCGGTGAAGGGCGAGGGCGGGACGGCGCTTTTTCTTAAGTGCGACGTGACCGACGTCGTGGCGCTGCAAGCACGAATCGCGGAAGCGCGAGAGAAGCTCGGCCCGATCGCGGTCCTGGTCAATAACGCCGCCAACGACGAGCGCCATGCCGTCGCCGACGTCACCGCCGACTACTGGGACCACGCCCAGAACGTGAATTTGCGGCATCACTTTTTTGCCGCCCAAGCCGTTCATCCGCAGATGCGCGAGCTCGGCTTCGGCTCGATCATCAATCTCTCGTCGATCGCCTGGCGCGGCGCGGCCGAGATGCCGGCTTATGCCGCGGCCAAGGCCGGGATCGTCGGCCTGACCAATGCGCTCGCGCGCGCGTTCGGCTCGGATAACATTCGCGTGAACGCGATCGAGCCCGGCGCCGTGATGACCGATCGGCAGCGGCGCCTGTGGTACAAGACGCCGGAATTGGTCGACGCGATCGTCCAGCGTCAATCCATCAAGGCGACGCTGCTCGGCGAGGACATTGCGCGGATGGCGTTGTTTCTTGGCGCCGACGACAGCCGAATGGTCACCAAGCAGTCGATCATTGTCGACGCGGGGCTTCGATGAACGACACGATGAAAGCGCTTCAGCCGGAGGCGCGCGGACAGACCTTCGCCTTTGGCCTCAACCCCTATGGCCTGACCTATCATCTGGGGCTGCAGGGCGCGGGCGGGCCGCGCGCCAACCCCAAGGGCGCAGGTCTCGAAGGGTTCATCGCCATCGCGACCGAACTTGGCGCGAAGGTTCTCGAAATCTACGACCCATGGCTCAGGGCGCTCAGCGACGATGAGCTTCGCGCGCTCGGCGATCGTCTCGCGGGCCTCGGCATGATGCCCATCATCAGCTCCGGGTTGATGATGGGTCCGTTCGAGAGCGCGCTCCGCTCGGCCCGCCTTCTCGACGCCACGGTCATCCGTCATGGCCTGACGACGGTTTTGTGCGGCGACCGTCACGCGCTCGGCGACAAGTGGAATGAGCTGGTCGCTCAGGTTCGCGCCGCGCTTGCCGATCGCGGCCCGCGCGCCGCCGATGAGGGCCGGGTTCTGGCGATCGAGAATCACCAGGACTTCGGCAGCGACGAACTTAGCCAGTTTTGCGAGATGACCCGCGGCCTCGGGATCTGCCTCGACACCGGCAACACCTTCCCGGTCGCCGAAGCGCCGCTCGATTTCGTCCGCCGCGTCGCTCCGCATGTGCGACACGTGCACTTGAAGGACTACCGGGTGCAGTTCACCGACGAGGGCTATCGCTTGGTGCGCTGCGCCATTGGCGACGGCGCCGTCCCCATGGCCGCCATGCTGGACATCCTGGCAGGGCAGGGCCGGAAGCTGAACGCGGTGCTCGAGCCCGGAGCGCTCGAAGCGCGCCACGTGCGGTTTCTGCGCCCGGAATGGTGGAGCTTCTACGCACCCAAGACGGCGCCCGCGCTCGCCGCCTGTCTCGCCGCGGCGAGGGTCAATCGCCTCGCCGACGACGCCGACTCCCGCACGCCCTGGGAGCGCGGCGAGGATTCCGCGATCGCGGACTACGAATTGGCCATGATCCGCCGCAGCGCCCGCAACATGCGCGCGATCGGCCTTGGCGCTTAAGACTGGAGACTGATGGCATGACCAAAGAGCTCGCCGGCAAGATCGCGTTCGTCACCGGCTCGGGCCGAGGGCTCGGGCGCGTGATGGCGGAGCGGTTGGCCGAGCTTGGCGCGGACGTCGCGATCCATGACATTTCCTGGACCGCGCCGGCCAAGTATGGCGAGGCGGCCGATCTCGACGCGGTCGCGAAGGAGATCGCCCGGCATGGCGGAAAAGTCGCGGCGGTCAGCGGCAACATCGGCGACAAGGCGGCGGTCGCGAAGATGAGGGAAGACATCGAAGCCAAGCTCGGTCGGGTCGACATCCTGGTTAATTGCGCCGGCGGCGATATCGGCGCGGCGGGCGGCAAGCCTGAACCAAACGACGCGCTTGGCATTCCGCTCGAGGACATCAGGGCGCTGACCGAGAACAACCTCTATGGCACGATCCTCGTCTGTCAGGCGTTCGTGCCGCCGATGGTGAAGGCGGGAAGCGGATCGGTGATCAACATCGGCTCGGCCGCGGCGCAATTCGGCGTGACGAACGGCGTCATCTATGCCGCGCTCAAGGCCGCCGTCATCCACTACACGCGCTGCCTCGCAGCCTCGGTTCGGACCGAGGGCGTTCGTATCAATGCGGTGAGCCCGGGGGCGACGAAGACCGCGCGCTTTGAGGCGACCCGGGTCGTCGATCCGAAAAAAATGGATTCGTCGATCAAGTCGCTCATCCGTTATGGAGAGCCGGACGAGATGGCCGACGCGGTCGCCTTCCTTGCGGGGCCCAGAAGCAAGTATATCAGCGGCCAGGTTCTTCGGGTGGACGGCGGCGAAACGCTGTTTCCGGGCTGACGAACGGGTAAGAGCAAGAACAGGAGGTTTGAAAGTGTCGGACGCCAAACGGTTTGAGGGGATGACGGCGGTGGTGACGGGCGGGGCGTCCGGCATCGGGCTCGGTGTTGCAAAGCGGATCGCGTCAGAGGGTGGGCGAGTCACGATATGGGACATGGATCCCGCGCGTTTGAAGGCTGCCGTTGCAGAAGTCGGCGGCAACTCCGCCCGAGCGGATGAGGTTAACGTCACGGACCCGAACGCCGTCGAGCGAGCGACTCTGACCGCCGCAGGCGAGATGGGCCATATCGACATCCTCGTCTGCTCGGCAGGCGTGGCGGGCAAGAACGCCATGGTCATCGACTACCCGATCGACGAATGGAAGCGCGTCTTCGACATCAACGTCCACGGCCTCTTCTACTGCAATCGTTTTGTCAGCAAACTCATGAAGCATCGAGGCTACGGGCGCATCGTCAACATCGCCTCGATCGCCGGCAAGGAGGGCAATCCGACCGCGTCGGCCTATAGCGCGTCAAAGGCCGCGGTCATCGGCCTCACCAAATCCCTCGGCAAGGAACTCGCGAAGGACGGCGTTAGTGTGAACACGATCACGCCAGCGACGATCGATACGCCCATCCTCTCGCAGGTGTCGGAGGCGCATATCAACTACATGCGCTCGAAAATTCCGATGGAGCGCTTTGGCACCGTTGAAGAGGCGACAGCGATCGTCTGCTGGTTGGCGAGCCGCGAATGCTCGTTTACCACCGGCGCGGTCTTCGATCTCTCGGGCGGCCGCGCGACCTACTGAGGCGTATGGGAACGGAGTGGGCGCGCGTGCACGAGTCTGCGTCCATCGAGACCGGCGACCTGATTGAGCCCCTGCGCCGCATGGGCCTC
>CAVPEE010000041.1:0-17354 GCA_963702825.1 uncultured Alphaproteobacteria bacterium
TCCGGGACATCGACGCACGCGGTCGCCCCGGTCGTCGAGTCGTGCACGAGGACGCCGTAATTGTCCGTAAGACACAAATACTGATGGATGCTGATCGTCATAGGCGATTACGCTCGGCGATTTCCGTCTTCGGTTCTCGGGGCTTGCGCGGCGCTTGAGCCAAACGCGCGCCCTGACCGCGCGCTCCTTATAACCGCGCGGCCGATCCCTGTCTCTCCTCGGCGCCTTACTCTTTCGCGCGTGAGCCTCGTCGACGCGCATTGCGAAAGGTCGGGCGCTCGTTCAAAGTCATGGGCCCCTCCGGCCGATAGCGATGCCTCTCGACGTCCTCAGTTTGCAGAGCTTCTACGGCTCGCCTCTCGGCAGCGTCGCCCGCAGGCTGATCGGGCGCGTGATCCGTGAGCGCTGGGATAGCAGCGCCGGCCTCTCGATCGCCGCGGTAGGTTACGGCGCGCCGTATCTCGACCGATTCCGCGACGGCGCTCGCCGATGCCTCGCCTTGATGCCCGCTGAACAGGGAGTCGCGATCTGGCCGGAGGCCGGCCGTTGCGCGGCGGCGCTCGTGGATGCGCAAATGTTGCCGCTGCCTGACGGCTCCATCGACCGGCTGTTGCTCGCTCATGCGCTGGAGGCCGCGGATCGGCCAGACGCGCTGCTTGAAGAATTGTGGCGCATTACCGCGCCGGAAGGACGAATGATCGTGATCGTGCCCTCCCGCCGGGGCGTTTGGGCGCGCACGGACAGCACGCCTTACGGACAGGGCCTGCCCTATTCGAAATCCCAGCTTCGCGACTTGCTTCAGCGGGCGGAGTTCTCGCCCGTGTTCTGGGGCGAGGCGCTTCATGCGCCGCCGGTCGCCCAGCCGTTCATGATGCGGTCCGCGACGACGATCGAGCGGGTCGGCGGCGCGCTCGGATTGCCTTTCGCAGGCGTCTACATTGTCGAGGCGGTGAAGCAGGTTCCTCGCCGTGTCGGTGTTCGCACCGTCGCCCGGGCGCGGTTGCCTCCCCTCAACCCCGCACTTGCGCCGAGCGCTCGGCGCGAGCGCCACTCCGAATGATCAGCCTCGGTTTTCGGGTTGGCGCCGCCGACGCGCCATGCTTTTAGAAGCGGCCCGTCGATCTCCAACCAAGGCGAAACCTCATGCCCGCCGAGCGTCTCCTCGTCCTGTTGCGCCATGGTCAGAGCGAATGGAACCTCAAGAACCTGTTCACCGGATGGCGGGATGTGGACTTGAGCCCCGCCGGCGTCGAGGAAGCCAAAGAGGCCGGACGACGAATGAAGGCGCAGGGAATTGCCTTCGACCTCGTCTTCACCTCGGCCCTCATCCGCGCCCAGCGCACGCTTGACTTAGCGCTTGCGGAAATGGGGCTCAGCGGCCTGCCGGAAGAACGGGATCAGGCTCTCAACGAACGCGACTATGGCGATCTGGCCGGCCTCAACAAGGACGATGCGCGCAAGAAATGGGGCGAGGAGCAGGTCCACATTTGGCGGCGCAGTTACGACATCAATCCGCCGGGCGGCGAAAGCCTGAAAGATACGGTCGCGCGCGCTCTCCCCTATTATTGCCAGAACATCCTTCCCCCGGTCCTCGACGGCAAGCGCGTGCTGGTCGCGGCGCACGGCAACTCTCTGCGCGCTCTGGTCATGGTGCTCGACCGGCTGACGCCCGAAACGATTCCAACGATGGAGCTCGCGACCGGCGTGCCGCTTGTCTATCGGCTCAACGCCAACTCGACCGTCGCCAGCAAAGAGATCCTGACGGCCTGACGGGTAATTCGCCGTTAGCCTTAACGATTTGTGAAGACGCTCGGCGCCATGTTGACCGCACGTGATTTGCGCTTCGCAGAGGTCAGCAATGTTGGCGAAAGCTTCAGGTCTTTGGGTTGGCGGCGATCGCCGCGTGCCTGTTTGCGACAGGCGTCCAAGCCGGCCAGTATGAGTTTCTCGCGGCGCCGCAAATCAATCTGTCGCTGGTCTATCGCCTCGACAAATTGTCGGGCGACGTCATCGCATGCCAGTTCGCTCACAATCCCGGGCGACCCGATGTCGGCCCGGGCGCATTCGGCGTCACCTCCTGCTATCGCAGCGGCGACGGCGCGACAAAGCAGGACCCCGGCGACTACGGGCTGATCGCGACACGTCACGAGCAGGAAGGCGGCGTGTTCCGCGTCGATTATCGCACCGGCGCGCTCAGCATTTGCTATCTCTATTTCCAGCGTGAGAAGCAGGGCGATCACGAAGCGATTGCGGACCAGTATGTTGTATGCACCCCGCCGTGGAAGCAGGCGACCGCCGCCCCCGCGCATTCCGGCGGCGCGGTCAGCGAATTGCCGCCCGCCGGTCCGACACGAGACTGACGCTCTCCAACCGTCGGCGGCCGCTCGAATTGGCGAGCGCAACGTGGTACCAGCCAACGCCGTTGTCTGTCATGCCCGCGAAAGCGGGCATCCAGCGAGTTTGCCAATATTCTGGATTCCCGCTTCCGCGGGAATGACAAACGGCGGCCGCGATTCAATTTGAAAGCGCGTTGCTTGAGAGCGGCCGGCCTTGTTCGCCAACGATCACGACACGATCTTCGCGCTGGCCTCCGGCGCCGGCCGAGCCGCGATCGCGGTCTTGCGCATATCCGGTCCCGGCTGTTCGGAGGCGCTGAAGGTAATCGCGCCTGGCGCCGAATTTCCGGACCGTCGCGCCGTCCTGCGAACCCTGCGCCATCCTCAATCCCGGGAGCCGCTCGACCGGGCGCTGATCACGCGGTTTCAGGCGCCTCGCAGCTTCACCGGCGAGGAGATGGCGGAGATCAGCGTGACCGGCGGCCGGGCGGTCACGTCCGCGGTCGTCCGGGCGCTGGCGCTCGTGCCCGGACTGCGGCCCGCGGAGCCCGGGGAATTCGCGTGGCGCGCGTTCATGAACGGAAAGATCGATCTTTCCGAGGTGGAGGGGATCGCCGATCTGGTCGAGGCCGAGACAGAGGCGCAGCGGCGACAGGCGCAACGCATCGCGGGCGGGGCGCTGAGCCGCGAGTGCGAGGCGATCCGTCGAAGCCTCCTCGAGGCCATGGCGGCGGTCGAAACCCAGATCGATTTCACCGACGTCGAGGACGCGTCGGATTTCACGCTTGAATCCGTGAGAAGCGCGGCGGTCGCTGCGCTCGAGCGGATCGACCGGGCGCTCGCGACTGCGGACTCGGCCCAACGCCTGCGAGAGGGCTTTACGGTCGTGATCGCCGGGCCTCCCAATGTCGGCAAGTCGACGCTGATGAACGCGCTTGCCGGCCGTGATGTCGCGATCACTTCGCCGATCCCGGGAACGACCCGCGACTTGATCGAAGTGTTTCTCGATTTGCGCGGCTATCCCGTCATTCTCGTCGATACGGCGGGCATTCGCGACGCCCATGATCCGATCGAGCAGGAAGGCGTCGCGAGAGCGCGGCGCCGCGCGGAGAGCGCGGACCTGACCTTGTGGCTCGATGACGGCGGGGACAGCCCAGCGCCGAGCGTGGCATCGCCGATCCTGCTTGTACGGACAAAGATCGACCTTTCAGGGCAGTCCACACTCGCGGAGAACCAACAAATGCCGTTGGGCCCCCGCCCCCCCTGTGGGGGCGGGATGGGGTGGGGGGTCGCGCCGACCATGCGGATAAGGCAAGAAGTGGGGGGCGCCGGCGCGACCCCCCACCCGGCCTCCCCCACAAGGGGGAGGAGAGTCTACTCGGGTGGCGGCCTCGGCGAACCTTGCCATATCGGCAAAAACAGGGGCGGGGATCGACCGGCTGCTTGACGCCATTGCCGATCTGGCCGAAGAGCGCATGTCTTCGCATGAGCCGGCTTTGCTGACGCTGGAAAGACACCGGCGCGGTTTTCAGGATGCGCGCCAGGCGCTGGCTGCGGCGCTTGCGCCGGAGGCGGCGGAGCCGGAATTGATCGCCGAGGATCTTCGGCGCGCGGCTTTGGCAATGGATCGGATCGTTGGACGGATCGGCGTTGAAGACGTGCTGGGAGAGATCTTTGCGCGTCTGTGTGTTGGGAAATAGGAGGCGATCGTTCGTGTTTCACGTGCAACAGGCCAGTCGCCATGACACGGGCGTGATGATCCACGGCCGTCCGACGTCGCGCTCGGTTCGGTGACAAAGGTCTCCTCGACCGCAGCCCTCTCCCGGAGGCAGGCGGGGCGCAACGTCGCCGCTTCGCACACGTCGCTGGCCGGGACAAGCCCGGCCATGTCGCCCTCAGAAGCGCACGTCTCTACCGGATGCCCCATGGGACCTGTCGGTGCGTGTTTCACGTGAAACAGGCTGGACGCTAGGATGAAATTTGACGTCGTTGTCATCGGCGGAGGCCACGCAGGATGCGAAGCCGCGACGGCGGCGGCGCGCTGCGGCGCGCTAACCGCGCTGGTCACGCACCGCTTCGCAACGATCGGCGAGATGTCCTGCAACCCGGCGATCGGCGGCCTGGGCAAGGGCCATCTGGTGCGCGAGATTGACGCGCTCGACGGGGTGATGGCGCGCGCCGCCGATGCCGCCGGCATTCAGTTCCGCGTCCTCAACCGCCGCAAAGGCCCCGCTGTTCAAGGGCCACGCGCCCAGGCCGACCGCAAGCTCTATCGGCGCGCCATGCAGGCGCTGATCGCCGAAACCGCCAACCTGACCGTCGTCGAAGGGGAGGCGGCTCGGATCGCATCCGACGCCAACGCCATTACGGGCGTCGAGCTCGCGGATGGCCGCACGATTGCCTGCCGCGCAATCGTGCTCACCACCGGCACCTTCCTGCGCGGAGTTATTCACCTTGGCGACCAGCGGACACCGGCCGGGCGTTTCGGCGATCCGCCCTCGGTCTCGCTCGCGCAAAGTCTCGACGGCGCCGGATTCGCGCTCGCGCGGCTCAAGACCGGCACCCCGCCTCGCCTGGACGGCGCGACGATCGACTGGGCTCAGCTCGAGATCCAGCATGGCGATCCGGAGCCGGAGTTCTTCTCCTCGCTGACGACGGGCGTCACGGCGCCGCAGCTCCCGTGCCACATCACCCGCACCACCAGCGAGACCCATCGAATCATCCAAGCGGATGCGCATCGGTCCGCCGTCTATTCGGGCGCGATCTCCGGGCGCGGCCCGCGATACTGTCCCTCGATCGAGGACAAGGTGATCCGCTTCGCCGATCGCGACAGCCACCAGATTTTTCTCGAGCCGGAAGGCGTCGACGATCCGACCGTCTATCCGAACGGGATTTCGACCTCGCTGCCCGAGGAAACGCAGCGCGCGCTCGTGGCGACGATTCCCGGCCTCGAGCACGCGCGCATCCTCCGCCCCGGCTATGCGATCGAATATGACTATATCGACCCGCGCGGTCTCGATCCGACGTTGGAGGCGCGCCGGCTCGGGCGGCCTGTTCCTGGCCGGACAGATCAACGGCACGACCGGCTATGAAGAGGCGGGGGCCCAGGGGGTCGTTGCGGGCATCAACGCCGCGCGCAAGGCCGGCGGCCAGGCGCTGACGACGTTCGACCGCGCCGAGTCGTACCTCGGCGTGATGATCGACGATCTGACCACCCACGGCGTGACCGAGCCTTATCGCATGTTCACCTCGCGGGCCGAGTTTCGGCTGTCGCTCAGAGCCGACAACGCCGATGAGCGCTTGACGGCGAAGGGGATCGCGCTCGGCTGCGTTCGCGCCGAGCGGGCGCGGGTCTACGCGCAAGTCCGCGACCAGCTGGAGCAGCGCCCGCGCGATGCTCAAGGCCGCGACCGCCACGCCCCGGGAACTCGAGGCGCACGGCCTCGTCGTCAATCGCGACGGGGCTCGGCGCTCAGCTTTCGAGCTCGCGGCGCAAACCCAGTTTTCGCTCGCTATTCTTGCGCGTGTCTGGCCTCAACTTGGCCATATTCCCGCTCATCTTGTTCGCCGGCTCGAAGCCGACGCGAAATACTCGGTTTATCTCAATCGCCAGGCCGAGGACGTCGCCCGCTATCGCCGTGACGATTCGGCGGCCCTGCCGGCCGACCTCGATTATGCGCGCCTCTCGGGCCTGTCCAACGAGATCAAGCAGAAGTTCATCGCCGTTCGTCCCGTCAGCCTGGGTCAGGCCCGTCGCATCGAGGGCGTGACCCCGGCGGCGTTGGCGCTCATCGCCGCGCATGCGCGGCGGGCCGAGCGGTCCTCCGTCCGCGATCGGCTGCCGGCGGGGACGTGATACCGAATTCGCCTGATCGATTCCATTGTCATTCCCGACGGCCGCAACGCGGCCGATCGGGAATCCAGAGCGCCGTCAGTCGCCCTTGGGGATGGCTGGATTCCCGGTCAGACCTTGGGTCTGCCGGGAATGACAGAACCGATCAACCGGATTTCACGTGAGCCGGCCGCCGTCAAACGACGCTTTGGCGGACCAACTCGCAGACGATCGCCGCGCGGCTCTGCGCCTCGTTCCTGTTTCACGTGAAACAGAGGATCGCCTCGCCATCTTCGTCGAGGTGCTCGATCGCTGGCGGCATAAGACCAACCTCATCTCCAATTCGACCTTCCCCTCAGTCTGGACCCGCCATATCGCGGATTCGGCCCAGCTCACCGCGCTCGCGCCAGAGGCCAAACGCTGGGTCGACATGGGCTCCGGCGCCGGCTTCCCCGGCCTCGTGATCGCGATCCAGCTCGCGGATGTTCCCGGCGCAATCGTCCATTGCATCGAAAGCGACGGGCGGAAGTGCGCGTTCCTGCGCGAAGCGGCCCGCGCCACCGGCGCGGCGGCGGCGATTCACCCCGTCCGCGTCGAAGCGATCGAGCCCGAAAGCCTCGGAACTGTGGACGCCGTGACCGCGCGGGCCTTCGCCCCCTTGCCGCTGACGCTCAAATTGGCGAGACCCTGGATGGAGCGCGGGGCCATCGCCGTGTTTCCGCGCGGCGAATCAGCTAAGGACCAAATCGCGGCGTCGCCTGAGGCATGGACTTATGCAATCGAAACGCTTCAGAGCGTCGTCAACCCAAAGGCCGCGATCCTGCGCATTCGCCAAGGCTGAAACTTGAACACAATGACCGAGACGGAGCCCCTCGTTCGCGAGCCCGACGGCGTCGCGAAGCCGCGCGTTTTCGCCCTGGCGAACCAGAAGGGCGGGGTCGGCAAGACCACCACCGCGATCAATCTCGGAACTGCGCTTGCCGCCATCGGCGAGCGCGTGCTGATCCTTGATCTCGATCCACAGGGCAATGCCTCGACCGGGCTCGGCATCAATCGGAACGCTCGAACGACTTCGAGCTACGAGATGCTGGTCGGCGAGAAGCCCTTGCGCGATGTGGTCATTCCGACCTCGGTGCCGCGTCTGTTCATCGCCCCCTCGACCATGGACCTTTTGGGCGTCGAACTCGAGATCGCCGGCCATTCCGATCGCTCCTATAAATTGCGCGACGCGCTTCGTGCCTATGGCGCCTCGAGCGCGGACGATCCGGAACGGGTCACCTATGTGCTCGTGGATTGTCCGCCCGTCGCTCAATCTTCTCACCATCAATGCGCTCGCCGCCGCCGACGCGGTCGTGGTCCCGCTGCAATGCGAATTCTTCGCCCTTGAGGGCCTGTCGCAGCTTTTGACCACGGTCGAGCAGGTGCGCAGCACGCTCAACCCGAGCCTCACGATCCATGGCGTGGTGCTGACCATGTACGACCCCCGCAACAGCCTCGCCGGCCAGGTGGTCGCGGACGTGCGCGCTTATATGGGCGACAAGGTCTACGAGACCGTCATTCCCCGCAATGTCCGCCTGTCCGAGGCGCCGTCGCATGGCAAGCCGGCGCTGCTTTACGACCTCAAATGCGCCGGCAGCCAAGCCTATCTCAAGCTCGCATCCGAGGTCATCCGGCGCGAGGGTCGCTGGCGCGCCGCTTAAGTCAAGAGAACCCGAGGGAAGGATCCATGGCCGAAGACGCAGTCGCCCGCACCGAAAACCGGCCTCGCCTCGGGCGAGGGCTCGCGGCCTTGCTGGGCGGGGCGAACCCGCAGCATGCCGAGGTCTCGCGCGGGACACGCCAGACGCCGATCGAGTTCCTGCGCCCCAATCCGCGCAACCCGCGAAAGCGGTTCGACGATGCGGAGCTCGATGAGCTCGCCGCCTCGATCAAGGAGCGCGGGATCATCCAGCCTATCGTCGTCCGCGCCATCTCGGGCGTCGCCGACGCTTACGAGATCATCGCTGGCGAGCGCCGCTGGCGGGCCGCCCAGCGGGCCGGCCTGCATGAGATCCCGGTCATCATCGTTGAGGCGGGGGACCGCGAAGCGCTCGAAATCGCCATCGTCGAGAATGTGCAGCGGGCCGACCTGAACGCCCTCGAAGAGGCCGCCGGCTACGCCCATCTTGGCGCCGACTATGGCTATTCGCACAGCGACATCGCGCGCGTGGTCAGCAAAAGCCGGAGCCATGTCGCAAACACGCTTCGCCTGACCAATCTGCCCGAGCACACGCGCAGCCTGCTCGCGGGCGGACAGATCTCCGCCGGACACGCGCGCGCCCTGCTCGCCGTCGCCGACCCGGACGCGCTCGCCAACCGCATCGTCGCCGAAGGCCTGACGGTCCGGGACATCGAACGCTTGGGCGAGAATTCCGGCAAGACGACCCGGCCGCGGAAGGGCGCACCGCCTGTCGACGCCGACACGCGCGCGCTCCAGGAGAAGCTTGCGCTGGCGCTCGGCACGAAGGTGACAATCCGGCACAGCGGGGAGAGCGGCGAAATCCGCATCGCCTTCCGGGATTTCGACCAGCTCGACGACTTCTGCCGTCGGCTCTGCCAGTCGGCGGAGCGCTAGGGCCCTCGGCAAGGCTTCGCTGTCCGCGGCCGCCAAATCTAAGGCGACGTGCACTCCGCCGAAGCTATCTCTTGTCATGCCCGCGAAGGCGGGCATCCAGTCGAGCCGCCGCAGCTCTGGATTCCCGCTTGCGCGGGAATGACATGACCAAATGCGCTCTATTTTGAAAGCACGGCGCACGCCCCGTTCACTCCCGGGCGGCAAGAGAGGTTCTTTGCTTCTAACCTGACATTCCTAAGCTCACCTGATAGCCTTGCTGGTTACGCTCGCCCTTTGGCCTTAACGGCGACTTCGTATTCGTTGCCGCTCTCGTAGGAGCAAAAGAATGGCCAGGATGGAGGAGGACCTCGTCTTCTCGAACCTCCGCGACAAGCTGTTCACGGCGGTCGTCGGCGACGTTTTGGATAAGATGGGATGGCGGCGCCAATTCCTGCCGCAGGCCATCGGGCCGCTGAAGCCTGACCCGGCTTTGCGAGCCAGCGGAGCGCTAGCGCGTTCCGCAAATCTGCGGTCGGCATCGCTGCATCCAGTCGTGGGCGCGGCGATCCTGACTATGCGGCGCGCTTCGCGAAAAGTCGGTCCTTTCAACCCATCTCGATTCTAACCGGGCGCCAGCTCTTCATCCCAACGATTGCCGGATTGAACAGGTCGTCGAAGCCGCACGGCGGCAGCGTTGCCTCGGCAGCCTTGCTCACCATGCCGCCCGGCGCGCCGTTGACATGCGCCAGCTCGTGCACAAGCGCTCCCGCGATTAACCGCGCATAATTAGGATTCTTGAACATCCACGACGAGATCGCGATGTCTTTTTTGAAAGTGATCCCAGCGAGGGAAGGGTCGGGATTGGGATTGAAGCTGACAAAGATGCCCGGGTCCCTCCACACGGCGGCGAAATCCCGGCCGCCCGGGAGGTTACAAAAGGCCCTGTTGCAACTCTTCAGGATGGTTTTGTCCCAGATGACCTTGCTGTTGATGACCATGAAGGCTTCAATCATCTGATTGATCTGAGCGTCGTCCTCAAACGGCAGCCATCGATCCCCGTCTTTGGTTTTGAAGTTGGTTTTATGCTTCAGCGACGGTCTATTGATGTTCGGCATGGCGGCCTCGCCGGCAACGTCGGCTCTCAATCTTGATTAGATCGCCGTAGCCCGCAAGGGTGGCAATGATCCCGCTTGAGGTTTAAGCGCAAGACTCCGCGTATTCGCTGCCGCTCAGGAGCAAAAAATGGCCAGGATGGAGGAAGACGTCGTCTTCTCGAACCTCCGCGACAAGCTGTTCACGGCGGTCGTGGGCGATGTGCTGGACAAGATGGGATGGCGGCGCCAATTCCTGCCGCAGGCCATCGGACCGCTCAAGCCGGACATGAAGTTTGTCGGCCGCGCCATGCCGGTCCTCGAGGCCGACATCTTCGACGACAGCGTCCACTCGCCCGGCGGCGTCGGCGCAAAGCCGTTCGGCCTGATGCTGGAGGCGCTCGACGATCTTCGCCCGAACGAGGTCTATGTCGCCACCGGCGGGTCGTTTCGCTACGCGTTGTGGGGCGAACTCATGTCCACTCGGGCGCGCTACCTGCGGGCCGCCGGCGCCGTTCTCAATGGCTTCGTTCGCGATGCGGCTGGGATCGAGGCGCTTGGCTTTCCGACCTTCAGCCGCGGATTATACGCGCAAGACCAGGGGCCGCGCGGCAAAGTGATCGACTTTCGCGTGAGCATTGAAATCGAAGGGGTCCGGATTGCGCCCGGCGATCTCATCTTCGGCGACCGCGAGGGCGTCCTCGTCATTCCCTCCGAAGCGGCGGCTGAGGCGATCGAAAAGGCGCTCGAAAAGGCGTCGACCGAGAACCGGGTCGCGATCGCCATCCGCCACGGCATGGGCGCGCGGGAAGCGTTCGAAACTTTTGGGGTGCTCTAAACGGCCGCTGGGACTGAGAAGAGTGGCGCACTCAGCCGGAAAGGCTAAGGCCCCAGCCGATTAGGGTGGCCGAGTGCGCCGGGCGGCCACGCGAGCAGCCGCGTTATCGTGGGAAAGAGAAACCAATCTCCTAACAACCTCAATTCATGCCCTATATTCCACGTATTACGCCAGACGGATCACCTCGAAGTCCGTTAGGCTGCGGAGCCGCCTTCCATTTTGCTTCACCTCCTGCCCCACTCTCGAATCTTCTTCGTGCATTGCCTCAATCGCCTTGCGACAAGGGTGCTTCTCCATGACGTATCTCGTCATGGCCTCACCATGCCATCCCACGTTTCGCCTAAGAGATCTCATTGCACGTCCGCCGAGGTCTGCATCTCAGGTTTTCATGGTGGCGTTCCTCCTGATCCACGCCGATACGTTACCGCTTGCGCTCCGGGCTTTGGAACGGTTCCTCGATGAGGTCCCCGTCCGGCGCCTCGCGAAACCCGCTTCGACCTGCGCTTTGGATTGGCCTCCAAGTTCGCAGAGGCAAAAATCGGCAAAACCTTTTCGAAAACCACAATCCATGCTAATGTCTTTTCTAGTCGGCACGCCAACTTCGCGGCGACTTAGAGGCTCAGAGAATGAGGTCTTGGAAGGCCGATAAAGCGCTTGGTTCACAACCTGGAACGCGAGTTGGTGCGCGGAAAGAATTTTTTTATTTGGATTCGCTGTAACCCTTTGAAAAGTCCCAATTCGGCCAAGGAAAACCAAGGAAATGCAAGCTTTTTTTCTTGGATTTATTTGGTTTTACTGGGATTTATTTGGACGTAACTCGCCGCTAGGTTGTATGTACCCGGGCCGGAGCGACCGGACGGATCCGTTCCCCCTCTCCAACGGGAGAGGGTCGGGGTGAGGGTTCCGCGCCGAGCGCCCCCACCCTCATCCGGCGGGGGAGAAGGGAGCGCGCACTACGGCGCGAGGGCCGTCTCGACCAGCTCGACCCAGTAGCTCATGCCATAGGGCAGCACCTCGTCGTTGAAGTCATAAGAGGGGTGATGCAGCGTCGCGCTGTCGCCGTTGCCGACGAAGATAAACGCGCCGGGCCGCGCCTCGAGCATGAAGGAGAAGTCCTCCGAGCCCATGGTCGGGGGCGCGTTCGCATCGACATGGCGTTCGCCTGCGACCTTCCGCGCAACGCTCGCGGCGAAGTCGGTCTGCGTCGCGTGGTTGACGGTGGGCGGATAGCCGCGACGATACTCGACGCGGGCGCTCGCCCCGCTCGCTTCGGCAAGCCCGGCGGCGATCTCATGGATTCGCTTTTCGACCCTGTCGCGGGTTGCGGCTTTGAGCGTGCGCACCGTCCCGTTGAGCCACGCCGTTTGCGGGATGATATTGTTGGCCGTGCCGGCCTGAAAGCGGGTGACCGAGACGACGCAGGAATCGAGCGGATCGACATTGCGCGACGCGATGGTCTGCAAGGCGGTCACGATCTGCGCGCCCACGACGACCGGGTCGATGCATTGATGCGGCAGCGCGCCGTGCCCGCCCTTGCCCTCGATGGTGATCGTGATCTCATCGGCCGACGCCATCAGCGGGCCCTTGCGGAGACCGAAGGAGCCAATTGGCGCGCCGGGCCAATTGTGCATGCCGTAGACTTGCTCGATGCCGAACTTATCCATCAGTCCGTCGTCGATCATCGCCATCGCGCCCGCGCCACCCTCCTCGGCGGGTTGGAAGATGACGATAGCGTTGCCGGCGAAGTCCCGTGTTTGCGCGAGGCGCTGCGCCGCGCCGAGCAGCATCGCCGTATGCCCGTCGTGGCCGCAGGCGTGCATCTTGCCCGGGACCTTGGAGCGATAGGGAAGGTTGGTCTCTTCTTCGATCGGCAGCGCGTCCATATCCGCGCGCAGTCCGATCGCACGCGAACTCGATCCCTTGGCGCCGCGGATAACGCCGACCACGCCGGTGCGGCCGATCGCCGTTTTGACCTCGTCGCAGCCAAAGGCGCGAAGCCGGTCAGCGACGAATTTCGCCGTCTCCTGGACGTCATACATGAGCTCGGGATTCTGATGGAGTTCTCGGCGCCAGGTTCGGACTTCGGGAACGAGATCGTTGACGGCGGAGCGGATCGGCATCGGGAGGAGGCTCCTTGCAAACAGCCCGCAGTTGACGGCGCGGCGATGACGCTGTCAACGCGCGATTCGTCAGCGCTTGCGGTGCAGGAGAAAGATCGCCTGATCGCCCAACAGATTCCACGCCCATGGCGAGAAGATCCGATGCAGCGGCTGGCCAGCGAGATTGAGCGCGACGCTCTTGTCGATCGTCGCGCCGACGTCGCGCGCCAGCGCGACAAAGTCGGCGATGGTGCAGAAGTGGATGTTCGGCGTGTCGTACCAGGAATGGGAAAGGCTCTCGGTCACCGGCATACGGCCGAGAAAGGCGACCTGGGCCCGGATGCGCCAATGACCGAAGTTCGGCACGGAAACAATGGCGCGCCGGCCAATGCGCAGCATGTGTTCGAGCACGACGCGAGGCTGGCGCGTCGCCTGCAACGTCTGCGACAGGATCACGTAGTCGAACGCGTCGTCCGGATAATCGACGAGATCAGCGTCGGCGTCGCCCTGAATCACCGACAATCCCTTGGCGACGCAATCGTTCACGCCTTGCTGCGAGAGCTCGATGCCCCGCCCGTCGACGCTTCGTTCTTCGGCAAGAAGCCGCAGCAATCCCCCGTCGCCACAGCCGACGTCGAGCACGCGGGACTTGGGCGCGACAAGTTCCGCCACGCGCAAGAGGTCGACGCGCGGCGGAGCGTGAGGTCGAGCAAAGTTCAATCGACGCCTCTGGCGCGCGCGGCCGCGTCGATGAAGCCTTTCGTGGTGTCGATGAGTTCGGGGACGTCGAGCAGGAAGGCGTCATGCCCGCGATCGGTCTCGATCTCGACGAAGGAAACGGAAGCGCCGCCTGCGTTCAGCGCGCGCACGGTGGCGCGCGAGTCGCTCGTGGGAAACAGCCAGTCGGAGGTGAACGAGACGACGCAGAAGCGGGTTCTCGAGCCTTTGAAGGCGTTCGCCAGCGATCCGCCATAATCCGCGGCGAGGTCGAAATAGTCCATCGCCCGCGTCATGTAGAGATAGGAATTCGGATCGAAGCGCTCGACGAAGATCGCGCCCTGGTGGCGCAGGTAGGATTCAACCTGAAAATCCGCGTCGAAGGAGAAGGTGCGCGCCGCGCGGTCCTGGAGATTGCGCCCAAATTTGCGGTGCAGCGCGCTCTCGGAGAGGTAGGTGATATGGGCCGCCATGCGCGCGACGCCGAGGCCCTTGCCGGGCCTCGTGCCCTCGACCAGATAGCGCCCGTGCCGCCAGTCCGGGTCCGCCATGATCGCTTGTCGGCCGACCTCGTGGAAGGCGATATTCTGCGAGGAATGGCGCGCCGCCGTCGCAATCGGGAGCGCGGCGAAGACGCGATCGGGATAGGTCGCCGCCCATTGAAGCACTTGCATGCCGCCCATCGAACCGCCGGCGACGCAAAGCAGCGTATCGATGCCGAGATGGTCGATCAGAAGCGCCTGCGCGCGCACCATGTCGGCGATTGTCACAATGGGAAAGTCGAGGCCGTAGGGCTCGCCTGTTTCCGGATTGTGGGACGCGGGGCCCGTCGAGCCCATGCAGCCGCCAAGGACATTCGAGCAAATAACGAAAAACCGATCGGTGTCGAACGGCTTGCCAGGGCCGACCATGGTCTCCCACCAGCCCGGTCGGCCGGTGACGGGGTGCGGATTGGCGACATGCTGGTCGCCGGTCAGAGCGTGACAAAGGAGAATGGCGTTGGATTTCGCCGCGTTGAGAGCGCCATAGGTCTGGTAGGCGACGGTCAGCGGCGCCAATGCCGCGCCCGAATCCATCCGCAGCGGGGAATTGGAGCTCAAGCGCAGGGTCAGGCTATCCGGAGAAACGGATTGTGTGACCGCGCCGTTCAGAAGCGTTCCAAGGTCCCCCAACGATCCCGCCTTCTCACATTCAATAGCAGACAGCCTGTTCTCTTTGCCGAACAGATCGTTTGTTATAGAGGAAGGAGGGAAGATGCAAGCTTTGTGTCCCTCGCGCGGGCTGAAGCGGAGCACCTGCCGGGGCTCGAGCCCGTCAGACGCTAACCGGGATTTCGCTTGAGCTCGTTGACGATCGCGTCGCCCATTTCGCTCGTCGACACCGTGGCGGCTTCTTCGCCGCGGATGTCGGCGGTTCGGAACCCAGAGGCGAGCACGCCGGCGATTGCGGCGTCGAGCCGGTCGGCGGCGGCATGAAGTCCGAAGGAATAGCGCAAGGCCATGCCGAACGACCCGATCATGGCGATCGGGTTGGCCACTCCCTTCCCGGCGATGTCCGGCGCCGATCCGTGAACCGGCTCGTAGAGCGCCTTGCGCCGGCCGCTCTTCGGATCGACGTCGCCAAGCGACGCGGAGGGCAGCATGCCAAGCGAGCCCGTCAACATGGCCGCGACATCGGACAGCATGTCGCCGAATAGATTGTCGGTGACGATCACATCGAATTGCTTCGGCCAGCGGACAAGCTGCATGCCAAGCGCGTCGGCGAGCTGATGCTCGAGCTTGACGTCCGAAAACTCACGTTTGTGCAAGGCGGTCATCACCTCGTTCCACAGCACGCCGGACTTCATCACGTTGCGCTTCTCGGCGGAGGTGACCTTGTTGCCGCGGTTGCGCGCCAGCTCGAAGGCCGTCCGTCCGATCCGCTCGATTTCGTAGGTGTCATAGACCTGAGTGTCGATCGCACGCCGCTGACCGTTGCCAAGGTCCGTGATTTGCTTCGGCTCGCCGAAATAGACGCCGCCGGTGAGCTCGCGCACGATCATGATGTCGAGCCCCTCGACCACCTCGGGCTTCAGCGATGAAGCCGAAGCAAGCGCCGGGTAGCAGATCGCCGGCCGCAAGTTGGCGTAAAGGCCGAGCTCCTTGCGCAGGCGCAGCAGTCCCGCTTCCGGCCGAACGTCATAGGGAACGCCGTCCCATTTCGGACCGCCGACGGCCGCCAAAAAGATCGCGTCGGCCGCTTGCGCAAGCTCCATGTCCGAGTCGCTGATCGCCTTGCCATGCGTGTCGTAGGCCCCGCCGCCGACCAGGCCTTTCTCGATCTCGAATTTGGCGACGCCCTCGCTGTTGAAATGATCGATAATCTTCTCGAGTTCGGCCATAACCTCGGGGCCGATGCCATCGCCAGGAAAGAGCAGGAGCTTGAAAGTCGCCATGTTCCGTCACGTTATGTCAGGGGGAAGCGAGGTCGTGTGCTAGACGATTTCCCCGGTGCGCGAAAGCCCGACTTGGCCGCAATCCGGCGCGGCCGACATCGGCGGTTAGAGCAACGCGCTTTCAGACGGAATCACAGCCGGCCGTCTTGTCATTCCCGCGCACGCGGGAATCTAGCATCTCGGCAAAGGCTTGCTGGATACCCGCCTTCGCGGGCATCCGGATGTAGCGGTTGAGGGCGACGCCATGAGCATCGTGAGCAGCGCCGCCGCTGACGGCTTCATCCAGCGTTTGCCGAAGGAGATTGGCTTCTACCTGGTTCACGGGCTCGACGAGGGACTTACGCACGAACGGGTGAAGGCCATCATTCGCAGCCGCATCGGCGACGATTCGGACCCGATGCGGCTTGTGCGCCTCGAGGGCGATGCGGTCGCGCGCGATCCGGGCGTCCTTGCCGATGAAGCCTACGCGATCTCGATGTTCGGCGGCGATCGGGCGATCTGGATCGACGCGCAGGGGCGCGACCTCCTCCCGGCGCTCGAGCCTCTGTTCACCCGCCCGCCGACGGACTGCACAATTGTTATCAAGGCAGGACAACTCAAGAAGGGAACGGGCTTAAGGGCCGCGTTCGAGAGTTCGCCCGCGCGGGCGTCGATCGAGTGCTATTCCGACAATTCGAGCACGCTCGAAGCCCTCATCAATGCGGAAGCCCGCGCCGCAGGGCTGGCGATCGCGCCCGACGCGCGCGCGGCGCTCGTCCACATGGTCGGCGCCGACCGCCGAACGACGCGCGGCGAGATCACGAAGCTCATGCTCTACGCGCAGGGTCAGTCCCAGATCACCGCAGAAGACGTGGAGGCGATCGTCGCGGACGCCGCCCCGTCCAACCTCGACGAAGTCATCGACCACGCGCTGCTCGGTGATTTGCCCGCGGTCGAGACGGCGGTCGCCCGATTTTTCCACGACGGGGGCGACGCGGACTATCTGATGATCCGACTTGTCGCGCGGCTGACGCTTCTGCACCGGCTCAGGCTTGAAATGGATCAAGGCAGGCCATTCGACGCCGCGTGCCAGGCTTTGTTCGTGAAATTGCCGATATCAGCGCGGCGCGCGCTGGCCAAACAGGCCGAACGTTGGACGACGGGGTCGATCGCTGAGCGTCTGCCCGCTGTCCGGCAGGCCAGCGCCCGCGTCCGGACCGAAACACGACTCGCCGAGGTTCTGGCTACCCGCGCGCTCTGGGCGCTCGCGTCCGGCGGCGCGGCGCGAGACGTTAAACGTTGCTCTGTGGTGCTAGGACTATTGGACAGTTTAATGCTGTGTTATTAGGCTCCAGCCGATCGGTTTGGATTTTCTTGGCGCGTCGCCTGTTCGCCGCGAAAACCCCGTTTATCGGCTATTGGATTTCCTTGGATT
>CAVPEE010000042.1:0-51709 GCA_963702825.1 uncultured Alphaproteobacteria bacterium
CTCAGGCGTAGAAAACCTTGCCTGGGTTGAACAGGTTCTGCGGGTCGAACGAGGCCTTGACGCGCCGCATGAGGTCGATGGCGATCGGCCCGTGCTCCTCTTCCATGTACTCGCGCTTTTTCTGCCCGACCCCATGCTCGCCAGTGCAGGTGCCGCCCATGGCGATGGCGCGATGGGCGAGGCGGGAGGCGAAAGCATCCGCAGCCTCGATCTCGGTTTTGCTGTCGAGATCAATGAGTGGCGTCACGTGAAAATTACCGTCGCCGACATGGCCGACGATGGGCGCAATGAGGCCGCTCAGCTTGATGTCTTCGAGCGTCTCCTCGACGCAATCGGCGAGGCGCGAGATCGGCACGCAGGCGTCGGTGGCGAACGGCCGCGCGCCGGGTCTCAGCGTGAGTTGCGACCAATAAGTGTCGTGACGCGCCTGCCAGAGCTTCGTGCGCTCCTCGGGCTTGGTCGCCGAGGCCAACGGCCCGCCGCCATGGCCGGCGGCGATCTCGCCAAAGCGGCTCGCTTGTTCGGCCACGCTTTGCTCGGCGCCGTGAAACTCGACCAGGAGCAGCGGCTGCTCGGGCAATGAGGTATGCGAATAATTGTTGAAGGCGCGCACCGAGAGCGCGTCGATGAGCTCGATGCGAGCGATCGGCAGGCCCGACTGGATGGTCTCGATCGTCGTCTCGCAAGCCGCGCGGATGCTGGGGAACGAGCAATGCCCGGCGGCGATCGCTTCGGGGATGCCGGAGAGCTTGAGCGCCACCTCGACGATGATTCCGAGCGTGCCCTCCGAGCCGATGAACATATGGGTGAGATCGTAGCCCGCCGACGACTTCTTCGCCCGTGTTCCGGTGCGCAGGAACGATCCGTCGGCAGCGACCACGCCGAGCGACAGCACCACGTCCTTCATGGTGCCGTAGCGCACCGCATTGGTGCCGGAGGCGCGGGTCGCGGCCATGCCGCCGAGCGAAGCGTCGGCGCCCGGATCGATCGGGAAGAAGAGCCCGCTGTCACGCAGATGCTCGTTGAGCTGCTTCCTGGTGACGCCGGGCTCGACCACGCAATCGAGATCGTCCGCGTTGACGGCGAGAACATTATTCATGCGCGAGAGGTCGAGCGAGACGCCGCCATGGGGCGCGTTGACATGGCCTTCGAGCGAGGAGCCGACGCCGAACGGAACGATCGGCGCGTCGTGCCGGACGCAGAGCTTGACGAGGTCGATCACGTCATCTTTGTCTTCGGCGAAGACCACGGCGTCCGGCGGCTCGTTCTTGAGCCAGGTCAGCGTGTGCCCATGCGCTTGCCTAATCGCCTCGGAAGCGGTGAAGCGGTTGCCGAAACGGGCGGCGAGATCGGAATTGAGGGCGGCGACCGCGTCGCTCGAAAGGCGGCCTTCGCGCTGGCGGACTGAAAGTTGGGTCACTGGGCTTCGCTGTTGTTGAAAGCCCGAAGACTAGCCGCATCGGCGGACTATGGCCAGCGCCAGCGTCTTGCTTAACCGCGAGCATGACGAGGGCGCCACGGACGGCGGCCACGAAGCCGCCGCCCTGGGGATCAGACTGTCTCGGCCAGAAGAGCCTCGACGCGGCGCGCGAGTTTCGGCTCGCGCAAAGCGCTGAACGGCCTGAGCAGCGCTCGCACCTCCGAGACGATCCTGTCGATCTCGGGGTCCTCCGCCGAGAGTTGGAGGAGCGCGCGCCCATATTTGAGCTTCTGCTCGAGGTCCGGCGGTCGCTCGCCCCGCGTCTCAGGATGAGCGAGTTCGGCCATCGCGTGCGACCACGGCGTTTCGAGAAGCGGCTGGATCTCTGCGAGGAACGCCTCGGCAAGACCGTCGAGCGGGTCGGCGCGCCAGCGGCGCGATTCGATGAGGCCCGCGAGCACACAGCATTCCTGGGCCGCCACGCTCATTCCCTGGCCGAAGATCGGAGGGAAACGGCAGGCCGAGTCGCCGAGCGGGATCAACCCACGGGGGAATCGGTCGAGCCGGTCGTAGGCGCAGCGCACGCTGCACGGCATCCTGAACCGGGCAACGTCTCCTATTCGCCTCGCGCCTCGAATCGCGTTGTGGATGGTCGGCGTCCGGAATGACGCGACGAATTCCATGAAGCCGTCGACGTCGCCGGGAGGCGCCTTGTGGTCCTCGGCCAGCGAGACCGACCAACGGCCACCCTCCATCGGGAAGATGACGCCGTGACGGCTGCTCTGGGGCGGAGCGGGCGCGTGGATCACCGCGAGCCAGTCGGTCGGCGCATCCTTGGGCTTCTCGAAGACCAGCGTCGAATAAGCCTGGTCCATCCCGATTTCGACGGTGGGCGGCTTTGGCGAACCGATCGCGTCGAGGAAGCCTTGAGTGAGCGATATGCGGCCGGATGCGTCAACGACCAGGTCGGCTGAGAGAGTTCCGGATGTTCCGCGAACGTCCTCGAACCGCACGCCCGCGACGCTTCTATTGTCGGGGGAGGCGATCACCTCAGTGACGCGGGCGCGGGAAATGATTTCGATGTACGGCTCCTGTTCGACCCGGTGGCGGCAGACGCGCTCGAGAGCCGGGCGCGACAGAGCGAACTGGTCGTATCCGAAGTCCCGTCGCGGAAAGGGGTCGAAACCGGGCAGCTCCAAGCGGAAGTCGCTGCGAAGCCGCATGCGGACGGCGCCCGCATCCATGAGGTCGATCTCGATCCCGGGGAACATACGGTCGAGCGCGGAATGTCCCCCCGCGAGCAGCGCGTGCGTATGGCGCGACTGTGGCGTGCCTGAACGGGGCGCCGGCGCGTCGGGCAACGAGTCGCGGTCGAACACCGTCACCTTCTCGAAGTGCGGCGCGATCGCCTTCGCCGCCGCCAGCCCGGCCATTCCGGCGCCGACGACGACGGCTTGTTTGAAACTTGGATTGCGCATTTTGGATACCTCCACGGTCAAGCGCGTCTCACGCCCTTTGGCCGCGTTTCCAGCCCCGTCGCCGAGACGTCTCACGACGCTCGACGCGACGACTAGGAGGCGGCGGGATCACGAATTTGCGTTCGTATCGCCGCCGGAACCCATCAGTGTTGGTTCCGAATCTGTCGCGCTGGTCGGCTCCGCACAGTGACGGAGATCACACGGCTGACCCCAATAACCGAGGGGATTCAACACAACTTCGTGAGTGTCATCACATGCTGCGCACGCCTAAGTCGCGCAAAGCGCTGCGCAAACTCCGTGAGATGGCTGACCCGTGAGGTGAGCGCTCAGACTACAGGGAAGCGTATCTTGATTGAGGGCGTTGACCGTGGCGAAGGCGGCCGTAACGGCGCTTCGCGCCCCTGACGCGGCCGATGTCCCCATGTTGGAGTCGTCATCGAACGCGTATAGATCGATGCCAAACCGGAGGAGGCGCCGCGTGACCGAGATCGTCCATCGCACCGTCGAGGCAAACGGGATCCCGATCCATCTCGCCGAAGCGGGAAGCGGACCCGTCGTGCTCCTCTGCCACGGCTTTCCGGAATCCTGGTATTCGTGGCGCCATCAGTTGAAAGCGCTCGCCGAGGCCGGCTATCGCGCCGTCGCGCCCGACATGCGCGGCTATGGCCAGACAGGCCAGCCGGAAGCCATCGACCAGTACACGCTGTTTCATCTTGTCGGCGACATAGTCGGCGTGCTCGACGCGCTTAGCGCGCCTGAGGCTGTTGTCGTCGGCCACGACTGGGGCGCGCCGGTCGCCTGGCATAGCGCGCTTCTTCGGCCCGACCGCTTTCGCGCCGTCGCGGGCTTGAGCGTGCCCTTCAGGCCGCGCGGACCGACGCGACCAACGAGCGTGATGCCGCAGAGCGAATCGTCGCTTTTTTATCAGCTTTATTTCCAGGCGCCGGGGGTCGCGGAGGCGGAGCTCGGGCGCGATCCGCGCGCGACGATCCGGCGGCTTCTTTATTCCGGGTCGGGCGATGTTCCGCGCAAGTCGGACAACACGCTCGGCGATCAGGCGCCAGGCATGGTCCCAAGGACGGGCGGCTTTCTCACCCGCACGATCGATCCGCCGACGCTGCCCGGCTGGCTCACAGAGGCGGACATCGATGTCTTTGCGGGAGAATTCGCCCGAACAGGCTTCCGCGGCGGCCTCAACTGGTATCGCAACATCGACCGCAACTGGGAGCTGCTCGCGCCCTTCGCCGGGGCGAAGGTGACGGTCCCGGCGCTTTACATCGCGGGCGACCGCGACCTCGTCGTCCGCTTCCCGGGCGCGCCTGAGCTCATCGCCAATCTGACGAAGTTTGTCCCCAAGTTGACGAAGACGATCATGCTTTCCGGCTGCGGCCATTGGACGCAACAGGAGCGCGCGAACGAGGTCAACGCGGCCCTGATCGCGTTTCTCCGCGAGGTTGGCTAATCCAGCTTGGAATCGCAGCCGGTTCTCTTGTCATTCTAGCGCAAGCGAGAATCCAGACTTGTCCGGAAAGCCGTCGGGGCTGCCCGCTTTCGCGGGCATGACAGGCGATCTCACGAGGCGCCGACGCTGACCACCCGGAAGGTCAGAAGCTCGCCCTCCTCTTCGCGCACCGACACGTACTCGCCGACCTTGAAAGCGTGGTCGCCGAAGCGAAAGCCTTCCTCCTCCGCGTCGTCCTTGCGCCCGCCCTTCCATTCGAAGGCCCAAGTCGATCCGCCGGGGCCGCCGGCGCGATGAACGAGGAGGCCGCGCAGCGCAGGCTCGTTGCCCCAAAAGCGATGAGCGAAGCATTCGCCGCGATGCTGCTTCCAGGCCTCGAGATCGATGTGGCCATCGGCGGTCAAAGGCGCGACGAAATCATAGCCATGCCGGATCGAGCCTTCCGGGAATTCCTTCGAGCGCGCGGCGTTCAGCGTCACCTTTCGCAACGCGACGTGAGTTGGCGCGGCCATCGACCATCCTCCCTTTTCTCCCGACTCTTCGTGCGAGCCGTTGAGCCCTCGAACGCCTATATCGGATCAGACGCGCTCGATCGCCAGCGCCGCGCCCTGGCCGACGCCGACGCACATTGTGGCGAGGCCGTAGCGGCCGCCGCGCCGCTTGAGCTCGAGCGCGACGGCGCCGGCGAGGCGCGCGCCCGACATGCCGAGCGGATGGCCGAGCGCGATCGCGCCGCCATTCGGATTGACATGGCTGGAATCATCCGCAAGCCCGAGCCCGCGCAGGCAGGCAAGCGCCTGCGAGGCGAACGCCTCGTTGAGCTCGACAACGTCGAAGCTCGATGGCTTGAGCTTCAGCCGTTCGGTCAGTTTGCCGACCGCCGGGATCGGGCCCACGCCCATCACGCGCGGCGCGACGCCGGCGGTCGCGTAGCCGAGAATGCGGGCAATCGGCTCGAGCCCATGCGCTTCCGCGGCCTGGCCCGAGGCGACGATGAGCGCCGCGGCGCCGTCGTTGACGCCGGAGGCGTTGCCCGCGGTCACGCTGCCGCCCTCGCGCACGATCCCGACGAGCTTCGCCAGCGCCTCGAGCGTCGTGTCGGAGCGCGGATGCTCGTCGCTCGCGACCCGGGTCACGTTCCCTTTGCGGTCCTTCATCTCGACCGCAACGATTTCTTCGTCGAACGTTCCCTTCGCCTGCGCCGCCGCAGTCCGCTTTTGCGAGCGCAGCGCGAACGCGTCCTGATCGGCGCGGGAGACCTGGTGCTCGTCAGCGACGTTCTCGGCCGTCTCGGGCATCGAATCGACGCCATAGAGCTTTTTCATCGCCGGATTGACGAAACGCCAGCCGATGGTGGTGTCGAAAATCTCCGCCGATCGCTGAAACGCCGCCTGAGCCTTGCCCATGACGAAGGGCGCGCGGGTCATCGATTCCGCGCCGCCGGCGATTGCGAGCTCGATCTCGCCCGCTTTGATCCCCCGCGCCGCCGCGGCGACCGCTTCCATTCCCGAGGCGCACAGGCGATTGACCGTCGCGCCGGGGATGGAATCCGGCAGGCCAGCGAGCAAGAGCGCCATGCGCGCGAGGTTGCGATTGTCCTCGCCCGCCTGATTGGCGCAGCCGAGAAAGACCTCGTCGATTTTATCGGCGAGACCCGGATGACGGCGGATGAGCTCGCGGATCGGGAGCGCCGCCAGATCGTCGGCGCGGAGACTTGCCAGCGCGCCGCCGAAGCGGCCGATCGGCGTGCGCACATAGTCGCAGATGAAGGCTTCGGTCATAGACGCACCGTTCGTAGGTTCGGCCTCAGGTCGCAATCCGCCATTGTCGCGTCCGATTGCCGGCGTCTAATATAGACATTCGCGTCGCGCGGCGGCGACAAAACAGATTGCGGGAGGACGCCCATGGCGGCGGAGGCTGAAACGTCATCGCAACCGGCTCTCTTGGACAAGCTCGAGGGCGGCGTGCTGACGCTGACCCTCAACCGGCCCGAGCGCCTGAATGCGCTCAACGCCGCTCTCATTGAAGGGCTGTCTACTGCGCTCAAGCGTGCGGCTACAGAGCCCGACTGTCGGGCGGTTCTTATTACCGGCGCCGGAAGGGGCTTTTGCGCCGGAGCGGACCTCGCCAACCGCGCCTTTGCTCCCGGCGACGCCCGGCCGGACCTCGGCGCAGCGCTCGAAAACGGCCTCAATCCGATCATTCGCGGGATCCGCAATCTGCCGAAGCCCGTCGTATGCGCGGTCAACGGCCCGGCGGCGGGAGCCGGCGCCAATATCGCGCTTGCCTGCGACATCGTGCTCGCGGCGAAGTCGGCTCAGTTCCTGCAGGCGTTCGCCCGCATCGGCCTCATTCCGGACGCGGGCGGCACTTTTGTCCTGCCGCGCCTCATCGGCGACGCGCGCGCCAGGGCGCTGATGATGCTGGCCGAACCGATCGCGGCGGAGCAAGCTCAGGCCATCGGCATGATCTATCGCGCGGTTGACGACCAGGATCTCATGGGCGAGGCGCACACCATCGCCGAGCGCCTCGCGGCCGGCTCCACGCATGCGCTCGGTCTCATGAAGCGCGCGCTCGCGGCGTCGCCCACCAACACTTTGGACGCCCAGCTGGACCTCGAGCGCGATCTGCAGCGGGAGGCCGGAGCGGGGCGACGACTATATGGAAGGCGTGCGGGCCTTTCTGGACAAGCGGCCCGCGAATTTTGGGCGCAGGCCCCCAGTCGCGTAACGCCTGAGACGCGCCACGCAAAGAAAACCCGCCGCAGGCGCGAGCTGCGGCGGGCTCTATTCAACGCCAACGATAACAATCGTTAGTTCGAGCCGGTGTCCGCCGCCGGTTGCGACGCGGCCGTCTGAGGCGTGTCGGGCGTCGTCTGTTGCGACTGGGCCGTCGGCTGATCGTTCTGCGCCGACGACTTATAGAACTCGCAGGCCAACGCCGGCACGGCGAACGCCACCGCGAACCCGCAGCCCAACACCACTTTCAAAAGCTTGGAGCGCATTAATACCTCCATCCTCGCCCGCCAGATCTGGGCAGTCTAGCACCGGCTCGGGCGCGCGCAAGGCGCGAGGCGAGGCGCCGCCGGCTTCTAGCTGCGCGCCGCCTGCTCTGAGGGACGGGCTCTGCAGCCGGCGCAATGACGAGGGATGACAAGGCCTTGCGCGCAGCGATCACCGCCCTGCCCTGATGGATGTTGCAAGCGGCGCCTTCAGGCCATAGTTCCAGCGCGCCTGATCACGCCGTGTTGATCGCGGTCGTCGGCGCGGGCCGGCAATGAGCCAGCCTTAAGCCCGCTTGACACGTCTACTCGCGCCAAACGCGCGCCTCGCTCTAGGCGTGAGCGCGCGAGCGCCTGATCGCATCGTACACGGCGAACGGGGTCGCCGGCATGTCGATGTGCTCGATGCTTGTAGGCGCGCCAGAGCGCGTCAGCGACTGCGTTCATCACCGCCGGCGTCGATCCGATCGAGCCGGCTTCGCCAGCGCCCTTGAGGCCCATCGGATTGGTCGTCGACGGCACGTTGCGCGTCTCGAAATCGAACGCGGGCAAATTGTCGGCGCGCGGCATGCAATAGTCGAGGAAGCTCGCGGTCAAGAGTTGGCCGTCGTCATCGAACAAAGCGCGCTCCATCAGCGCTTGGCCCGCGCCCTGGGCGATGCCGCCATGGACCTGCCCCGCAAGCAGCAATGGATTCAAAGTGAATCCAAAGTCGTCGACAACCGAGTAGCGGACGATCGTGGTTTCCCCCGTGTCCGGATCGATCTCGACCTCGCAGGCGTGGGTGCCGTTCGGATAGGTGGCGTTCGACGGCGCAAACGATTCGGTCGCCGTCAAATTCGCCGCACTGACGCCCGGAAGCGCTGCGATCTCGGCGTAAGAGATGGCGCGGTCGGTTCCGGCGATACGCACCTTGCCGTCGGCGATTTCGAGGTCGGCGACCGCCGCCTCGAGCTTGTCGGCCGCCAGTTCCTTCAACGAACCCGCCAGGGTTTCCGACGCGCGGGTCACCATCACGGCGCCGATGGGAATGGATCGCGATCCGCCCGTGCCGAAGCCAGTCTTGACCCGATCCGTGTCGCCCTGCACCACCTTGATGCGCTCGAGCGGCACGTCGAGATGTTGCGAGACGGCCTGGGCGTAGGCGGTCTCATGCCCCTGTCCGTTCGATTGGGTGCCTATGGTGAGCGTGAAATCGCCGTTCTTCTCAAGCGTCAAAGAACCGGTCTCGGAATCGCTCCAGGCCGTGCATTCAATGTAGCTTGCAATGCCGAAGCCCCTGATCTTGCCGCGAGCCCGAGCGTCCTCAGCGCGCCGCGTGAACCCCTCGCGATCCGCCTTCTTCAGGCAGGCCCGCAACGCGCCTTCGAAATCGCCGACGTCGTAATCGCGATCGGTGTGGGTGTGGTAGGGCATCTGCTCAGGCTTGACGAAGTTGCGCGCACGAATGTCCTCGGGCGTCAGGCCAAGCTTGCGCGCGCAAGCGTCGACCAGCCGCTCGAGCACATAGGCCGCCTCCGGACGTCCCGCCCCGCGATAGGCGTCGACGGGCACGGTGTGAGTGTAAATTCCGCGGACGCGCGCGTGGAGCGCGTCGATGTGGTAGCACCCAGTCGCCATCGACGCGCCGAGCCAGGGGATATAGGGCGCAAACAGCGACAGATACGCGCCGAGATTGCCGAGGATATCGACTCTCAGCGCCAGAAAACGGCCGTTGGCGTCGAGCGCCATTTCGGCCGTCGTCAGATTGTCGCGACCCTGGGCGTCGCCGACGAAATGCTCGCTGCGATCGGCGAGCCAGCCGACGCTCCGTCCGAGACGCTTCGCCGCCTCGAGAACAAGCGGATATTCCCGATAGACGACGGCCTTGGTGCCGAACCCGCCGCCCACGTCTTGCGTAACGACGCGAAGGGATTCGGGCGGAATCTTCAGCATCGCCCCGGCGATGGCGCCCTGAATGCCGTGCACGCCCTGACTTCCAAGGTTCAGCGTGAGGCGGCCGGATTTCGGATCATATTCGCCAACAGCCGAGCGCGGCTCCATATAATTGGCGACGACGCGCGAGTTGACGATTTTGATGCGAACCGTGTGCGCTGCGCCGGCGAAGGCCTTATCCGTCTCCTGCTTGTCGCCAATATGGGTGTCGTAAGCGACGTTGCCCGGAGCCTCGGCGAAGATGAGCGGCGCGTCCGGCCGCAAAGCATCTTCCATGTCGGTCACGACGGGAAGCGCGTCCCATGTCACGCTGATCAATTCGGCGCCGTCGCGCGCCTCGAGAGCCGTGTCGGCGACCACCATCGCGATAATGTCGCCCACGTGCTGCGCTTCATCCGACGCCATCACGGGATAGGGCTTGAGCGGCGTGTTCGATCCGTCGGAATTGGCGACCGGGGCGACACAAGGCATGTCGCCGACGTTGGCGAAATCGCTCGCGACATAGACGGCCCGAACGCCCGGAGCAGCGCGCGCGGCTTCAAGATCGTCGATGCGGAAGTTCGCATGGCCGTAAGGGCTGCGTAGAAACACCGCCTTGAGTTCAGCCTTATCAACCGCATCGGAGGCGTAGTTGCCTCGCCCGCTGACGAATCGAATGTCTTCGACGCGCTTGACGCTCTGACCTATGCCGAATTTTGTCGGTCTCACATTCATGGTTCTGATATCCCTGTGGCAGCCTGGTGGATTTCCACCGGACGGCGTTCGCGCTCTTCCTAATTGAATCTTGCCTGGTTGCGAAACCCGCGCAACCTGGAGGCGGCGCCCGTGTCGCCGAAGCCTCAGGTGGCCAAGCGCCGCGCGTCTTGCTATCACCCCCCGCGCAAACCAGCTTAAGGCTTCGAAATCGCCATGCGCAAGGGCGCAATCACACGCAAGACGAAGGAAACGAGCATCGAAGTCGGCCTCGACCTCGATGGGTCGGGCCTTGCCGATGTTACAACCGGCATTGGTTTCTTCGATCATATGCTCGATCAGCTCTCGCGCCATTCCCTTGTCGACATCAAGATTCTGGCCGAGGGCGACCGCCATATCGATGATCACCACACGGTCGAGGACGTGGGCATCGCGCTCGGTCAGGCGCTGGCGAAGGCGCTTGGCGACAAGCGAGGCTTGACGCGCTACGCCGACTGCCTGCTGCCAATGGACGAAACCCTGACCCGCGTCGCGCTCGACGTGTCGGGCCGGCCGTTTCTTGTCTTCCGGACCGAGTTTCCGACCGAGAAGATCGGCGCTTTTGACACTCAACTGGTGCGCGAGTTCTTCCAGGCCTTCGCCGGCAACGCCGGCATCACGCTGCACATCGAGACGCTTTACGGCTCGAACAGCCATCACATCGCCGAATCGTGCTTCAAGGGGGTCGCTCGCGCGCTTCGCGGCGCGATTGCGATCGATTCCCGTCAGGCCGAGCGCGTGCCATCGACCAAGGGCGCGCTTTAGGATGCCATGAGCGTCGTCGCCATCATCGACTACGGCTCTGGCAATCTGCACTCGGCGCAGAAGGCCTTCGAGCGCGCCGGGCGCGAGGCCGGCTTGACCCGCGAGGTGAAAGTCACCGCGCGGCCTGAGGATGTGCTCGCCGCCGACCATATCGTGCTTCCGGGCGTCGGCGCGTTTGCGGACTGCCGCCGGGGGCTCGACGGCGTTTCGGGCATGGTTGAGGCGATGGAGGAGGCAGTGCGCCAACGAGGCCGGCCGTTCCTCGGCATTTGCGTCGGCGCGCAACTGATGGCCACGCGCGGCCTCGAACATGAGGTGGTTGACGGCTTGAACTGGATTGCGGGCGACGTCGCGGCGATCAAGCCACGCGATCCGGGACTGAAGATTCCGCATATGGGGTGGAACACCCTCGATGTGCGGCGGAGCCATGCGCTTTTAGAGGGCGTGAGCACAGGCGAGAGCGGGCTGCACGCCTATTTCGTGCACTCCTATCAATTGTACGCGGATGATGCCGACGACCTCGTGGCCACCGCCGACTACGGCGGCGCGGTGACGGCGATCGTCGCCCGCGACAACATCGCCGGCACGCAGTTTCACCCTGAAAAGAGCCAAACGCTGGGTCTCAAGCTGATCGCCAATTTCCTCGAGTGGCGCCCGTGATCCTGTTCCCCGCCATCGATCTCAAAGACGGCCAGTGCGTTCGCCTCGTCCAGGGCGACATGACGCGCGCGACAATGTTCAACGCCGATCCGGCCGATCAGGCGCGAGCGTTCGTGGCGCAAGGGTTCGACTACCTGCATGTCGTCGATCTCGACGGGGCGTTCGCGGGCAAGCCCATGAACGCCGACGCTGTTCGAGGCATTCTCGCCGGGCTCACAGTCAAGCTGCAACTCGGCGGCGGAATCCGCGACATGAAGACCGTGCGCGGCTGGCTGGAAAGCGGCGTGACCCGCGTTATTATCGGAACTGCAGCGGTCCGCGATCCCGATTTCGTGCGCGAGGCGGCGCGACTTTACCCCGGCCGGATTGCGGTCGGCGTTGACGCCCGTGAGGGCGTAGTCGCCATCGAGGGATGGGCGAAAACCTCGGACATGTCTGCTCTTGATCTCGCACGGCGGTTTCAGGACGCGGGCGTCGCGGCAATCATCTACACCGACATTGCGCGCGACGGCGCGCTCGCCGGCCTTAACCTCGAAAGCACAATCGCGCTGGCCCGCAAGCTTGAGATTCCAGTCATCGCCTCGGGCGGCCTCGCCTCGATCGAGGACATCAGACGGCTGACCGAGCCGGATTGCGCCCGCCTCGCCGGCGCCATCGTCGGGCGTGCGCTCTACGACGGCCGACTTGATCCGCGCGCGGCGCTGACGCTCCTCCACGCCGGCGGACGATCGGAACGGTCAACAGGGTCGCCTCAGTGACATTGAAGGCGCGGGTCATCCCCTGTCTCGACGTCAAGGACGGCCGGGTCGTCAAGGGAATCAACTTCGTCAATCTGCGCGACGCCGGCGATCCGGTGGAGAGCGCGATCGCGTACGATCGAGCGGGCGCGGACGAGCTGTGCTTTTTGGACATTACCGCGAGCCACGAAGACCGCGGCATTCTGCTCGACGTCGTCAGGCGCACGGCGGAGGTCTGCTTCATGCCGCTGACGGTCGGCGGCGGCGTGCGCACGACAGAAGACATCCGCAAACTTCTGCTCGCCGGCGCCGACAAGGCCTCGATCAATTCAGCCGCTGTCGCCGATCGGGACATCGTGCGCCAGGCCGCGGAGAAGTTTGGCGCCCAGTGCGTCGTCGTCGCCATCGACGCCAAGCGGGTGTCCGCGAGCGGCGAGGCGCCGCGCTGGGAGATCTTCACCCATGGCGGGCGGCGCGCGACCGGCATCGAGGCGATCGGCTACGCACGTGAAGTCGCCGCTCTCGGCGCGGGCGAGATCCTTTTAACCTCGATGGACCGCGACGGATCGAGGCAGGGCTTCGATCTCGAGCTCACCCGAGCCGTCGCCGACGCGGTCGCCATTCCGGTCATCGCCTCCGGCGGCGTCGGCGATCTCGACCATTTCGTCGCTGGGGTGCAAGAAGGGCGCGCCAGCGCGGTGCTTGCGGCGTCGATCTTCCATTTCGGCGAATTCACGATTCGGCAGGCGAAGGCCCGGATGGCCGAGGCGGGAATCCCGGTGCGCCTGGACTGACCGGGCCTGTGTACGCCCGGCGCCGCGCGCGCTAAGGTTTGAGCCGTTTCATGGGAGAGCCTGATGGCCGCTGCGGGCGATCAAACGCATTTCGGCCAACGCACCGTTCGGCTGGACGAAAAGCAGAGCCTGGTGAACGACGTCTTCCATAGCGTCGCGAGCCGGTATGACCTGATGAACGATCTGATGTCGTTCGGCCTGCATCGGGCTTGGAAGGACGCTCTCGTCGCCAAGGTCCGCCCATCACTGAATCGTCCTTTCGCTCATGTCGATGTCGCGGGCGGGACCGGCGACGTCGCCGTTCGCGTGGCGAAGGCCGGCGGCCCGCTGACTGAGGTGACGGTCGTCGACGTCAATGGGGACATGCTGCGCGTTGGGGAGAAGCGGGCGGCGAGGCGCGCTTTCTCGAAGCGGCTGACGTTCATCGAGGGCAACGCCGAGGCGTTGCCGCTCCCCGACGGGCGCTTCGACGCCTATACGATTGCGTTCGGCATCCGAAACGTGCCGCGGATCGAAGACGCGCTTAAGGAAGCCTATCGTGTTCTCAAGCGCGGCGGGCGCTTCTTGTGCCTCGAATTTTCGCGCGTCGATTTGCCTGTCATGGATCGATTGTACGACGCCTATTCCTTCGCGGCCATTCCGCCCATCGGCAAAGCGGTGACTGGCGACGGCGGCGCTTATCGCTATCTTGTCGAATCGATCCGCAAATTTCCGCCCCCCGAGCGATTCGCCGAGATGATCGGCGAAGCCGGGTTTGCGCGCGTGGACTTCACACGCCTGAGCGGAGGCGTCGTCGCGATCCACTCGGGCTGGAAACTCTAATTCATGCCGATTCTGTCGTCGCTCGGCCACGTCTCAAGGCTGACGCGCGCCGCTTTCGTGTTCGCCCGAGAAGGGGCGTTCGTCGGCGTCGACCCAGTCCCTCTGCCCCCGGTGCTGAGGGCGCCGCTCGCGTTGGCCAACTTGATTGCAAAACGCGACGGCGATGGCCTGGCGGGTCTATCCCGGGCGATCGATCGATTGGGGCCGTCATACGTCAAGCTTGGGCAGTTCCTTTCGACGCGTCCTGACATCGTCGGCGGCAAGGTCGCCATCGAGCTCGAGCAACTGCAGGACCGCGTAGCGCCGATGAGCCGCGAAATGGCGGTCGCCATCGTCGAGGCTTCTTTCGGCATGAAGATCGAGTCCCTGTTCGAGAGCTTCGGCGAGCCGGTCGCGGCGGCTTCAATCGCCCAGGTCCATCGCGCCGAGGTGCAAACGGGCGAAGGCTTGCGACCAGTCGCGGTCAAAGTGCTGCGGGCGGGCACGGAAAGGCGGTTTGCGCGCGACCTTTCCGACATGGCGTTCGCCGCGCGGTTCGCTGAGAGCCTGGCCCCGGAATTCCGCCGCTTGCGGCTCGCCCAGGTTGTCGAAACGCTCGCCCGCTCCGTGCGCATGGAGATGGATTTCCGGCTCGAAGCGGCGGCGGCGTCGGAATTCGTCGAAAACTCAAAGGATGATCCAGACGTTCGAGCGCCGGTGGTGGAGTGGAATCGCACCACCCGCGAAGTGATGACGATGGAATGGATCGACGGGGTGCCCCTGGCCGACCCCGACCGTCTGATCGCGCTTGGGTTTGATCCTCAGTCCCTTGCCCGCGCTTTGATTCAGACATTTTTGCGCACCGCCCTGCGCGATGGATTCTTCCACGCCGATATGCATCAGGGCAATTTCTTCGTCGACAAGGAAGGTCGTATCGTCGCTGTGGATTTTGGAATCATGGGCCGGCTGGGGCGCAAAGAGCGCCGATTCCTGGCTGAAATCCTCTACGGCTTCATTCGCCGCGACTATTTGCGGGTTGCCGAGGTTCATTTCGAGGCCGGCTACGTGCCTCACACATATCGAGTGGAAGATTTCGCTCAGGCTCTCCGGGCTATCGGCGAACCGATCCACTCCCGCACCGCCGACCAGATCTCGATGGCGAAAGTCTTGACGCTCCTGTTCGAAATCACGGCGCTGTTCGAAATGGTCACCCGAATCGAGCTGGTGATGCTGCAGAAAACCATGGTTGTCGTCGAAGGCGTGGCCCGAAAGCTCGACCCTCAGCTCAACATGTGGTCGACCGCCGAACCGGTCGTGAGCACTTGGATCGCCGAACACCTCGGCCCAGTTGGGCGCGTTCAAGACGCCGGTCGGATCTTTTCGTCCCTTGCCTCCTTCCTCGGCGACGCGCCGCACCGCCTCGAGCAAATCGCCGACAAACTCGAGGCTAAACTCGAGGCGGACAGCGAAAGGGAAATTGCGAAAATCGTTCCCGAACTCACGCTCCGGGTGGGGTTCACCTTTGTTTTAACTGGATTTTTGCTAGCGCTCCTGGTTATGGCGGCGTACCGATGGATCTTATAAGTCGGCGATCCTCAGCGCGGCGCCCGGCTTCTGTGAATGGGCGCGCAGCCAGGCGCCGGAGCGGCAGGAAGTCGCCGACCGCCCCGAGACGGTGGCAGCCGTTGGCCGCGCCTGGCAATCCCCGAACCACCCGCAACAATCGCGCGACGGGAATACCACAATTGTGGTAATTGCCATTTCGTAAATGTTCGTGGCATTCCTCTGGTAGCACTGGTGGCATTAGAAAAACGGCTTACCTAACGACGGACCGGAGGCTGGCAAGCGGATGAAGCCGCGAATGGACGTTTCACTCCTCGTTTGCTTGATTTCCTCCACGTCAGGCGCGGATCCAGAGCGCAGCGAGCTAGCGTAGGTCATCGCGAATGAGCAGCACCCCGCTATCGCGCGCCCGTATTCTCCTGATTATAAGTGGTGGAATCGCGGCGTACAAATCGCTAGAGTTGATTCGTCGCCTCAAAGACCGCGGCGCGAAGGTTCAAGTCGTGATGACTTCCGCCGCCCGACAGTTCATTTCTCCCCTCTCCGCGGCGACGCTCAGCGGGCAGGCCGTCCGCGATGATCTGTTCAGCCTGACGGACGAAGCGGCGATCGGTCATATCGAGTTGTCGCGCGCCGCCGACCTCATCGTTGTTGCGCCGGCAAGCGCGAATATCCTGGCGCGGATGGCCAACGGTCTTGCCGATGATATGGCGACGACCGTGTTGCTTGCGACCGACAAACGCGTGCTTGCCGCCCCTGCGATGAATGTCAGGATGTGGCTGCACCCGGCGACCCGCCGCAACCTGGAGCGCCTCAGGGACGACGGCGTTCTGATCGTCGGCCCCGATTCGGGGCCGATGGCGTGCGGCGAATTTGGTCCTGGCCGCATGGCCGAGCCGCCGGCGATCGTCGAGGCGATCGAGGCCGCGTTGGCCGCCGAAGCGGGGGCCGGTCATTCGCTCCAAGGTCGGCCAAGTGATTCGGGTTCGCTTGGCGGACGGCATGTGATTGTCACTTCGGGACCGACCTACGAGCCGATTGACCCGGTCCGATTCCTCGGAAACCGGTCTTCTGGGCGCCAGGGGCATGCAATTGCGCAAGCCGCGGTTGGCGCGGGCGCAAGGGTAACGCTGGTTACCGGCCCCGTGGGATTATCCGATCCGACCGGGGCCGAAGTCGTCCACGTGGGTTCGGCGCGCGATATGCGGGAGGCGGTCGAAGCCGCACTGCCCGCCGACGCATTCATTGCGGCGGCCGCGGTCGCCGACTGGCGCGCGGAAAACGTCGCCCATCAAAAGATCAAAAAGAATGCCAAAGAGTCTCCGACACTCACCCTGGTTGAAAATCCCGATATACTTGCGGAGGTCGCAAAGAAAACCATAATGCGGCCAGCAGTTGTAATTGGGTTCGCTGCCGAAACCGAGAATATTACGGCGAACGCCCTGGCCAAATTACAGCGCAAGAGTTGCGATCTGATCATCGCCAATAGTGTCGCGGAAGGCACATCGACATTTGGCGGCGAAACCAATCAGGTCCAGGTGATCGATGCGAGCGGCGTCGAATCGTGGCCGCCGATGACCAAAGCCGAAGTTGCGGACGGCATCGTTCGGCGCCTCGCCGTTGAATTGGCGAAGCGACAATGATCACGATTGGTTACCATAGATTACCACATGGTGAGGGGTTGCAATTGCCCGCCTATGCGAGTGAGGATGCCGCGGGGATGGATCTGGTGGCGGCCCTTCCGGCGGGTGAAGAGGTTGTCATGGCCCCCGGATCTCGGGCGTTGATCGCGACCGGGATGGTTATCGAACTGCCGAAGGGATTTGAAGCGCAGATCCGGCCCCGGTCGGGGTTGGCTCTGAAGGATGGGGTGACGGTCCTCAACAGTCCGGGGACGATCGACGCTGATTACCGCGGCGAAATTGGGGTCATACTCGTCAATTTTGGGGACAAGCCTTTTGTCGTTCGGCGGGGCGCGCGAATAGCGCAACTCGTCGTTAGCTCTGTGGAACGTGTCGCTCTGATTTCGGGCGAGCGTCTCACTTCGAGCGTCCGTGGCTCAAATGGATTCGGTTCCACTGGGCGCTCATAGTAGGAGGTAGGAAATGAACTTATTGTCGCGACGGAGCGTTCTTGCTATCGCCGCCGTGGTCGATGTCGCGTTGCATTCGCGCTCGGCCCCGGTTGCGGCCAAAGCTTTGGCCGCGCGTCATAAATTGCCCCCTCGTCACCTGGAGACATTGCTCCAGGGCCTGGTCCACGCCAAAATCCTCAAGGGCGTGCGCGGGCCGCGAGGCGGCTATGAGCTGGCGCGGGAGCGCCGGCGCATCACTGTGGGCGAGATCGTGCGCACCGCGATGTCGTTAAGCACCGCCGATCCCGACGATCTCGGGTCAAACTCGGTGCTGCTTGAGCGGGTGATCGACCCGGCTGTACGCAGGGCTGGCGAAACCTTTCTCGCCAACCTCGATGCGATTACGGTCGAACAGATGTGCGACACCGCCGAGAAGACGCACGTGCTCGACGACGAGAAAGTCAGCGGCGATTTCGCCATCTGACGCAGTGGTTTGCGGCGTTCTATAGTTGCGGGCCGTTTAAAATGTTAGTGTCGGGCCGCGCTTAACAGCGCGGTCCGACGAACATTTTGGAGTGACGGCCAATGACGGATGCAGGCGCTGCGCGGCGAACACCAGGCCGCGGGCAGATTTATGCGTCGATCACCGATACGATCGGTGATACGCCCCTCGTTAGGATCGACCGGATAGGCAAGGAGAAGGGCGTCGTCGCCCGCCTTGTCGCCAAGCTCGAATTCTTCAATCCGATCTCAAGCGTCAAGGACCGCATCGGCGTTTCGATGATCGATGCGCTCGAGGCGCAGGGCAAGATCTCACCCGGGCGCGGCGTTCTCGTCGAGCCGACCTCCGGCAATACCGGAATCGCGCTCGCCTTCGTCGCGGCGGCGCGCAACTATCGGCTGATTCTGGTGATGCCCGAATCGATGTCGGTCGAGCGTCGCAAGATGCTGGCCCTGCTCGGGGCCGAATTGGTTCTCACTCCCGCCGCGCAGGGCATGAAGGGCGCAATCGCCAAGGCGAATGAAATCATCGAGGCGACACCCGGCGCCGTCATGCCGCAGCAGTTCGAAAACCCCGCCAACCCGGACATCCACCGCCGCACGACAGCGGAGGAGATCTGGAACGACACGAACGGCGAGGTCGACATTGTCGTCTCCGGCGTCGGCACTGGCGGGACGATTACCGGCGTCGGCGAGGTTCTGAAGGCGCGCAAGCCGAGCGTGCGCATGGTCGCGGTCGAGCCGGAGGATTCAGCCGTTCTCTCCGGCGGGGCGCCCGGGCCCCACAAGATCCAGGGGATCGGCGCCGGCTTCGTTCCCGCCATTCTCGACCGAGGCGTGATCGACGAGATCGTCGTCGTCGGCAACCAGACCGCCTTCGACACGGCGCGACTGGTGGCGCGCATCGAAGGAATCCCGGTCGGCATCTCCTCGGGCGCCGCCGTCGCCGCGGCGATCGATGTCGGTCGCCGCCCTGAAAACGCGGGCAAGACGATCGTGATCATCATCCCTTCGTTCGCCGAGCGCTATCTCTCGACCGCGTTGTTCGAAGGGCTCTGAGCGTCTTTCGCCGGCAGAGAAGCTGGACACCGAGCGGATCCATCGTCCGCTGGCCCCGGCCCCTAGATTCCGGGGCCGGCATGGCCGCCTCCGCACGAGGCGCCGCCCCATCACACCACGCCCGGCGCGGGGACGCCCGCGCCCCGCTCGGTCCTGTACGTGCGTGCGACTTAACGGTGGAAGCTGCCGCCGTGGAAGCCGCCGCCGTGACCATGGAAGCCGCCGCCGTGGAAACCACCGCGATAGCCGCCGCCACGATAGCCGCCAAACCCGCCACGGTAATAACCCGCACGGCGGTAGACCCCTCCGCGCCAGCCATACCCGCCATATCCGCCATAATAGCCGCCGCCGTAGTAGCCGCCGCCGTAATAGGGAGCGCCGTAATACCCTCCGGCATAGAACGGACCGCCGTAACCGACCCCTGGGTAGACGGCTGTCTCGTCACAACCCGCGAGCGTAACCGCGAGCGCCGCAGCGACTGCGCTCAAAAGAACCCGACTGCGAACCATCGCTTCTCTCCTTGGCCTACCTGATGACCCCCGAGCTTAGTTTCCGCCGCCAAGCGACCGACAAACCGTCGGGCGGCCGAACGCTCCTCAAGCCCTGTTGAACGTCAACGCACAGGCGCGCTGCTCGTTGCGCTTGCCTGATCCGCCGCGCGCGTCGAAATGCGCGTCGACAGTGTATCGGAACGGCGTTCCCGGCCGCTCGTGGCCAATCGCGATCTGTACGGGCCCGGTTCTGCCAAACATGGTCAAGAGCGCTCCGCCGTCGGGGCGGATGTGTCCAGTTATATGCCCCATCGCAGAGTTGGTCGCCGAGCGATAGAGGCCGCTCATGAAGCCGGAGGACACTTCGGCCGGAAAGCGCCAATTGTAGCCTTCGACGTCGCCGACACTCGGACAATCAACCTCGACAGTCCAAATGCCGTCGAACGGCCCGGCGGCTAGGGCGCGATCAACCGGCGCCAAGCCAGGCGACGCCGATCGCCGCTGCCGCAAAGGTCCAAGCGCAGCGCATACAAAAAAACTCCCTCAGTGACGTCGCCTCAGTCGCGATGCTATGCTGAGACGAAACAAACCGCCAGCGCTTGGACGGGCCTAGGGGAGGCGCATGTCGCTGATCGATCGCATCAACGCCAATCCGCTGCCGTTCGCCCAGTTGCTCGGGATCGAATTCATCAGCGCGGAAGCCGATTCCCTTGCCGCGCGGATGCTGATCCGGCCGGACCTGTGCACGATGGGCGGCATCGCCCATGGCGGGGCGATCATGAGCTTCGCCGACACGCTCGGCGCCGCGGCGGCCTTCATCAACCTGCCCGCCGACGCCAAGGGGACAACGACGATCGAGAGCAAGACCAATTTCGTCGCTTCAGCGCCGGCCGGCTCGACACTGATCGGCCATACGAGCGTCGTTCATCGCGGCAGAAGAACCCAGATCTGGCAGACCCGGGTCGCGACCGAAGAGGCGAAGCTGGTCGCGCTCGTCGTGCAGACGCAGATGAACCTCTGAGCGCCGTCGATACCGGCGCATAAACGCCGATCCTTACTCGAGGTGCATGTGCGCCATATAGACGCGGATTTCTCGCGCAAGCTGCACGAGCGAGGCCATCAGAAGCAGGAGCGCCAGGGCGAACATCATCGCCACGACCTGCCCGTGCCCGATACCGATCAGCGCCGCGAAAAACGCGGCGATCAGCAGCGCCGCGGTCACCAGCGCGCTTAAAACCGCGAAAAGGATGGCGCGGCTCAAAAGCTCCATTCGCCGCATAAACGACGCCGCCACGACGCCGCTCGGATCGAGATTCTCGTCCGACGATCGGAGCGCTTTGTTCTTGTCGGCGACCCGCTCGAGACGCGCGATGAGAATCGACAAAAATCCGGCGACAGCGCCCAACATGAACGCCGGCGCCGTGGCATGCGAAATCGCCACGCTCAGCTGATCGATGTCGGTGATGAGCGCCAAGAGCGCCGCCTCCTATGCGCCAGCGCACGGAGCTCTCTCCGTGCGCTTAGCCTTGGTCAAGGACGAAAAATGCGAGGCATCCTAGCGCACTCGGCGGCCCGATTCTTCACGCCCTCTTCACGGCAGGAACGACCCAGGATCCATCGAGGATCGAAGGCTCGTTCTCGTCCGGCCAGTAAAGACGCAGCATCAGGTGGAATTTGCCCTTCGGCGCCGGCAGCCAATTGGCTTCTTTGTCGGGTCCCGGGTTCTCGTTCTGAATTAGGATCACGAGCGAACCGTCGGGCTCGAATTTGGGATTGGTGCGCAGGCTCATCGAATAGCGGTTGATCGGGTTGGCGACGAAGAACATCTGCTCGTCATACATGGTGAGCGACCAGAATCCCTTGACCGGCGGAAGCTGCCCTTTCTCGAAGCGCAGCGTGTACGTGTTCTCGCCTTCGTAGGCCTCGAGCAGCGAAGCGCGCTGCGACATCGGATAGACCGCGTCCTGCGGCCGGTTGGCGCCAAGCCCGACCGCGGTGATGAAAGCGCGTTGGAGATAGTTGGTTCCGTAAAGGCCGGTCTTAGTCGTGAACAGCCAGCCGTTCTCCCGCTTGAGCGACATCGCGTGCAGCATGATGCGATCGTACGAGAGCTGCGGCAGGCGACGGTCCCATCGCGAGTCGAGCGCCTTGCCGTCGAAGCCCTGGCCGGGAATAAGGCCGATGGCCTTGAAGCGCTCGAGCGCGGGCGCGTCGGCAGGCGCCGGCGGGTTCCGTTTCATGAGGTCCGCCAGAAGGGTGAAAAACTCGACGGTTGAAAGGCCATTAACCTGGTCTCTCACCGGCTTTTTCATGTCGATCGCCGGATCGACCTTGCCGGCAGGCGGCGTGTAGTCCTTGCCCCATGTGCTCAGCGGCTGGAGCTTGAACGCGTCCTGGAGGGCGTGAACCTCGGCGTAATCCTCCGGCGTGCCGGTGCAGTAAATGCGGCCGAGAAGCCAGACGATGGCGGTCGGGGACTTCAGTTGTGTCAGGCCTTCGGGAACGGCGCCCGACCAGCCCGGCCCGGTAATGGCAAAGGTCTGAGCCTGCGTGCCGGTGGTGCGGCTTCCCGGAACAGAGAAGACGTTGGTCCAGCCGTCGAGGAACGGCAGCAGGAAATAGCGGCCCTTCATGTCGGGGACGCTCAACACCCAAGGTTCGTCGCCGACATCGAAAAAGGATGTCGTGTAGAGCGTGTCGGCATTGGGGGCCGTGACGTCGCGAAAACTCGCGTCAGGGTAGGCGCGCATCTTGATAACCTGCCCCATCGGGCCGCGCGTGCCCTCGACTTGGGCGACGTTGGTGAGTACGCGCCGGGTCATTTCCATCGTGACCAGCGGATAGCCGTAGACATAGGCGTCCGAAGCGGCGCGGAAATCCTCGGCGCCCTCGACAAGGTCCTCGATCGGGCCGTCGATGGCCATCGCGCGGGACGCAAACGCGCCCGTCGCGAGCGCGCCAAGACCTCCGAGTGTCGCGGCGCGGCGTGTCAATTTCATCGATCGAATCTCCCTCGTAATTAACGCTGATAACAAGATCGTGATGAAAAAGTCCAATCGCGATTGGCGTAACGGTTTGGGCTCGCTCAAGGCGCCGCGCGCGGCTCAGCTAGGCGCTTACGACAACGACTCTCACGTTCGCGTGACGGCCAGGGACATCGGTTGTCTTCACGTCGGGAATGGGACAGCGTGCCTCGGCTAGGCCGCCCTTTGCCAAGGAAAAGTCGATGGCGTTCAGGATCGCTTTGTGGACCAGTTGCGTCCTGGCCTGCACGCCGGCGCTCGCGGCGGAGCCGGTCCGCATCGGCGTCACCACCATCCTCAGCGGGCAATACGCAGACCGCGGGCAAAGCGAGCAATATGGCGTCGAGCTGGCGCTTGAGCGCATCAACGAAGCCGGCGGCGTGCTGGGCAGGCCGGTGGAGGCGTTTTACGGCGACAACGCCGCGGACCCCGCGACGGGGATCGCCGCCACCAAAAGGCTGATCGAGGAACAGCATGTCCCGGTGCTCTCGGGCGCGCTCTGGACCCCGGTCACCCATGCGATCATGCCGATTGTCGCGGAGGCGAAAGTGCCTCTCGTCATCGACATTTCGGCAGGCCAGGACTTCGTCGACGCTTCCGGCGTCGGCGGCAACGACTATGCCTTCAAGACGATCCCGTCGGACCGTGATATTGCGCTTGGCCTTATGGGCTGGCTGAAGGGTCAGGGAGTCCACAGTGTCGCGATCGTCAGCGACGACAACCCGTTCAACCACGTCAACGCGGAGAGCATGGAGAAGGCCGCGGTCGGAGCCGACATCAAGGTTCTCACCAATGAGACGATCGCCAAGGACACGAAGGACCTTGGTCCGTTGCTCAGTGAGCTGAAGGCGCTTGCCCCCGACCAGGTGGTGACGGTGCTGAGCAGTTCGACAGCGCCTTTCTTTCGCGCCTATGAACAGGCCGGCTGGAACGTCCCCATCACCGGACGCATCGATTTGGCCGCCGCCGCGGGCGCGCTGTCCCCGGGGTTTCTCGCCTCCGGCGGCCTGGACGGCGCGACCAGCATCACGGTCTTCAACCCGTTGATCGATAGCCCGGGGGTGCAGGATTTCATTCAGGCTTACCGCGCGAAATACGGGATCATGCCGACCCAGCGCTCATTCTTCGCCTACGAAGCGACCAACCTCGTCGTCGATGCGATCCGCCGCGCGAACTCTGACAAGTCCGAGGACATCGAGCGCGCGCTCAAGACGACGACGATGCCGTCGTTGCTCGGCGGAACTTATGCGATGGACGACCACAATCATCCGCACACGCCGATGCAAATCGTGGGCGTGCGAAACGGGAAGCCGACCGTGATCGCGCAGGTCGACGGCGGACCGCGATAGACGTGAAGGTCGTTCGGCGGCCCGTTTCGAGCCCTGCGCCGGCAAACAGAGCGCGCCAATAGACGGCCCGAGACCCGGCCCCTGGACTGCCCGTTCTCCCCCGGCTCGTGTACACTGTATTCACGGCAGAAGAATCCGGCGGCGACCGATGATCGGCGAGCTGGGCAGGAGGGGCGCCATGACCAGACTGGGATGCGGACTAGGGCTTTTCGCCCTGATGATGGGATGCGCGTGCGGCCGACGCGCAGAGCGTGACCAACATGGCCGCTCTCAAAGGCCTGGCGCCCGTCTCCGCCCTCTCGAACAATGCGGACGGAGTCGCGGCGCTGGGCTCCAACTTCACGGTCACTGGCGGAATCCAGACCGGGCGCTATTCGCCAACCGACTCTGCTGCCGTTCGCGGAACAGCAGCAGCAGGCTTTGCGCGACGCCTTCATCACCGACGGCAATCTCGTCCAGCTGACAGACGGGTTCGGCACGACCTTGGGCGCCGCCTATGAGGCGCGCGCGCATTATCTCGATCGGGAGCGCTTCACCAGCATCTCCAAGGCCGTCTCGGATGTGATCGCCTATGCCAACTCGACAAGCGGATCGGATTCGAACGCCGGCAAATATTTCTTCGCCAACGGCACGACGAACGGCAAAAAGCCGGTTTCCGACGAGGCCCTGGCGATCTTCAAGACGATCGACGGCGCACCCGATCCATTCGGGATCGGCTATGGCCGGCCGGCGGGAACGCCCGGCGCCGACAAATACGGGAATTCCCGCCCGTTCCAGACCGAGCCGACGATCCTGCCAATCGTGGGGCCGGACTACTTCAATGTTCCCGGCCGGCAACGAAGTCTACAACCGCGGCCCGGTCATGAACCTGATCGACAGCCCATCCTTCCCGAGCGGACACACGACCTACGGCTACATGGGTTCGCTTCTGCTCGCCGAACTCGTGCCCGATCGCTTTCAGGAGATGGTCGTCCGCGCCGCGGAATACGGCAACGACCGCATCATCATAGGCGCGCATTACGCCATGGACGTGCTGGGCGGGCGAACAGTCGCGACCTACGACCTTGCGCATCTGCTCGCCAACGATCCCGCCTATATAGGCCGGCCGCTGAAGGACTTCGCCAGGGCGACCGCAATGTCCGCGCCTCAGGTTCCCGCGACCATCGAAGACTTCCGGGCGGCGGTCGCGACGGCGCGGGCCGATATGACGAAGGCGCTCGAAGCGGCCTGCGGCGATACGATTGCGGTTTGCGCGCGCCAGGACACCGGCCGCTTCAACGCGCCGGCGATGAACGAGGCCTTCTACGCCACGACCCAGACCTACGGGCTTGGCGTTGCGCATCCGGAGACCGCGGACAGGCAAGAGGATGTGGCCATGCTCGCGCCCGAGGCCGGGTATCTTCTGACCGTGGCTTTCCCCAAGCTCAGCCTTGAGGAAGCGAACCGCATCCTGACGGAGACGGAAGGGCCCGGCGGCGGGTTCCTCGACGACGGGTCGGCCTTCGGCGTCTATTCCCGGCTCAACCTCTATGCCGCCGCCGGCCGCGCGGCTGCGCTCTCACGCGCCAAGCCCTGAGGGCGCGTTCATCTCGCGCCAGCGCTCCCAGCGGCGGCGCAATTCGCCGTGACGTAACCCGATGCTCTCGTCGAGCGTCTCAACCTCGATGATGCGATCCGTGCGAAAATGCCGGAAGCCTTGGCGCAGCTCGCACCATGCGACCAGCATGCGCGTGGTCTCGGCATAGCCGAGGATCACCGGCCACACTCTTCGCTCGCTTTCCTCGCCAGCCTCCGACCGGTAGCGGAGCCGCAGTTTCCGACCCTCGCGGATCGCCGATCGTAGGCTCGACGGATCGATGCTCTCGTTTGGCTCCGCGACCGTCGGCTTCACGCCGACGCTCGGCTCGACGATGAACGGGCGCAGGCGCTCAGGAACAACCGCGGCGATCTTCGCCATCACGTCGCGCGCCGCATTGGCGAGCGCCTTGTCGGAGCGGCCTGCGACCCATTGCGCGCCCAGCATCACCGCCTCGATTTCGTCGGGCGTCAGCATGAGCGGGGGCATGTCGTAATCGGAAGCGATGAGGTAGCCCAAGCCCGCCTCGCCCTCGATTGGAACTCGCTGGCCGATCAGGTCGGCGACATCGCGATAGACCGTGCGCTTCGAGACTTCGAGTTCCTCCGCCAACGCGGCCGCCGTGACGGGCCGCGTCGATCGGCGAAGGATTTGGATGATCTGGAACAATCGGTCCGCGCGACGCATGAGGTGCTGACTCCTGCTGACAGGATGGTGTCAGCAGGCTTGTACGACAAGTCCTTTCGACACCGCCGTCTCCCGCGGCCCGATCGAAAGGACTAACGCTGATGAAATTCGCATCCACACGCCTCGTCGCTTCTGACATCAAGGCCATGGTCGGCTTCTATGAAATGGTGACGGGCCAACGCGCCGAATGGCTTGCGCCCGTGTTCGCCGAGATCGTGACGCCTTCCGCCACGCTCGCCATCGGGAGCGCCGAAACGGTGGCCCTATTCAAGGAAGGCAGCGCCGAACCCGCCGCCAACCGCACCGCGATCATCGAATTCCAGGTCGATGACGTCGACGCAGAGTTCGCGCGCCTGAAAGACAAGGTCGGAGGTCGTGCATGAGCCGAAGATGATGCCGTGGGGAAACCGTGCGGCGCAGTTCCGCGACCCCGAAGGGACGCTCGTGGGCATGTATACGCCGGTTACGGACGCGGCGAAGGCGCGGTTCGCGTCGCGATAGAAGCATGGTCCCTACCCCACCGCGGACAGCGGCGCCGCGACCTGCTCGAGCGGCTTGCGCTCGGCGTTGATGGCGTACAGCCAGGCGACGACGGCGGCGGCGAACATGAGACAAGCGGCGAAAACATAGCCGCCGAAGATGCTCTGCCGCGATCCGCTTTCGATCAGCTTGCCGAAAATAAGCGGGGCGGCCACGCCGCCGATGCCAGTCCCGATGGCGTAAAAAATCGCGATCGTCATCGCGCGAATTTCGATCGGAAAAGTCTCGCTGACGGTGAGATAGGCCGCGCTCGCCGCCGGAGAGGCGATGAAGAACACGATCATCCACCCGATCGTCTGACCCATCGCCGACAAGAGATCCTGCTGGAAGGCGACGGCGACCGCGATCATGAGCACGCCGGAAAGCCCGTAGGTCAGGGTGATCATGATTCGGCGGCCAAGGGTGTCGAACAGGCGCCCGAGAATGACCGGCCCAAGAAAATTGCTGAGTGCGAAGGGCAGGATGTACCAGCCGACGGAGCCCGGGCCGACCGAATAGAATTTCGTCAACACGAGCGCATAGGTGAAAAAGATGGCGTTGTAGAAAAACGCCTGCGCCGCCATCAGCGTGAGCCCAACGAAGGTCTGCACGCGATGGCGGTTGATCAGCGTATCGAACACTTCGCTAAGCGGCGTGTGGGCGCGCGAGCGGAGACGAATGGATTTGTCGGCGGGGACCGGATCGAGCTTGACCCCCTCGTCCTCAAACCGCTTTTCGATTCCTTTGACGACGTCCTCGCCTTCCTTTTCCCGCCCGTGGATCGCGAGCCAGCGCGGACTTTCGGGTATCCACATGCGCATGAAGAAGACGGCAAGACCGAGGATCGCGCCGGTCAGGAACGCAAGGCGCCATCCCCACTCAGAAGGGATGAGCGCCGGATTGAGCAGCACGACCGCGACCACAGCGCCAAGCGCCGCGCCGACCCAGAAACTGCCGTTGATCGTGAGATCAAGTTGACCGCGGTAGCGCGCCGGGACCAGCTCCTGAATGGTCGAATTGATGGCGGAATATTCGCCGCCGATGCCGCAGCCGGTGAAGAAGCGAAACAGGAAGAAGGTGAAGCCGTTCCACGCGAGCCCAGTCAGCGCCGTCGCGATCAGGTAGACGACAATGGTGATGAAGAAGAGTTTTTTGCGTCCGAGCCGATCGGTCAGCCAGCCGAAAAACAACGCGCCGACAACGGCGCCGAGAAGGTAGGCGCTGCCGGCCAATCCGACCTCGGAATCGGAGAAATGAAGCGCCGGGCTGTCTTTCAAGGCCGGGGCGACCGAGCCCGCAAGCGTGACCTCGAGTCCGTCGAGAATCCAGGTGATCCCCAACGCGGCAACCACCAGGACGTGAAAACGGCCCCACGGCAGGCGCTCGAGCCGCGCCGGAATGAGCGTCGAGACTTCTTCCGATCCTTGCGTGGATGTCGCTGACATACGCCCCCGCTTCATTTCGCCCGAATTGTTGACAATGTGAAACGAGATCGAAGCCGGAAGGTTGCACGCTGGCGCCAACGCGGACAGCGCTCGTTTAAAGCGCCTGCTCCCACCGGTCCCGGTAGGCCTCAAGTCCGGCCATGTCCCAGGCGCGCGCCGGCTCAAGCCGCGGCGGCGGATGAGGCTCGTCCCAATGGGCGAGCATCGCGGCGCCGGCCGCGGCGCCTGCGCTCATCGGCGCGATCAAAACCCGCCGGCCGGGCATGAGGCGAGCGAGCACGGCGGCGAACGCGGGCGAGCGGGTGAAGCCGCCCTCGACGATGAGTTCGCCCGGCGCTTCGAGGCGGCGAAGCATGTGGGCGGTCATGAGCGCGGAATAGAGAGTCGCGAGCGCCGCACGCGCTTTTGGCGTCGCCGGCGCTTCGCCCTCGATCACGCCTTTGCGCGAGGCGAACGGGCCGCCCTGGTCGGAGAATGCGGGCAAGGCGAGCGTGCCTGACGCGATGACGGCTTCGACGTCGGCTTCGTCCGCGTCCGCCGGCGCGTCGCCGGCCAGGACCGCGATACTCGCGGCCGCCCATGAAGCGCGCCGTTGGCACCGGCTCTCCGCGCACGTCGACATTGGCCAGCATGTCGGCTTTAGGATCGAGCCGCGCCGTTCCGCCCACGGCCATGATGATGACCCAGGTTCCGGTCGAGATCACGGTGAAGGGATCGCGCCTGGATATGAGATGGGGCACCAGCGAGGCGTTCGAATCATGCGCGCCGCAGATGATGCGCACATCCGGCGGACAGACCAGTCGCAGCGGCAACTTCAGACTTGAGCGTTCCGAGCGTGTCCCAGGCCTTGCGCATTGGCGGGAACAGCCGCCGCCAGCCGAGCTTGTCGACCATGCTCGAGAGATCGCCCTCGTTCGGGCGCCACAGGTCCGTATGCGCTCCGAGCGAGGTGAATTCCGACGCCATCGCGCCGCCGAGACGCCAGGCCAAATATTGCGGGTAGGTCAGGAACGCGCGTCGCCCGCTCGAATTGAGCCGGGAACTGGCGCTCGAAATAGAAGATGTGCCGCCCGAGATTGAGGCCCGCGCGACAGGTGCGGCGACAGCGTCTCCTCGAAGGGCGGACGCGCCGCTCATATCCGGCGTCGACATCCGGCGAATCCATCGAACTCATAGTCGAGCGGCGGAAGCGCGGCGTCGCTCGTCCGCGACCAGGACGCCGGCGCGCCATGCGTCGTAGATCGAGATCGCTTCGATGGAAAAACGCGCGCCAAGCTCCTTGAGCGCGCCGATGAGGAAAGTCCAAGCGCCTTCCGTGTCGAGCCTGAGATAGGGCCATTGCGCGTCAGGCGGCAAGCGGCGTGTTGGGGGCCGAGCGCTCGGCGAGAACCGCGCCGCCGCGGATCGAACACGACGACCTTGATGTTCGTCTTGCCGACGTCGAAGACCGCGACGCAGCCGTTCATGCGCTCAGTCCATAGGCGAACGACGTCGGCGGCCGCCGCCGTGCGCTTGGATGGAGTCGTCGTCGCGAGGACTGTTAGGGGCCCGAAAGACGCGCGAAGCGACGCGGCGATCGCAGGAGTCGCAGGGCGCCCCACGCTCCCCTGGATTGCTTGTCCCCGGGGCTAGGACCCGGAGCGGGCGGTCAATGACCGCATCTGCGCTTCGACCAATTACGCCGTTCGTCTCAGAAGTCGAACTTGGTGACGTTGTCCTTGTTAAAGATGAAGGGCGCCCCGAGCAGGATCTCGCTGCCGTTGACGACATTGAGCTTGCCGAGCTTGCCCGCGTCGACCGAGGTCGAGCCCGGCTTCAGCTTGCCGTCGGCGACCGCGCGCATGACGTAGGTCGCGGCGTAGCCGAGATCGACCGGGTTCCACAGGACCACCGACTTGACGCAGTCGGCGTTGACATAGGGCCTCATCGCGTTCGGGGTCGCGAGGCCGACAACGGCGATCTTGCCGCATTGGCCAGCCTTGGTGACGGCTTCGGCGGAAGCCGGCGTCGCCACCGAGGTCATGCCGAACAGGCCCTTGAGCTTGTCGCCGTATTTGTTGATGAGGGTCGTCGCCTGGTTGAAGGACAGATTGTTGTCCTCCTGCGCCTCGACCGTCTCGAGCCACGTCATCTTCGGATGGCATTTCTCGGCATAGGCCTGCATCTCGGCGATCCAGCGGGCCTGGTTGGGCGTCGTGAACGTCGAAGTGACGATGGCGAAACTGCCGTCCTCGCCGATCTCCTTGGCCATCGAGTCGATCATCGACTTGCCGATGCCGTTGAACTCAGCCTGGTTGACGAACCATTCGCGCGCGTCGGGCGTCGAGTTGGCGTCGTAGCCGACGACGTGGATGCCCTTCGACAACGCTTTCTTCAAGACTGGCGCGATCGCCACCGGATCGTTGGCGGCGAACATCACGCCATCGACGCCGCGGGTGATGTAATTGTCGATGAACTTGATCTGCTCATCGATCTTGGCTTCCGTCGGCCCGTCGGTCGTCACCTTGACGTTGCCGAGCTCCTTGGCGGCGTCCTGCATGCCTTTGGAGGTGGCGTTGAAATAGCCAATGCCGATCAGCTTCGGCACATCGACGACGGTGATTTCCTTGCCCGACTTGTCTGGCGCGTTGGTCGGCTGGCCGCCGTCATAAGGCTTGGCTGCCGCGGGCGCCGCGGCCCCGCTCGCGTCACAGGCGAGCGGGCTTGTCGGCAGGTCATCAGCGCCGTCCCATTTGCTCGCAGCGTTCGCGGCCCCGGCGGCGAACGACAGCGCGAACATCGCCGCTGTCGTGGTTGTCAGTAGACTCGCTTTCATGTCCATCCTCCCTAGATGCCGCCTCTAGCGGCGTTGGTCTTCCAAATGCGGCGCTCAGTCGCGGCGACGCTGAAGGGAACTCGCGATCAAAACCGAGAGAATGAGCGCGATCCCAATAACGACGATTGTCGCGTCCCCCTTGACGCCCGTCAACGCCAGCCCGTTCTTGAGGAGCTGGATCATCACGAGGCCGATCACGGTGCCCCAGATGGTGCCGGAGCCGCCGAAAATACTGGTTCCTCCCAGCACCACCGCGGCGATGACGTCGAGCTCGTAGCCGATCCCCATGTCCATGCGCGTGGTCGTCACCCGCGAAACCAGAACCCAGGCGGCGAGGCCCGAGGCAAAGCCGGACAGCGTGTAGACGATGAGCTTGACCCGATCGACCGACAGAGCCGAAAAGCGCGCCGCCGTTTCGTTCGCGCCGATCGCGTAAAGCGCGCGGCCAAAGGTCGTGCGATCGAGCACGATTCCCGCGATGACGATGAGAACGAGCAGGAGGAGAAGTTGCGTCGGCACGCCGAACACGTCCCCCTGGCCGAGAAAATAGAACCATTCCGGATAGCCGCGCACCGAATGCGCCTGACTTATGCCCTCGGCGAGACCCCGATAAAGCGCGAGCGTCGCGATCGTCATGATGAGCGGCGGCACTTTTACCCGCGTGATGACGAGGCCGTTGATGAAGCCCGCGAGCGCGCCGACGAAGAGCGAGAAGACGATCGCCAGTGGAAGAGGAAAACCGAAGGTCTTCCACGAATAGCCGAGCATGATCGCGCACAGGCCCACGATCGCGCCGACCGAAAGATCGATGCCGCCGGTGATGATGACGAAAGTCATCGGCAGCGCGATCAGGCCGATCTCGGTCATGAGCCGGCCCTGGTTGAGAAGGTTGTCCAGGGTGAGAAAGCGGTCGTTCAAAAGGCCGAGGCCGAACGAGCGCGATCAGGAGAATGATCGCGAGCAATGTCTCGTGGCGCTTGAGCCAGCGGGGCACGCGAAACGTCTTCGTTTCGATCGCCAGGCTCATCGCTTCCACCCCTGCGCGGCGCGGCGCTGGCGGCGCAAGATGTCGGCGATGACGGTTGCGAGAATGAGACCGCCGCGCAACGCGTCCGTCCAGTAGGGCGAAACGTTGATGAACACGAGCGCGCTCGTGATCTCGGCGATGAGGATGGCGGCCAATGTCGAGCCAACCACCGTGCCGACGCCGCCAAGGATGCTGACGCCGCCAACGACCGCGGCGGTGATGATGGTGAGCTCGAGACCCTGCGGCGTCGTCGACTGGATCACGCGGAGCTGCGTCGCATAGACGAGCGAAGCCAGGCCAGCGAAGAAGCCATGCAGCGCGAACACCATGAGCACGGTGCGCTGCGGATTGACCCCGCAGAGGCGCGCGGCCTCAGGATTGCCGCCCGTCGCGTAGATCGCCCGCCCGGTGGGCGAATTGCGCATCCAGAGCGCCGCCAGCACGGTCGCGAGCACCATGATGATGACGGGCATCGGCACGCCGAACAGAGAGAGATCGGCGAGATGGAAGTTCTGCGGCAGGTCGGTGATCCATTTCCCGCCGGTGACGCTGATGAGGCCGCCTTTGAGGATCGACAGCATGCCGAGCGTGACGACGATCGCCGGGATTCGGAGATAGGCGATGATCGCGCCTTGCGCGGCCATCACGGCGACGCCAATGACCAGCGGCGCGAGCCAGGTGACGATGATCGGCGCGCCTGCGACCGCGAGCGAACCGCTGACCGTCGCCAGCACCCCGATGAGAGCGCCAACGGAAATATCGATGTTGCCCGAGATGATGACCATCGACATGCCGACGGCCGCGATCGCGATATAGGCGTTGCCGAGCAGGAGGTCCGAGAGATTGCGCGTGGCAAGGAAGCGCGGATTGATCAAGCCGACAACGACAGCAAGGGCGACGATCGCAACCGCGAGCAGAAGCTCCTGGCCAGCCAAGCGGCGAAACATGCCGCCGCGAGTGTTTGCCGAACTTGCGATCGCGGTCGCGGTCACGCCGCTCTCTCCGCGCTCGACGTCCCGCCCATCATCGCGGCGCCCACGGCCTCGGACGTCGCATCCGCGCGATCGAACTCGGCCACGAGCCGGCCCTCGCGCATCACGAGCACGCGGTCGCTCATGCCCAACACTTCGGGCAGTTCGCTCGAAATCATGAGAATGGCGACGCCTTCGCCGGCGAGCTGGCTCATCAGCCGATGGATCTCGGCCTTGGCGCCGACGTCGATGCCGCGCGTTGGCTCATCGAGGATCAGGAGCTTGGGATTGTTGGCGAGCCACTTGCCAAGCACGATCTTTTGTTGATTGCCGCCCGAAAGCCGGCCAGCGATCTCGTCGACCGAGCTTGTCTTGACGCTGAATCGCGCAACGCCCTCAAGCGCCATCCGCCGCTCCGCGGCGCGGTCGATGAATCCGGTGCGAGACAGAGACCCAAGCGCCGCGAGCGAGAAATTGTGCAGGACGCTCATGCCTCGGACCAAGCCCTGCGTGGCGCGATCTTCCGGCACGTAGGCGACGCCGTTTGCGCGCGCGGTTTCAGGCGAGTCGATCCGCACGCTCTCGCCGTTGAGCCGAATCTCGCCGGATTCGCTCGGCGTCATGCCGAACAGCGTCTGCGCAAGCTCGCTGCGGCCCGACCCTACGAGCCCCGCAAGGCCGACGATCTCGCCCGCGCGCACGGTGAGGCTGACGCCCTTGGTGAGCGGCCGGCGCACGAGGTCGCGCGCTTCGAGGACCGGCGCGCCGATTGGCGCCACCGTCTTCGGGAAGAGACTCTCGAGTCGCCGCCCGACCATCATCTGCACGAGTTCACCGACGTTGGTGTCGGCGACGTCGCGCGAACCGACATAAGCCCCATCGCGCAACACCGTGACGCGATCGGCGATTGCAAAAATCTCGTCGAGGCGGTGACTGATATAGACGATGCCGACGCCGCGGCGCTTCAAGCGGCGGACGACGTCGAACAAACGCGTCACGTCGCTTTCTGTCAGCGCCGCGGTCGGCTCGTCCATGATGAGGATGCGGGCGTCGTGCGACAAAGCGCGCAAGATCTCGACGCGTTGACGATTTCCGACCGTCAGGACGCCGACGATTTGATCGGGAGAGAGGTCGTCAATTTCGAGCGAGTCGAGCAGCCGCCCAGCTTCCGTCCGCATCGCCCGCCAGTCGATCCGGCCTGCCCCCGCCAGCGGCGCATGCCCGAGAAAGATGTTTTCGGCGACGCTGAGCTCGGGAAACAGCAGCAGCTCTTGATAGATCGTCGCGACACCCGCGCGCCGCGCGTCGTCGGGCGTGGAAAAATCGACCTGCGTTCCGTTCACGAGAATGGAGCCAACGTCCGGCTGGTAGACGCCGGACACGATCTTGATGAGGGTTGATTTGCCGGCGCCGTTCTCTCCGAGCAGCGCATGGACCTCGCCCGGACGAACGTCGAACGACACACCCGAGAGCGCGCGCACGCCGGGAAATGATTTCTCGATGCCGCGCACCTCAAGCAGCGGAGTCGCGGCTCGGTCGGGCGGAGCGGCGGCCTCCTGCTCTGTGCTCACGCCGCCTCCGTGACGGCGGACACGCTGGTCGCCGTCATGAGGTCGGCAATAGAGAGAAAACCTTGCGCGGCGAGGAGATTGCGGAGGATCTCGACGCGCTGTCGCTCGCGCATAACCTTGTCGTTCCCCCGATATTGGTCGTTGCTGCTTTCAGTGCCACGCGCCTCCAGGGCTGTCAATCGAGCGCGATCAAAGTTGCTTACAGAACGCCGCGCAATCGCGCAGAAACGTTGACGCTCTGCGAGCCTTTGCCTATGGAGAGCTGAAATCGCACCGCATTGAGAGGAACGGCCCATGGGCGGCGATCAAGTTCGTTTTGACGCTCCGCTGCCCGATCTCTGGGACGACGAGCACGCGGCTTCCCTCGACGATCCGGGTCTCCTTCTCTACCGGTCGAACCTGCTTGGCAGCGACCTGCGCATCACCAATTTCGGCGGCGGCAACACGTCCGCGAAGCTGACCTCGACCGATCCGCTGACCGGCGCGCCGACCCAAGTTCTCTGGGTCAAGGGTTCCGGCGGCGACATCGGCTCGATGAAGCTCGACGGCTTCTCGACGCTCTATCTCGACAAGCTCCTCAGCCTCAAGTCGATCTATCGCGGCCTCGAGCACGAGGACGAGATGGTCGCGCTCTATAATCATTGCACCTTCAACCTCAATCCGCGCGCAACCTCGATCGACACAACACTGCACGGCTTCGTTCCGCACCGCCATGTCGATCACGTTCACGCGGACGCGGTCATTGCGATCGCAGCGAGCGAAAACGCGGAAGACGCTCACGAAAGAGATCTATGGCGGCGAGCTTGGCTTTTTGCCCTGGCAGCGGCCGGGCTTCGACCTGGGGCTCAAGCTCGGCGCGATGGCTGAAGCCAATCCGAACATGAAGGGCGTCGTCCTTGGCGGCCACGGGCTGTTCACCTGGGGCCCGACCTCGAAGGAATGCTATCGGATCACGCTGGAGATGATCAACAAGGCCGCCCGATGGCTCGGCGCAAAGGCGCAGGGAGCAGCCTTCGGCGGGTCGCGCGTCGAGGCGCTGCCCCGGGCCGACCGGCGCAATGTTGCGGCGAAGCTCCTGCCCGCCATTCGCAAGCATATTTCCGCGAGCGAGCGCAAGATTGGCCACTTCACCGACGCGCCGGCGGTGTTGGAGTTCGTCAATTCTCAAAATCTCAAATCGCTGGCCGCGCTCGGGACGTCCTGCCCGGATCATTTCTTGCGCACGAAGATCCGCCCGCTTGTGCTGCCCTATGACCCAACCTCCCGCAATCTCGAGGAGGTGATCGCTTCACTCGACAAGACCCTCGCCGACTACCGGGCCGATTACGCCGCCTATTATGAGCGTTGCAAACACGCCGAATTCGCCGGCGATGCGCGACCCCAACGCGGTCATCTATCTCGTCCCCGGCGTCGGCATGCTGTCCTTCGCCAAGGACAAATCGACGGCTCGCATCGCTTCGGAATTCTACGTCAACGCGATCAACGTGATGCGTGGATCGTCCAGCGTCGGCCGCTACGTGGGGCTTTCGGAGCAGGAAGCGTTCAATATCGAATATTGGTTGCTGGAAGAGGCCAAGCTCCAGCGCATGCCGAAGCCGAAGTCGCTCGCCGGACGCGTCGCGCTGGTGACAGGGGGCGCAGGCGGCATCGGGCAGGCAATCGCGGCCCGACTGATGGGCGAAGGCGCCTGCGTCGTGCTCGCCGACATCGACGCCCAAAGCCTGGACGCGGCCGTCGCCGACTTCGGCAAGCGGTTCGGCAAGGATGTGGTCACGGGAATCCATGTCGACGTGACGAACGAGAGCAAGGTCGACGCCGCGTTTCACGAAACGGTCCTCGCCTTTGGCGGGCTGGACATCGTCGTCGCCAACGCCGGCATCGCCTCCGCGGCTGCGTTCGAAGACACTTCGCTCGAGCTTTGGAACCGCAATATCGCGATCCTCGCGACCGGATATTTCCTGTCCGCACGAGGGGGTTATCGGATCATGAAGGATCAGGGCCTCGGCGGCAGCATCGTCTTCATTGCGTCGAAGAACGCGCTTGCCGCCTCGCCCGGCGCGTCGGCCTATTGCACGGCGAAGGCGGCCGAGGTGCATCTTGCGCGCTGCATAGCGCTCGAAGGCGCGCCGCTCGGCATCCGCGCCAATACGGTCAACCCCGACGCGGTGCTTCGCGGCTCGAAGATCTGGCAGGGCGAATGGCGGACGCAACGGGCGGCGTCAAACAAGGTGAGCGAAAACGAGCTTGAGGAGGTCTACCGCCAGCGCTCGCTGTTGAAACGCTCGGTCTATCCCGAGGACATCGCCGAAGCGGTCTATTATTTCGCCTCTGACCTGTCCTCGAAGAGCACGGGCAATATCCTCAACGTCGACGCCGGCAACGCGGTCAGCTTCACACGCTGAGGCCAAGCGCTCCCCCGCCTTTCTGCTCCTGGCGGAAGAAGTCCGCGCTCCAACCTGTGCGGCGCGCGGACTTAAGCCGCGTGGACGCCAGCTATTCGGCTGGCGCGGCCGACGGAAGCACGTCGGCGGGGATCGTGACCGGGTCTGCTTGCCGGCGGAAGCGCCGCCAAGCCATGCGGATGTCGCGGAACAACCTCACCCAGGCGTTCGGTTCGGCGAAGTGCGACGCGAACTCCCGGTTCGTCTCCAGAGGCAGCCAGTAATCCTGCCTCCAGACCTTGAACATCGAATGCAGTTCGTCCGCCTGCTCGGGTTTGATTGCAAGAGTTGCACAGCCACAAAGTGCGTCGATCGTCACGCGTCCTTTCCGGTCGAACTGGAAGCGATGGCGGCTCGGAACATGGTTGAGCCAGCCGTGAGCGTATTCGAAATCGGAGGGCTGGAACCGAAGCGCGGAGATCATCGGCGCGACGTCCAGATGGCGAAGCGACTGCCCTGAGGCGAGTGCGTATTCTATGTTTGGCATCATAGTCTCCCTAACCAAGGAGCCCCGTAGCCCTCAACGTTTTCGGCGAGCAGCGCGTTTCCGCGCCGCATGCCGGCATGGACGCATTTTTCTCTTGGACGCGAACCGCAGCAATGCGCGATGCGAAGCACGGCAAGGACGGCGCGCGCTGGTTACACTGGATTGAGACTAACGCCGTTTGACGCCGGGCTGCAATCGTTTCCTTGGCAGCCCAACTGTCCCGCCAATCACAAATTGGCGCGCGACGATCTGGCGTGTCGGCGAGCTTTGCGGCGTTGCGATCAGGCCGGCCCGATCGAAGCGGCCTGACCGTCCTCGTTGCGCTTGAAATCGGGAGATATCTGACTAAAGTCAGAGAATGGACGAAAGCCAGCTGCAGAGCGTTCGACGCTTCAATCGGCTTGTGACTCAGCGCGTCGGCGCGCTCGAAGTCGATTACCTGCGGCGGGGCCGCCCTTTGGCGGAGGCGCGGCTCCTTTTCGAGATCGGCGCCGATGGCGCCGACGTCCGGGCGCTCCGCAGCAAGCTTGGGCTTGATTCGGGCTATCTCAGCCGTCTGCTGCAGTCCCTGAGCGCGCAAGAATTGATCGCGATCGCGAAGGGAGAAGGGGATGGTCGCCGACGACGCGTGAGCCTGACCCGCAAAGGGAGCGCCGAGCGCGCGGCCTATGACAGGCTCTCGGACAATCTCGCGGCATCGATGCTCGACCCCCTCGACGGCTCCCAGCAGAACCGTTTGCTGGCGGCGATGGGCGAAGTTGAGCGACTGATCCGAGCCGCCTCGGTCAAGGTTGCTGCCGAAGCTCCGGACACCGCCGACGCGCGCCTCTGCCTCAGCACATACTTCCGCGAGCTCGCGGCGCGTTTCGAGACCGGTTTTGACGCCGGCGCAGACGACTCCGCGCGCGTCGAGGACATGGCGCCTCCGTCCGGTCTTTTTGTGATCGCGCGGCTCGATGGCGACGCGGTCGGATGCGGCGGGTTCAAACGCGTCGATAAGGCGACGGGAGAAATCAAGCGGGTCTGGACCGCCCCGTCCGCACGGGGATTAGGCGTTGCGCGGCGGATGTTGCGGGCGCTCGAAGCCGCCGCCCGCGAAGCAGGCGTGAAGACGCTGCGCCTCGACACCAACCGGGCGCTGACCGAAGCGCACGCGCTTTACCGGAGCGAAGGTTACCTGGAAATCGCCCGGTTCAACGACAATTCCTACGCCCATCATTGGTTCGAGAAGCGGCTCTAGGCCTTCGGTCCCGCCGCCAATCGTCGGAGCCTAAAGGGCCTCGCTCTTGGCCGCACGTTCGTATTTCCGTGCGGCGGTCGTCACGGCGATGGCGGCGGTGGCGAGGGGTCCGTCCGAGGGGGCGCCGCCAATCCTGGCCGCAGTGGGCGAGCCGGCAAGGAGCGCCTGAAGCCAGTTGCTGATCGCGAGGTCAGGCAAAGGAGCGCCGGTTTGCGTCGCGAGACGAGCGGCCGAAAGTTGGGCCACAAGGCTGTAGGCCCTGATCAGAAGCTCCGCCATCTCATCGAGACCCTTGCGCGCCGTCATCGGCTCGATGGCCATCCGGCCCGCGGAATCAGAGAGGGCGGCCATGGCCTCAATCACGTTCTTCCGCGCCAGCCGGTAGTCATGTTCGCCGACATCGCTCCTCAACGCCGCGGAGGCAAAAGCGGCAAGCTGAGCCTGAAGGCGGTTCGCCAATTGCGGCGCCTCGAGGAATTCCCAGCGCGGCCAGAAATAATTGAAGAGATGCGCGATCGCCGCGCCAATCAGCGTATCGGCCAACCGCACCAGGATGGGCGCCGAGACCGACGGCTGGACCAGATGCAACGACACCAGCGCCATCACCGACGCTCCGGTCGAAGAAATCCGGTAGTTGAGCCGGGCGAAACTATGCACGACAGTGACCGCGAAGCCTTGAACGGCGACGAGCGCGCCAGCTGGCAAATAGGCGACGGAGCCAGCCGCCAGCACGCACCCGACGAGCGTGCCGATGACTCGGTCGTCGCGCCGCTGACGCGTCATTCCATATCCGGCGCGGATCACGACCGCGATGGTGAGGAGAACCCAGTTGCCATGCCGCTCGTCGCCAAGCGATTGCGCCACTAGCGCGCCCGCCATCATCGCCAGCGACAGGCGAGTCGCAAATCGCAGCACCGGCGAATCGGGTTTGAGATGCGGAGCAAGCGCGCTCGGTCCGTAGTTCCGCTTCGGGATGAATGCGGCAAGATCAACGTCGCCGATCGCGGCCTTCGCCGTCACGTCGTTTGACAGCGACCGTTCGAGGCGTCGGATGTGGCCGAGCGACCGAACGAGCCGCCACGCTGCGGCGTCGAGCGCTTCGCGCGCTTTTGCATCCATTGCATTCGATTCGACTCGCGCAACTTCGTTCCTGAGCGCGTCGATCGCAAGCTGATGGTCTGGCGGCAGCGTGGGGCGGCCGGTGGTCAGGAGCTCTATGCTCAAGTGCTGGAGATCATGCGCCCCGATCCGCAATGCGTCGCCGATCCGCGCCAGGACTGTCGCCGCTCCAGGCGTCTTTCGGATAAGTTCGACATCGCATTGCGCGGCGACGAGAGCGTCGAGCGCGTCAAGCAAGATGCCGATCGAGGCCGCGAGCCGCATCCGCTCTCCCGCCCGGCCGGATCGCTCGAGCAAAAGCGAGCGCGCCGATTGCAACTGCTCGGACAGCGCCGACTGCTGGCGGATCGTCGCTCCATAGGCCGCCGCCAAATCCTGGTCGGGATCGAAGATGCTGGCGACCGCGCGCAAGTAGATGGAGAATTCGCGGATCGTTTCGCTCGCAACCATACGGCGAGCGCTGGCGTCGGTGAAAATCGTCGCCACGAGCGCAATGACGATATAGGCGACGCCGCCGCCCGCGAGCAGCAACTCTGTCCGAACCGCGGCCGGATAAGATTCGCGAGGGAATCCCAGAATGAAGACCATCGGGATGACCACCTGCATCCCGACCGCCACCGCCCATCGCCCGAGCCCGGTGACCAGACCGCCAACGAAGCTGATGATTCCGATCATGATGAGCGCGGTAAGCGGCCACGGCAGCGCGACCTGGATCGCGATTGTCGAGAGCATCGCCAGCGCGAAGCCGAAGACGAGCGTCCGCGCTTTCTCGCGCCAGGGCGCCGGAAGATCGGAGATGCTGGCCGATATGGCGCCAAGCGTCGCCGGCTGGCCCGCCGTGAAACCGAAAATCTTCGCGGCGACGAGCGCGACCACGACCACGCCGGCGCCGACGCTTACGCCGTTGATGATGTGCTGACCGACAAAAAGCCGCAGGAGATTAGGAGGACGCGGCCAGCGAGGCATTGGGCCCGATAAAGTTCTAAGCGGGCGTTGCGGTCTCTTTCAACGACTGGACCGCGCGCGCCGCGACCGCATTGAGGCCGGGATGGCCTTCATCGGCGAAAGCTATGATCTCGCGAATCATCTTTGGCGTCCAGTATAGGCGCAAATGCGAGGCAGCGCCCGCGGTCGCTTCCTGCTCGGGCATGGAGGCGTAGAAATCGCCGATCTGATTGGCCATGCGCACAAGTCTGTCGAGCTTGCCGGTGGTCAAGCCGCCAATCCTCCGCTCGCTTCGTCCTTCCCATCCTCGAAGCACAACGCCTGATCGCGGCGCGCGACAGCAATCAGGCGAACGCCGAAACGCCGAGCGCGCTCAAGCGCCAGCGACGTCGGCGCAGACACCGAGACCAGTGTGCTGGCGCCAAAAATCGCCGCCTTCGCCACCATTTCGAACGAGCAGCGGCTCGTAATGACAAAAAACCCGCTGTCCGGCGGGACGCCGGCGCGAGCGAGCGCGCCGATCGTCTTGTCGAGCGCATTGTGCCGGCCGACATCCTCGCGAACCAAGACGATTGCCCCATCTCGTCCACACCAGGCCGCGGCGTGGACAGCGCGCGTCGCCTGATTGAGGGGCTGCTGCGCCTCGAGTTCGCTCAGGGCCGCGCGGATCGCATCAGGCGCGATCGGAGCCTGCGGTTGGAGCGGCGGACCGGGCGAGGGCATCTGGGAAAAATCCTCGATCCCGCACAGGCCGCAGCCCGTCCGCCCGCTCATCGCCCGGCCGCGCGCGAGATGCGCCTGCAATCGCTCGCCGGAAATCGCGATCTTGAGCTTCCAGCCGTCGTCGGCGCTTTCGACCTCAACGCCGCGGATATCGTTGAGGCTATCGGCGATCTGCTCGGTCAGCGCAAAGCCGGAGGCGAAATCTTCGAGATCTTTGGGCGTCGCCATCATGACGGCGAAGGGCGCGCCGCCTATGACGATCTGTACCGGCGCTTCAACAGCGATCGATCGCGTGAGCTCCGGCCCGCTCGCGCCCGAATCGTAGGAAAAGGCTCGGACCGGAACGTCGATCGAACCAGGGCCCTCACTCGGCCGCATCGGCCAAGGCTTTCTCGGTCCGGCGCAGCGAGACCCCCTCTTCCCGATCGCGAACCTGCCAGTCGGAGAAATGGTTGGTCCGCCGCACTTGCACGGCCGTCACCTTATATTCTGGGCAGTTGGTCGCCCAATCCGAGTACTCGGTTGTGACCACGTTCGCGCCGGTTTCCGCATGGTGGAAGGTCGTATAGACGACCCCCGGCTGCACGCGCTCGGTTATCTTCGCGTGCAGGGAAATCTCGCCGGTTCGGCTCTTCAGCGCCACAAGATCGCCGTCGCGGACGCCGCGCTGCTCGGCGTCGAAAGGATGAATCTCGAGCACATCCTCGGCGTGCCAGACAGTGCTCGCGGTGCGGCGCGTCTGGGCGCCGACGTTGTATTGCGACAGGATGCGGCCAGTCGTCAGCAGAAGCGGGAAGCGCGGCCCGACGCGCTCCTCGGTGGCGACAAATTCGGTCAGCATGAACTGGCCCTTGCCGCGCACGAAGTGGTCGACATGCATGACCGGCGTGCCGGTCGGCGCCGCATCGTTGCATGGCCACTGGATCGAGCCAAGTTCGTCCAGCCGGGCGTAGGACACGCCCTTGAACGTCGGCGTCGTGGCGGCGACCTCGTCCATGATCTCGCTCGGATGGGTGTAGCTCATCGGGACGCCGATCGCGTTGGCCAGCGCCATCGTCGTTTCCCAGTCGGCCATTCCGGCAAGGGGAGGAATCGCCTTGCGCACACGATTGATGCGGCGCTCGGCATTGGTGAACGTGCCGTCCTTCTCCAGGAACGATGCGCCGGGGAGGAACACGTGCGCGTAGCGCGCGGTCTCGTTGAGGAAGAGATCCTGCACGACGACGCATTCCATCGCCCTGAGGCCCGAGGTGATGTGCTTGGTGTCGGGGTCGGACTGCGCGATGTCCTCGCCTTGAACATAGAGCCACTTGAAAGAGCCGTCGATCGCCTCGTCGATCATGTTGGGAATGCGCAGGCCCGGCTCGTTGCTGAGCGGCACGCCCCATAGACGTTCGAATGTCTCGCGCACGGCGTCGGTCGACACGTGGCGATAGCCGGAAAACTCATGCGGGAAGGAGCCCATGTCGCACGAGCCCTGCACGTTGTTCTGACCGCGCAGCGGGTTCACGCCAACGCCTTCGCGACCGATGTTTCCGGTCGCCATCGCGAGGTTGGCGATCGCCATCACGGACGTCGAGCCTTGGCTGTGCTCGGTGACGCCAAGCCCGTAATAGATCGCGCCGTTGCCGCCCGTGGCATAGAGACGCGCAGCCGCGCGCAGCTCGCGCGGATCGATGCCGCTGGCCTCCGCCGTCGCCTCGGGCGAATGACGCGGATCGGCGACGAAGCGCGCCCAGGACTCGAAATTGGCGAAGTCGCAGCGTTCGCGGACGAACGCCTCGTTTATGAGGCCTTCAGTGACGATGACATGCGCCAAAGCGTTGAGGACGGCGACGTTGGTCCCGGGCTTCAGAGCAAGATGATAGTCGGCCTTGATGTGCGTGCTCTTGACCAGATCGGTGCGGCGGGGATCGATGACAATGAGACGCGCGCCGGCGCGCAGGCGTTTCTTCAGGCGAGACCCAAAAACCGGATGGGCGTCGGTCGGATTGGCGCCGATGACGACCACGACATCCGTTTTATCCACGGACTTGAAATCCTGCGTGCCCGCCGAGGTGCCGAAGGTCTTCGAGAGGCCGAAGCCGGTCGGCGAGTGGCAAACACGCGCGCACGTGTCGATGTTGTTGTTGCCGAATCCGGCGCGAACCATTTTCTGGACGAGGAACACTTCCTCGTTGGTGCAGCGCGAGGAACTGATCGCGCCAACCGAATCCCGGCCATACTTCGCCTGAATGCGCCTGAATTCGTTCGCCGCATAAGAGATCGCGTCGTCCCAGGAGACTTCGCGCCACGGATCTTCGATCCGCTCGCGGATCATCGGCTTGAGAATGCGGTCCTTGTGGGTCGCGTAGCCGTAGGCGAACCGGCCCTTGACGCAGGAATGGCCCTCGTTGGCCTTGCCGGCCTTGTAGGGGACCATGCGCAGGACTTCGTCGCCCTTGAGCTCCGCCTTGAAGGAGCAGCCGACGCCGCAATAGGCGCACGTCGTCACGACCGTGCGCTCCGGCGTTCCCTTCTCGATGACCAGCTTCTCGTTGAGCGTCGCGGTGGGGCACGCTTGCACACAGGCGCCGCAGGACACGCATTCGGAGGACAGGAAATCGACCCCGCCCGTTCCGACCTTCGAGTCAAATCCGCGGCCGAGAATGGTCAGCGCGAATGTGCCTTGCACTTCCTCGCAGGCGCGCACGCAGCGCGAACAGACGATGCATTTTGAGGATTCAAAGGTGAAATAGGGATTGGAGGCGTCAGTCGGCGCTTCCAAATGGTTTGCGCCGGCATAGCCGTAGCGGACGTCGCGCAAGCCCACATTCCCGGCCTGGGCCTGCAATTCGCAGTCATTGTTGGCGCTGCAGGTCAGGCAGTCCAAAGGATGGTCGGAAATGTAGAGCTCCATCACGCCCCGGCGCAGGCGCTCCAGGCGAGGCGTCTTGGTGCGGACGATCATTCCCGCTTCGGCCGGCGTCGTGCAGGAGGCGGGCGTGCCCTTTCGGCCTTCGATTTCGATCAGGCAGAGACGGCACGACCCGAAGGCCTCGACACTGTCCGTCGCGCAGAGTTTCGGGATCGGATTGTCGATCAGAGCGGCGGCGGCCATGACCGAGGTCCCCGGAGGCACGCTCACCTTGCGCCCGTCGATGGTCAGCGTGACCGTCGCCTCGCCGGTGCGAATTGGCGTGCCCGTGTCGAGTTCTTGCAACAGCGCCATGGCTGGTCTCCTATTCCGCCGCGACGCGCGCGGGCGCCTTGGCGAAATCCTCACTGAAATGATTGAGCGCGCTTAGCACCGGCATGGGAGCAAGCCCGCCGAGAGCGCAGAGCGAACCGTCCGTCATGACCTCGCAAAGATCGCGCAACAGTTGGACGTTCTTTTGGCGGTCGCGGCCAGCGATGATCTTGTCGACGGTCTCCACGCCGCGGGTCGAACCGATCCGGCAGGGCGTGCACTTGCCGCAGCTTTCCTTGGCGCAGAACGCAAAAGCGAAGCGAGCCTGGCGCGCCATGTCGACGCTGTCGTCGAAGACCACGACGCCGCCATGGCCCAGCATCCCGCCGGCAGCAGCCATCGAACTCATAGTCGAGCGGCGTATCGATGAGCGACTCTGGAAGATAAGCGCCAAGCGGTCCGCCGACCTGAATCGCACGGATCGGCCGGCCGGTCCGCGTGCCGCCGCCAAAGCCTTCGACGAGATCGCGCAAAGTCGCGCCGAAGGCGAGTTCGACGAGCCCGCCGTAGCGAATGTTGCCGGCAAGCTGGAACGGCTGCGAGCCGAGCGACCGTCCGACGCCATAGGCGGCATAGGCCTTCGCGCCGTGCTCAAGAATCCACGGCGTGGAGGCGAAGCTCAGCACATTGTTGATGACCGTCGGCTTGCCGAACAGGCCTGAAATCGCGGGCAGCGGCGGCTTAACGCGGATTTGCCCACGCTTTCCCTCCAGGCTTTCCAAGAGCGACGTCTCTTCGCCGCAGATATAGGCGCCGGCGCCGAGCCGCGCCTCGAGATCGAACGCGTGGCCGGAGCCAAGCACGCTCGGACCGAGCAGCCCGCCTGCGCGCGCCCGCTCGATCGCCCGCTGAAACGTCGCGAAGGCATGCGGATATTCGGAGCGGATATAGACATAGCCTTGGGTCGCGCCGACGGAGACGCCTGCGATCGCCATGCCTTCGATGAGGAGGAAAGGATCGCCCTCCATCAGCATCCGGTCGGCGAACGTGCCGCTGTCGCCCTCGTCGGCGTTGCAGACGACGTATTTTTGATCGGCGTCGACGCCAGCGGTCGTGCGCCATTTGATGCCGGTCGGAAAGCCTGCCCCGCCCCGCCCGCGCAAGCCGGAGGCCAAAACCTCCTCGATCGTCGCCTTGGGCCCCAGCGCCAACGCGCGCTCCAAGCCCCGAAGTCCGCCGTGGCGGCGATAATCGTCGAGCGACAGCGGGTCGGTCAGGCCGCAGCGCGCGAAGATGAGGCGCTGCTGTTTTGCGAGGTAGGGGATGTCGTCAACGCGGCCCAGCGCTTTTGGATGAGCCCCGCCGCTCAAAAACTCCGCCTCGAACAGTTGAGCGGTCTCGCCCGGAGCAATCGGCCCGTAGCCGAGGCGGCCGGCTGCGGTTTCCACCTCGACGAGCGGTTCGAGCCAAAAAAGACCGCGCGATCCGGGGCGGACAATCTCAACCTCGAGGCCGCGGCGGCGCGCCTCGTCGCGAATTGCGTCTGCAACAAGGTCCGCGCCGACGGAGAGCGCCGAAGAATCCGCGGATATGAAGACGCGGACGCTCATTGGGTTTTGCCCTGCGCCGCCGCGACGATCGCGTCGATCCGATCGCGGTCCAGGCGGCCGATCGGCGCCCCGTCAAGCAAGGCGGCGGGGGAAAGGGCGCAATTGCCGAGGCAGTAAACCGTTTCGACGTGGAGGCCGGAATATTTGTCCTCGTCGTCGGCCTTGATCCCGTGACGGAGTTCAAGGTGCGAGACGAGGTCCTCGCAGCCCATCGACTGACAGGATTCGGCGCGACAAAGCTTCAAGACCCGGCCGTCAACCGGCGAGCGGTGAAAGTCGTGATAAAAGCTGATCACGCCAAGCGTTTCGGCGCGCGAGATGTTCAAAGCGTCGGCGACGAGGGGAATGACGCGATCATCGATGTAGCCAAATTGCTCCTGCAGATCGTGCAGGATTGGCAGCGTGGCGCCTGGCGTGTCGCGCTTCCGGTCGATCAACGCTTGCGCCAAATCCAGATCAAAGGCCGCTCGGCCAGACACGATATCCTCCCGGATCACCTTAGAAATGCGCTTCGGGGGGTTTAGGTTCAAATTGAACGTTTTGAATGAGCGATAGGAAAATCCTATCGATCGGCGTTTCCTAGGTTCTCGCCGGGTCGGCTTGGAGGCTGGATCAGCGCCGCGATATCATCGGGCAATTGCATCGCGAACAGGTTGCGGGCGAGCGGCGAGGGCGGCTCGCGATCGCTCATCACGAGTCCGATGGTGCGTTGCGCGATCGGCTCGACCAGTTCGATCGCTCTTGTGCCCTCCGGAACGCCGAAAAAGCGCAAGAGCTGGCGCGGCACGATCGCCGACCACTGGCCCGCGCTCACGTGCGAAACGAGATTGAAGATCGAGTTGGTCTCCACCGCCGCGACGGGCTTCGCCCCAACCGAGCGAAAGACGCCGTCGATGATCCGCCGATTCTGCATGTCGGGCGTCAGCAGGCACAACGGCGTATTCGCCGCCTCCCGCCAGGTCACTTGCGTCCGGCCGGCGAGCGGGCCGCTCGCCGGCGTCAGAAAGAAATATTCCTCGACGCAGACCGGTTTGGTCTTAACGTGCGCCATCGGTTCGGCGTCGAGATAGGTGAGGCCGACGTCGAGTTCGAACTCTTCGATCCCGCGATCGATCTCCTGGCTGTTCATGGAAATGACGGCGACGGTCACGCCGGGAAAGCGCGCGTAAAAGGGACCGGTCAGCTGGGAAACAAGCGGCAGCGCGGTCGGGATGACGCCGATCCGAAGCCGGCCGGTCAGGCCCTTGTCGATCTCCTCAAGCCCGCGCCGAAGATTTTCCACCTCGGCGAGGATCCGGTGGGCGTGTTCCAGGGCGACTTGCCCCTGCGGCGTCAGGCCCACATATCGGTGCCCGCGTTCGACGATCGGCGCCCCGAGATCGTCTTCGAGCAGGCGGATGGCGGCCGAAAGGGTCGGCTGCGACACGTGGCAGGCGTCGGCGGCGCGGCCAAAGTGCTTTTCTCGCGCGAGCGCCACGAGATATTCGAGTTGACGGAGGACCATGACGCCCTATCCAGGCGCTCGTCGTGGCGCCCTGTTCAAGCCAGGTCAATAGCAGGTTCCTATCGGGTTGGCCCTCCGTCTGGAGATCGCCCAATTTCGCCTTTAGGAGCCCCGCTCCGAATGGAGGTCCGATGCCGGAAGCTGAAGCCAACAATGCGCCGCGATCGCGCGCGTTTGCGATCCGCATTGTCGCGACTCTCGTGGCCGTCGCATTGGTTGGCTTTGCGGCGTTCATGCTGACGAGCCCGTCAGAAAGGCCACGGGGGGCGCTGATCGGCGGAGCCTTCGCGCTCGAGGACGGGGCCGGCAAGACGGTCAGCGATCAGACGCTGCAGGGACGGCCGTTCCTGGTCTATTTCGGCTACACCCACTGCCCCGACGTCTGTCCGACCGAGCTTGCGCGCATCTCCGACATCTTAAGCAAGATGGGCGACAAGGCGATTCCGACGCTGTTCATCACCGTCGATCCGGAGCGCGACACGCCAAAGGTGATGCAGGACTATGTCAGCAGCTTCAACCCGGCCGTGATCGGCCTTTCCGGCAGCCCGCAGGCGGTGGAAGCAACGGAGAAGACCTTTCGGGTCTTCGCCCGCAAGGGTCAAAAGCAGCCCGACGGCGACTATTCGATGGACCACAGTTCGATCGTCTATCTGATGGACAAGAACGGCGCCTTCGTCGAAGCCTTCAATGTCGAGCGCTCGCCTGAGGACGCAGCCAAGGACCTGGAGAAGTATCTGTAAGTTCGGACGCCGTTGTCCGACGAGACGCAGCTTGATAGACCCACGGAGACGAAGTCCTCAACCCACAGCACAGCGCTTAAGGACGGCGGTTGGCGCTTGGCCCCGGAACGCATCGCTCCCAGCGGACGCCGACACAGTGACGCCTCGCCGAAAGCGCGGATAAGTAGAAAGCTCGAACGCATGGACAAGTTTACGACATTGACCGGGGTCGCGGCGCCGATGCCGATCGACAATATCGACACCGACATGATCATCCCGAAGCAATACCTCAAGACGATCAAGCGCACCGGTCTTGGCAAAGGCCTGTTCTCGGAGATGCGCTATCGCGAGGATGGCTCCGAGAATCCCGACTTCGTCCTCAACAAGCCGGCTTACCGAAAGGCGACAATCATCGTCGCGGGCGACAATTTCGGCTGCGGCTCGTCACGTGAGCATGCGCCCTGGGCGCTGCTCGACTTCGGCGTCCGCTGCGTCATCGCGACCGACTTCGCCGACATTTTCTACAACAATTGCTTCAAGAACGGCGTCCTGCCGATCAGGGTCTCGGCCGAAGATCTCGCCAAGCTCCAGGACGACGCCGAGCGCGGCGCGAACGCGACGCTGACCGTCGATCTGCCGGCGCAGGAGATCCGCGGTCCCGACGGCGGGGTCGTCAAGTTCGAGATCGATCCCTTCCGCAAGCAGTGCCTCATCGAAGGGCTCGACGACATCGGCCTCACCCTGGTCGAGGCGTCGGCGATCGAAGCGCATGAAAAGAAGTCGGCCGCCGCCCATCCCTGGCGGTGATCCCCTTCTAGGCGCTTTGCCTTAGGACGGAGTCGGTTTGGCTCCGTCTCGGCTGCGGCCCGCCCGTTGGTCAGGCGGCTTCGTTTGGATTTTCTTGGCGCGTGGCCGTTTCCCTGCGAAAACCCCCGCTTTTGGGTGTTGGATTTCCTTGGATTTCCTTGGATTCTCTCGTCCGAATCGAGCCTTTTCAATGGGTTACGGGGCAAAAGCGCGGAAAATATTTTTCGCGCCCCTGCCCTCGCGTTGAGAGGCGCCCGGACGGGAGCCTGCGGTCGAGGCCATGCGGAAGCGCAGGATTGTTCATGGGGCGAGCTTACCCTAGTTTCTGATTTTCTGCAATGATTTGCCGTCCAAGCCGCTCCCCGCCGTCTCAATCCGAAAGCGGCTCGTTCGAAGGTCCAAAGCCCCTCGGCTGCTCAGGTGGAGTTGCGCCGTTAGGTGAACGTCCGCCCAGCGCAAATAGCGGTCATTCGGCGGCACCGCAGCGAACCGGCCCAAATCGACCCTTTCCGCTCGTCGCAGCGGGCGGTTGAACAGGTTGGCCCGAAGTGGTCATCGCCGGTTAGAGACTGCGGCCGGTTCCTCGGTCCACCCTGCCTTTCGCAGAAGGTCATCGACTTTATCCCGCCAATGCGGGTTTCTCTCCCGGAGCGGTGCAAGGGCAGCATATGGCAGTGCTGGCAGCACCGTCATCTGCCGGACGCACCGACGGGCCTCGTCCCACTTACCGGTCGCCGCATAGCAGCAGGCGACGGTCTCGACGATCGGCCGCCAGTCCGGTCGGGTCCCCAGCGCGTGGGCCGAAGTCAGCAGGGCGCTTTCCGGATCGCCTGCAAAGAACTGCGCCACGGCCAGGAAATTCGACCAGACAGGGTTCTGCGGATCGTATGGACTCAGTCTCAGTCCTCGCCGAAAGGGCGCGATCGCCTCGGAAGCCCGCCCGCTGAAGAGATGCGCGATTCCGAGTGAGAAGTGGCCCAGCGCAAAGCTGGGGCTGAGTTCGATTGCCCTTTCGGCGGCGAGGATCGCCTGCTCCAGCCTGTTCGAAAAGTTGCATGCGTTGGCGAATGCGAAGTGGGCGTAAGGGTTTTTCGCGTCCAGGTAGATCGCCCGCAGCGCGGCCTCCAGGGCCTCCTGCCGATCCGCCGTGGGATCGTCGGACCATCCATAGGCAACCAATCCGACGTTGACCCGCGCACGCCAGATGTGCGCTTCGGGAAGGCGCGGATCGAGGCGGCAGGCTTCCCTGAATAGCTCCCCGCGCCTCAACGTGAGTTGGCCGCGTGACCTGATGGAAACGCCAGGTTCCACGCCGGACCAGGTCCCACGCGGTCATGTTGCCGGTATGTCTCGCTGACGCCCGATTCGATTCTGTCTTGAGCAGTTCAGGCTCTATCGCGCCCGCGACCCGTTCGGCGATCTCGTCCTGAATTGCGAAGACTTCCGCAACCGCAAGATCGTAGCGCTCGGCCCAGATTTGCGCGCTCGTAGCGGCGTCGACCAATCGCGCCGAGATGCGGACGCTCTCCCCGGACTTGCGAACGCTTCCTTCCAGCAAGTAGCGCACGCCCAACTCACCCGCGATCTGCTTTGGGTCGATGGGGCTGTTCTTGTACGCGAAGCTCGAATTTCGAGCGATGACGAAGAACCAACGGAAACTGCCCGAGCGCCGTGATGATGTCCTCGGTGATGCCGTCGGCGAAATAGTCCTGCTCGCGTTCGCCGCTGACATTGGCGAAAGGCATCACCGCGATGCTGGGCCTCCGTGGATGAGCGCCATCCTCCTCGCCGGGCGCAGCGTCGCCTTCCTCGGGATGCAGCGTTCGAGCGAAGCGGTAACCAACTCGCGGGACGGTCGTGATCCATTCGCCGCCCTCCGGGCGACTGTCCGAGCAGCTTCCTCAGCGCTGCGATCTGAACCGAGAGATTGCCTTCCTCCACGGCGGCGCCCTGCCACGCCGCGTCGATGAGGTCGGACTTGGTCAGCACCTCGCCCGGGCGGTCGAGGAAAGCGGTCAAGAGAAGCATGGCGCGGTAGCCTAGAGGGACGGGCTCTCCCTTGCGCAATAGCGCGCCGGCCTCGGCGTCGAGGACGAAGGGACCAAAAGCAAAGCGCCGCGCCCGCATGACGCAACTTTAGAACTTTTTGTATCTTTTCGGAACTAATCGGGTCTTCTTAAGGACATTCGCGACCGGATCGACAATGTCTTCCTCCTGCGCTTAAGACGGGAGCAAGACCAATGTCCGCCATCTCAACTGACTGGACGCCGACCGAGACGGCAACCCCAAGGACGCTTGAGGTGAAGCGAAGCCGCGAAGAGGTATTTCATTCCGCACTTGAGAGTTACATCGCCCACTACCAGAAACGTCACGCCGCGCCCATTGAAGTCGCACGTGGTCGGAATAGCACCTCAAGTCTTTGGTTCCTCCCAAGGCTCACGAACAGGAGTCGCCGCTGAGTTCTGATCGGCGCAAGGGCCAATGTCTGC